>JBGVJZ010000034.1:0-24818 GCA_045129695.1 Lachnospiraceae bacterium | reverse complement strand
CCATAAAGACTATGGCTTATTAAAGTGCGCCTAAAATCTGACTATACTTATTTTTTTCTTGAAATCTGTTTTTAGTACAATTTCTACTTATTTTTTGCCTTAAGATTGCTAACTCATAGAGTGAGTTTCGCAAACGCCTATGTAATTAATTTTAAAAATCATTTACTTTTTTCGTTAATATAATTATACTTCAAAATCCGATAGACGTAAAATAATATTTAGTATATAATAAACGAATGAAAAAAAATAATTACTAGGAAAGAGGATTTTTATGGATTTTTTATATTTTCTTCAGGAATTAAGGAACCCTGTTCTTGACACTATTATCAGTCTTCTGACAAATATAGGAAGCGAAGTGGTTGTAATAGGTGTTCTTTGCCTGTTTTTCTGGTGCCTTGATAAGAAGACAGCCTACAAGCTGTGCTTTACATATTTTATATCAGGGCTTGCTGTTCAGGGTTTAAAAATTGCATGCAGGATTGATCGTCCCTGGATTAAGGACTCAAGACTTTATCCTGTTGAATCAGCCAGAGAAGGAGCCAGCGGATATTCATTTCCAAGCGGACATACCCAGAGTTCAACCGGATTATTCTCATCACTTGCTTTTCATTTCAAAAAGACATGGCTGTATATTGTGGGTTTTGCATTAATTGCCCTTGTCATGTTTACAAGAATGTATCTTGGATGTCATACTCCTATGGATGTTCTTGTCGCATTTGGAATCACGGTCATAGTTTCCTTTGCAGTTAATTATGCTTTTGAACATTTTAAAGCAACCAAAACTACCAATGTTATCGTTTTTATAGCAATTGAGATTATTTCCCTTGCGTTAATCGGTTATTCATATTATGTTGTTGCAAGCGGAAAAAGTACTGCTGAACTTGCAATGGACTGCTTTAAAGCAGCTGGTGCCGGAATCGGCTTTGGAATCGGCTGGTTCATCGAAGTAACCTTTGTCAATTTTGACCCTAAAGCCACCAAATCCGTATGGAAACAGATTCTTAAGATGGCAATAGGTATCGGAATTGCATTATTGCTGAAATCAGCTCCTAAATGGATTTTCGGAGAAGACCTTATCATCGTAAATGTTTTACGCTATGTTATTGCTGTTTTATGGATTGTAGGTATTTTCCCAATAATTATAAAGAAGTTTTTCAAATAGGAAGTTCAATTGGAAGGTCACAGTCTTTGCTGACTGTGGCTTTTCCATTGGTACCTTCAGTAATACATCTCCCTAAATCATTATTTTTCTCTATCTGTATTGTAAACCGGACTTTCTCAGCATACTCCGTATTTGTAATAAATCCATTAATATCTTCTGCTATTTTCTGGATTTTGGATACAAAAGAATAATCAGTGACTACACTATACTGTTCACCGTCAATAATACGTGCCATGATGCTGTTTTCAAGTGCATCCCTGGCTGACTTCGTATATGCACGGACAAGACCGCCTGTTCCGAGCAGAGTTCCGCCAAAATATCTTGTTACAATAACAAGACAATTATAGGCTCCCCTTCCCGTTATAAGCTCCAAAATAGGCTTTCCGGCTGTTCCTGATGGTTCTCCGTCATCGCTGCATCTGGATATCTCTCCGTTTTTGCCGATAACAAATGCATAACAGTTATGCCTTGCATCCCAGTATTTCTTTCTTGCTGCCTCAATATAAGCACCCGCTTCTTCTTCACTGTTCACAGCATAGACCTGTGCAATAAAACGGGACTTTTTCTCCTCATATAATCCCTCTCCACCTTTTTTAACAACAATTGTTCCCGGCATAAAACCCTCCAAAAGTAAAATTCTTATCTGATTATAGCATTAATTACATAATATTTGTTAATACTTTGTTACAGATTTCTTATTTTTCATTGATTTTCTTTATTTATCAGAGTTTTTTTGTTATACTGTTCTTTGGTAAATAGCAGGTTTTATTTTGTATATAAGAGGTATAAGTATGAATTATAGCAGTAACAGCATTAAATCCAGGCAAAAAGCCCTTGCGTCACACAAAAAGCGAATGGGAACCAAGGCTTTGGTATATATGTTCCGTTTTTTCATAATTATTTGTGTTTTTGGAATGATAAGTGTTATCTGTATGGCTGCGGGTGCAATTAAAGGAATTATTGAAACTGCCCCGGAAATTACACTTAATGATGTAACGCCTTCACAGTACAAAACTACCGTTTATGACTGTAACGGAATAGAAGTAGAGACACTTGTTGCCTCAGGTGCCAACAGAATTTATGTTACCTTTGATGAAATTCCCCAGAATCTTAAAAACGCTTTTATTGCAATTGAGGATTCCCGTTTTTATGAACATAATGGTATTGACGCAAAAGGTATCATAAGAGCTGCATATATTGGCGTCACCAATAATTTTAGATTTACTCAGGGTGCCAGCACAATTACTCAGCAGTTAATTAAAAATACGGTTTTTTCTGTCGAGAATGAAGACAGTTTAAGTGACCGCCTCAAGCGTAAAATACAGGAGCAGTACCTTGCCCTTAAGCTTGAAGAGGATGTTAACAATAAGGATATTATTCTGGAAAATTATTTAAATACGATTAACCTCAGTAATAACAATCTGGGTGTACAGTCGGCTTCTATTAATTACTTTAATAAAGATGTTTCTGAACTTACTCTTTCAGAGTGTGCGGTTATTGCTGCGACCACCAGTAATCCATATAGATATGATCCAATTCGCCATCCCGAGAACAATGCCGAGAGACGTAAGATTGTTCTTAACAATATGCTTGAACAGGATATGATTACAACAGAGGAATATAATGAGGCTCTTGCTGATAGTGTATATGACCGTATAATGAACAACACAAGTTCATCAGGTTCATCCGCATATTCATATTATAATGACGCTCTTGTGCAACAGATAATGGAAGATTTAATGACACAAAAGGGCTACACCTATACACAGGCATACAACGTTGTCTACAGAGGCGGTTTGTCAATTTACTCATGTGAAGATTCCAATATTCAGAAAATTGTAGAGGAAACTGCTAATGATCCTTCCTACTGGAATGATTATGTATATTACACAATCTCCTACCGCATACAGTTCAAGCCTGCCGACAGCAGTGTTATTACTTTTACTGATTCTTCTTTAGTTAAGTATCTTCAGCAGAAGTATGACAGTAATTTCATTAATTCATTCGACAGCAAAGAGCAGGCTCAGGCATATATTGATGAATATAAAGCGTATATTCTATCTAACAACGAGGGAAGCTTTATTGAAGGCAGTGAATCAATAATTTATACGCTTGAGCCGCAGATTTCCATAACTGTAATTGAGAACGAAACCGGCTGTGTAAGGGCAATTCTTGGCGGCAGAGGCGAGAAGACCCAGAGTCTTGTGCTTAACCGTTCTACAGGAACCAAGCGTCAGGCAGGCTCCACATTTAAACCTCTTGCGGTATATGCGCCGGCAATTGATACAACAGGTGCAACACCGGGAATGGTAATTGATGATGAGCCATACTATTATGAATCAGGCCAGCTTGTCAGAAATAATGATGATATATATAAGGGATATGTAACTTTAAGACAGGCTCTTGCTGAATCAAGAAACATTCCTGCAATCAAGCTTTTATCAAATGTAGGAGTTTCAACCGGACTTGCTTATGCTGAGAAATTTGGAATTTCAACACTTACAGCAAATGATTACTATCTCCCTGTTGCTCTTGGAACCTGTAGTGTAACTAATTTTGAAATGACTGCCGCATATACCACTTTTGCCAACAAAGGGCAGTATATTGAACCTAAACTGTATACCAAGGTTCTTGATCACAACGGAAATATAATTCTTGATAATACTGATATTAACTCGACTCAGGTCATTAAAGAATCGACTGCTTTTATGGTTTCCAGCATGATGCGTTCCGTAATAACTGATGGTACAGTAAAGGGCGTTCCGCTTGATAACAAATTTTATGCTGCCAAGTCAGGTACCAGCCAGAATGACACTGATAAATGGATAATTGGTTTTTCTTCCAATTATACTGTTGGTGTCTGGAGTGGATTTGACGATAACAGAGCATATGATACAAACAGATCATTGGCATATTTATATATATGGACTGATATACTTAAGGAAATTAATGAAGGCTTGGAATCACCTTTCCCTACGATACCTGATAATGTCACCTCAGTTAAGATTTGTAAGGATTCAGGACTACTTGCCGTAGAAGGCTTATGCGACTGTGACCCTAGAGGCAGTCGTGTTACCACTGATTATTTTATTAAGGGTAAAGAACCTACCAGTGCATGTAATGTTCATATGAAGGTAACAATTTGTACAGATTCTGAGCAGATTGCCGGTGAGGATTGTCCTGAAAGTGATAAAAAAACAGTTATCCGCATATATAAGGATTTACCTAAGTACGATACAGATGAATATGAGGTTACTGACAGAGAATATGCCGTTACTGATGAATTCCTTGAAGATACATGTGAGAAACACACTAAATCCAATAGCGGTAAAGATTCCGAGAAGGAGACTTCTGAAAAAGAAACTTCTACCAAAAAAGATGATGATTAATTAATCAATCAATAACAGCAGATACCTTATCTTAATGTAAGATTTGGCTATCTGCTGTTTTAATATTTACATGTTATTTATTGAAGTACTAATGTCTCATATGGCTTCACAATACCGGTAAATTTCTTACCTGTAAGAAGATTAAGATGCCCCTTAAATTCAGGAAGTTCAACCATTTTATTCTGATTATGAAATACAAGAGTAAGCTCTTTATCATCGTATCTTCTGGTCTGAACAATTAAGCCTTTATCATCATCCGTTCCGTCATACACAATCTCACCCAAGGTAATACATGGGTTCTCTTTACGAACTCTGATAAGTATACAATACCAGGCAAAGGTCTTTTTGTCCTGATACTCCTCATCCCACAGCATACCTCGTCTGCAATCAGGGTCATGTGCTCCTTTCATTCCAAATTCATCACCATAATATATCATTGGCATTCCCGGACTAAGTAACTGCAACGCCGCCGCAAGCCTATGCTTCTTTCTGCTGTTATGACACAGATGCATAAATCTCGGTGTGTCATGGCTGTCAATAAGATTAAGCAGACTATTATAACAATCAGGATGCAGATTTCCTCTCAGGAAACCTGCATTCCCAAGAAATTCCGATGGCTTAATTCTTCCATCTGCAACAAAATCTATAACAGAAAGGTAAAAAGGATAATTCATAACACTGTCCCACTCATCGCCTTCCAGAAAATCTCCCGCATAATGCCATATTTCCCCAATAATCAGAGCATCACTTTTTTCTCTTTTGATTGCCTCACGAAATTTTTTCCAAAATCCGTGTGACACTTCATCCCCAACATCCAGCCTCCAACCGTCAATTCCAACTTCCCTAATCCAATGGAGACCAACTTTAATAAAATAGTCTTCCACTTCCGGATTCTTAAGATTTAGTTTAGGCATTTTGAAAAAATATCCGAAACAGAGATAATTAGGCTTCTCCCTATATTCCATTTTAAGTGGAAAACCATCTATATAATACCAGTCAAGATATTGTGACTTTTCCTCTTTCTCAATTATATCAGCAAATGCAAAAAACTGTGTTGAGGAATGATTGAACACACCATCAAGAATTACTTTTATTCCCATAGAATGGGCTTTTTCCACAAGTAGCTTTAAATCCTCCTTCGTTCCAAATGACGGGTCAATTTCATAATAATTAATCGTATCATATTTATGAGTTGAATTTGAGCGGAAAATCGGTGTCATATATATAACCTCAATTCCAAGCTTCTTAATATGCTCCAGATGTTCAATTATTCCACGCAAATTGCCTTTCAGGTCATCAAACATACCTATAGGTGTCTTGTACCATTCTTCCTTAGGTATGTTATGTGTAGTAGCGAATCTTGACGGAAAAATCTGATACACAACTTTATTCTGTGCCCACTCCGGTATATGGAACTGCTCTTCCTCTCTCAAATTCTGCGGACAATCAAACATTCTGTCATTATTATCAATAATTTCATCATGGAATTCATGATTGCCATAATACTTACGATTACCATTTATATCCATCAGTTCAAAAAAATACCTTAAACAGATAACATCAAATGATATTTCAGCTTCAAAATAATCATTATATCTGTCCGATACAACCCGCTTCATTTCAATCTGCTGTCTTGTATCCACAAAACGCACAGGCAGATATTTATCCCGGTAATGAAGTACTACTTTGCTTATGTCACCCTTTTTAGTTTTAATTCTGATTAAAAATCTTTTTTCGTTAAGTGCAAAGCAATATCTTTTATCTGCATAATGCTGTATTGCCGAAAATTCCATAAGTATACTCCTTCTGCATTATATATTCTGACTATACTTCAGAGTAAATATCATCGAAAATCTTTCCATCTATTATATAAACATCATGTAAATCGTCTTTTCTGACTGCAAGGTAGTCGCCCTTACGACCAAGCATATAATTCTCTCTGTCCCACTGAGTAAATACTTTAACCCTATGATCCAATGGTTTTGCATATATCAAAACACCACCGGTAGCTATACATTTCTTCGCATAAGGGATAATAGAAATTGCAAGTCCTTCAATTGATTCTTTAATGGTAGGCTCATATTCACCTTCAAAGACATATGCCTCATCAGTAGTAATATAGCTTCTGTCCAGTTTCTCTTTTTTGATTGGATATACTTCATTACAAATTCCAATCATTATATGCGTATCATCCTCAATTGATACATTAAGGTCTCCTTCCAAAGTTCTTACATTAACCTGTGTTCCTGCCGAAAACATATCCGTTCCTTTTACAAAACCAATGGAGATAGATTCTTTACGATATAGCTTCATATCAGATAAATCTGTAACATATTTACTTGCATATATAATTTCTGTATCTTCAAAATAATCCTTCATTCTTTTTATAAACAGCCGACTTATTTCCTCCATTGGACAGGTAAGCTTATCTTTCTTAATAAAACCTCCTGCTTTAATAAGATGTCCTCCGCCAGAACCTATTCCTTCTGTAATTACCTGAACCAATTCACTTGCTTTGACCTCTTTAATACAGCTTCTTACCGATAGTTTGATTCCACTCGGTAAAATGCTGTATACAACACAGGTGTCCACTACATCAACCTCAAGCACGAGGTCGCTAATCATTCCAAGAATGTTTGGATCACACGGCTCTGCCTGAACTACCGAAAAACGATATTCGTCATTATATTGATAGTCTATTAATGCTTTTCCGGCTATTACAAGCTCCCTAAGTGACAGATTAGTATTACGGAATCTTGTGACAAGAGCCTTATCAAAAATAGTCTCATCTCTTAAATCCTTGTCCAAAGGATGGGATACCTCAGTAAAATTATTGGTATCTGATAAAAGTCCATAATATAAAGAAGTCGCCAGTTTTCTGTCCGCACTTACATCCATTCCCTCAGCTCTAAGCATATCCCATACAATAGTTGAACATGCGCCAATATTGCTTCTTACCACCTGAAGTTCCGGGAGTTCTCCGGATATCTGATGATGATCAATTACTGCAATATTTTGCGCTTCGAATTTCTGCACATTTCCCTCACCATACTGACAATCCACTGTAATAAGGAGTTCCGGATTATTAAGGCTCTCAACATGCTCAATAGGAATTTTCAAAGTCTCTACCATTAAACACAAATTGGATTTCTGAATCTTATTTGGTCCTCCATAAACAAGATGAACATTTTTATCATTATTTTTTAAATATGTATATACTCCAAATCCACTTGCTATTGCATCAGCATCAGGATTATTATGACATTGCACAACAATATCATTAAATTGTAATAAATCACTCAATCTCATATTAACACTCTCCTAATCAATATTGTATTGTATGCGTTCCCACTCAGTAAGCTCATTGCCTTTAAACTGCTTCTCTGCTTCCGCAATAAGCATATCCAAATCCATATATGGAAAACGATATACCGCATCTCCTGATTGGTTAAATACATATCCATTCACAGGCATATACGAAAGTCCATTTCTGACATAAGCTAAAAGTTCAAAATCTTTTCCATTTAAAATAAGCATCTCACTTATGGTACATAATGCAATCATATTAACATCTTTATCCACAACCATATTTTCAATATAATTATATTGCTCATCTGAAATGAAAACAAACTCTTTCGAATCCAAATCATATATTTTTAAATAATATGTATCTCCCTGCATGAGCAGTTTGTTATCATCAGGCATAAACATAAGAAAGCTACTATTCTGACCTGCATAAGGAATTTCAGCAATCGTTTTCTGCGATTTATTGTCCCATATTCTTAAAATATTATCAATACAGCTTACCGCAAGAAATCTTCCATCTGAGCTAAGTGCCATAGTCTTTCTGAATGGAGAACCCCATGATAATCTGTATTCTTCATCAATATAATTAATAGTACCGGAATCAACATCCATACAGAAAGCGCTATTATCTATTCCATTAGCATAAAGTTTCTTTCCGCCATTGGAAATAACCCCGCAGTTTATATATTCAGAGACAACTCCGTCCGCTGTTATTTTGCCGGATTTTAAATCAACAAGATAATAATGGTCAAAATCATACGCTAATGCAAATCTATGATTATCTGACAAAATCCAATTTACAGTGCTAATATCCAAAGTTTTTTCAATACAATTAGTCGTGTTATCGTCAAGATTATATATAAATATATTTCCTGAGCCCGACATAACCGCATAAAGCGAGTTACTTATAAAACAACTTTCAACCGGAGCATCACCTGCTTCAATACTCCATTCTGCAAGTAATTTATTATCTGTACTACTGTAAAAATAATAGCCGGCTTCTTCAACAATGCCACCGGTTTGTATAACATAACATGATTCATCTTCTGAACAATCCATTTTATAGACTATTTTATCATATTCCGATACACATTCCATACCATAACCTTCGTGATATTTCATAAGTATAACATCCGGTGAAGCATATATAACGGCAGCAAGTACTCCATTTTTTATAATAACTTCTGTAACATCTCTGTCTATTTCAACATTTACTCCATCATATTTAATCCCTGTTGTAAGATTATAGAAATTAATCGTTCCTGTATTTTCTACAATATATCCCAATCCCGAATAATCTGCAAGAAGTGTTGATGCTATCTCACTTGTCAAATTAATTTCCGAAACCAGTTCACCTGTTTGTGAATTAAATGTATATACAGCTCTACTCATGGTAAGAATTATCTCATCATGCTCAACATTTGTTAATACGCTGGTATAGTTCCTGCACTTTATATCCGCAGAAGATGTCCATAAATCCATTACAACAATTGAAACATCTTTATTCCATATATTACTTTCATTTGAAACTGAAATTTTCTCAAGCTTTGCTGTCAGTTTTTCATCCGTATAATCCAATAATCTTTCATGTTCTCTGCTTATTGCCGTAATATTATTATCTAATGTAAAAGCTAAAGTCATAATATACGAATATTCCGTCTTAAGAATTGTACAATCTCCCGTATCAAGATTAATAACACTTATCTCACCATACTTTTGCGCTTCATCCCCATAATGTGCTACAGCAAACATATTATGTTCTTGATTGAAAACTGCATCTGATGAAAAAGACGAGTATTTTGATAAATTATCAACCGTTTGTATTATTTTTCCTTCTGACACATCAATAAAATCGATAATATTATTAGAAATTCCTGCAATAATCTCTGTTTCTGTATCTATAACACATCCTATATATTCAGCACTTATCGATGTGCTCCATAGAAGCTTTCCGTCCATGTCAAGTCCCTTAACTTCATAGGATGTTACAATTACAATTGTATTATTCTCCGTTAGTGTTGCATCAAGAACATATTCTATAGTTCCATATTTATCAATTTGCGGTGCAATTTTGATATTCAACATACCATCATCTGTATTCCACACATATACATTTCCACTCTGATCCACCGTCACCAGTTTAGAACCGTTTTGACAGTAACGAATAGTTTTTACCTGTAAATCATGCTTAATAAGTCTGTCTTTAACAAGTTCCATACCATTTTCGTATGCATATAATGCCTGACTGAGTGCAAATTGCGCAGCTGTAACGACAGGTCTGTCCCTGTCAGCAGAAGGTAAGGCTTCCAACGCAATCAATCCTGCAGTAATTCTGTCACCTTTATTTAACAATGATAGTGAAGTATCTGCCAGATATTTTGATTGATTAATCAATTTACCCTCGTAGTTCTTCTGTATAGCCATATAATTATATACACTATATATGCCAAAAGCTACTGCAAGCATTGAAATCACCATTGATACCCCTATTACCTTACGCATTCTTCGCTCTTTGTGACGTTGTTTAAGTTCGTCATAACTACAACCAAGAATAGTTGCTGCAAGACGCACTATTTCTGTTCTAAGTTTACTTGTTATTTGAGAACGTGATTTTCCTCTTACATCCGCTGCTAAAGGCTCAACCGGTTTTCCGGTCTCATCTGTAAGCAATTGTTTAGGAAATGATTCTGCCGGCTCTCCCTCAACAAGTACTGCTAATATTTTATCCCTTCCATGCAATCTGATAAAAGTCTCAATTTCCGTCTGAACCCAATATGACTGTGGTGTCTGCGGTGAACAGATGACTATAAGATACTCAGACTCTTCAAGTGCTTTGGTAATATTTTCTCCCAAATCGCTGCCAATCGGCAGTTCCTCCTGATCTCTGAAAACTCTTTGAATTTTCTTGTTACCAATCTTCTGTGCAACACCTCGCGGCACCTTAAAAGTCTCCAATCTCCTATGTACCTGCCTGGCAACATATAAATCAGATTCTGTATGTCTATAACTAATAAATGCATTATAACCCATTTAAATTTATACTCCTTTTGCTTCTGTATTTATATGATACCACATTTTATATGGTAATTACTACAAAAATTATGGTTTAGTGAATTAAATGTTAAGGGCGATAGCTCCGTAAAATATTCCCCTCAAGTGAGCGCTCTCGGTTAAGTGGATAAAGTGTTTAAGCAATAAAATGTTTCGCGGAGTGATTTATTGCCTTAAACTTCTATTCACTTACACTGTTAAACCGCAATTTACAATTTATTAAAAATCTGTTATATTATTCAAAAAGCAATCAGAAAGGTTTTAATAAGATGTATATATTTTTATCCCATTCTTCAAAGGATGCCGCTATAGCACAACAGCTTTGTGAGGTTATAGAATCGAACAATGCCAAATGTTTTCTTGCTCCGAGAGATATTCGTTCAGGCTATGAATATGCTTCTGAAATAGTATACGGACTTGATAAATCCGATGCATTACTTCTTGTTCTTTCAGAAAATTCCAATAATTCTCCTCATGTTTTAAGAGAAATTGAAAGAGCTGTTACCAAATCCATTCCAATCATTGTGTATAAGCTTGAAGATGTTAAGCTTACTAAATCAATGGAATATTTCTTAATGACACATCAATGGCTCAATCACCAAAAAGGAAATTTTACTGATGTAATTAACTGCATAAACAATTTAAAGAACAGTGCCGAAGCTCCTGTTGCTTTTTCAGACAGCACAACTGAGAATGAATCTTCTGCACCTGTTACCCCTACTGCTGCCAAACCAAAGCGAAGAAAATATACTCTTCCGGTTGTAATAGCACTCTCCGCGGTTTTAATTGCAGGAGCAATTATTACAGCAACCTTCATACTTAAACATGACAATGAAACCGGTACAAAAACAAGTGAAGAAACAACAGGCAATATTGATACCACTGAATCTTCGGAAGATACCACACCTTCTCCTTCCGAAGAAAATACTAATCCCGATGAGGATACAACAACCGAAGGAAATAACAATACAGTTGCAACAAAAGTTGAACTTGGTGATACCATTATTTTCGGAAGATACAATGATGCAGATATTAAATGGAAAGTTTTAAAAATAAACGATGATGCCAAAACTGCTGTACTGATATCTGACAAAGTACTCACAATAAAAGGCTTTGATGGTGCAGATGGTGGTCGTTGCGGATATTACAACGGAGAATCCCAGACATGGCAGGATTCTTTAGCCCGTACCGATATGGAGATTAGGGCAATAACCTGGGGTAACGGCAATTGGGAGCTTTCTACAATAAGGACCTGGCTTAATTCTGAAAAAGAATATATAGAATATCCGATATGTGCACCAACGGCTACATCATTTTCAGAATACAAAAACGGCTATAGTAATGAACCGGGATTCTTGTATAACTTTACTGAAGAAGAACGATCAGCTATTGTAGAGACAACTATAACTACCAAAGGTAATGTTATTTCTGATGAAGATACAATTGTTACCACTGACAAGGTATTTCTGTTATCCTTAGATGAGCTTGAATGGTTTGAAGGCACAGGTATTTCTGTTTATGCTGTACCAACCCCTCAGGCAGTTAATAACAATGAAGATTTCTCTTACAGAGACATTATTCAAGACGTGTATAAAACGGATACAATTTTATGGTGGCTTAGAGACCCGGTTGAGGGTGATTCTGCCAAATGCCATATGGTAAGCATTGAAACCGCTCCAAATATTACTACTGATTCATATTTAGTATGTGTTGAGGGCTGGGGTATCCGCCCTGCCATCACCGTTGATTTAACATCTGACTTAATTAAAGCTGAATAAGCTTACATAAAAGGATATCCCTTAAGTAATTTAATACTTAAGGAATATCCTCTTTTTTGCAACATATGCAGAATCAAATTGAAACATCTTTTTTAATAATAAAATTATCCTGTAATAGCAGCCAGTTCGCACGAAACAACTGCATTATCTGCCAGTAACCTGCACCACGCAGACCGAACTCCTTAATTAAATCAAACTTCTGCTGAAGACTTCTCACATCCTCAAACCATACCTCATGCATTATTCCATCTGCTTCATAATTAAAATAAGGAGATTGAGCAATTTCATCAAAACGTATTTGAACACCTTGGTTAACCGCAATTCGAACAGCCTCTACATTGCCTATGGTATTTGCTTTAGTAACACCACGTTCATAGGGTAGAGACCAGTCATACCCATAATTAGGAATACCTAAACTTATTTTCTCCGGAGATATCTCAGTTACCGCATATTCCACTACTCTTCTGACCATATTTAATGGTGCGACCGCCATTGGAGGTCCATAGGTATATCCCCATTCATAAGTCATTACAAGTACATGGTCTGCAATTGCTCCCAATGCCCTGTAATTCTTACCTTCATACAAAAGACCTCTCTGTTCTGCCGATGTTTTTGGAGCAAGTGCTACCGAAACCTGATATCCAATGGCATGCATCCTCTCTGTACACACCCGGACAAATTCCGTAAATAAATCTCTGTCTTCTGCCTTAATAAATTCAAAATCAATATCCAATCCTGCATAATTTTTCTCTGCCATTACTATAAGAAGATTATTAATGAGATTATCCCTTGCTGCCGGATTTTGAACAATTGCACTTATAAGATTATTATTAAAATTTCCATCAGCACCAAAAGGAGTAAGCGTAAGAATAGGCAAAGTATCATTTTCTAACGCCTCATCAATCATCCATACATCATCAACAAGCGGAGATATGAGTTCTCCATCTACTGTAAAACCATAAGAAAAGACAGACAATTCTGACAGAAAAGGCAAAGTATTATCAAGAACCCACCTGTTAATAAATGGATACGCGTATCCATTACTAACAATCTCCATCATTCTTTCTCTTTGTCCATTTCTAATCAGTAATGCCTGCCCTATTGCCAGTTCATATGGATATATTAACTGATTATCATATATCAAAACATCCGTATCCACACCATAGGTTGACGCTATTATATCTATTGTATCTCTTGGCTGTACCACATATATTTCCATATATTCACCCAAAATTGCATTTAGATATTATATGCAATATCAATAAATATTGCTTAAGTCTATATGTGATACATAATTATTATTTTGTCTGTATTTTATCTATATATGAATCTATGCCATTAGCCATACCGGCGGCCAATAACAACTGATTATAATTTACCTTTACTTGTTAATATTTCCTCGACAATACTTATTGACTCCTGCACCATTCCATCGCAATGTTCCTTCTTATCTCCGCCTTTTTCCTTATTGATTCGAAGTAAATCCGCACAATCAAGCTTGCCCTGATGATTATCCCTAAAACGTGTATAATATTCTCCGATTGTCTGCGAATCGTCAACTCCAAATAAACCGAGTACCATTAATCCTGCGGTAATTGCGCCGCAGGTCGCTGCTCTTTTCATTCCACTTCCAAAATTAGAAGTAAGCATATACAACTGCTCCTCACTCATCCCAAGCTTATCTGCAAACGGGACGATAACAGCCTGTGCACAATTATAATGCACCTCTGTCTTATTTCTAAATTCTTGTGCTCTATCATTAAATTCACTCATAAAATTGTCTCCAATCCTACTTTCTGTGGTTTCAGTCCACAGCTCTCATAAAATTTCATTGCACTCTCATTACATGACCATACATTCAGCGTAAGATTGTAACAGGCCTGTTCTTTGGCATAATTAACCACATACTCATACAGATTTTTTCCGATATGTTTTCCCCTTATATTCTCATCCACACATAAATCATCAATATATAAGGTTTTAATGTCAGTTAAAATATTATTATCAACATGCTGAATAAATACGCAGAATGCATATCCCATAACCTCATTCTGTTCATCAATTGCGACAAAAATCGGTTTACTGTCATCTTCAATTATATCAGCCAGTTCATCATCCGTATATTTCTTGGCGTTTGATTTAAACAAATCCGGACGCCCATTATGGTGTACCATCAAAACCTGCTGTAAAAGTTTATTTATTCCACCCATGTCAGATTTAACAGCTCTTCTTATGTTCATGTTTGTTTACCTTTTCTTAATATCTGCTACTCGCAAACCGGATATCGCTCCACCTCATATGTGTGGTCAGGCGTATCCAGTATATATTCAGCACTACAATTAAAATACTTCCATTCCTCTTCAACTTCATCCCACAGTGCATCACAATGATAGTATTTTCCGTCTATTTTTACAATGTTCCATGCATGGGTTTCACTTGAGCACACGTATGCCTCCAATCCTGCATGATTCGCAAGGATACAGAACATTTCTGCATAATCACCACATACACCAATTCCTTCAAATAATCCATAGTACCCAAAAGCATTTGCCGGAACTGACACAACCTCAAATTCCATATTATCAATTACATACTGATAAATTGTCTTTTCTAACTCAAGTTCGGAAACATCCTTTGGAAAAGCCGCAACGATTTCTTTTGCTTTATTCTCCGTTAAAAGAAATTGTGCATACTTCCCCTGTGATCCATTATCAATTGCTCCTGTTAAAGCATCATTATCTGAAATTAAAGCATAATCAAGAATACAATTATTATCAATAGCCAGACTTTCAATGTGCGTAACATCTTTTATGGAAGCGATACCGGTAACACGATTATTGGCGAGATCAACATACTCCAATGAATCAATATCATTAAGTGCAGAAATATCTTCAACAAGATTATTGGCAAGATATATAGTTGTCAGCATCGGACAATCCGACAAATCCGGTATCTCTGTTATGTAGCAGTTGGCGATATCTATGCAGTTTAAGTTCTGTAAACCATTTAATTCACTGATATCTGTAATATATCCACTGCTTATTCGAATATCTGTAAGATTCGTAAGTAGCGAAACACCTTTTAATGAAGTTATTGGTTCTTCAAACGCACCAATATATGTAATATTTTCCAAATCACTATATGTCAACTGCTGACCCGAATCATATCCTAATTCTGTGCGTATTGCATTCGCAAGAGTCATGTCAATCACAATGCCATCTTCGACATTATCATCAAACTGATAACCTTCATTATCAGAATCTGTAGCATCATCTATTGTATCATCTTCATTATCCACTTGATTAATCAAATCCTGTTTCATATTATAGTATTCAACTAATCCCAGCAGATACTCATCTTCCAGTTCGCTAAGCTCCGCATAAGTCATATTGGCATATAACTTAAGACCTTCACGCACAACCAGAAGTGCATCTTCGTTGCGCTGTTTTCTATTAGGATCCTGTCCATATATAACATAGTATACATTATCATACTGGGACAATTCATTACTTATCTTATTATAATTCATATACTCCACTCCATTCGTATGGGATATATAAGTATAATAATCTTCATGTGTAAGAGAATATAACTTTTGTTCCGGAAGATATGCTGACAGTTCAGGAACTCCATCAATCATCGTAACAATAACCGAATCCTCTAAGTCATTGTCTTCTATATAGTCCGCTATCTTACGCCATGCATTGAAGTCCTTATAATAGTCCTGAAAAAGATATGATGCTCCAATAGGAATTGTAATTGCAAAAACAATGCACAAAACGGTCTCATATACCTTCAAATCCTTTTGGAAAAGCTTTAAAACCCACTCAGTAATTTTTCGAATCAAATCACTTTTAATCTTATTTGTGGCCAGCTTTTTGACCGGTGCAGGCTCTTCACATCGTGCAATATATGCTGTAAAAGCATAAGAAAAAACAAAAATTGCAGCACGATTAGGCAATGTCACCCAAATAACCTCACATACAATTATATAAAAAATCATGAATAATATTTCAATGAAAAGAGCTCTTTTTCTTCGTAATAAAAGCAGTAATAATACAACAAATAAAACCTTAATCGGAATAGCCCATAATGAACTCGCCAATGTGTGTTCAGATACATTTGAAACAGCAGCTACGGCAATATTTTCAAAGCTATACATAAATTTTTTTAAAATAAAACTAAACGTAAATGATTTATTCGCAAAATCACTGTTATTGCCCATTGAGCCATAAATCATCAGAACAAGTATAATTACACCTACTGCTGCTACAGCCAGTCCAAGAATATTAAGTAAATTATTTTTTACTTTATTTTGTTTCCAGTCCTTAAAAAGGTCTATAAGCATTAAAATTCCTAAAGCACCTACAATACCGCACATAAATACATGCGTATTGGCAAGTAATGCCACCAATGATCCATATAACAGCGGATGCTCCTTACGTTTAGGATATGCGAGTGCAATACAGCACAGAATCAGTGGAATCATACAATACACACGTGAAATAACAGAATTATAAAATATAAATCCTGCCGAAAACATAATTGCTGCTTTAAGCAATGTATGAAACCGAAATTTATAAATTAGAAGTGCGACTGTCACCACATTGAAAGCCCAACTGATAATCGGAACAACTCTCCAACTGCATCCCATATTAGCAAATAAATGTAATACAAAATGCCATAGTGGCGGATGTCCCTCATAACCCATGGCATCAATTATCCCCCTGAAATCATTGTCACGTGCAATATTCCACGCCTGTGCCTCATCAATCCACAACTCATGGTTAAGTGCGCCAATTAACGTCAGAACTGAATATACAACGAATAAAACCGATTCAATAATGACCTTCCTACTGTTTCGCTTACTCCACACACATACACTAATATCACTCATATATTTCCCCTTCGTAAATTAAAATAATTTGAATTTCAATATAACATATTATGGGAAAATATGCACGAATTTATTTTATGGCAAGGATAGGAACATTCTGATCCTATCCTTGCCACTCTTTTTTAACATATTACTTTCTTACTAACTCTCTGTTGTCTATCGGTAGCCGCTCTGATGTATTCGTAATATATATTTTATCAGAATCACCATCAATAGTAACGCTCATTCTGCCCCCATGCCCCCATTCATCATTACTATAAAAAATATCAAATTCATTAATTAAAACTTTCTCATTAAATGACTGTTCAAATGTAGCATCTTCATTCACAAGATTGCAAACAATTTTTCCTGAAATATAATCATCATATGTCTCTTCTAAATATAGCGTAATGTCTATTGCTTCTCGTTCACCATTGCTTGCGTATGTACTGCTGGTCCAAGTACCTAAATAATCCTCATAGACATACACTTTTTCTTCCGTTCGTGTTAATAACCTGCCTGTGCCTTCATCCAACCATAAATGATGTACTGCATCTCCATTAAATCCATTCTCACTGTTATATATTTGCATTTCAGATGAATATTCATTAAAATGCAAACCAATATGTCCTTTATTTCCCCAGCCATCATCTTCATATTCAAACTTTAAATTATTATCAATTATCTCTCCATTAAAATTTATCACTGTAGAAAAATCTCCATTTATTGAGCAGACTTCAATTTTGCCGGACATATAATTTCCTGTTACATTTTCAATATGTACTGTTACATCATTCAGATAACGCTCTCTCCACATAGTATATTTATTACCATACCAGGTACCAAGGTAACTTTCAAACGGACTTTGTGTAACTGTAGTCGTCTCTTCTATGATTGGAGCTTCTGTAACAGGCTCAGTTGGCATTTGCTCTGTAACAGGCTCCGTTACTATTTCCTCCGTAACAAGTTCCGTTACTGCTTCCTCTGTTATTAATTCAGTCGTTGGTTGCTGCGTCTGTAATTCAGTTACAGGCTGTTGTGTTGTCTCTTCGGGTGTTTGAAGTTGTGTTATTGATTCTGTTACCGGTTGCTGTGTTTCTGATATCCCGATTGTTGGTTTCTCCTGTGATTGGGGAATTGTTTCTTCCAAGGGTATTGGAAATATATTTAAATATCTTAATGTATTTGTACCATTATAGTCCGCATATGCTTGTCTAAATACTAATTCACAACCATTGTAGCTAAACGTATGCACTTCTTCAGAGGTTTTATAATCTGTACCGACTTTATATTCTCCTAAATTTGCAACCATCTCTCCACACAGAATTAACGATATTTTATTAGCTAGCATATTAAACGAATCCAATGTTCCGCTTCCATTCGCCTTAAAAACTTCAACCCCTACAACCTTGTTATTAGATGGAATTACAATGATATCAACATAAAATGTAGGAACATACCTTCCCTCCATAATAATTTTATATTCTTTTAATGTTCCATTATACCACTCAATTTCACAATTATTTGAAGGCAATTCTCTGCAATAAGATAAAAATTTTTCTTCTGAAACACCGCAAACTGCCGACATAACTTCTGATAATTCATTACAAAATTCCTTGTACGTTATATTAAAATACGGCAAATTTTCATCATATACAATCATAACATCTTCGGTATACCCTTTTCTCACTTTATTACTTATAGGTACAACTATTTGGAGAATTATTAACAACAAAAATATAATACATGGAACTATATAATTTTTTACATTAATTTTAGTTTGCTCTAAATTATTAAGTTCATTATTTATTTTTCTGATTTTCGAAATAAATAATATGAAATTAATTATTTGTAATAACACAGTTACTGCTGAAGCTATTAACAGTAAAATTTCATTATTTGCAATATTTGATATAATTAATAACACAAACCAAAGCACACCACAAAAGATGCCCAAAAATTTAAAATTCTTAAATGCTTTATTATATTCGTTATCAACTTCATGGCGTGATTGATTTTCTGTGTTGTTTTCATCACAAACAACAGACTCTTCCTCATTATTAATATTGGATTCTTCTAGTGGTGCTGTATTGTTTAATGGTTCTTCCTTGTCTTGTTTTTCTAATTCTGTTTCATTCAATTTTGTACTTTTATTATCTTCGGCATCTGACTTAACGGTATTATTTTGTCTGATACTTTCTAATATCTTAGATTTTCTTTCATTATATTCGTCTTCTGTTAAAATACCCTTATCACACATTTCTTTATATTTAGTTAATCGTTCTAATATCTCTAGCTCATTTGTCATACAATCACCCATTTGATATATTAGTATATTTTATCTTTTATCGCACCGCAATAGTAGCAACTCTTTCTATTTTGTTGATTTTCGTGCTGACAATTTGGACATGTCCAGCCGTTTACCGATACATCTTCCACTTCATTTTTTTCTTCAGTTTCAATATTTTCTAAAATTCTTTTCCTTTGAAAATTGAACTCATCCTCTGATATTGCTCCCATATCAAACAATTCTTTATATTTTATTAATAAGTTCATTTGATATTCTTCTTTATTTTTTTCAGCATTAGTTTCAGGTGCCTTAACAACAGGTACTGACTTATGTATATTTTCACCGTATCTATCGCGCCCACAACTACATGTTCCCACATAAGATTCATTAACTTTACCACAGGAACATCTCCAGCCATTTACAGGAATTAGGGGTTCTTCATCTGTTTTAAGTTTTTTAAGTAAATTTTCATTTGACTTATAAGCATCATAAGAATAATGTTTGGTCTCATCACTAAAGCAGTTTATTATAATGATTCCGATTATTCCCAAAAAAAACACTAATGCAAAACCTGCTCCAAAAGAACGACCTTTTTCTTTCATTCTTTCGCCACCTACAAAGCACAAAACAAGTTCAATAAATATTGCAAGAATATACCACCATTCCATTTTGTTGTTCTCCTTTTTTATTTTAATTATATCTTCTACACAAAAATAAGTCCTAAGCTGATAGCTTAGAACTTACTATTTGTCTCATCTTTCATAACATCACTCTATAAATATTAAACATTTCCTACAAAGATTTCATAAATCCGCTGATATCTGTAGCCTTTTTTCATATCCTGTCGATATATTTCTTTAATCTTCTCAATTTTAAAAATATAACTATTACATTGGTCAATAATGCATTGAAGGAAGAATTTAATATAACCGGCAATATTTCCTCTCCTACATTCCATCAGATTTCTCTGGTTGAAGGCTTATATAATTCTGTAGTAACATATATACATCTTCCGGCACGGGAGGGATAAATGTAGCACCTTCTATTCCTACACCACGCGAACCAATCCAGTTCTGTGTAGTGCGAATCTGTCCCGGATTTTTCTCCGAACCACGGACACTGTCTAATATTATTCGATGCATATCATTAACTAACCCCATATTTATCCTATCACCTGCTTGAATTTTATCATAAGCATATACAATTGTCTTCTTAAGATTCTGTATTTCCTTTCTATAGTGATATTATAACATTTTCCCAAGAAAAAAATCACTGTTTTTTAAAAAAACAGTGATTTTTCATCTCATCTTTCCAAATAATTCACCGGGTCAACGGCTTTCCCCTTCTTAATCATACGCAAATACAGATGACTCTCTTCCAATTTAAAATATTCACTCGGTCTGTTCACATATCCGATGACTTCTCCTTTCTTCAAGGATTCACCGCTTTTCAACTCGACCTCTTTGAGCTGTCCATAATACAGTAAATAATCATTTCCCAAATCCGTTTTGACATAAATACCATATCTCTCATCAACTGAAATTTGACTAATTGTGCAATCTGCCGCACAATAAACCGGTGTTCCTATATCTGCCTGAATCATAATTCCTTCAGATATAGCGTACCAATCCTGCGTTTTGTAATACACAGTTTCATTCACACTAAACCCCATAATAATATCACCCTGTACAGGCCATGCAAGCGTGCTGTCTTCAGTAAAATTAGGACCAAATCGGTCAGGATTCAGATAATCGATTGTTGTAGTCTCTAATAGACTGTTAGCTGTTGAATCCTCTGTTGCTTCATTCCCTGATGTCTGTAAATTATCATCAGATATTTTCACATTACCGGCATTTATAATACCGAATATAAATATACAAATAATTCCGGTAATAATACATGAACCAATTATTAAAGACAATTCTTTGGATTTGTTTATACCGAAAAGCTTTTGGGGCTCATTCTTGCCTACAAACTTCTCCATACAATATGGACAGAAATTTGCTTCTTCAGGTATTTCCCTGCCACATTTAGGACATTTAATCACAATAATTCTCCTTAGTCTACTTCATCTTTCTCATAAGTTCCCCAACATTCTGAAATCGTTCGTCAGGATTAATCTGTGTGCATTTATTTACAATTCGTTGCCATTTGCCGCTACACATCTTCTTCGACGGATGTTCACCGGTAAGCATTACATTAATCAGAATTCCAATTGAATATATATCACTTCTTGCATCCGTATCTGAGATTCCGTACTGCTCCGGTGGTGCAAAGCCTGTAGTTCCAAGCACAACAGTATCTCTGTCCTGCTTCTCGATATTAATTCTTGATATATTGAAATCAATTAATTTAACACAGCCATCTTTGTCAACAATAATATTCTCAGGTTTTATGTCACGATGAACTATTCCACGATTATGAAGTACATATAAAGCCTCACAAATTTCACCTATTATTTTAGTTACTCCATCAGGTGAATATAAGCCTGTTTCAAGAACTTCGCCAACTGTAATTCCATCAATATACTCCTCAACAATTATACAATTGTCGTTATCAACCATAACCTCATACACAATCGGAATGTTAGGATGAACAATATTCAATAACTGAATATACACATCCGCTGTTCCGGTAAGATATTTTACCAAAACACGATTGTTATTGTGCTTATTTTCCAAAACATTGATTATTGTATCTGACGTACGTTTGATATTTCTTACAAATCTATATTCATTATCTAAAATATTTTTTAACCACATGTAAGTGTTATCCGTCATTACTGTCACCTCACATTTAACAATATCAGTATATATTGCTTTCATAAATAAAACAATCTGCTTTTTAAATTTCATTTTACAGAATTATGTGATATTATATTTATTGCAAATATTATCAAGGAATTTTTACAATGAAGAAGACAACTGACTTATTAAATGAACTCTCTCAGACATCTCGCATAGATAAATATTTAAAAGATAACGAAGAATCTATAATTGATCAGACACTTTCCCAATATCTTTGCGATATTTTTGAAAAACGTGCTCTTTCAAAAGCTGACGTTATTAGAAATTCTGATATTAATGAAATTTATGGGTATCAGATTTTATCAGGTACAAGAACCCCTTCACGCAATAAAATAATTTGTATTTGTATTGGAGCAGGATTTACAGTTAAAGAATCCAATCAAACTCTGCGTATCGGAGGAGTGTCACCTTTATACCCAAAATCAACACGTGACAGCATTATAATATTTGGAATACAGAACCATTATCCGGTATGGAAGATTAACGAGGAGTTATACTCACACCAACTTGAAACCCTGTGAAAGGTGCTTAATTTTCATCATTTAAGCAAGTTGCTAAGTACTTTTGTAAGACTGATATGTTACGATAATAGTGTATTTTTGTTACACAAAGGAATTTAGCACAATGAAGAAAACAACGGATTTAATGAATGAATTGAATCAGACTTCACATATAGACCAATACTTAAAAGATAATGAAGAATATATTATTGACCAGACTTTATCAAATTTTATCTGCAACCTTCTTGAAGCAAAAAATCTGACAAAGGCTGATATTATTAAAAAAGCTGATATAAATGATATATATGGCTATCAGATTTTATCCGGAAGGCGTAAACCTTCACGTAACAAACTAATTTGCCTGTGTGTCGGTGCCGAATTCACACTGGAAGAGACTAATGAAATATTGACAATTGGTGAGTTCTCACCATTATTTCCTAAACTCAAACGGGACAGTATTATAATTTTCGGAATTCAGAATCATTATACCATTCTGCAAATTAATGAATCCCTGTATTCACATCAATTAAAGACATTATAGTAATATAACGGGACTGAAACAAATCTCCATTTGTATTCGGTCCCGTTATCTCATTCTGATGTTTTTTACTATTCTTCAAATAATGGTGTGCTGAAATATCTTTCCGCTGTATCCGGCAATACCGTAACAACAGTCTTTCCTCTGCCAAGTTTCTTGGCAAGCTTAATCGCAGCTGCCACATTAGTTCCACTTGAAATTCCACACATTAAACCTTCTTTGCGAGCCAGATTCTGTGATGTAGTAATAGCTTCTTCGTCCTCTATAACACAGATTTCATCATATATCTCCTGATTAAGAATATCCGGAATCAGACCATCTCCGATTCCCATCTGTAAATGGGTTCCGATTGAACCACCGGAAAGAATTGCTGCATCAACAGGCTCAACTGCCCATATAGTCATATCAGGATTCTTCTCACGAAGCACTTCACCTATTCCTGTAATCGTTCCACCGGTACCAATACCTGAACAGAAACCATCAATTGGCCCATCCACATCCTCAAGAATCTCTATCGCGGTCTGATTACGATGAATCTGCGGATTGGCAGGGTTAACAAATTGCTGTGGCACAAATACATTCGGATTCTCCTCTGCCATACGAAGTGCAGTCTGAAGACACTCATCAATACATTTTCCTATATCTCCATCATCATGGACAAGTATTACATCCGCCCCATAATGGCGTACCAACAGACGTCGCTCTTCACTTACTGAATCCGGCATTATAATAATTGTCTTATAACCACGAACTGCACCTATAAGTGCGAGTCCTACCCCCTGATTACCACTTGTTGGTTCAACGATAATTGTATCCGGTCCGATTATTCCTCGCTGCTCTGCGTCCTGAATCATATTATAGGCTGTACGTGTCTTAATAGAACCACCTACATTCAGACCTTCCACTTTTACGAGTATTCTGGCACTATCTTCGTCTGTCATATGTCTAAGCTCGACCAGAGGTGTATGACCTATGGCCTCTAAAATATTATTGTAAATCATTGTATCGAATCCTTCCTAAAAATGCACATACATTTGGATTATACAATATATTTATGATAAAGTATAGAAAAAGTTATAATATCTGTTATGAAGTGACCTCTTGTCAAGAGTAAATTTCAA
>JBGVJZ010000033.1:0-47632 GCA_045129695.1 Lachnospiraceae bacterium | reverse complement strand
CTTGGAGATCAAGTTGAATTTATCACAGCACCAAAATATTTTGGGGACGGATACGTTATGCCAATTGTTTCGATTTCAGTAGATGGAGAAGAATTGCTTAGCTATGAAGAAGGATATGCAAATTTTTTAGAATGGTTAGATTAATAAATGACTTTAATAATAGCTGAGTAGGTTATTTGCATGAACAATATACTTATAATCTTGCAGCAACCGCATCTCCATGACTGATGACATAAGTGAGAGCACCTATGAATATGACATATAGGACAGGCTCACCTCCGTTATCGGTAGCGACGGATGAACCATCAATTACACATATGATGAATGCGGCAGACTTGCCTCAATTACATATTCGGATGGAAGTGTGGTAAAATATTCATATGACCTTAATATGCCGCAGTTTGCGGGTTAGGGTGGTTTTGGACTATCAGTCCAATGAAAAATGTATTGACATGGTGTATGATAGAAAAATTAAAGCACGGCTACAATGACAAGGTGCAGTATGGAGTTTAAAATGATAAGGGAAGGTATGATAAAATCATCTGCATAATACATAGTTTTTTTGAAAATGGGAGACAATATATAATGATTATTTTTTCGGCACCAAAATTGATTTGCTGACGAAAAAATAATTTGTGGAGGTGGTTTCACAATGTTAGAGAAGCATTATTACGATGGATTGTTGGATGTGACAAGATTTACTAGAAAAGAACTATTAGAGTCTTTCCGGATGGCCGGATATATGTTAAGTGAGGCATCCTTTTACAAAAAGGTAGAAGAATTAGTAAAGAATGGACAGATCATTCGCGTCGGACGTAATGTGTATAGTTTGCCGGACGATAAGAGATTAGCATATGAGTATAAATATTCAGAATTAGCAGAAGAGGTAGCACAGGAGATTGCGCAGCAGTATCCGTATGTAAACTTCTCGATTTTTGAAGTTGTACAGTTGAATGATTTTGTTAATCACTTGATTGCGCATAATGTGATTTTTCTGTCTGTTGAAGCAGATATTATGGATTTTGTATTTGAGACTTTGAGATATAAGTATCCGGGAAAGGTGCTTATAAATCCGACGGTAGAGATATATCATCAATATTGGAGCGACAATATGATTGTGCTCGGAAAGCTGACGACGGAGGCACCAAAGGGGCAAAAAATTTCATGGCATACGAGATTGGAGAAAATGCTGGTGGATATAATGGCGGAACCATTATTGCTTGCGTCAATTAGCAGGGCAGAATATCCACACATATACGAGGATGCATTTGACAGATATATCGTAGATGAAAATGGCTTATTTAGATATGCATCCAGACGTAAGGTGACTAAAAAGATTAAAGAGCTGATAAGAAAAGAGACGGATATTGTACTAAGAACAAAGGAGTAAAAGCTTATGTTGTTAAAAGAGAACTTTAGCGAGGAATATATAAGCGAACTGCAAAAGAATAGTAAACGAGATCCGGTACTTCTCGAGAGAACAGTATATGCCTTTGGTCTGTTTGAGGCATTAGCGCGTGTTGGTATGCCATTCATATTTAAAGGCGGAACCTGTTTAATGCTATTAATTGACAAACCACGTAGATTGTCTACAGATATTGATATTATTGTAAAGCCGGGGACGGACTTGGATGGATATTTGGATAAAGCCTCCGAGATATTTCCGTTCCAGATGGTTGAGGAACAGAAAAGGGTGGGAAAAAATAATATCGTAAAACGACATTTTAAGTTTACTTATGATTCACCAATTAACAATAAGCCATTTTATATACTACTGGATGTGCTTTTTGAGGAGAATCATTATGCGGAGTTAGTAGAAAAAGAAATTCGTAATGATTTGCTGTTAACAGAAGAGGCGTATTTAACAGTAAGTATTCCAAGTGCGGATTGTATTCTGGCAGACAAGCTAACAGCTTTTGCACCACATACAACCGGTATAGAATTGAATAAAGGGAAAGATATGGAGGTTATGAAGCAGTTTTATGATGTGTGATCTTTGATTGAGATATTCTCTGATTGCAGCATCATAAAACGTACATATGAGCCAATAGCACTGGTGGAGATTGGATATAGAGGAATTTCTGCTACGGTAGAGGAATGTTTAAAAGACACTTTTGACTCTGCTTTATGTATAGCTGCGAGAGGCAAGGTAGATGCAGATGAGTATGTGTATTATGTAAAAGGCGCAAGAAATTTGAGAGGCCATATATATGCAGAGAATTACAGTCCGGAGGTAGCGGCTGGTCGTGCTCCGATGGTTATGTATATGGCAATGTGCTTGTTGACTGATACGGAGTTTGAAAAGGTAGAGGAATATAGGGATTACATAAACAGTAATTTGGAACAAGACAAATTAAAGCCCTTGAAGTATCTGAAGAAAGCTAATCCGGAGGCGTATGCATATGCGGTGAAGGTTGATAGGCTGATGACTGAGAATGGTGTTATACCCACAGCAAATTAGACTTGTGGGTATAGTGGGTATAACGCAAGTGCGACGGGAAAATGTGAAAATCATCATGGCGATAGAATCCGGAAGCAGAGCATGGGGATTCGCCTCTCCGGATAATGATTATGATGTACGATTTATCTATGTAAGAAAATAAGAGGATTATCTCAAATTGGAGAAAACCAGAGATGTTATTGAATGGAAGCTGGATGATGTGCTTGATATTAATGGATGGGATATTAAGAAGGCATTACAGCTATTACATAATTCGAATCCAACAGTTTTTGAATGGTGTGCATCTCCTATTGTGTATTGAGAGACAGAGAAATTTGCATGGCTAAAAGACATATTGCCACAGTATTTCTCTGTAAAGAAAAGTCTATATCATTATTGGCATACATCAGAGACACATTACAAAACACATCTTTTGAGTGATGAAGTAAATATCAAAAAATACTTCTATGCGTTACGACCTCTTCTTGCAGCGAAATGGATTCCAGGTAGTTGCAAACTTAACAGAGCCTTCGGCATTAGGCTTATCATCAGGGTGCTTTACTCTTGCAGGAACGATAGCAGTGTTATAATGCTCTGCCATTTCCTTATAAGCACGTGGAATCAATGTGTCATACATGGTATTTCGTGTAATCCCGGTTTTTAGATTATCCGGTATTAACAGACGGGTTACACCGCCAAAGTATTCATAGGCATGTACATGTACGGCGTTTTACCTGCGTTCCTTGCTTCCATACAGTATTCTGTCCAGAGAAGCGAAAGAGTCACCCCTTTTTTTAGCAAGTTCCCTGTGAATACGGGGATAGTCAGTAATTAAGCATTCTTCATCCTTTTTATGTCTGTCAGGATAAAGTTACTTTGCTGTGGCGGAAGGATATCAGCAGATATAATTGAATGTGAATTTTGAGCTCTTCAGTCACATAAGCGATTTTTCGATAGGTTTGTCAATAGGTTTTGGCAAAAAAGTGGGGGATTTTAATAAAAAAGGAATCTGAAAGCCTTATGTTTACTGGCTTAAAGATTCCGAGAGATTATTTATTTAGGAAAAATATATGTATGATAAAGTATTTGGAAATTTTAAGTTAAATTGTAAGGCAAGTGAAGAGATACTAAATAAATATGAAGGCGTATTACCGAAAGAATTGTTGGATATTTGGAAAGAGTATGGCTTTGGAACAATTTTAGATGGATATTTAAAGATTATCAATCCAGATGAATATAGTGAAGTATTGGAAATGGCTTATGATGGACAAGATGTTGCAATTCCTGTTTTTGTTACTGCTTTTGGTGATATTTTTGTTGTAGAAGAAGGTGAATACATTATTGTTGTTAGGGCTAAAAATGGAACTATTGATGGTGTTCCATGTGGATTTGAGTTTTTCTGGGAAGATTTAGAAGAGGGATATATAAAAGAAATTAATAATGCTTTAGATAAATATAAAGATGCAGTTGCCAAATTAGGTGAATTAGAGTTTGATGAGTGTTTTGGATATACGCCATTGTTAGGTCTTGGTGGAAGTGAAAAGACAGAAAATTTAGATAAAGTTAACACAAAGGATCATATTGAATTGATAACTCAGTTGGTAGGAAGAATAGAATAACGTTTATTTAATTATGTCTCAACATAAGGACATCCAACCAAACTAAACCATTGCCAATAAATTAATCGGAATGCCTCCTGCGGAGCAGATAAGTCAAGGAATCGTATTATCCAGATATGTTGGATATATTGATTTTTGGTCATATGATATTACTGATATAAAAAACATTTTTATTTGTGAGTTTTGGTAAATAATCTTTGCAATAGATATTTTCATCATGAAGATGTTGAACAGCGTCTTGCCGCAGTAAGTAAGGGCGGAGAGCTTCTGATGGCGGCAGCCTATGACGGAGACGGAAACAGGGTGTTCCAGAAGTCAATCAGGGAAGTAACGGAGTATATCAGGGTTGAAGATATCAGTAAGGAAGATTCACAGGAAAGTCCTGATATGGAGGCAGTTCCTGAAACCAATTCATCAGCTGATAAGGATACAGTTTGGCTGTTTCGCCAATAAGACACCGATTTGTGGACGGACAAGTCTATGAATTAGTGTCTTTCTTTATGCCTTGGAAGCATGAATACAGGGCCGGCTGGCAATATATAAAATAAAGTTAGTAAAAGCTGCGTATTATTCGGAATAAAAGGTTGCATTGTTCCGAATAATATATTGATTTTGTTCGGAACAATGGTTATAATTTAACCAAAAGATTATTCGGAGGTGTTCTATGGCAAAGTTTATGACAACAAAAGAAGTATCTGAAAAGTGGGATATCACAGAGCGTAGAATTAACGTGCTTTGTAAAGAGGGCAGAATTCCCGGTGCGTATAAAGAGAATAAAAGGTGGTTTATTCCTGCTGATGCAGTTAAGCCTGCAGATAAGCGTCTGAAGGGAGATGCCAGCATTTCATTTTCTAGGGAAAAAGTTGTGCCTAAGAGTGATAAGAAGCTTCCTTTGCCAATCGGAATCTCTGATTACCGCAAGGCTTCCAACGAATATTATTATGTGGATAAGACTTTGTTGATTCGAGATTTTATTGATGAGCGCCCGCAGGTTTCTTTATTTACTCGTCCACGTCGTTTTGGTAAGACATTAAATATGGATATGCTGCGTGTGTTCTTTGAAAGGTCAGAGGAAGATACCTCTGTTTATTTCCGCGATAAGAAAATCTGGAAATGCGGTAAAGAATATCAGGAGTACCAGGGGAAGTATCCGGTTATCTATGTGACATTCAAGGATGTAAAATGCGAAGATTGGGAAAATGCATATGACCTAATTTACAAGATATTAAGAAATGAGTTTGAGAGACACAGTGAGTTATTGGTCAGTGATAAGATAAGTGCCTACGAAAAGCAATATCTTACAAGTGTGTTAAAAGGTGAGGCTAATGAAAATGATGTGGCATGTGCATTCCTTAATCTCTCCAGATTACTTCATATACATTATGGAGTAGCTCCGATGATTATTATTGATGAATATGATACACCTATTCAACAGGGACATGTTCGTGGATATTATGATAAAGTAATTAATTTTATGAGAACGCTGTTTTCCGGTGGCTTAAAGGATAATCCCCATTTGTCTTATGGATTTTTAACCGGAATCTTGCGTGTTGCAAAGGAAAGTATTTTTAGCGGCCTTAATAATATAAAGGTGAATTCCGTTTTGGACAACCGATATAGCGAGTATTTTGGCTTTACTTCGGAAGAAGTGCAAGAGATGGCAGAGTACTACGGAGCGCCCGAGAAATATGAGGAACTATGTGAGTGGTATGATGGATACCGTTTCGGAAAGACCGAAATATTTAATCCATGGTCTGTTATCGGCTACTTTAATAATGAGTGTATTCCGCGTGCTTTTTGGCAGTCTACCGGAAGTAATGATATTATTAGTGAGGTTTTAGGTAATGCAACAATAGAAACATATGAGAAATTGGAATCCTTGATGCAAGGAAAGGCTTTTCTTACTCATATTGATACGGGAGTAATTTATCCACAACTTCAGAATAATCCGTCATCTATTTACAGCTTTTTGCTGGTGACTGGATATTTGAAAGCAGTAACTAATGACCAGCCTTTTGGTGGTGGTTATATGTGTGAGGTTGCACTTCCGAATAAAGAGATTTCGTATGTTTATAGTAAAGAAATTCTATCGAAGTTTGAAAATGTGATTCCACCTGCGGCAGCGATTGCTATTCAGGAAGCAATTTATACGATGGATATTCCGAAATTACAGAGCAAATTAGAGACATTTTTGCTCCAAACCATCAGCTTTCACGATGCGGCGAATGAGACCTTTTATCATGGTCTGATTTTAGGTCTTTGCGCAATGTTGGATAACCAGTATCGCATTACATCTAATCGAGAAGCGGGTAATGGGCGTTTTGATATTCAGATGTTGCCGCTAAATAAGAAGCTTCCAGGCATTTTGATTGAATTGAAGACAGGAAAGGACTGCACTCAGGAACAACTAGATGAATTGGCAAAAACTGCATTGAAACAGATAAACGATGGGCGGTATCACATGGAAATGAGTGCTCAGGGTGTGAAGGAGATTTTGCAGTATGGTATTGCGTTTGCTGGTAAGAGTGCGAGTGTTAAAGCAGGGGTTAGAACGTTTTGATGTTATAAAATTGATGTGTGCCCTTTCATAACGGCGCATATCCTGGTTTGTTGTAGTTTTCATTTCCACAGCAATCAGATTGATATAACGGTTCACAGTTGATTCTGATACCTCACCGTTTTTAATACTTCCGTTGTCGCGGAGCTGACGGTAGATGGCGGAAGCGGACATGCGTGGATAGTTGGTTTTGAGGTATTTGATCTGTTCCTGCAGGTCATCATCAAGCTTGCGTGGCTTACCCTGATCTCCCCTTCCGGTTGGAATGAGAGCATTAAAGCCTTCCGCTTTGTAATTACGGTACCATTTTTCAATCGTACCGGGAGCATAATGCTTTACGGTGCCATCGGGATGGATAACACCCTTAACAGAAGCATTATAAAAAAAGGCTGTAAGGGATTCGTAATCATCTGACAGTCCGGTAATGAGTGGAGCAATCGCAGAATAGCGCATAAGAGCAATTGCCTGTTTAGTTTTCTTTTTAGCCGGTAGCGTCTGTAATTGAATATGTAAAATCACCCACACATTCTTTGATGCGATAAAGGAGATGACCGTTCTTATCTGTAATATCAGGATAATCATTATCTAAGAGAACCCATGTTATTTCTGTTTCCGGTAATAACTTCACTGATTTCGAAAAGATATATCCATCGCCGGATTTTAATGCATGAATGATATTCTCGGCGCAATTCAGGCCTTTGTCCGCTACCTGAACGGTTTTACCAGAGATACTGTTGCAATTTTTTAAATCATCAATGATGTTTCGGAGAACCGGTTTTTCACTTTCGTTACCTGGGTACAGTTTCATCCCTATTGGAATCTGGTTTGCATCTAAGAGAAGCCCCATGCCAACGATGGGTTCCTTCTTGTTTTCTTTTGAAGGTCCTTTTCTGCGGAAATCGTCTTCCCTGTCAATCTCGAAATAGAAGTTGATACAGTCAAAGTATGTGTGTGATGTATTAAAAGAATACATTTGCCTAATCTGTCAAGTTATTTGTACATCAAAAAAAGCCGGCATTTATGCTGACTCCCGGGGAAAATACAAAGTAATAAATTAAAAGGTAACATTATAGTTTGAAAAAAAGCAATGCTTCAAGTATAATTACTCTATAAAAAAGATTTGAAGATAACGGGGGTTTATGAATGAATCGAATCAGTCTTAAAGCATATGCGAAAATTAATCTTGGTCTGGATGTTCTTGGAACCTTGGAGAACGGATATCACGAGGTCCGGATGGTAATGCAGAGCATAGATATATATGACAAAATTAATATTAGCAAAAACAGAACGGGTGAGATTAATATTAAGACTAATCTTAGTTTCCTTCCGACGGGACCGGATAATCTTGTATATAAAGCCGCTAAGCTGATTAAGGATGAATTTGAAATTTCTTACGGAGTGGATATAGATTTGTATAAGTTTATTCCTGTTGCTGCGGGAATGGCTGGTGGAAGTACTGATGCGGCCGCAGTTCTGAAGGGGATTAACAGGCTTTTCGGACTGGGACTTAGTGAAGAGGAACTGATGGCAAGAGGAGCGAAGCTAGGGGCGGATGTTCCATATTGTATAATGGGAGGAACGGCACTTGCAGAGGGAATAGGTGAGAAGCTTACAAGACTTAAACCCTGTCCACGCTGTTATGTGGTGATTGGTAAACCGGGAATAAGTGTTTCGACCAAATATGTATATGATAATCTTATTGTGGATGAGAATACGGTTCATCCGGATATAGATGGAATAATTGACAGCATTAATAACGATGATATTGGCGGAGTTGCAGATAAGCTTGGTAATGTACTGGAGAGTGTTACAGAGAATGCTTACCCTGTAATCAGAGATATCAAGGATATTATGATTAAGGAAGGTGCACTTAATTCAATGATGAGCGGAAGCGGCCCGACTGTTTTCGGAATTTTTGATGATAGAGATAAAGCAGTACATTGCAGAGAGGTTCTAAGAAACGGTAGCTTAGCCCGGAACTCCTATGTAGCAGAACTGATTTAAGGAAGGTGGGATGCAGAATGATTTCAGATGTTCAGTTAATGAATATGGAAGAAGGGGAATCTTTAAGGGATGCGGTGTATCATTCTCTTAAGAATGCTATTATGACGGGAATACTTGCACCAGATGAACGGTTGATGGAGATTCCTATTGCTAATCAGCTTGGAGTCAGCAGAACCCCGGTAAGAGAGGCTATTCAGCGACTTGAAAGGGAGCAGCTTGTAATTGTGTCACCGAATTGTGGTGCGAAAGTTGCGGGAATTACAGACAAGGATGTTAAGGATGCCCTGGATGTCAGAATTGTAGTGGAGACAATGTCTGTGAATTTTGCTGCACAGAATATTACCACCGAGCAGATTGCCAGACTTCGTGAGATTAATACCCGGATAGAGGATGCAATCAGGGAAGAGAATGTTGCCAGAATCTCGGATTTGGATAATCTTCTGCATAGAATGATTGGTGAAGCATCGGGCAATAATGTGCTTATGGACATTATGAGACAGCTTGAGGAGCATGTACTGAGATACAGATTTGAATATATCAAAAGCATCAAAGCCAATTATGCGATATCCAAGGAGCATGAGCAGATAATCAGTGCAATAGAGCGTAGGGATGTGGAAGCTGCAGGTAATTATATGATGGAGCATATTAAAAGGCAGAAGGAACAGATTTGTAAAATTATTTATGATAAAATGAATAAATCATAACTATAGGGCAATAATTTTCATATCATCATTTTGATATGGAGGATTATATATGAAGAAAAATATTTTTGGACTGATACTTGTGGCATTGGTGGTTTTTGCAGTTGGTACATATCTTACTAAGCAGACTGACACATATAAAGTACAGAAAGAGATTGCAGAAGAAATTATTCGTTTTCATGTGAGAGCTAACAGTGACAGCGAGGAGGATCAGGAATTGAAACTGTCAGTTAAGAATCGTATTGTTCAATTTCTGGAAAATGAACTTAAGGATGCAGCAAGTCTTGACGAAGCCAGAAATATTTTATATGATGTCAAGGATGAAATTGCGGATATTGCGCTGGCGGTAATAAGGGAAGAGGGCTATGAATATAATGTAAATGTGTATTTTGAAAAGGCTTATTTTCCGCTTAAGGTGTATGGAGACATGAGTTTTCCGCCGGGAGAGTATGAGGCATTTCGCGTTGATATTGGGGAGGCGTGTGGTAAGAACTGGTGGTGTGTATTATATCCGCCGCTTTGCTTTGTAGATTCCACATATTCGGTTGTCCCTGATGACACGAAGTCACAGTTTCAGGAGATTTTGTCTGATGAGGCTTATCGGGCAATAACTATGGATGATTTTGAAGAAAATACATATGAATTCCGGTTTAAATTCCTTGAATTTCTAAACCGGTAATAAGGATTTATAATGAATAAAAAAGTTTGTATTAAAATTAAAGGACTTCATAATCTTGACTCAATGGAGGAGGATCAGATTGAAGTCATTTACATAGGCAGTTATTACAAAAGAAATGGAAAACATTACATCAAATACGAAGAACCCGGAGATGATGAGGGCTATATCAGCCACAATATGCTGAAAATATCAGATAATGAAGTGGAGCTGACTGCCAACGGAAGAACCGGTCATCATATGGTTTTTACGGCAGGTCAGAAGAATATGACGTATTATATGACTCCATTTGGGGGGATTAATATGGGAATTGATACCTCTTCAATTGAAGTATCAGAGCAGCAGGACCGTATACAGTTGGATGTTAAATATGGACTGGAAATTAATCTTGACTATATATCCCAATGCCATGTTCGCATTGAGATTGAATCGACAGAGGACAGATAGATGGAATTGGTCATTAATGATTACAGAATTCAATATAAGGAGAGCGGAGCAGGTGACAGAACTGTTGTAATTCTTCAGGGGTGGGGTACGGAGATGTCGTTGTATGATTCAATGGCAGCCAGTATTGCATCGGATTACAGGGTTATTCAGTTTGATTTTCCGGGATTTGGAGGAAGTGATGAGCCAAGAGAGGCGTGGTCAGTTGACGATTATGCGGATTTCTTTTTACAGCTTATGGTCAGCCTTAAGATTAACAGAGCAACTCTTATCGGGCATTCCTATGGTGGAAGGGTTATTATTAAGCTGGCATCAAGAAATCTGACTGATTTTAATATAGAGAGAATCGTACTTGTGGACAGTGCGGGAATTCTTCCGGTTAAAACACCTGCACAACTTAAGAAAATCCGAAGATACAAGAGACTTAAGAAATTTTATGCGAATCCTCTTATATATAAGCTTTTTCATAAACAGATTGATGCATGGAGAAATAAGCAGGGATCTGTCGATTACCGCAATGCTTCTCCAATGATGAAGCAATGTATGGTTAAGGCAGTTAATGAGGATTTGACGGAGTTGCTCCCTATGATTAAGCAGGAAACTTTACTTATATGGGGAGAGAATGATACCGCTACACCTGTTTCTGACGGAAAACTTATGGAGGAGAGAATTCCTAATGCAGGGCTTGCAGTTATTCAGAATGCTGGTCATTTCTGTTTCCTGGAGCAGAGAGGTATTTTTGACAGAATTATGAAATCATACTTTAGGATTGGAGCAATATAGATATGAGTGAAATATTTTATTTTATCAGTGCAGGTTTTTTTGCAATCAGCTTGTGGATGGTAATGCGATATAATCTTCATATGTTCCAGCTTAACGGCTATAAGAATCGTGAGCATAGAAAATGGCTTTTAAAAAACAGCAGAATACAATTGATTTTAACACCACTTCTTGTTATAGGTATTGTTGTTGCCATATGGAATATTATTCCCGTTGCAATTGTTTTATACATATTATATGCATGTGTTATTGGATATTATTTTTATCTGTTTAAGACCAATACCAAGAAAAAATTAGTTTTTACCAACAGGGTAAGACGTCTTGTGGTTACGGATTTGATAATTAATGCTGCAGCCGTTGCGGCTGCACCGTTTCTGGGATCATATGCATATCTTATTCTGACAGCACTTATATTTATGCAGCCGGCGTTAGTTTTACTGGCTAACATAATTAACTCGCCTATTGAAAAAAGTATTAGCAATGGTTATATTAAAGATGCCAAAAGAATTTTGTCGGGAATGCCGGATTTAAAGATAATAGGCGTAACCGGAAGTTATGGTAAGACTAGTGTAAAATATTATCTTCAGACACTTCTTAAAAGCAAATACAATGTTTTGGTAACTCCGGCAAGCTACAACACCCCTATGGGTGTAGTCAGGACAATTCGTGAAGAGTTAAGGCCGATTCATGAGATTTTTGTCTGTGAGATGGGTGCAAGAAATATCGGAGATATCAAAGAGTTGTGTGATATCGTACATCCGAATTACGGAGTAATTACTTCAATCGGACCTCAGCATTTGGAGACTTTTCTCAATATGGATAATATCGCCAATACCAAATTTGAGCTTGCGGATGCTGTCCCGGATACTGGTCTTGTTTTTCTTAATGGTGATAATGAGTATATTAATAATAAGAGTGCTGATTATGGCAACAAAATATTTTATTCAACCACACCAAGGGAAGGCAGTTATTATTCAGACAATATTAAGGTCACACGGACCGGTACTGAGTTTGATATGGTAGCACCTGACGGAAGCCGTGATACCTTCCGTATGAAGCTTGTAGGATTGCACAATGTAATTAATGTGGCCGGTGCAATTGCGGTGGCAAACAGTCTTGGAATTGATTTTGCAACGTTGAAAATGGCGGTGCGTAAGCTCCAGCCGGTGTCTCACCGTATGGAACTAATTGAAAAGGGTAATGTGACAATTGTTGATGATGCCTATAATTCTAATCCAATTGGCTCGAAGGCTGCGGTTGAGACTCTTGCCATGTTTGATGGTGTGAGAATTCTTGTTACTCCGGGAATGGTTGAACTGGGTGCTGAGGAGGAGAAATTTAACTATAAATTTGGTACCTATGCTGCCGGATGCTGTGATTATGTTGCTCTTGTAGGCAGAAAACATACTGAGCCTATTAAGAGGGGAATTTTTGAAGCCGGATTCAAAGAGGATAATTGTAAAGTATTTGACAGGCTGGAAGAAGCTTTGGCTTACGCATATTCAATTCCGACAAGCAGACATAAATATATTTTATTAGAAAATGATTTGCCGGATAACTATTAAAAGGAGATAAATTAATATGAAGACAAGAGTGGCAGTTTTATTCGGTGGAAACAGTGTTGAACATGAGGTGTCCGTAATCTCAGCAATTCAGGCAATTATGAATATGAATACTGACAGATATGATATAACACCGGTATATATCACCAAGAACAGGGAAATGTACATAGGCGATAACGTTGGAAATATTGATTCATACAAAAATATTGATAAGCTTATAAATGAATCACGCAGGGTTATTTTTGTCAATGAAGGAAAGCATACTTTTCTTGTACCTTATCCAATGAAGGCATTCGGCAATAAGCAGAAGATTGAAATCGATATTGCTTTTCCGATTGTTCATGGTACTAATGTGGAGGATGGAACTCTTCAGGGCTACCTTAAGACAATGGGAATTCCTTTTGTGGGCTGTGATGTTACTGCTTCAGCAGTAGGTATGGATAAATATGTAATGAAAACAGTTCTCAAAGATAATGGAATTCCTGTACTTGATGGTGCGCTATATACAATGGGTGATTATAAGGACATTAATGCTCTTATAGATGATGTCGAAAAGAGATTTGGTTATCCTGTAATTGTTAAGCCTGTTAATTCCGGCTCCAGTGTTGGTATTGGCGTAGGTAAGAATCGGGAGGAGCTTGAGAAAAAGATTGACGAAGCCTTTCTTTTTGCAAGAAAGATTATTATTGAGCATGCAATTCTCAATCTTCGTGAAATTAACTGTTCAGTGCTTGGGGATGACGAGGAAGCTATTGCTTCTGTATGTGAGGAGCCAATGCATACAGAGGAAATTCTTAGTTATGAGGACAAATATGTTAACAATACCAAGGGCGGTTCTAAGGGAATGGCAAGTGTTTCAAGACAGATTCCTGCTAATATTTCTGATGAACTTCGTAACCGTATTCAGAAGTTATCAGTTAAAGCCTTCAAATGTCTTGGCTGTAATGGCGTAGTAAGAATTGATTATATGATTGATTCTGACAGCGGAGAATTATATTTTAATGAGATTAATACGATTCCGGGTTCACTTTCCTTCTATCTGTGGGAACCTGCCGGAATTCCGTACAAAGAGCTTCTTGACAGAATGGTACAGTTGGCATTGAAACGTAATCGTGAGGAGGATGAGATTACCTTTGCTTTTGATACGAATATCCTTAACCAGTCATCATTAGGTGGAGTAAAAGGTTCTAAGAATGGCATAAAATAAAACTTATTAACGAAGCGGGGGCGCAATCATGTGAAAACGTCCTCGCAGGTTAATAAGTTTTATTAATTTTATTTCTTCTTTTTCTTCTTATCAGTGGTATCTATTCCTCTTGCTTCCTCTGCTTTCTTCTGTAGCATTTTACGGAATTTGCCTTTTTTCTTCTTAGGAACTTCAACTTTACCACGAATAAACTTGATTTCGGTAATGTACAAACCGCTTATTGCAACCTTGACTTCTGTCTTGACCGGAAGGTCATCAAAAATCTTATCATCTGCAATAAGTGTCATAACTCTTGGTCCGACTTTAGCTTTAACAATAGGAAGCTTCGCCAGTCTCATATATTTTGGAATCTGATCAGAAATCACTTTAGGCATATTGGCATCCTTGGCTCTCATTCGCTTCTTATCAATAATCAGCATTGAAACTATCTGAGAAGCTGCCTCAATCTGTGACTGAGAGGCTTCCTGCTTGCTCATAAGCTTCTTGCTGAGAAAATAAAGAGCAATAAGAATAACAACGATTACACATAAAACAATCAGAATAACTTTAAGTGGTGTCGGTATAGCTAGAGTAATATAATTTGCTATCGTCATATCCATCCTCCTGTATTTTTCACTTTTTATCAGACTATATTGTATCATCTTTTTAATAATTTGCAAATAATAAATTATCGTTGTATACTAAATGGAAAGGATATACATTTTTAGGGAGAGTCTGGATGATTAGATTTATTTTGGCAGTTTCATTTATTGTGTTGTTTTTAATTGCAAGTATACCGGTATTTCCGGTGGAATTAATAATTGGTAAATTTAATAGAAGAGCAAGAGACATTAGTTCATTAAGAATCGTTCAGTTTGCTTTAAAGGGAGTCAGATTCATAGGGGGAATTAAGACTACAATAATAGGGTTTAACAATATTCCTGCAGACGAGCCTGTGCTTTTTGTAGGAAATCATCGAAGTTTTTTTGATGTAGTAATTGCATATTCCCTTATGCCTAATGTAACCGGCTTTGTTTCCAAAAAAGAGATGATTAAGGTTCCGCTTCTCAGCACTTGGATGAAATTCCTATATTGTCTTTTTCTTGACAGAAAAGATATTAAGAAAGGACTGAAAACAGTTCTTCAGGGAATAGAATATATGAAAAACGGTGTGTCCATTGTTATTTTCCCGGAAGGAACACGTAATACTATGGAGCATGGTATGCTGCCATTTAAGGAAGGCAGCCTTAAATTTGCTGAGAAAACAGGATGTAAGATTATTCCGATGGTGCAGAATAACACTGAAATGTGTTTTGAGAATCAGCTTCCAAGGGTACGCAAGACTCATACAGTATTGGAATTTTGTGAGCCAATTGATATAAATACTCTTAGTAAAGAGGATAAGAAGTTTCTTGGAGCTTATGTACAGAAAATAATTGAGAAGAAATACGAAGAGAATAAAGCACTGGTATAGTTAACGGGGACTGTTGCAAATGAAAATGTTGTTTCAGTCCCCGTACTTTATCTGCAATATTAAGACAGGGTATTCTCAGTTTTAAATTATAAGTATCAATAGTTTATAAATATTTTGTAAAGTTAATAAAAAATTAATTCGATTTTTATATACAGAAGTATTATACTATAAATACGCAATATGTAGATTCTATTATCTTAATGTCAAGGTTTTCTTAGGGCAGTTCGCCAGAATCTATCGCTTATTGAATTTATATGATGGAAGAGGGTTGCCTTAAAATGAGTTGCTATATAGCTGTCTTAGAGCTATAATATTCTTAAAATACTTGTACTTCCATCGCCTATATAGGGAAGGAAGTGTTAATATGGGTAAAGCAGACGACTTAACCAAGCATTATATCCGCCAGAATGATAAATTTGCGGATATATGTAATTTTTACTTATTTAACGGAGAGAAGGTACTTTGTTCTGAAGATTTACAGGATCAGGATAGTACGGAATTGGAAACGATTTTTGGAAATGAAAGAAGTGCTTCTGTACAGAGATTAAGAGATATCCTTAAAAGAGCGGTTATTAAGAAGACAAATGAGGTAATGTATATGGTTGTCGGTGTTGAGAATCAGCACGATATTCATTATGCAATGGTAGTTAAGAATATGGTATATGACGCTCTTAATTATGCAGGTCAGGTCGAAAAAATTACTGGTCGGCATAGAAAAACAAAAGATTTAAGAGGAGCAGAGTTTTTGTCAGGATTTGCCAAGAGAGATAGGCTTGTTCCGGTAGTTACTATTACGATTTATTGGAAAAGCGGAGGCTGGGATGGAGCACGTTCCCTACATGAAATGTTTAGTGTTAAGGATAGAAGAATTCTTAATTATGTTCCGGATTACCAGCTTAATCTTATCGTGCCTGATGAGATTGAAGATTTTACAAGGTTTGAAACTGAACTTGGTAATGTAATGCATTTTATTAGTTGTTCTGATGACAAGGAAGAGTTAAGGGCATTTTATAATTGTTCTATGGATGCAAGAATTAGTAGGGAAGCAGCCAATTTGCTGAATGTGTGCTTTGATGCTCATATTGAATTGATAGATGATGAAGGAGAGGATGTATCTATGTGTAAAGGTTTAGAAGACTTAATAGCTGAATACAAGGCGCAAGCTGAAGCAGAAGGAAGAGCAAAAGGTGAAGCAGAAGGAAGAGCAAAAGGTGAGGCAGAAGGAAGAGCGGAAGGAAGAGCGGAAGGAAGAGCGGAAGGAAGAGCGGAAGGAAGAGCAGAGATATTAACAGCTTTAGTAGCTGAGGGGTTGATTAGTAAAGCTGTGGCAGCAGAGAAAGCTCAAATGAGCATGGAGGAGTTTGATAAGATTATTGATGGTATAAATATATAAGATGGAATGAACATCTTCGGATGAACAATCAATTTAAAAGATTTGATTTTCCGTAGATGTTCATTTTGAATATAAATGCTAAATATTGTTAATCTTTGACAAATGTTTTAAATGGTCTGAGTGATGATATTTTCTTGCCTATTGTGGCACCTATGAAAATCCATACACATAATCTTACAGGGAAGCATATGAACAGTAACATGGTAACGGCAACCGGTTTATTAAGAACTCCGCCTAATAATGTAGCGGTTACAACTGCGGCAGCGAATACTTCATGACCGCCATTTGGAAATACTAACATGGAGACTCCATAACCAAGGCAGACGCCTGCGAAGATAACTGGGAAAAAGTGTCCGCCTTTTAATCCTGTATTAATACATATATTGGTCAGAAGAAGTTTAAGTATTGATGCGGCTATTAGAAATGCCGGAAGATAATTTCCATAGTCTGCTATCAGTTCAGCCATTTCTTCTTCGCCGGAGAACATAAGAATCGGCATAAGTGTCCCCATAATTCCCAGACAGATTCCACCCAGAGTCTCTCGAAGAATTCCCGGGATTTTCTCTGCTAATATATGTGTATATTTATGAGTGATATGATAAAATGTTGCTAAAATACATCCGCATATTATGTAAACAATAATCATTGGATAATCCATTGCAGTCGGAGCTACAACCGGAAAAGATGGAAAACCAGACATTCCGGCTCCAAATAATTCTGACAGAAGTAAATAGCTTGCTACGCCACCAGCAAGAGATAGTCCGTAAAGTAAAATTTTCTCGCCTGTATTTAATTTGGCATCTTCCGTTTCATTATACTCTTCTTCTACAACGAATAGACCAAATAATGGGGAGTGAAACATAACACTTAATGTAACCGCCATGCCGAGGCTGGAATATTGTCGGGCATTAATATATGCACTTTTCAGGTTATCGCCCACCCAAAAACACAGAGCCACAATAATGCCTACAAGTCCTGATTCCGGTCCGACACTGCTTCCTATGAGAAGTGGCATAATTGCAGCGAAGAGTATAACTGCCATTTTGCGGTATTCGTAAGTCTTGTTCTTCCTGGTTTTCTCGATTACTACTTACAGTTCCTCAGGATAGTCTCCAAATTTCTTACGAAACAATCCAAGTATTAAGCCGCCCACAGAGCATACTATAAGCGTGTAGAACGGAAAATCTATACTGTCCGGAATTTTATGCCATATAAGTTCAATTCCAAAAGACATGACTTTTAGGAAAAGCCATATAATAATTCCGGCAAATGCACCCATGAAAAAGCAGAAAAGCCACATTTTCAGTTGATTAAAAAACTTAGTACTGAAATTATTTGCCATTTACGCTCCTCTCAATTCCTAAATATACTTTCTTCATTGTCATTCCCTGAACAATAGTTGTGAAACATACAATTGCATACACTCCGCCAAGTATTATGTAGTATGTCTCCTGAGAAACCATGCTTTCCGTGCTCATGGCGAGAGCAACGGACAGACCGCCTCTTAATCCACCCCATGTTAGTAATTTAATAAAGTTAAATTTGTCATAACCATCAGGCAGTTTGCCCATACAAAGCGAGGATAGCCCTACACTGCCTGCCCTGCTTATAAAATTTATGACAATTGCTATAAGAGACAGCAGTAATGTATGTGGCATCTTTAGGATATGGATGAAAGATAATCCAAGCAGTACGTATAGGATCGAATTTAATAATGTATCTGCTATTTCCCAGAATGTATCAAATTGCTGTAGTTCAATAGTGTGTCCCTTGGATTCTTCATAATTTCTAAGTGCAGAAAAGAGAATTCCGCATACAACACAGGCAATAGCTCCGGAGAAACCAAAATATTCGCATGCAATATAGGCAATCGAAACGGCAAGAAGACTTATGAAAATCTGTCTTGTGCTATCCTTCGTTCTCTTAAAGAGTGGAAAGCAGATTGCGGTTACAATAATACCTACCAATATCGCACCAAGTAATTCCTTGAGCATAATAGAGATGACGCCACCATTGTTCTGAGCCGTAACCATACCTGAGAAACATACAAAAAGTGCGACACCTACACCATCATTTAACAATGATTCTCCTTCGATTATGAAACTGATATTTGGAGGCAGATTGAATTTCTTCAAAATACTTGTAGCTGCAATAGGGTCAGTAGGTGCAATTATACTTCCGAACATCAGGCAGACAGGAAGTGACAGGTTAAGTCTGAACAGTTTACCGGCAGCGAAGAACAGTAAACCATAGAATAAGGCACCAAGCAATGTTGCTACTATAGCTAACAGTGAAACAGGTCTTGCGTGTTTCTTGAAATCCAGCAGGCGCATATGACATGAGCCGGCAAATAACATGAAACAGAGGACTCCTTCCATAAGAAATTCCTGAATATTAAAAACCTGAAGAAAGCTAAGGTCCTCCATAACAGTTTGCGGTCCTTTGATAAATATATTAATTACCAAAATGACTATTCCGATTACAATTGAGAAAAGCATTAATGCAATCTCGTAGGTAAATTTGGTAACTTTTTCATTGAAATATCCTATTAGGACAATCAGTGATAGTATTATTACAACGCTGGTTAAAAATCCGTTCATATACTTGGTCTCCTTAGTTAAGATTTCTTATAAAATATACTATAACATATTTACAACATTTTAGGAATGTGTTATTATGCAAAAAAAGGGGATTATATGAGGTGGGAAATATGAGTGAGAGGGAAATATCTTTTTTTTATGATGATATCCATGGTGGTATTAAGAGTGTTGAATTAATTTTAAGAACTGTTAATCAGGAATTTAATATTCCTATGTTTAAAAATAAATATTACTTTGAAGTGACCAAATTTCTTAGAAAGGGTCAATATATGTACAAGTATCTTGTGGAAGGGATTGTTAGATTGAATGATCCTAAGGCAGAGTGTTACATTGTTGATTCAGCGGGGGAGGTTTGGTCTTTTTTGTGTGTATCAGAGGGGCTTGAGGGTAAATGCAATAAATCTAAGATTAACATGAACCTTAAAGTTAAACCATTGAAAAAAGAGTACGTATATCCAATTGACAGATTGATAATATATAAGGTGGAGGTGAATGAGTGTGAAGGAATACATGCATTAACAGCTATATTCTATTCTGGTAACGGAAATGTGTATCAAATAAATGAGGTTGTATTAAGTCCATGTATTCAACTTAAAGTTAATTTGAAAGAGGGGAGGTGTAATGTTGGAGTATGGAAATTGGATATATATTTAGATGGGTGTAAATATACATCTGAATACTTTAGAGTGAGTCATAGAATTGCATGTGGGACAAATATTATAAATGTAAAATTATAATTTAGAAATATGTCTCATAATAACATTTGAACAGAAGTGGTGTGATTTGCTGTGACTGTTTTTGTTTATATAATATCAAAGGGTCTTGATTAATTTCGCGACAAAACCAAGACCCATCAAACAATATGCATCACCCGAAGGAGTGCAGATAATATTATAATGCTTTTTCGTAGTGATGTAAACCAAATTTAATGGAGGGAACATATATGAAAATTAGCAGTGATGATGCAGTAAAACGAATGGAGGAAGTGGTTGTATTACATAAAGCTGAAAATATACAATCCGATAATGTAATTTTATTAAACGGTGGTGAACAGTCAGAGTTTACTTTTAATTCCTTGCCAGAGTATTCTTTGAATATTGAGGAAGGTACAAAAATTAAATATGGAGAAGAGACAGATTTTTCCTTTGATAGTCAAGAGATAGAAGATTTTTCAAGCGAATCGATTGATGGGGATGTATCCATAAATGGAATAGGATATCCTCATATATTAAATTCACAGTTGTATTTACAGAAACTTGGATTTTATTCAGGTTCAATAGATGGTAATATAAGCAGTTCAATGAGAGAGTCATTAAGGAATTTTCAGCTCGTATATGGAATGGGGCAGACAGGATCGCTTACACAAAATGTATATGATAAAATAGTACAAGTATATAATGATTATACAACAGTGTACAATAGTAATGGTTTGACAAATATAGCATCTAATTCACAATTTGCTTTTGATGCTATTCAAAAGAAAAATTTTGCTTTAATATGGACTTTCTTGAAAAACAGTATGGGACTTAATACACATCAGATAGCAGGAGTAATGGGAAATATTCATGCAGAAAGTGCTTTTTCTGCGGATAACGCGAGGGATGCAATATATCCGGGTAAACATAATCCGGAGTATGTATATGCTTGCAATGATGAAGTGGCATACGGATTGCTACAATGGTGTGATTCCACTAGAAAAACAGGGTTGTTAAATATGAGTAATAGTATGAGAATAGATGCAAGTGGTAGCATGACATTAGATGTAAGTGACATTAATGCACAATTAGCATATTTTCGAAAAGAAATGACAGAAACAATTGCTGGTTTGGCAAATTATCCGTCTGCATGGAATGAGATTAAGGCTGCGACAAGTTATTCAAGTGCATGTGATATATTTCTGGAGAAAATAGAATCGCCAAGAAATCCCAATTATAGCCAGAGAAGAGCATATTCGGCAATAATCTATAATGCAATGATATCAGAAATGGGAGGTTGATATTATGAACAAAATATTTAAGAGAACAATTGCTGTTTTGACACTTATGTGTACCTTTATACTGTGTAGTTGTAACCATAGTACACAGAATGAACCGACATCTTCCTCGGAAGATAATGAAGTGCAAACTACTGAGAAAGTAACTGAACCGCCAACTACTATGCCTGATAGCGAGCTTAATCTTATGCAGAGGGCATTGTTAAGTATGGATGACTGCTATGACATATCACAATCCCAATACGTTAAGGTCAGAGATATGAATTTCTTTTCCGACCTTGGACATGTAAGGATATATTATGTTGATGTGGATAAGGATGAGGAAAAAGAAGTATGTGTTGTAAATGGCGGAACCATGTATTTATTCCACGAAATTGAAGGTAAGATATATACATATACGACATCCGTTGGAAGAGGTGTATTTACAGATGGTACAATATGGACCGGTTCATTGGATGGAGACAGTGCATATTGTAGAATAAATGATTTTATGGAATTTGTGGATTTGGAATATTTGGCTGCCAGAGAGATTGATGAAAATGGTAAGGTATCTTATTATACAGATAAGAAATTCATTAATGATGGGAATAATGAATACATTCGCACTGAGATTGATGAAGCGGAATTTAATACAATTATGCAGGGGTGTGAATTTGTAGAAGCAGAAGCCTTTGTGTACACAGATAAGAATATTAAAATTAAGCTGGCGGACTGGCAGGCGGCACCGGATGAACCTGTGGAATATGACGGGCTTAATCTTATGCAGAAGGTATTGCTCGCCAAAGAGGATATTATAGATGTAGAAGACGGACAGGCTAAGAAAATTCATCAGCTGCAATATTTTAGAAATGGAACTTCATTTTATTATGTAGATTTGGACAAGGATGGTAAGAATGAGGTTATACTGGAATTCGCTGACTGGTCGATTCTGCATGAGATTGATGGTAAGATATATCGATATAAACTGCCATATAGTGCAATTGTACCAATGTTTAAAGATGGAACAATGTATAGTTCTTCAACAGCGTCAGAATGGTTTCTGTGGAGAATTGCTGAATTTGGCGAAAAGGATATAGTGAGTGAATATATTTATTATGCGATATGTGATAAGGATGCTGTTACTCAATATTACAGCTTCAATGGTATATATGGTGAGGAAGAATTATTAACCGATGAGGAGCTTGAACTTATCAGAAATCAGTATAAGGAAGAGAAAGCGAGAAAGTATACATTAGGCAGTGTTGATATTCTTAATATAGTATCGGATTATGAATAATATTATATGAAATGCATTAATATCAGTATAATTATTGCAACCTCAATTATAAGAATCAGTGGCATTCCCACTACAAAATACCAGTGTCTGGTTTTGTGGCGGAAATGCCACATTCCTATTGTAGAGCCGAGTCCGCCAAAAAGCAGTGCAGAAGTAAAAAGTGCAGCTTCGCTGATTCGCCATTCGCCCTTTCGTGCTCTGTGTTTATCAATGCCCATCAGAGAAAAAGAAATAATATTTATTATTACAAGATATACACAAGCTATAATGATTAGATATTTTTCCATAATATACCTCAAATTGTCGTATTTTTACCCATTATAGCACATTGACAAATATTTGGGGAATGATATAATTAACAAAGATAAAAGACATTGAAGGAGACAGTAGTCCCTATCTGAAAATCAGAGAGAGCCGCGTTAGCTGGGAAGCGGTATGAGTAGGATTTGGATGAATATCACTCCGGAGTTTCGAATTGAAAGCCCTTGGCGAGTAGAGGATGACGGTTTTCTCCCGTTATAGAGAACGCATATGTTGGTATGCCGAAGTGTTGCTGTTACAGCTATAACTGATGATTTTCAGGCCTCTGCCAATTACTATGGCAGAGGCTTTTTATGTAGCAAGGAGGGACCCACGAAGTGGGAGGATGCCTTGCTACCCCGGCGAGCGCCCCGAGCGAAGCGAGATAAAAATGCGCAAGCCGTCCCGTAAGGCAAGGAGGGACACACGAAGTGGGAGGATGCCTTGTAGACTCTGTCAAATATTCGAAGAAAGGATTTTTGCTATGTACGAAAAAGTATCTACAGACCTGAAATTCGTTGAGAGAGAGAAGCAGGTTGAAAAATTCTGGAATGACAATGATATTTTCAGAAAAAGTATGAAGATGAGGGAGGATTGTCCATCATATACATTTTATGACGGACCTCCAACTGCTAACGGTAAGCCGCATATCGGTCATGTGCTTACCCGTGTTATTAAGGATATGATTCCAAGGTACCGCACTATGAAGGGCTACATGGTTCCTCGTAAAGCGGGATGGGATACACATGGACTCCCTGTTGAGCTTGAGGTTGAGAAGAAGCTTGGTCTTGATGGTAAGGAGCAGATTGAGGAGTATGGACTTGAACCATTCATCGGTTTCTGTAAGGAAAGCGTATGGAAATATAAGGGCATGTGGGAAGATTTCTCGGGAACAGTTGGTTTCTGGGCTGATATGGACGACCCATATGTAACATATCATAATGACTTTATTGAGTCTGAATGGTGGGCATTGAAAGAAATCTGGAACAAGGGATTATTATACAAAGGCTTTAAGATTGTTCCTTACTGCCCTCGCTGCGGAACTCCGCTTTCTTCACATGAGGTAGCACAGGGCTACAAGAATGTCAAGGAGCGTTCAGCAGTAGTACGTTTTAAGGTTATAGGTGAGGAAGCATATTTCCTTGCATGGACAACAACACCTTGGACATTGCCATCTAACGTAGCACTCTGCGTTAATCCGGATGATACATACTGCAAGGTTAAAGCAGTTGACGGATATACTTACTATATGGCAGAGGCACTTCTTGATAAGGTACTTGGCGGACTTGAGAGAGAAGAGGGAACTCCTGCATATGAAGTCCTTGAAACATATGTTGGAAAAGACCTTGAATATAAAGAATATGAGCCTTTATTTGAATGTGCAGGAGAGTCAGCTGCTAAACAGCACAAGAAAGGACATTTTGTAACATGTGATTCTTATGTAACAATGTCAGACGGTACAGGTATAGTTCATATTGCACCTGCATTTGGTGAGGACGATGCAAAGGTTGGACGTAAATATGATCTTCCTTTTGTACAGTTTGTTAATGAAAAGGGTGAACTTACTGAGGAGACCGCTTATGCGGGCAAATTTGTTAAGAATGCTGACCCTGATATTCTTAAGGATTTGGATGCGGAAGGTAAGCTTTTTGATGCACCTAAATTTGAGCATGATTATCCTTTCTGCTGGAGATGCGATACACCACTCATCTATTATGCAAGAGAGTCATGGTTTATTAAAATGACTGCTGTTAAGGAGGACTTAATCCGTAATAATAATACAATTAACTGGATTCCGGAGACAATCGGAACAGGACGTTTCGGGGCATGGCTTGAGAATGTTCAGGATTGGGGTATCAGCCGTAACAGATATTGGGGAACTCCGCTTAATATCTGGCAGTGTGAGGACTGTGGTAAGATGCATTCAATTGGAAGCATTGCGGAGCTTAAGGAAATGTCAGATAACTGTCCTGATGATATTGAGCTTCATCGTCCGTTTATCGACGCTGTTACTATTAAGTGTCCTGACTGTGGCAAGACCATGAGAAGAGTACCGGAGGTTATTGACTGTTGGTTTGACTCAGGTGCAATGCCATATGCACAGCATCATTATCCGTTTGAGAATAAGGAGTTATTTGAAGCACAGTTCCCGGCAGATTTCATCTCTGAGGCTGTTGACCAGACAAGAGGCTGGTTCTACTCATTGCTTGCAGAATCAACTCTTTTATTCAATAAAGCACCATATAAGAATGTAATTGTTCTTGGTCATGTTCAGGATGAGAATGGCCAGAAGATGAGTAAGTCCAAAGGTAATGCCGTTGACCCATTTGATGCACTTGCAGCACATGGTGCAGATGCAATCCGCTGGTATTTCTATTCAAATTCGGCGCCATGGCTTCCAAACCGTTTCTATGATAAGGCTGTTGTTGAAGGACAGCGTAAGTTCTTAGGAACAATCTGGAATACTTATGCATTCTTCGTATTGTATGCAAATATTGATGAATTTGATGCAACTAAGTACAGTCTTGAATATGATAAATTACCGGTAATGGATAAATGGATTTTATCCAAGCTTAATTCACTTGTTAAGTCAGTGGATAATTATCTTAATGATTACAAGATTCCTGAGACGACAAGAGTACTTGAAGAGTTTGTGGACGATTTAAGTAACTGGTATGTAAGACGTTCAAGAGAGCGTTTCTGGGCAAAAGGAATGGAGCAGGATAAAATTAATGCTTATATGACTTTATATATTTCATTAGTTACTTTGGCTAAAGTGGCAGCACCGATGATTCCTTTTATGACAGAAGAAATCTATCAGAATCTCGTAAGAGGAATTGATACAACTGCACCTGAAAGTATTCACCTCTGTGACTTCCCTGTTGCTGTTGAAGAGTGGATTGACAAAGAACTTGAACAGAACATGGATAATGTACTTAAGACAGTAGTAATCGGTCGTGCATGTAGAAATACAGCTAACATTAAGAACAGACAGCCAATTGGTAAGATGTATGTTAAAGCACCATTTGAACTTTCAGAATTCTTCAAAGAGATTATCGAGGATGAGCTTAATGTTAAGTCAGTAGAGTTTACTGATGATGTAAGAGCATACAGCTCGTACAGCTTCAAACCACAGTTAAAGACTGTAGGTCCTAAATACGGCAAGCTCCTTGGTAAGATTAAGGAAGCATTAACCGGTATTGACGGAAACTCAGCAATGGATGAATTAAATACAAACGGAATGCTTGTATTTGATTTTGACGGAGAAAAGGTTGAGCTTACCACTGAAGACTTATTAATTGATATTGCTCAGACTGAAGGCTTTGAATCTGCTAATGACAATGGTATTACCGTTGTACTTGATACCAATCTCTCAGAGGAATTGATTGAAGAAGGCTTTGTAAGAGAGCTTATCAGTAAAATCCAGACTATGAGAAAAGAAGCAGGCTTCGAGGTTATGGATAAGATTACTCTGTATACACAGGGCAATGACAAAATTGAAGAATTATTAAAACGTAACACGGATGAAGTTAAAGCAGAAGTTCTTGCAACAGATATTGTATACGGAAGCATTGAAGGATACAGTAAAGAATGGAGCATTAACAAAGAGACAGTAACTCTCGGTGTTTCCAAGAATTAATATTTTATTTACCGGAGCTGTTGACTCCGGTGAATTTGCAAGGAGAATAGCGTAATGGAAAAGATGAAATTCAACAAAGAAGAATTTAAAACAGAAGTGGTTAGTAACCTTAAAAGTATTTACAGAAAGACCATAGATGAGGCTGGTAAGCAGCAGATTTTTCAGGCGGTTGCATATGCTGTTAAGGATTACATCATCGATAGATGGATTGCTACACAAAAAGAATTTGATAAACAGGATGCAAAGACTGTATATTATATGTCAATGGAATTCCTTATGGGGCGTGCACTTGGTAATAGTATGATTAATCTTACCTGTTATAATGAGGTTAGAGAAGCTCTTGAGGAATTAGGTTTTGACCTCAATGCGATTGAGGATCAGGAGCCTGATGCTGCTCTTGGAAATGGCGGTCTTGGACGTCTTGCAGCATGTTTCCTCGATTCACTTTCAACCCTTGGGTATCCTGCATATGGCTGTGGAATTCGTTATCGTTATGGAATGTTTGCACAGAAAATTGATAATGGATACCAGATTGAGATTCCTGATGACTGGTTAAGAGAGGGTAACCCTTTTGAAATGAAGAGAGCAGAGTATGCTACAGAAATTAAATTTGGTGGTTATGTAACATCTTATAAAGATGAGAATGAAAGAGAGCATTTTGTTCAGGAGGGTTATCAGTGTGTAAAAGCTGTTCCTTATGATCTGCCGGTAGTCGGATATGGAAATAATGTGGTTAATACATTAAGAATCTGGGATGCTGAACCAATTCAGCAGTTTAATCTTGATTCTTTTGACAAAGGTGATTATCACAAAGCAGTTGAGCAGGAAAATCTTGCAAAAACAATCTGCGAGGTATTATATCCATGCGATAACCATTATGCAGGTAAAGAGCTTCGTCTGAAACAGCAGTATTTCTTCGTATCTGCAAGTGTGCAGAGAGCAATTCTTAAATACAAAGAGAAGCATTCAGATATTAAGAAATTATATGAAAAAGTATGCTTTCAGTTGAATGATACACATCCAACGGTAACAGTATCGGAGTTGATGCGAATACTTATGGATGAAGAGAAGCTTACATGGGATGAAGCATGGGAGGTCACTAATAAGACTTGTGCATACACTAACCATACAATTATGGCAGAAGCACTGGAAAAGTGGCCGGTTGAGCTTTTCTCAAGACTTCTTCCTCGTATTTACCAGATTGTTGAAGAGATTAACCGTAGATTTATAGAGGACATTAAGAGAAAATATCCCGGTAATTATGATAAAATTGCCAAAATGGCTATCGTATATGATGGCCAGGTAAAAATGGCAAACCTTGCAATTGTTGCAGGCTTCTCAGTAAACGGTGTTGCAGCACTTCATACAGAAATTCTTAAGAAACAGGAATTAAGAGATTTCTATGAAATGATGCCTGAGAAATTCAACAATAAGACCAATGGTATTACACAGCGTCGTTTCCTTCTTCATGGAAATCCATTGCTTGCTGACTGGGTAACACGCAAGGTAGGGGACGATTGGATTACTGATTTATCCCACATTAGAGGTATTGCAAAATATGCTGAGGATGAGAAGAGTCGCAAGGAATTTATGGATATCAAATATCAGAATAAATTAAGACTTGCAAAATATATTGAGGAGCATAACGGAATTGAAGTTGACCCACGTTCAATTTTTGACGTACAGGTTAAGAGACTTCATGAGTACAAGAGACAGTTATTAAACATTCTCCATGTTATGTACCTTTATAACAAAATCAAAGCAAATCCACAGATGGATTTCTATCCTAGAACTTTTATTTTTGGTGCTAAGGCAGCGGCCGGCTACAGACGTGCAAAGCTTACAATAAAGCTTATCAACAACGTTGCCAATGTAATTAACAATGATGCATCTATTAACGGCAAGATTAAAGTTGTATTTATTGAGAACTATCGTGTATCAAATGCTGAGATGATTTTTGCCGCAGCAGACGTAAGTGAGCAGATTTCTACCGCAAGTAAGGAAGCATCAGGAACCGGAAATATGAAGTTCATGTTAAATGGTGCATTGACTCTCGGTACAATGGATGGTGCCAACGTTGAGATTGTTAAGGAGGTTGGAGAGGAGCATGCAGTTATATTCGGACTGTCTGCTGATGAAGTAATTCAGTATGAGAATTACGGAGGATATAATCCACACGACATTTTCAACAATGACCCAGAGATTCGTCAGGTATTAATGCAGTTAATTAACGGCTTCTATTCACCTGAGGACCCTGAATTATTCAGAGAGATTTATAATTCACTTCTATATGACCAGAGAGCAGATGTATACTTCATACTTAAGGATTTTCGTTCTTATGCAGATGCACAGTCTAAGATTGAAGCTAAGTACAGAGATTCAGAGGGTTGGGCCCGTTCAGCAATTCTGAACGTTGCAAGCAGCGGTAAATTCTCTTCTGACAGAACAATTGAAGAGTATGTACAGGATATTTGGAAACTTGAGAAAGTTAAAGTTACGGTTTAGAGTTGGAAATTGTTTTCGGGTCATCCTGTGAATATGGGTACTTTTAAAAAAGCAGAAAATGTAGCAAAAAATATATTGGTAGACTAAAGTGCGGGATATGCATACCGAGCAAAATAGTCATAGACAAGAAAATGTGTTGACGTATCTTGTGGAAAAAATGATTTAATTATGCCAAATACAATCAAAAATATTTTGTTGACAGATGAAGATAAATGTTATTTAAACAAATTACTTGCTCAAAGTACATTAGAAATTCGTGTTTACCAGCGTGCAAAAATTCTTCTGCTTAAATCTGCAGGTATGACTAACGAAGCAATTGCTGATAAACTTGATATAGGAATTGGTGTAGTAACGCGTTGCCTAAAAAATTCAGGGATGGTGGTATAGAAACTGCTTTACATGATAACAAGGGTCGTGTAAGAAAAGCAGAAATTACAGATGATGATATCACCTGGGTTATCAGCAAAGCCTGCCAGAAACCAAAAGAATATGGTTATTCTTTTGAATTCTGGTATCCCATGAGTTTTCGAAGATTTATTAATTCTATTGCTGAAACCGAAGGTCATCCGCGTATGGCAACCGTAGCAGAAACAACACTCCGTAAAATTCTTAATAATGCAAGGATCAAGCCTTTTCAGATTTCTTATTATTGTGAAAAACGTGATCCTGAGTTTGATGCCAAAGTGCATGATGTTCTTGTTATTTACAAGCAGCTAGAAATGCAGTTTGACCAAAATGGGAACCCTCTCTCTACTGGCAGCGATTGATTTGCTCACGGGAGAAGCCGTTCCCTTGGTAAGTGATACCCATAAGAGTTCTGATTTTGTAGCTTTTTTAAAGAAACTTGATGAAAAATATCCGAAAGGCGATACCATTCGTCTTATTCTGGATAATCATTCAGCCCATACATCCAAAGAAACCCAGGAATACCTGAACACAATTCCCGGACGTTTTGAATTTGTATTCACCCCGAAACATGGTTCCTGGTTGAATATGATAGAAGGGTTTTTTAGCAAAATGACGAAGCAGATGTTGGCAGGAATCCGTGTAGAAACCTATTGTATATGAAGTTGTAAATAAAAAAGCTGCTTCCGAAGAAAATAAAAACAAAAGAGCACCGGAACCGATTTTACGAAAGAAAAAATCTGTTTAAGATTAGTATCATGTACTAATCTTAAACGTGTTGCTAATTTGCGTGGATTATACTAAAACTAAATTCTTCTTTACAAGTCATTTTTTCTGTGATATAAAGTATAATATACAAAAAGGGAGTAGTTGCATGCGTTGCATGTCCCAGTGCTCGTCAGTACGTCTGATATTCAGACCGGGGCTGGGTGACTTATTTGAGTTGAACAAGACTTTTTGTGTGCGTTTTTTGCGTACACAAAAGGTCTTTTTCTTTTTGTAAAATTTTGAGAGGAGTCATGAAAATGAAAGATATTTATCAGCTCGAGAAAAAAGAACTTTTTAGTCAGTATGGTGATGAAAAAGGTCTTACAAGTCAGAGGGCAGAAGAACTTCTGAAGGAAAAGGGAGAAAATGTTCTGGAAGAAAAAGGGCGAAAAAGTGTTTTTGTCGTCTTTCTTTCGCAGTTTGCAGATTTGCTTGTAATAATTCTTATTATTGCAGCAGTAATTTCCATGTTGTCAGGAAATGTAGAAAGTACAATAGTTATTTTTGCGGTAATAATTTTGAATGCAATTTTGGGAACGGTACAGTATGTTAATGCAGAAAAATCATTGGATTCACTTAAACAGCTTTCATCTCCTAAAGCGAAGGTTTTAAGAGACGGCTTAAAGAAGGAGATTGCATCCAAGGATGTTGTTCCGGGAGATGTGCTTATGCTTGAGGCCGGAGACATGATTGTTGCCGACGGCAGAATTATAGCAAACTATTCACTTCAGGTTAATGAAAGCTCACTTACAGGCGAGTCAACCAATATAGATAAGAAAGACGAAATGATTGAGGGCGAGGCTGCACTGGGTGACAGAATTAATATGGTATATTCCGGAAGCCTTGTTACCTATGGCAGGGCCAATGTGCTTGTAACAGGTACAGGTATGAATACCGAAATGGGTAAAATTGCAAGCCTTATGAGTGCTGCAAAGAATAGAAAAACTCCATTGCAGAAGAGTCTTGATGATTTCAGTAAAAAGCTTGCAGTTATTATTTTAATTATCTGTGTAATCGTTTTTGCACTTAGAATCTGGCAGAAACAGCCGGTGCTTGATTCACTTATGTTTGCAGTTGCTCTGGCAGTTGCCGCCATTCCTGAGGCATTAAGCTCCATTGTAACAATTGTTCAGGCAATCGGTACAAAGAAAATGGCAACGGAAAGTGCCATTATTAAAGAGCTCAAGGCTGTTGAAAGTCTTGGTTGTGTATCTGTAATCTGTTCAGATAAAACAGGTACACTTACCCAGAATAAGATGACAGCTACAGGCGTTTATATTGACAACAGATGCATGGAGCCTGAAGAATTGGATATTAATCTCTCACTTCATCGTTATTTCCTGTATACAGCAATTCTTAATAATGATTCATCAATTCAGGATGGCAAGGATATAGGTGACCCTACAGAAACCTGTCTGCTTACAATGGCAAGAAAAGCCGGACTTAACAGAGCCGGAATTTCAGAGGAAGATATCAGAAGCATGATGCCTAGAATGGAAGAGATTCCGTTTGATTCTGACAGAAAGCTTATGAGTACCAAATATAGAATTCATGGAGTACCTACAATTTTTACAAAAGGTGCAGTGGATGTGCTTCTTAGCAGACTTGAAAATATCGCCACAAGTGACGGAGTACGCCCGATAACGGAAACAGATAGGGAAAATATTCTTGAGCAGAACAGAATTTATTCTGAAAATGGATTGAGAGTGCTTGCATTTGCATACAAAGATAGTACAGAGGAAGAACATCTTTTAATTGAAAATGAATGCGGATACACATTTATCGGTCTTGTTTCTATGATTGACCCTCCTAGAGAGGAATCAATTCAGGCTGTTGCAGACGCGATAGGAGCAGGAATTAAGCCTGTGATGATTACCGGTGACCATAAAGTTACTGCTACTGCAATTGCTAAACAGATTGGTATTTTTAAAGATGGCGATATGGCTATGACAGGTCAGGAAATCGACGCAATGACTGATGATGAGTTAAATGAGGTTCTTGAGAGAATATCAGTATATGCCAGAGTATCACCTGAGAATAAGATCAGAATTGTTAATTTATGGCAGCAGAAGGGCAATATCGTTGCGATGACAGGTGACGGCGTTAATGATGCTCCTGCTCTTAAGAAAGCTGATATCGGCGTTGCAATGGGTATTACAGGAACAGAGGTTTCCAAGGATGCGTCAGCAATGATTCTTGCAGATGACAACTTTGCCACAATTATTAAGGCCGTACTGAACGGAAGAAATGTATACCGAAACATTTTAAATTCCATCCAGTTCCTTTTGTCAGGAAATTTGGCTGCAATCATTGCGGTATTATACTGTTCGATTATGGCACTCGGAACACCGTTTGAACCGGTACATTTGTTGTTTATTAATCTTTTAACGGATTCTCTTCCGGCACTTGCAATCGGTATGGAGCCTTCGGATAAAACTCTCTTGAAGAATAAGCCAAGAAATCCGAAGGAAGGAATCCTTACAAAGAAGTTTTCAATTAACTTATTAATGTATGGAATTTTTATTTCTGTTGTTACAATGGCGGCTTACTATATTGGTCTTAAAGTTGATGCGAAAACAGCTACCACAATGGCATTTGCGACACTTACACTTTCAAGATTATTCCATGGCTTCAACTGTAGAAGTGACCGGTCAATCTTCTCAATAGGGCTTGGAAGCAACAAGTGGAGCCTTGGTGCATTCTTTGTTGGTGTTGCATTATTGGCATTTGTACTTTTTGCACCATTCATGCAGAAGCTGTTTGTAGTTGCACCACTTGACGGAATACAGATTGCATGGATTGCAGGACTTGCAATTATTCCTACAATAATTGTTCAGATATTTAAGCTGTTAAAAATAAAATTAAGGTTTAGTGAGCCATAAATGGCTCACACTAAACCTCAATGTGTTTCAACCGCTTCCAGGCTGTTCATCCATTTTTTTCTACGGAGCACTACCAGCGATATCGCAAATCTGACACATTCTTCCAATGACAGGATAAAATATACATAAGGAATTGACAGTTTAAAAACAAATGCAGAAAGTAAGCCCAATGGTACACCAAATCCCCACGTCCCAATCATATCGATTATCATAACGTATTTAGTCTTACCGCCGCTTCGTATAATACCGCCTCCAACAATCATGTTCTGAACCTTGAATGGAGCAATAATTGCATATGCAATCAATATCTGCCTTGTGAGCTGCTTTACAGATTCTTCAACCCTATAAATATTTACATAATACTGACTTATCATGATGATTATTATCGACAATATTATTGAACCGACTAAACCATATAAAATAAGCTTTTTGGATGCTTTATATGCATCATCATATTCCTTGTTTCCTAATTTTTTACCTATTATGACGCCTGCTGCCTGTGACAAACCGCATAATGCGCCAATCATAAGCCCTTGAACAGGATTAATAAGTGTCATTGCCGCACTGGATAAAGTACCGATGTGTCCATAAATCGCAGAGTATATATTTTCGCCAAGGCTCCATGCAAATTCGCATATAAGAATAGGTAAAAGCATTTTAAGATATTGTTTCCAGTTAATTTTGGGCATATCTTTTTTATGTTTTGCCGGCATTTTCAGATGCTCTTTATATTTTAATATCATAACAAGCATGGCAAGAAAATTGACACACTGTGAAGCGAGGGTTGCAATTGCGGCACCCTCTGATCCCATTGCAGGACATCCGAATTTACCAAAAATTAAAATGTAATTAAGGCCTGTGTTCAAAATAGCGGATGCAATGCTTGCATATAGAGGAAACTGTGCTTTTTCCATACAACGGAACATTGTGGACATCATAGTTGCACCTGCTATCGGCAAAAAAATTCCCGAAATAATTCTAAGATAATTGGCAGAAGCAGCTATTGTCTGTTCATCTTTAGTATAGAGACTAATGATCTGCTTCGGGAATATGGAACATATACCGGTAAATACGACTGCCATAAGAATTGCCAGTATCTGATTCAGATAAAAGCTTCTGCTGACTTCGTTTTTGTTTTTTTGGCCCATATATTGTGAAATCATAATTCCGGCGACAGCACCTATTGCCGAAACCATAACAGAAAAAATAGAAGAAAATTTCCCCGCAAATCCGACACCCGCTACACTTACGCTGCCAAGCTGCCCAATCATAATCTGGTCAACAATACTAAAGGATGCCTGAAGCATTGATTGAAGTGCAACCGGAATTGCTAAATTACATACATCTTTGAAAAATCTATGATTTTGTTTCATACCAAAACCTCCGTGTTGTATTTTCACTTTTATTTTATTCGCGGTATTCGTTTATTTCAAAGGTTAAACGCATAACCCATAACAAAAATAAGAGGCTGAATTTGTGAAAAATACACAAACGCAACCTCTTTGCTTATTACTTTTCTATTTTTCTTGTGCTTCCACGCTCAACCAGTGTCACCGGAAGCATAATTTCTGTTTCGATGTCTTTTTGCTCCTTCAACTCACGAAGCTTACTGATTGCTATTTTGGCACGCATAGCTCCATCCTGCTTAACAGTTGTCAGGGCAGGCGAAATCATCTCACACATTGGAATATCATCAAATCCTGCAACGGAAATATCAAGGGGAACATTAATATTCTGTTCGCTTAAAAAATGCATTAAATCAATTGCGTAATAATCCGAAACGGCAAATATTGCTGACACATCATGGAATTTATACGTTATATGGTGATAATATTGCCACCTCTCCTCCTTATGCATGGGAATCAGTATAAATTCAACTTCTTTATTTCCAAATCCGTCACGAAATCCATAATAGCGCTCTCTGTCAACGCCGATGTCATTATCTGAAATACACAGTGCCCGTTCGTGTCCGTTTTTTCTAAAATACTCTCCGACCTGAAATCCCCCGTCATAATTATCTATTGTTATGTTGAGAATCCTTTCCGGCTTTTCACAGAAACCATCATATACAACAAAAGGGATTCGCATATGATTTCTCAGATACATATAATCCTGGTCACAAAATCCGATTACGACCAGACCATCCATATTCCACATTGAGGCAAATTTAATAACCTCTTCAGCGTTTTTGGCTTTTTTAATCATCATAAACTGTCCCTGTTTTTCGATTTCAGTTGACAGATAATTAAGGGAGGATGCAATAAAAACATCTTCCAATGTATGTCCCTCATATTTTTCATGGTCATTTATAAATACTCCGATTATTTTTGAAGAATTCTGTGCCAAAAGAATTCCTGCCATGCTGGGAATGTACTGGCGTTCTTCCAACAGTGCCTGCACACGTTTTACGGTTTCATCTGAAATTTTCTTTGTCTTTCCGTGTATTACATTGGAAACGGTTGCTGTACTTAATCCTAATTCTTCTGCAATATCACTGATTCTTACACGTTCTTCCATATTACATCTGTTCCTTTTAATGGTATATATTTTAACATTATTTTAACATTTACATGCTAAGCTATAAAGAAAAATATGACAATTGACGGAGGAATTATAATGTTTAAGATATTAGTAGTTGAGGACGACAGGGAATTAAACAGAACGGTTTGCTCATTTCTGAATCATAGCGGATATGAAGCAATAGGCTGTTTGAATGCCAATGAGGCTTTTGATGCACTCTATGCCAATATGTTTGATGTTATTATATCTGATATTATGATGCCGAATACTGATGGATTTGAATTTGCACGAAATGTACGTGAGATTAATGAAGAAATACCTATTCTGTTTATGACTGCACGTGATGATATTGCCTCCAAGCAAAGAGGTTTTCGTATTGGGGTGGATGACTATATGGTTAAACCCATTGATCTGGATGAGTTATTTTTGCGTATCGGTGCATTGCTTCGTCGTGCCAAAATTGCAGCAAACAGAAAACTTGAAATCGGCAGCTTTGTAATGGATGCCGATGAGCATACGGCATATCTCAATGATGAAGAAATTAATATGACCAATAGGGAGTTTAGTATTTTATATAAGATGCTGTCTTACCCGAAAAAGACTTTTACCCGAACACAGCTTATGGATGAATTCTGGGATGCCGATACGGAAACTGCACCGAGAGCTGTGGACGTATATATGACGAAGCTTCGTGGAAAACTTGCAAATTGTAATGATTTTGAGATTGTGACAGTTCATGGGCTTGGTTACAAGGCGGTGATTAAATGAGACAGGAAAAAAGTATAAAAAATATTCTCCGCGCCGTCAGTTATTTTTCAGTATTTTTTTTGATGGTGGCTTTTATAATTACCTGCTGCACAATGCTGTTTGTGTCTACACTGTCAAAGAGTACGGGACTGCCGCTTACCGGTGACAACCTGAATAAGGCTGCAAAGCTTACATTTATAAACGTGATATTTTTAAGCCTTTTGTTTAGCATTCTGGATGCCATTAGAAGAAAAGTTACAGTAGATCAACCTGTAAAGCATATTACTGAAGCGGCAGAAAAAATAATGCAGGGGGATTTCAGTGTACGGCTTAAGCCACGGGGCAGATTGGGTCCGGATGATAAATTCAATGAGATTATGGAATGCTTTAATAAAATGGCTGAAGAGCTTGGCAGTGTCGAAACTTTACGTACTGATTTTATAGCGAATGTTTCTCATGAGATGAAAACACCACTTGCAGTTATTCAGAATTATGGTACTCTGTTACAGGCTCCAACGCTCTCTGATGAGAAAAGAATTGAATATGCAAAGGGTGTTACCGATGGTTCACGTCGTATGGCTGATATGATGACTAATATCTTGAAGCTTAATCGGCTTGAAAATCAGCAGATTTATTCCAAAAATGTTGAATTTGATTTGGGAGAGCAGCTTTGCGAGTGTTTGCTGCAATATGAGAATATTTGGGAGAATTCTGAAATCGAAATTGATGCAGATATTGCAGAAAATATAGCAGTCAAAGCAGATGCAGAGCTGTTAAGTCTTGTATGGAACAACCTTTTCTCTAATGCCTTTAAATTCACCGAACCGGGAGGCAGAGTTTCAGTGTCACTAACAGCAACAGAGCATCATGCAATTGTTCGGGTTAAAGATACAGGCTGTGGCATGTCGCCTGAAGTTGGTGCGCATATATTTGAGAAATTCTATCAGGGAGATACTTCTCATTCGGTGCAAGGAAACGGATTGGGTCTGGCACTGGTAAAGCGTGTTGTTGATATTATGCAGGGTGAGATTAGTGTTGAAAGCATAGTTGGCAAAGGCTCTGACTTTACCGTAAAAATCCGGAGGGTTTGATATGGCACCGGAAAACAAACGTTTAATGATAGAGCTTATTAAGAAGATAAGGAGTAATCAGAATGGAAACTCAGAATAATAAAGATACATTTAATTATACCTACTCTGCAAAACAACAGGAGGAAATTAAAAATATACGCAAGAAATACGCCCCACCTGAAGAAGATAAGATGGACCTGCTTAGGCGGCTGGATAACAGTGTAAACCGCAAAGCTGCCATTACATCAATTATCGTGGGACTTATCGGTGCATTGCTGCTTGGAATCGGAATGTGTTTCACAATAGTATGGGCAGAAGCATTATTTGTTCCCGGACTTATCATTGGAATTCCGGGCATTGGACTTATCTGCTGTGCTTATCCCGTTTATAACCATACTCTGAAAAAAACACGTAAAAAAATTGCACCTGAGATACTGAAACTGACAGATGAGCTGATGCGGTAGAATGAATTCACTAAACACTAATTTATAACACTATCTTTTTTATGGAAAATAAAGTAATATTGTGCTATATTTGTACATAGTTAGGGTAATTCAAGGAGAGATAAGATCGTGAAGAGAATTTTTAAACCTATTATATGGATTGTAATTGCAATGAATATAATTGCAGTAGTGATTGGAGTTGTTTTGCAGTCACCTCAGGTGGAATATTCATATGAATTTATAAATGGTGAAATATTGAAAAGCAGCTGGCTTGATGTCTTTGAAATAGGAAGTTATGTATATATGGCGATTATAATTATCATGCTTATAGTTGCAATAATTAATATCATAATCGTTAAGAAAAGTACGGAAATTAAGCTTGTAAGAAATATTGTTGTTCCAATTGTACTTATTCCTGTATCTGTGGTTATAATTTTATTCAGTAAGACAATTGTAGCCGGTGTGGATTATGATTATGGTGCTGAGTACTTTGAGTTTAGTGATGATGAACATAAGGTTGTAATATGTGAAGAGTCATACCTGCTTGGGGGATGGGGAACAGTATATCAGGTTGAAGAGGATGGAACAGCATATATTATAGGGGAGTTTGTTACGGACAATGGTTATAGAAATTATGGAGAATATGATTTAGAATGGTTGGAGGAAGGCGTAAATATTCGCTATAGGTTTGATGAATCGAGCGAATACATTGGTGTTTTAAAAGCCCGGTGGACTGATTAGAAATTAGCAGAGGGATTGATTATGATAGAAAGAACAGAACAGTACAATGCGAAGATAAAATCATTAATTGAAAGTGTTGAACGAATAATTGTGGGCAAAAGGTCTGTTATAGAACTTGTAGTTGCAGCAATGTTAGCAGAAGGACATGTACTTATAGAGGACGTTCCCGGAGTTGGCAAGACACAGCTTGTCTCAGCACTTGCAAGATCATGTAATGGTGAGTTTGGCAGAATTCAGATGACACCTGACATTATGCCAACTGATATAACAGGTTTCACAATGATTAACACAGTTACACATGATAATGAATTTAGAAAGGGTGCAACCTTCTGTAATTTCCTCCTTGCGGATGAAATTAACCGTTCATCTCCAAAATCACAGTCAGCATTGTTGGAGGTAATGGAGGAGAGACAGGTAAGTATTGATGGGGCAACCTATGAATTGCCAAAGCCTTTTATGGTGCTTGCTACCCAGAATCCTGTAGAGACCTTCGGAACCTATCATCTTCCTGAGGCACAGATGGACAGATTTATTATTAAAATCAGTATGGGATATCCGAATAAGGATGAGGAACTCGATATTTTATTCAGGAATGAGAATAATGTGCAGCCAAAACAGCTTAAACAGGTTGTTTCATGCGAGGACATAGTTGAAATATCTGAGGAATTGAAGAACATTAAATGTTCAAAGGCAATACGGGAGTATATAGTTGATATTGTGGAGGCAACAAGACAGGCGGACTATATTAAGCTTGGCGTGAGCCCCAGAGGAAGTATAGCTATGTATAAAATGGCTAAGGCTTATGCCTATGTAAAGGGCAGGGATTATGTTGTACCGGATGATATAAAAAAACTGGCACCATATGTTTTTGCTCACAGAATTATGCTTACACCAAGGGGCAAAACGGTTGTTGACAGTAGTGAGGACGCAATTAATCGTGTTTTGAAAACTGTAACAGTACCTGTTGAGTAAGTAGGTAGGGAATGAAGGGAAAAACTATTGTAAAGAGTATAATTAGTTATGTTCTGGCGTTAATACTGACGATTGTTTTTGCACTATTTCTTAATGCAAATGTGGGCTGGTATATGTTGATTGCATTAATACTGGCTCCAATACTGTCAGTATTTTTTGCGTGGCTTACAGCAAGGTCGATAGCTGTTAAATGCGATATGACCGAAGGAAGGGTTTCAAAGGGTGATATCTGTAATATGACACTGACCATACAGAATAGATCAATATTTCCTACTACGCCTTTGGAGATCAGGGTTCTTAATGGTATGGGTGTGTTCAGTACGGATGATAAAATTCTTCTAAGTGTGCTTTCACTGGGTAAACAGGAGACAAATATTAAATTCAAGGCTTCAATCTGTGGTCGCTCAACTGTCGGAATAAGTGAAATAAGGGTTACGGATTATCTTGGACTGTTTTCATTTGTAGCAAAGAGAATTGCCTATGATGACCTGCAGAAAAGAATTTCAGTTGTTCCGGATATTGCTGATGTAGCCTTCAGAGATGACAGAATTTTGAAAATAATTCAGGCATCACGACAGGGGGATGACAGTGAGGATACTATTGAGACGGATGTAAAATCCTTTGGTGGATTCCCGGGATACGATAATCGTGAATATGTTCCGGGGGATCCGTTAAAAAGAATTAACTGGAAGCTGTCAGCTAAACGCAATAAGCTGTTGGTGCGACTTGATGATGAGATGGCTGCACAGGCAGTTAATGTTGTGTTAGACAATGTCTGTGCAACCCGTAATCCGGGAATGGCAATGGGTGCAGTTGAAAATGCACTTGGTATACTTAAAACCCTTGTTTTAAACAGTTTCAAAGTGAATTTTTATGTGAATGGCGAGGGGGGATTTCTTCAATATGTAATTGAAGATGAGAAGGATATTGAGTCGGTGAGGCTGGGCATGTCAGATTATGAATTCGGACATGATTTGGATGTATCACGACTTCCTTCTAATGAAATGCTTACTGATGACAGTGCATTTGTATTCGTTACTCCCAACAGGGAAGGGCAGACTTATACAATGCTTGAACAATATGTCGAGAGCGGATGTTTTTCCGTATTCTCTTCATTTGAGGATAATGAGAAGATAAATATTGAAAAAGTTATATCGAAAACTACAGCCACCGCAAACGGGATTTCTTCAATGGTAATACCATATTTATTATCGGTTGTGTTAAGTGTTACTGTTTTTGCAGCATTTGGAATTAGACCATTGTCAATCTGGACCTTGATTCAGGCTGTCGTATGTGCCGGAATTACCGCATTATGTGTTTTTGCCCATAAACATAAGGTTAAGGGCGGTTTATTTATAACGGTACTGGTTTTTCTATTGCTTACCGGCACTGTCTTTCTGGCTAATTCCGGTGGAAGTTATATGCAGTGGTTCATGTCAGGCGGCGATGTTGTAGAGAACACTATAGAATTTCTGACTACGCTTATATTGATTTTTACTTCTTTTTTTACGATGGTAATTTTCTATTATACACAGGTGCAATACAGAACCTCTATGCTTTTACTGTGTAGTATCATACCTTTCGTTGTATATGTAAAACTGATACGCGATATTGAAATTCAGTATGTAATGCTTGTGATTGGACTTAACGTCCTTGCTTTTCTTATTAATAATAGGAAAAAGAGAGATTCAGGAAAACGCATTGTCGGGATTAGAAATGGTGCTTTATCAGTTGCTTTGTATGCTTTATTTTTTGTACTGATTGCGTTGGCAGTGCCGACAAGCGATAAAACCCAATTCTATCACGTTTTTGAGGACAAATTTTTGGGCGGAAATACGACAGTTACAATTCCGTCAGAATATTCAGTTAATAATGAGTATTCGGGAAATGCCGATAATTTAAATCAGCTGACCAACAGAAAACTCTACTCCATAATTAATTATGATTCGGATAATCCTTTGTACCTGAGACGTCAGGTTTTTGATTATTATGATTTTGAATTTGACCGATGGTATGGGGATGCATTATATTCGCAGCATATTTGGGATATGGAGTCATTGCCTGTGGATGAGGAGGCGTGTAATCCTGAAGAGTTAATTGAGGTAATGCTTCTGGCTGAAGGATTATCACCCGGATTTCTTGAGAAATACGGACTTAAGGATATGAAGAATTACGTCTTTAAAGATAATAAAAAATCAATGGTGGTTATTTCACAGAATTTTATGAGTTATTCGCTTATAACGCCCTTGGAAACGGCAGAGATAGTTACTTCTGATGATCAGAATGTCAGTATTCTGGCATCAAAACATGATACTTTTGTATTCAAAATGGATTATGTGAATAGAGATATGTCATACCTGATAAGGTTTTATGATAACTATAACACAATACAGGAGCTTAACAGGAGGGGATTTACGAATTTAAGTAATGACGAGTCTATGGAAATGCTCTTGGAACTGCTATCCATTTTAGGTGATGATGATGAGGCGTATCAGGTTGCATTTCAGTTTCTGAATAATGCATATTTTGCACAAGAGTATAAAGTTGAATGTGATAAATATCTTAATGATATTCCGCAGAAGGTAGTGAAGCTGGCACTTGAGATTACGAAGGATTGCAAGTCTGACTGGGAGAAGGCTAAGGCACTTGAGAATTATTTTAATAATTCTGATTTTGTGTACGATTTGGATTATGATGCACCCGATGACAGCGTGGAATACTTTCTTTTTGAGGGTAAGACAGGCACATGCTCTGATTTTGCATCCGCATATGTTCTTATGGCGAGGGCAGCAGGACTGACTGCGAGGTATGTTGAAGGTTTTGTACCTGAAAAAGAAGCCAGCGTCAGATATGAAGTGGAATATGTTGTAAGAACCAGATCCTCCCATGCTTATCCGGAGGTATATATTCCGAATATAGGCTTCGTGGTTTTTGAGCCTACGGTTGCAGCGGTTTCGACAGGAGGGCAGCAGACACAGGATGGAAGGGTGGTTAGCTTTGTTGTAACGCTTGGATACAGAATCCTGCTTATTTTTGCTGCTGTTTCAACTATAATAGTGCTTATTCTGTTCATTGTAAGAGTTCTGGCACCTATAGTAAGAGAGCAATATTTCTCAGGAAGAGTCAGAAAAAGTCAGGCAGAAAAGGCTGCTGTTATGATATACAGGAGGCTGAGGGATAAGTATTCATACCGACTTATTAAGGCTTCTGATACTTTGACACCATATGAGTTTGCGGCGAAATTTGAGGAAATTGCAGAATTAGATATAAGTTCTCTTTCATATATGGTGGAGAGAGTGGCTTATGAGAATAAAGCGTTGAGTGAAGCTGACAGAAAATCGGCATTGGAAATTTACCGAAAAGCAAGAAAGGCGATTAAAGCACATAAGAAAGGAAAAAGATAACGGCATCGTTTTGCAGACATAATATTTGGGAGGGACATATCATAATGCCCCTCTTGTAATTTATACAATACAAATTCTCATGATATTATTATCACAGTCAATATCTGAAGCAAGTATAGCAATTACCTTATCGCCTTTTTTAACCACGCGTGTTTCTCTTGCCTTTATAAGTGCGTGCTCCAAAAGTGCATCCGGAGAATCTAATTCCATTGCTGAAATCGGAGTCACGTTCCATGTTAATTTTAACTGGTGAAGGCCGATATCATCAATTGTTACAGCAATGATTGGACATGGCGGATGGAAGCTGGAAAGTGTTCTTGCGGTTCTTCCGCTTCTGGTCATTACTATAATGGCAGCAGCATCAAGATATTCTGCGGCACTGTAAGCAGAAGCACATACGGCATTGACTACATTAGGCTCCATTGTGGTATGGTCATGTGGGAAGGCAGTATAATAATCAATGCTGGCTTCGGCGGTCTCTGCAATCTTGGCCATTGTCTTAACAGCTTCGATTGGATAAGCGCCGGCAGCAGACTCGCCTGAAAGCATAATTGCTGTTGTTCCGTCGTAAATGGCATTGGCAACATCTGAAACCTCTGCACGTGTAGGACGTGGATTCTGAGTCATTGATTCAAGCATCTGCGTAGCGGTAACAACTATTTTGCCCTTCTTGTTGCAGAGACTAATCATTCTCTTCTGGATTGCAGGAATCTTCTCAAATGCAATTTCTACACCCAAATCACCGCGGGCAACCATAATTCCGTCACTTAAATCAATGATTTCTTCAAGATTGGAAACACCCTCGCCGTTCTCTATTTTACTGATAATCTGAATATGATCTCCACCGTTATCTTTAAGGAATTTACGGAGCTTTTTAACATCATCTCCGGTTCTTACGAAGGAAGCGGCAATAAAATTAACATTCTGTTCAATACCAAAAAGTATATCAGACTTGTCTGCATCGCTCAGGTATGGCATTGGAATGGAATGGTTTGGTAAGTTAATACTCTTGTGATTGCTTATTTTACCACCATTAATAACCTTGCATATAACACTTGTTCCTTTGATATCGATAACTTTCATTGCAATCTTACCATCATCAATAAGGATGCTTGTTCCCTCGGAAACATTCCTTGCAAGCTTGTCATAGGTAAGACCGATGCGGGTGTTATCCCCTAAGGTCTCCTTATCAGTGTCAAGGGTGAAGGTCTGTCCTTTTTCAAGGACTACACTTCCGTTCTCGAAATCCTTAAGTCGGATTTCTGGTCCTTTTGTATCAAGCAGAATAGCAACCGGAATATTGAGTTCGTGACTTACTTTGCGGACGCGGTCTATTCGGATCTTCTGCTCTTCATGGGTACCGTGCGAGAAATTAAAACGGGCACAGTCCATACCTGCCAGTATCACTTTAGAAAGCTTGGCTTCATCGTCAACAGCAGGACCCATTGTACAAATTATCTTGGTTTTCCTCATTTATTTATCTCCTTATTAAAAAATTACGAAATATACCCTGTTATTATAACACATGTTTGTAAAGAATGGTTAAAATGATTGATATTTTTTGATTTTTTAGTTAAAATTTAACCATGGGTATTGGGTTATTTTGGGAGGTATGTATGAAAAATAAGTTAATAAGTATTTTAGTAATGTGTTTTGTACTCATTTTCACGGGATGTAAAAATGGTACGGGTAAACCGGCAGTTGTGACTGAATCCAATAAGGAAGAGACTACTTCCTCCGAAGATGAAATGACTTCCTCTGAAGGTGAAATAATCTCATCCGGCGGAGCACAGGGCGGTACGGATTCCACGAGTACAGTAATTAATATTGACAAGGATATGCTTCCGTATACCCAGGAGGAGATTTATACACAGCTTTTTGATATTAACAATAAAGTTGAAATTGATATAGATATATCAGATACGGAGCTTGCCAGACTGCAGAAGGATTATGAAGAATATTCCGACAGGGGTTCAAAGTCGCCTATTTACAGAAAAGCTTCCGTTAATATTAAAATTACTACGTCCGGGGACTCTTATACATATCATATTGATGAGGTTGGAATTAGAATGAAGGGTAACACATCGAGGACAAGCTTTTATGATAAGAATGAAGGAAAATATAATCTCATTCATTTCAAGCTCGATTTTCAGGAAACCTTTGATGATGAGACTTATTATACAACAGATGCTAAGGATTGGGGTAATGATGAAACCGCCAGAGATGCAAGAAAAAATCGTACATTTGCGACTTTGGAGAAGATTGATGTTAAATGGAACAGAAGTGATGATTCAACCTATATAAGAGAGTATTATGCCTATGAAACCTACAGAGCCAACGGAGTTCTTGCGCCTCATACTAATATTGCTTCTGTGGATATGGCAGGAACACATGAGGGCGTTTTTATATTCTACGAGCCGATTGATGATATTTTCATTGAAAAATATGTAGATGAGAAGGACCGGGGCGGGGATTTGTATAAATGTGGATGGACTAAAGTGGGAGCGAATTTTGCTTCAGGCTGTTCAATAGGTGTTGAGGACGAGGATAATGCCAGATTTTACAACTATGATTTGAAGACTAATAAGAAGTCCTCACAGAATACACAGCTTAAGAATCTTATTTCTGTACTTAACAGTAATGAACCGGATAAGAGTACAATAGAAAGTGTTGTGGATATGGATAATTTCCTTAAATATGAGGCAGTTTCATATTTTGTGGGTAATCCTGATGACATGAGAAATAATTTTAATAATTATTACATTTATTTTCTTAAAAGCAGCGGTAAGGTTATTTTTATACCTTATGATATGGACCGGTGTTATGGAGTGACTAAGGGCTGGAATCCTAATGGAAACGGTATGTCCGAATCTAATCCTTTCAGTAAAAATGCAGAGGGTGCCAATACCCGGCAGAATAATCCGCTTTATATTTATACGGTTGATGAGGGTGGATATTTTGTATCAGAGTTTGCAGAGGCACTTAGAACAGTTGCACAGAGTGAATGGCTTACAGTTTCTAAGTTTAACAGCTTATATGACATTGCCTATAATAATTATAATAATGATACTAAACCCGATAAGGATTTTGATAATGCCGGCGGATATAATTTTATGTTTTCCAACAGTAGTATGGGAAGTCTGAACAGTGATAATTCAAATGCTTCATTTGAGGAGTATATTACCGTCAAGATGAATACCTATAAGAATTACATTGCCAGGACGGAGCAATATTCTTCTAATGTAACCGTGCAGCCTTACTATATCAGAGGCAGTTTTACAGGTTGGAATGTTGAAGATAAATATTCCATGACATATGATTCAAATGCTGAGGTGTATACATATACACTTACACTTAATGGTAAGGAATCTTTTAAAATTAACAATGGAGTTGACGGTGAACCGGGTATATGGTATGGCTATGAAGATGTAACCTGTTATTCCGGTGTGGGACTGATGGAGACTGATGATTATGAAAATATCATTTTGCCAAAGGGAACTTATGAAATTACATTCAGTTCAAAGGAGAAAAGTGTAAAAATACAATAGACAGTAAGGGGATAATGTATGACAAGAGAACGTCTAAAAGAATTAATACTTGATGAAATAGATGAAATGCTTTTTATAATAGATTTTGATACGGACAGAATTTTGTATATGAATCATAAGGCTATGGAAATCCTGGGTATGCAATCAGAAGAAGAATGGAAAAATAAACCATGTTATGAGACTATATGCGGATGCAATGAGCATTGTGATAACTGCTCAAGAAAAAAGATTCTTGAAGAAGGTATTTTGGCTTTTGAGTGCTACAACTCTAAAGCGGAAATTTATCTGTATAAGAGGATTAAGCTTATAACAATTGAGGGAAGAAAGTCTCTGCTATGTGTGGCTACGGATGTATCCAAACTCCATGATACTTCTTTAAGGCTGGAGAGAAGACTTGAAATTGAGCAGACAATGATGAGCTGTCTTAAGACATTGTATGAGGTTGAAGATATGGGGCTTGCGATTAACAGACTCCTATCAATTATTGCAAATTTCCATGCTGCGGATAGAGCATATATTTTTGAGTTTAAAGATGACGGAATTTTCATGGACAATACCTACGAATGGTGTAATGAAGGTGTAACATCACAGATTAATATTTTGCAGAATATAGAAATTAATGTTATCGACAGATGGATGGAGCGTTTTAGAGAATCCGGAGAATTTTATATTAACTCAGTGGAGGATGAGGTGGACAAAGACTCTGTTGAGTATATGCTTTTGAAGCAGCAGGGTATTGAAAGTCTGTTTGCAGCACCTCTTATATTTGATGGTGAGATTACTGGTTTCCTTGGCGTGGATAATCTGTTGATAAACACGGATACGCTTATGCTGCTGCAGTCAGTTGCGGCACTTGTTATTAATGATATTCACAAACGTAAAAATATGGCTGAATTGTTTGAGTTAAGCTTCCACGACAGACTTACGGGTCTTGAAAACAGACATGCCTATGTCAAATGTATGGAGGGATTGGAAGCGGATG
>JBGVJZ010000032.1:0-30279 GCA_045129695.1 Lachnospiraceae bacterium | reverse complement strand
GATATTAAACAAAATTGAAAATTTATTTTATGAAATTTTCAGGGTTGTTTCACTGTTTAGTTATCAAGGTTCTTGTTCGCTGTCTCATGCGACAGCTTATTCAGTATATCGCGACATTTGACATTTGTCAACAATTTTTTTCAAAAAAATTTATAATTATTTTTTCTTTGAAAAATATCCACGTTTTTTCGGATTTAATTTGACAAAAGTCCCTTTTAAACAGACAGCCTGTTAAAAGGGACTTTATGGTTTATTAAGATTATTTAATTATAAAAACACCTTCTACATCATCAGATGCAACAGTTAATATAAAAGTATCAATTGAATCTGCAATATCTGCTGGTACCATAAAAACAGTAACCGCTTTATATTCGGCACCGGCTTCAATTAATACCTCCTTCAATCCTGTTAAATCGCTTCCTAAAATTGATGCATCATAGTTATTGTATTTGTAATCCTTATTAAAGCTTGCTTTAAGAATAATATTCTTATCTGCCGTATTTATGGTCGTCACTTCTTCAGATATATTTGTAAGTGTAAAATTAACTACTACAAATTTATAGCCTGTTTCTGCATCCAGAACAAATAAACCCTCAAGATCTGCATCCATTGACTCTGTTATTTCATAACCGTCACATTTAACTGTAATATTTTCAAGTCCCAAAACCTCTTCAAATTCAAACTCTTTTGGTGCTGTTGTTGTCTCCTCCTTACCTGTTGTCTCATCTTCCGAAGGAGTTGTTTCATCAGGCTTAGATTCATCTTCAACTGTAGGCTGCTCAGGTTCTGTTGTCTCTGATTCATCTGTAGGCTGCTCAGGTTCATCTGTCGGTGCTTCTTGCGACTCATTCTCTGACGCACTGAACTCATAACGATTGGTATGATTATATGAGTGTTTAATTAATACTCCTGCCGCATACTCTGCAATCAAATTATTCTGTTGTGCATCAAGCTCAACTCCCATCGAACAACCGCACAAGAGAGTCAGGCATAAAAAAATAATAAATATAAACTTTTTCTTCAATTGTTTGTCCCCGCAATAATATGATAATTAATTCTACCACTTTTTTTCAAAAACAACAACTAATTATTTCTTCCATCTAAAACAAACCAGAATACAACACCATCAGATTTATTTTCAACACCATATTTTGCTTCATATCTGTCAAGAATCGCCTTAACAATAGATAATCCTATTCCGTTTCCTCCGTACTCTCTGGTTCTCGCTTTATCAACCTTGTAGAACTTCTCCCATATCCGTTCTAAGTCATCTTCCGGAATATTCAACCCTGTATTAAAAATACGAATTATAATATTCTCATTATCCGAATGTGCAGAAACATGTATAAATTTATCACCACTACAATGATTCATTGCATTTGACAGGAAATTAACAAACACTTCTTCCAACTGCATTTCATCAAACCATGCAAAAAGAGGCTCTTCAATTTCACTTGTGAGTTTAATACCTTCCTGTTCTATTCTCAGACTGTATGATTTCAATATTGTTTTTATAAACTCACTTATATTAATATGTTCAACATTAATTGGTTCATTTCCAAATTCAATCTGATTGAGAGTAAGAAGCTTTTTAACCATATTATTCATTTTATTGGTTTCATCAATAATTATGTCACAATAGTATTCCATGCTTTCAGGGTCATCGCTTATACCCTCTTTCAAACCTTCCGCATAACCTTGAACAAGTGCCAAAGGGGTTTTAAGCTCATGAGAAACATTGGATAAAAACTCACTTCTCATTTCCTCTGATTTATCCTTGAGTTCTATATCTCTCTGAAGTTCTATATTAGCAGCTTTTAATTCAGAAATATTCTGTTCCAGTTTATCTGACATTTTATTAATACTGTGTCCAAGCAAGCCAATCTCACTTCTATCATGTCCTGAATATTTAACACTAAAATCCATATTAGACATTTTCTCAGCTACAGACGAAAGCTCTTTGACAGGCTTTGTAAAACCTGATGCAATAAAATATACAATAACAATGCTTATGATAAGCATTATAATACCAACAATCTGCACAAAACGATTAAAAATCCTAACATTCTCCTGAATACTGTCCAATGTAACCTGCATAAGTATCTGTGAACCATTGTCAAGTGTTCCATATATTTCAAGATAGGAAAAGCCACGAATAGTGTTTTCACTTCTGACAATTGAATATTCAGAATTTTCTTCAATAATAAGGATATTTGTTTCTTTATTAAACAAGTTCTCTTTATATCGGATAATCATTTCATCCGCATTATTTTGTGAACTATACACAATGTTCCAATTACTGTCAATAAAACATGTATTAATATTATGAACAGTATTAATTTGAACAATTTTTTCTACTGCTTTATCAATAGAATATTCTTCATCCAAATATACTTCCTTCAAGTCATTATAAGAACGTATCAACAGATTCACTCTGTCATTAATATAATAACTCTCAAAAAAAGTAGAGTTAAGTACACAAATCAGAACAACAACCGCTGTTACCAACGCTGCCATAATTAATGTTAATTTAAATTTCAATGAATGTATTTTAAAAATTTTCTTTAACATATATTTAACCTCTACATAACATATTATCAATATGCTCATAAAAACTCAATGCATAACACAAAATATTCATACATTGGTGTTTAGCGAATTAATAAGTGTTTAAAGTGTCGTGCAATCGCCTGCGACATTTACTTCACTATAAATTCATATTTTTTCAAAAAAGTCCGACTTTGCAGCCGGACTTTAAATCATTCACCTAAATATGCTTTTTTGATTGTGTCATTATTAATGAGGTCGCTTGCCTGACCGGAAATAGCAACATTACCGGTTTCAAGAACATATGCTCTACTAGCAATGGATAAAGCCTTCTTGGCATTCTGTTCTACAAGTAATACTGTTGTACCCGATTCATTAATTGCTTTGATAATTTCAAAAATCTCAGAAACAAGAAGCGGTGACAAACCCATTGATGGTTCATCAAGCAGCACAATCTTTGGCCGGGACATTAGTGCACGTCCCATTGCAAGCATCTGCTGTTCTCCACCGGATAACGTTCCTGCAAGCTGATTTTTACGCTCCTCAAGACGAGGAAACCTCTTATAAATACTCTGTAGATCCTCTTCAATTGCATCTTTATCCTTACGAATGAATGCACCCATTTTAAGGTTTTCCAAAACAGATAGCTGCGAGAATACACGTCTTCCCTCCGGAACCTGTGAAATACCCATTCTTACAATTTTATGAGCAGGCATTTTGGTAATATCAGTACCATTTAAAACAATATTTCCTCCTGCCACAGGAAGAATTCCTGAAATGGTATGGAGAGTGGTTGTTTTACCGGCACCATTCGCACCGATCAAAGCTATGATTTCGCCTTCATTAACTTCAAAGCTGATACCTTTTAAAGCCTTAATCATGCCATAATTCACTTCAAGATTATTAACTTCAAGTAAAGCCATGTTCTCTCCTCCTAATCTCCTAAGTATGCCTTAATTACCTCAGGATTATTAAGCACGTCCGCTGTTTTACCCTGACATAACACACTACCAAAGTTCAAAACTGTCAGTTCTTCACATATACTTGATACAAGCTTCATATCATGCTCTATGAGAAGAATTGTCATTTTAAAATGCTTTCTTACGAATGCAATTGTCTCAACTAATTCCAAAGTTTCATTTGGATTCATTCCCGCTGCCGGCTCATCCAAAAGAAGTAATTTCGGATTAGTCGCCAATGCTCTTGCAATCTCTAATTTGCGCTGTTTACCATAAGGCAGGTTGGATGCAAGTGTATCAGCTTCACCATCAAGATCAAACACTTTAAGAAGCTCCATTGCAACCTCGTTCATTTTATTCTCCTGCTTAAAATATATAGGAAGCTTAAGCACACCTGCAATTGCAGGATATTTATAAATATTGTGCAAACCGATTTTAACATTATCAAGAACTGACATTTTACCAAACAGACGAATATTCTGGAAAGTTCTTGCAATTCCGTCTTTGTTAATCTGCACTACCGATTTGCCGGTAATATTATGTCCGTCCAAAAGGACTTTGCCGGTGTCAGGCTTATATACGCCTGTCAAAAGATTAAATATGGTTGTTTTACCGGCACCATTAGGACCGATAAGCCCATACAAACTCCCCTCTTCTATTTTGATACTGAAATTATCAACGGCTCTCAATCCACCAAAGGAAATTCCTAAATTACTAACTTCAAGCATTGCCATAATTACTGAACCTCCTTCTTGTGTTTTTTGAATATTCTGCCGAATACATTCTGAACCTTAGCTGTAACATTCTTACGAATTTCAATACATTTCGGATTCCATGAGAAAATCATCATAACAATCAAAACAACCGCATAGATAATCATTCTGTAATCTCCGAGAAATCTTATTTTTTCCGGAAGAATTGTTAAAATTATTGCCGCAACTACAGAACCCGGTATATTACCCATTCCGCCAAGAACAACCATTACAAGCACGTTAATTGATGTATTAAAATCAAACTTGGCTGACTGTAAGGTTCCCATACTGCTTGCATAGAGCACTCCCGCAACACCCGCAATTGCAGATGAAATCGTAAATGCAAGGAGTCTGTAGACAGGAATTTTAATTCCAACTGTTTCTGCTGCAATCTTGTTATCTCTAACTGCCTTAATTGCTCTTCCTGATCTTGAATCAGCAAGATTTAGTACAATAATAACTGTCATAATAACAAGAATAATTCCTATTGTAAAAGTCGCCACTCGAGGAATACCTGAGATTCCCTGCGGACCTTTTACAAGAATACTTTCAGAGCTTACACCTTTGTCAAGAAGCTCGGTTGTACTTGTTAAAGAAAAGTAAAATTTATTATTCTCATATGCTACAAAAATTGTACTGAGTACACTCTTAATAATCTCACCAAAAGCCAATGTAACTATAGCAAGATAATCGCCATGAAGTCTCAAAACAGCTGAGCCTATTAGCAGACCAAAAATAGCTGCAAACACAGCACCAACAACCATACCGATAACAAGTCTTAATATATCATTTAAAATTAAATCCTCAGCCAGTTTCATAAACACACTTCCGGAAAATGCACCTACATACATAAAGCCGGCATGACCGAGACTCAGCTCACCTAACAGACCTACAACAAGGTTTAATGAAACCGCCATCATTACCCATACACATATACGAACAAGCATGCCTGACATAACGCTTGATAAAGAACCTGTATTGGAAAGGATTGTCATAATTACATAAATAACAATAATTGCTGCAACAGTAATAAGTGTAGTAAGTGTATTTTTCTTCAAATGTAATTTCTTCATATCCCGCACCTACACTTTCTCTTTAATTTTCTTACCAAACAAACCGGTTGGTTTAAAAATCAAGGCAACAATAAGAATAGTAAACACAATTGCGTTTGAAAGCTGAGTTGAAATATATGCTCCACTCAGAATTTCAACAAGACCAAGAATAATTCCACCAATCATTGCACCGGGGATTGAACCAATTCCACCAAATACCGCCGCAACGAAAGCTTTAATACCAGGCATTGAACCTGATGTCGGAACAAGACTTGGATAAGCATCAAACATGAGAAGACTGGCTACCGCCGCAAGTGCTGAACCAATGGCAAATGTAATCGCAATTGTACGATTAACGTTAATACCCATTAATCTGGCTGCGTCCTTGTCTTCTGAAACAGCTATCATAGCTCTGCCTGTTTTAGTCTTCTTAATAAATATACTAAGACCAACTACAATAGCAATGCTGATTCCAATTGTAATTAAAGTTGAAATCGGAATCTGTAATTCTCCATCCATAAGTGTAATATTTCCAAAATCAAGAATTGGCTTGAACATCTTTGGATTGGATGTAAAAATAAGTCGTGCCAGATTCTGTAAAAAATAACTTACACCAATGGCAGTTATTAATACTGCAAGGGAACTGGCACCTCGAAGTGGTTTATATGCAATTTTCTCGACAACAACGCCAAGGATAGTACAAAATACCATCGCAATAAGCAATGCCACAATAGGATTAAGATTAAAACTGTATAAAGATACAAATATAACATATCCTCCTATCATGATTACATCACCATGGGCAAAGTTTAACATCTTGGCAATACCATATACCATGGTATACCCAAGTGCGATAATCGCGTATACACTTCCCAAGCTTATGCCATTAATAACATAAGATAAAAAACTACTCATAAACACACCTCATCAATTATGGTTCTTTAACCAAATTCGTAACAAAGACAGAGAGACCAAAAGCCTCTCTGCCCTATGAATTCTAACTAATAATATTTAAAATTATTCAGCTGAAACATATGTACCGTCCTTAATAATAACGGCCTTAGGAGCTTTATTAACTTCTCCTGTTGCTAACCATGTCATTCCTTCGCCTGTAATTCCGTCAACTTTAATCTCTGTCATTGCTGCGGTTAAAGCATCTCCAAGATCTGAAATACTCATATCAGGAGTTGCATCTGCTTTCTCAATAGCAGCCTTAATAATGTAAATTGCATCATATGCATCTGCTGCGAACTGGTTTGGAACTTCTTTATATTTCTCTTTATATGTTTTAACAAAGTTAACGGTCTTCTCATCTGTTGCATCTGCTGAGAATGGAGTTAAAAGCATTGCACCTTCAGCAAGGCTCTTGTCAAAGCCCTCTACGCTCAAGATTCCGTCAAGGCCATCACATGAGAATACTGTTGCATCAAAACCGGTCTTATCAGCTTCTGTAATAATAAGAGAAGCCTCTCTATAATAAATTGGAAGGAACAACAAATCTGCTCCTGAATCCTTACAAGCCTGGACTTGAACAGAGAAATCTGTCTTGTTATCCTTAGTAAATGACTGTGTCTCAACAATTTCAAGACCCTGATTCTTAGCTTCTGATACAAATTTCTCATAGATACCTGAAGAATAAATATCTGAGCTGTCATAAATAATTGCTACCTTAGTTGCAAGCTCATGCTCTGAAATATACTGAGCTGAAGCTACTCCCTGGTTAGGGTCAGTAAAACATACCTGGAACACATTTTCACCTTCAATAAGGTTAGCTGCTGAACCCGAAGGTGTTAACTGATACATATTATCATCACCTGTTAATGAAACAACTGATTCACATGCACCGGATGTTACTGTTCCCATGAGAATCTTCATTCCCCAGTCCTTCAATGTATTGTATGCATTGATTGCTGATTCACCATCTGCCTGATCATCCTCAAATTTGAATTCAATCTGATATCCGTTAATTCCACCGGCTGCATTAATCTCATCAACAGCAATCTGTGCACCATTCTTAACTGCATTACCATAAACCGCTGCATCACCTGTTACAGGTCCAATTCCACCGATATAGAATTTGTCTGATTTACCGGACTGGCTTGAGCATCCTGCAAGCGTAGCCACACCCATAACAGCTACAGTTGCCATTGCAACTACTTTCTTGAACTTTTTCATTTCTTTTCCTCCTTGTTGACTATATAAGTCTTGATTAAGATTTTTCACCATAATAGTGAACAAAAATAATCTTTATCTTTCATATACTACTATCAATAAGGCTTTTTGTCAACTTAAATTAAAGACCTACTCTAAAGTATTTTAAGTTTTAAAAAGAATTACTCCTCGAGCTTGTAGCCTATTCCCCAAATAGTCTTAATAACATTTCCTCGTTCTCCTAACCTGCTTCTAAGTTTCTTAACATGTGTATCAATTGTTCTTGCATCCCCATAGTAATCATAATTCCAAACATTATTAAGGATCTTTTCTCTGGACAGTGCAACGCCCTTATTCTCAAGAAAATATGTGAGAAGTTCAAATTCCTTAAAGCTTAAGTCAATTATTTCTCCATCTACCTTAACGATATGTGCAACTCTGTCAACTTCTATTCCATCTGCCCTAAGAACTTCCTGGTCATCACCCGACACTCGTCTTAATATAGCTTCAACTCTTGCTGTTAAAACTTTAGGACTGAATGGTTTGGTAATATATTCATCCACACCAAGTTCAAAGCCAAGCAGTTCATCTTTCTCCTCAGATTTGGCTGTAAGCATCACAATGGGAATATTGGATAATTTTCTAATCTCACGACACACCTGCCAGCCATCCATACGAGGCATCATTATATCAAGTATAATTAAATCAATATCGTTATTAGAGCAGAACAAATCCACTGCTTCTTCACCGTTCTCAGCTTCAATTACCGCATAATCTTTTTTTTGTAAAAAATCACGTACCAGTTTACGCATTCTTGCTTCATCATCAACAACCAGAATCTTTTTTCTCATGAACATCCCTCCCTGTTTAATATTCTTCGTGTATTATAAATATAAATTATGTTATTTCTGTGAAGGGTTATCCATATTCTCCAGTTGTTTTTCAAGCTCACGCTCTCTTAATCTCAGCTCATTCTCCTGTTCCTTTAAGTCCTCAGCCCATGATGCATATTTATCCTGAAGCACCCGCTCATAATTAAGAATATTAGGATTTGATGAAGTCATCAGTATTCCGAACATGGCAATAATCATAATTACCATAATTATATTCAGAAGAATTGAAGTTCTGTGCTTATTCTTCATCCTGCCAACTTTTTTGTCAAGTTCAGTTACCCTGTCCTTATATTTTGCCGAAATATACCTCTCGACCTTTGCGCTGTCTCTTTTTTTGCCTGACGGAACATACAATGCCGGGATGGTATTTCTCTCATACTTACCGGAATTTACTATTGTACTGCGAAGCTTTCTAAGGTAATCCAGACCAACAGGTGTATAAAATATCTTTCTCTGAACAAGTTCACAATACATTGTATAAATTTTATCAATGTCCTTATAATCCGTCTGTGAATTAAGATATTCCACTCCCTTCTTCTCCTGTAAGGCAGCTTCATAATCCTCTCTTAATTCGAATTGATATACTCCTATCATATACGCCTGAATTCCTGCAAAATCTCCCATAACAAACTCCTTTCATTTGAAAAAATATTATATTTTCCCAAAATAAAAACCCACTATGGAATTATACCATAGTGGGCAAATAAATAAAATTGGGAAAGATTAAATATTTTCAAAAATTCCAATTTCTTTCACGAGTTTCTCAGCAATTTCCTGGTTGTCGTCGGATTTCTCCTTAATCTGTGTGATAGCACATACAAGGTTAGATGTATCTTCCGCAACACTGGTAACTGCTTTAGCACTTTCATCAACTGACAATGCAATTCCCTGTACTCCATCGTTCATGTTATGCATTGTAGTAGTGATGTCTCCGGCCTTTCCGGCAAATTCTGTAAGCATTTCCTTCATAAGGTCTGCATCAGATTCATACTGGTTAACAACTTCAACAAATTTGTCATAGTCTGTTAATACATCAGAACCAACAAACTCAAGTACAGCCTGTGCATTCGAACTGAGTTTCTCAACTGCACTTGTTACAAGAGCACTAATCTGCTGAATGCTGTTAGCTGTCTCACGGCTGTTAGCAGCGAGAACACGAATCTCATCCGCAACTACCGCAAATCCCTTACCTGCTTCACCTGCACGGGCAGCTTCAATTGAGGCATTAAGTGCAAGGAGGTTAGTCTGTGATGCAATATTAAGGATGTTATCTGTAAGCTCGTTAATCTTCTCAACACTCTTACTCTCTTTAACTGCAACATCAAGTTCAGCACCAATTTCTTTTAATACATGGATGGTATTCTCTTTGCTCTCATTAGTCTCTTTATGCATTACAACAGCACGATCCTTGATTGCAGTAACAGTACCGGCTCCGCCTTCAGCACTGCTATTAATATCATTAACCTGTCTGAGAATCTCTTCGCTTCCCTCAGAAATCTGAGTTAATGTGGCTGAAACTTCCTGCATACTTGCAGCAAGCTCTTCCATTGCTGATGAAATATTCATAGCATTCTGGCTGGAAGAATCAACTCCGCCTGCAATATTGTTAGTTGCAGCAGTAAGACGCTCCGACTCTTCATTAACATTCTGAACAATTCCCTGAAGTCCGGCTATGAACTTATTAATGCATACAACAAGTCGGCCGATTTCGTCTTTGGATTTGACATTAACACGCTTTGTTAAATCACCACGTCCTGCTTCAATGTTAGCAACAATGTCTTCAAGCTGGTCAGTAGCCTTCTTTGCCGGAGTAGCAACAGTAATCTTAATGATTACAATTGTAGCAGCAACTAATACAATAATTAATCCCGTAGCAGCGAAACAGAAACCAACTGTACCATCAATCTTAGAATTCATTGTAACAGAATCTTTTTCCATTCTGGCTTCAATATCATCAGCTGCATCCCTGTCATTGTCACTAATGGCTTCCTTAAGTTCTTTAACTTCTTCAATAACCTTATCATTACGTTTATCAAGGTCCTGCAACGAAAGAACATTACAAACACAGAAGCCAACCATTATCACACCAACGATAGCCATCAGGCAGATAATCTTCTTCCCAATACTTTTATTCATTCAAGTATCCTCCTTTATGTAATTTTACTGTCATTATACCACCATATATTTCAAAAAAAAAGTTTTTTCTTGTACAATTTTACATATTTTTTCACTTTTTTATTATAATTAAGTAACAATCTGCACAAAATAATACATAATACACTCAAAAAGCACCTCAGTTTTCAGGTGCTTTTTGTATTATCAGCCTCAGTTTTCTTAGCATTCTACTCTGATATTCGGGTAAATGAACATCCTGTCACACATAACAGCACGTCTGATGTTAATATAAAATCAGAGTTTTTCTCATTCATCATTCTAGCATTAAAACTTTTAAATTATTCATGAGTGGACCAGCGGGGAGTCGAACCCCGGTCCGAAAATCCATCCATCGTACTTCTACAAGCTTAGTCTGTCTATTGACATTCCCTCAAAACGGCTTGAACAGACACAATCCGATTCTTAGTAGCTTCATAATACGCCCATGTATGCAAAGCTTAATACATGTCGTTTCCTACATGTTCGACACCGGTAACTTCCTGTGTAGGTGCAGGAAGGCCGATGGCTGCAACTAGGCAGCGATTGCTAAATTATCGTTAGCGTTTAGTTTAATTTGGAATTTAACGCATCACCCTGCGGCTTGCTTCTCCGAATTCAAAATCCCCGTCGAAACCTGTACTAGCCCTTATAAAGGCACAATCCGGTTGTGCCGTTTTCATTATGCAAAGAATCTATCCAACGAGACCCTTTGTTAATCATAACATATATCGGTATAAAATTACAAATTCTTTATCTTAAATTCTCTTTCATTCTCCCGCCTAACATCTTTTTTGGCAATTGAATCACGTTTGTCGTAAAGTTTTTTACCTTTTGCAAGTCCTATTTCCATTTTTACAAGTCCGTCTTTAATATAGACCTGCAACGGAACAAGAGTATATCCCTTTTCTGCAATTTTTCCCGAAAGCTTATTAATCTCCGCTCTGTGAAGCAGAAGCTTACGCACCCTTATCGGGTCACGATTGAAAATATTACCTTTTTCATATGGGCTGATATGCATGTTATATACAAAAACCTCGCCCTGCTCAATCTTAATGTAGGACTCCTTAATACTTACCTTGCCCATGCGGATGGATTTAACCTCTGTTCCATACAGAGAAATCCCTGCTTCCCATTTATCTTCAATGAAATAATCAAAATATGCTTTCTTATTATTAGCTGCAAGCTTAAAATTATTCTTATCCATCAGCCTACCTCATTTGTATCTTTTTCCGGTTCAACAATCTGAAAATCAATCGTTCTTGCAAAAGTGTCAGTATCAACACATTTTACATGAAGTCTCTGACCCAGCTTGAAGGTCTTCTTAGTAACCTCTCCCACCATTTCATAGTGAGTCGGATCATATATATAATAATCGCCTTCCAATGAAGATACGTGAATCATTCCTTCTATTGTATCCGGAAGCTCCACATAAATTCCCCACTGTGTTATGCCTGATATTACACCATCAAACTCTTCGCCAATATGATAACTCATATACTCTGTTTTCTTGAGTTTTTCCACATCACGTTCAGCCTCATCAGCTCGTCTCTCAGTCAAACTGCATTGCCTGGCAGTTTCAGGAAGGACATTTTCATAATGTGTTATTCTTTTGTCCTGTAAATCCCCATGAAGATTTTCCTTGATAATTCTATGAATCTGAAGGTCAGGATATCTTCTGATTGGTGAAGTAAAATGACAGTAATATTTGGCAGCAAGACCAAAATGTCCTGTACATTCAGTTCCATACTGTGCTCTTTTCATTGAGCGGAGAGTGAGTCTTGAAAGCATTGCTTCCTCGTCGGTTCCTTCAATCTTCTCAAGAAGCTTCTGTATCTCCTTCGGATGAACATCTTCATTGGAAATTCTGATTGAATAACCAAAATTATTAATAAATGCACCCAATGCCTGAATCTTCTCAGGATCAGGATTATCATGAGTTCTGTATACAAAAGGCAGTTCCTGCCAGAAGCAGTCTTCCGCAACAGTTTCATTGGCAATAAGCATAAAATCCTCAATTATCTTAGTTGCGGAATTTCTTTCATATGCTTTTATTTCAATTGGTTTACCATTGGAATCAAGTCTGATTTTGCTCTCCGGAAAATCAAAATCTATTGAGCCTCTGCCATGTCTCTTTTTACGAAGAATACCAGCAAGTTCATTCATAAGATGAAACATAGGTACAAGTTCTTCATATTCTGCAATGGTTTCAGTATCGTTATCTTCGATAATCTTCTTAACCGCTGTGTAAGACATTCTTCTGTCAACATTAATTACAGTTTCACAGATTTCATGATTTACCACATTACCTTTCGAATCAATATCCATAATACAGCTTAAGGAGAGCCTGTCCACACCCTGATTCAAAGAGCAGATTCCATTACTTAATTTATGAGGCAGCATTGGAATTACTCTGTCAACGAGATATACGCTTGTACCTCTGAGTCTTGCTTCCTTATCAAGAGGCGTATTTTCCCTGACATAGTTAGATACATCCGCAATATGAACGCCTAATCTGTAAATGTCATTTTCTTTGGTTAAGGTTATAGCATCATCCAAATCCTTGGCATCCTCACCATCAATTGTAACAGTCTGCCATGTTCTGCAATCTTTTCTTCCGAGCTTCTCTTCTTCAGATACTTCACTTGAAACATTATCCGCCTGATCCATAACCTCGTCAGGATATTCCATCGGAATGTCATAGCCTGCCACAATGGATAAAATATCCGTTCCGGGGTCATTGACATGTCCGATTATTCTGACCACTTCACCCTCCGGCTTATGCTTCTCATCACCATAATCTGTTATATGAACAACAACCTTATGACCGTTAACTGCACCCTTTGACCTATTCCCCGGTACAAAAATGTCCTTGGCAAATCTCTGGTTGTCAGGAATCACAAAACCATAATTGCCTGCATTCTGATAGAATCCGACAATCTCCTGAGTTCCTCGTTCAATAACTTTAAGAATCTTACCTTCCCGGCGCTTGCCCTCATGCTTCTCAGAAGTCACAACCACCTGAACCATATCGTTATGCAAAGCACCATTGATATCCTTCTCTGCCACATAGATATCATCTTCTTCACCTTCGACCACTACAAATCCAAAGCCCTTCTGATGACTTTCAAACCTTCCGACAATTGCGGTATTCTCTGCCCTGCCGTACTTGCCCTTCTTGGAAAGACCGATTTTACCCTCCATAACAAGTGCATCAAGAACCTCCTGTAATGCAGGCCGCTCCGATTTAGGAATATTCAGGAGCATTGCAATTTCCTTGGCTTTCATAGGCGTATAAAATTTATCATGTATCAGGTCATTAATTACTTTTTTTCTTTTTTCAAATGAATTATGCTCCATAAAATTACTCCCTCTGACTCATTAAACAAATATTGAACAAAAAACTCTTGGAGGTCTTCCAAGAGTCTTCATTAGTCAAAATTAATTAAAAACTTTTAAATTCAATACGATGGTCAGTATAAAGAAAATTATTGCACATACAAATGTAATTCTCTTCAACAATCCATCGCCTGAACGGCCCTTATTCTTACCCCAGTAAGTATCAGCTACGCCACTAATTGTTCCAAGTCCGGCCGACTTACCTTCCTGTAATAAAACAATTGCTGCGCATACAATACAATCTATAACTAATACAATTGAAAGAACTAATTTTAAAATTTCCACGGGTTACACCTCCCAGATTCGTAAAATTGCGTATGACAACTCACACAAAAGGTATTTTATCATACGCAATAACTTTTTTCAAGTTATTTATTTTAAATTTTCCCAAATTTCCCAAATTAATCAAATTTCAGTGCATTGGACACTTTGATTTTCGAAGCATATATTGCAGGAATTATACTTGCCAATATACTTACAAGAATCGCAGATACTATTGACAAAATAACAGCTTCTACAGAAATAACCAGTTTTTCAGCTCCAATAAACAAATCCTCCGACATTATATACACATGAGACCATATTATAACAGAAAAGATTACACCAATAATCCCACTGAACAATCCATATACAAATCCTTCAAAAACGAACTGTATTAATATATCATTATTGAAGGCACCAATGGCTTTTCTTATACCGATTTCATTAATTCGCTCTTTTATTGAAAACATCATCGTATTCATAATACATAATCCCGATATAATGAATACTACAATCATTATATACATAATCATATTTTGTGTTTCTGCGATTTGCTGAGCATTTTGTTCATATACAACATCTGCATCAACCACCTGATTTATTTTCAATTCTGTTCCCATCTTTTCATAATTAATATCTTTTTTTATATCTGTATATTCCTTTGTATTGCTCGTAAAAATCAACTGCATTCTATATGATTCAACATTGTAATTTCCATATTTGCAGGTATACGGAACATAGAAATTAAATACAAAAAGCTCTTCCTTCTTTTTTTGTCGACTTTTAACAATTTCCAAAATGGAGTCATACTGTTTTTCTGCATACACGGATGCTTCAATAACGCCAATGACCTTATACTTCTCATAAGTATTTTGTCCATATTCATTAGCTGTTTCAAGATTTACAATCTCACCGACTGCTTCAGCCTTACCAAATAAAATTTGTGCCGTCACAGAATCAATCACAATAACCTTCTCACCATTTTCGATATCCTTTGAGTCTATTAATCTGCCTTGAATTAACTCAGACCTATATCGTTCAATATCATAGTAATCACCTTGCGGTAAAAGATTAATATGCCAGTTTTCATCCACTTTAATGCATCTTCCATATATAGATACTGAATCACCATTTTCTAAAAATATATTTTTCAAATTAACATCCGCTTCCGGAGACAGCTCCATATACATATTAAAAGCTTCATTATTTTTAAAATATTCATATGTATCATAATCAAATTCACAATCTGCAACTACACCATTACATTCTTTATATATGTTTACACTCTGCATTTGAGCGGCAAGTAAGGTTTCAGATATAATCAAAACTGACATCAGAATAATTACCGATAATACTAATCCTGATAATGTTAATATCATTCTACTGCTGCTTCTATATATTTTCTTCAGATAGTTTTTTAATAAATATATTCTCATACACTTTGTAATTCCCCTCCTTCCAAATAAAATCTTTTTCCGGCAATTTCTTCAACCTCATTGTCATGTGTTACTATAATTACAGTCTTTCCGGATTTATTCATTTCCTTGAACATATCAAGAACATTATATTTATTTTTCTCATCAAGATTTCCCGTGGGTTCATCAGATATAATAAGCTTTGCATCACAAGCTATAGCTCTTGCCATACATGCCCGCTGTTTTTCTCCGCCCGAAATATTTTCAACATAAATATTTTTAATTTCTTCAAGACCATATCTTGATATAAGTTCTTCAGCTTTACCAATTCTTTTCTTAATACTTTTCTTATCAAGAGAGTAGTAAATTGGCAATACTATATTCTCATACACTGTCAGTCGTGGAATTAAATTATATGACTGAAAAACAAAACCCATATATCGGTTTCGAATTTCACTTTTTCTATATTCATTTTTAATTTTATCTCCTTCAAAATAATACTCTCCCGATGTTGGTTTTTCAAAAAAACCAAGAATATTAAGCAATGTACTTTTGCCACTTCCTGATTTACCCATAATCGAAATCAAATCACCCTCATTAATAATCAGGTTAATATTTTTTAGAACTTTTCTTTCTCCAAAATATTTAGTTACGCTCTTTAGCTCAATTATTGTATCCTTATTGCTCATTAAAATACTTCTCCTCCTGAGTGTATCCAACCCAGCAACCGCCTAAATTATCATTAACTATATATTCTTCGTCATTATAACTATAAACATCAAGATAATAATCCTCCACATCAAACTCATCTTCGCCTTTCAATAGGTGTACATAAGGTATATTATCCTTTGTAAACAAAATATAATCTATCGGAATTGTAGTTTTGCCTTCTACTGTATCATACTTCACTATAATTTTTAATGTAGAATTTTCAAAGACCTTAAATGGGCACTTAAGTTCAACTCCAAATCTTCCATCATTAACATAAGAATCTATTTTGCTTAATTCAAGTTCGATTGTCTCACCATTTTCATCAATTGTTGTAAAAACTATATCCTGTATTCTATTCTGATATTTATCCAAAATATAAAGCTTAATTTTCATATCATCATACGAAAATGTTTCCATATAAAAATTAACATCTGATATTATATCAGTAACTACAACATCAGTCTGTGCACTTACAACATTTCCATTATTATCTGTGTATAACGGACTCCCCTTTTCCACATAGTTTCCAACACTTGTATGTAATTTAAATGTTTTATTTACTTTTTCTATTTCATAAACTGTTCTTGCCTGTTGTGAGGCACATACCATGCCTTCCAATTCTTCTGTAATATCAACAAACCCTGTTCCTAACATTGTACGAACATAACTTTTATTATTTTCCGAGCTTTCAATAAAAATTCCATTATCAGTATTATCACCCTTTTGAATAATGCCTGTTGCCATAAGTACAACCATAGCAGAACTACACAAAAGAATAGTTAACAAAACAATTACTATAACAATTGACTTTTTCATAAATTTCACTCCAGCTATTTATTCAACAATACCTCATTATAATATTTTTCTAAATTATTATCATAGATAGTCAATGGATTGTATGCTACGCTCCTGTTTGGAGGCATTTTGACATATTCAACACCATCTACCGTATATTTAAATACTACTGAAGTAAAATACTGTGTATATTTACTTAAATTCGTTTCTTCTATTGAAAATTGTATTTCAATATCATCTTCACTTTTTCTCATAGAAATATTTTCAATATCATTTCTATTCAATATATTAAAAGCTTCGTTAGCAACATATATCTCATCAATTACCACTTCTTTTTCAATGCCAATTTCATAAGGCAGTTTTTTCATTTCAGGGGGTATTACCATGGGTGCTCCAATAAAATACAAATCCATATTCTCACTATTTCCATCCACATATGATATTGTAAATTTCTGTGGTTTTAATTCTATATATTCTTCTTCATTTGCTTTATCATAATACAAAATTATACTATCTATATTAATAATTTCATTTTCAAAACAAATATTTTGTACATCAAATGTTATGGTATACATAGAATACTCATCTATATTATTATCATCATCCTTTACAATATCACACTCATAATCAAACGTACCGCCTGTATATTGCAAATCAACAGTGCAATCTGATGGTATATCAATTTTACTCATGAAAATCATATCATAAGTATCTGAACCACTCTCTTTTCCATACACCATATATGCCGCATTGAACAATTCCGTTGCAAACACATCCGGTAAATCTGACACATTATTGTTTTTTTCTTTTCTTTCACATCCTAAAAACGTTAAAAAAATCAACAACATTATTATTAAAATTCTACTCTTATTTTTCATATTTCTATCATTCCTTTTATATTCAAAATAATTAAATCAGACAAACTTTCAACTTGGTGGTCATATATCATTATGACCACCAAGTTTTTTGTATTAACTTCTAATATGAACTCTTACTATAATAAACCGTCAAATACGGATTTGGTGATTGAAGCTTAAGCAGCTTACCAGTATATGTTTTATCACCTTTTTCAAGCGTTATATTAAATAAATCAGCATTAACAGCAGCAATAATTCCATAATATCCTTTCGGAGATTTTTCATCAACTCTTGTAGATAAAGTCAATATATCTTTTTCTTCAAATGTAATAGCATTCATAATTGATCCACCTAATTGTTGAGACACTTCTACTGCTTTTATAGATACTCCTACTCCAATATTTTTTGTTAATTCAACACTTGTAGTTTTTGAAACGCTTATTTCATTGGAATAAATAATATCAATGTATGGTACTTCTTTGCTAGGTCCATTCCATTCAATTGCACCGGTTATGTCTTTTACCATAATCTTTTTTGCAGAATTAAATTTTGCATATAAATAATAAGTATCTTTCTTCCAAAAAAACAAACTGGATGGAACTTTAAAACTTTTATATACAGAATATATATTTGTATACTGTTTTTTTGTAGTTGATTCAATAACCTTAATTTTAGTAATTGGTTTAGCAGTAGTATTTACATTTAAACTTACTACTATTATTACACTAAACACTATTGATAATAATGCTTTAAAAATTTTTTTCTTTGACATAAATGTCCTCATCTTAAATATGTAATTATTTACACTTCATCTAAAAAAGCTGTATACTTGTCCTAGGTGCTTTTTATAAGTGCTTATCATTCCGGGGTTCTGTTTATTGGCCAAATGTACAGAACACGGTTTTTATATATAACAATCCTGCTATTTGCAGTCTTGAAATATAACATATAAAAAGGTTGCAATGAATCATTCATTGCAACCGAACTATCATAATAATACAATAAATATTTATATTATTTTAGACTTCTGGCTTTGCGTCCCTATATTTCTATAGGTTTGCCCCGTATGTAACCCACATGGATTATATAATGTGTTAATTATATCTTTTCCTTACTATCATGTAAATAGAGATTTGCCTCGATTTGTCGCTTTAAAGTAACAGAGTATTGTGTACTTTCAAGAACAATCCGGCTAAAAACTCTCAATTATTCTGTTCATTGCCTATTGTATCATAAGCATATGTAAATTCATTACCACTATACACATCCTTATACAGAAGAAAAGTTTCATAGAAGAATATTTTGCCGGACATATCATTGGCAAGTTCTTTATCAAACTCTTCTTCACCCAATTCACCTATATAATGACTACACATATAATCCCTGTATTCAAGTATTCCATTATTAATCTCACCGTTAAATTCCGCGACAAAACGTTCACCTGTTTCGGCAAGGTATCTCTCACCTGTTACAACTCCATTATTAAGTGTTAATTTAATGGCTGAATTGCGTCCGTCGTAGTAATATCCGGCTTCCATATATTTACCACCAAGCACATCGGAAGAAGGATTACTCACAGTTGTTCCTTCCGGTACAAAAGTAATAAATGTTTCTTTAAAATCCGCAGGCTCTATACCGCTTGTAATTCGGATTCTTATATAATCATCTCTGCGGCAGTAGAAATACAGATATTCATTCGTTTCAGAAAGCTTTGCATAGAGATAGCTATTCTTTGCATTTGTATCCAATGTCTTTTTATCAATCTGAAATTCATATATCACTGCACCATCTGAATCAACTACTGATGCCTTAAGATTTTCATTGTCCATTGCAATATTCAATTGTCTTCCAACTGAATCTCCGGCTTCAACCCATTTAATCTGTGCATGTTCTGCAAGAATATCTTTTATCGGAGATTTAGTCTCATTATATAAATACTAATAAAATTTTCCTATATGTTTATCTATTGCATCCTGAGTAAAAGAATCAAAATTCTCTTTGACAAAAGAATCATTCATCGCCTCGTAGTATTCTCCCTCCATCAGGGTAGCGTTGCACTCGTTAGTGTAGGCTGTATGATCGGCATTCCAGCCAACTACAGTTTCCTGCTTATTATTACAGCCGCTTATACCTAGAAATAATGTACATAATGTAATAGCAATTATAAATGTTTTCTCATAATCATTCACCCTCCAACTCTTTAAATGAATGTGAAATTAAAAGTCCCAGTGTATTATCATAGTTGGTCTACTTGATAAATAATGTATATTAATTATACCACTGCCCTGATTTCATGTAAATTGGAAGTTTCCCGATACAGTACTTTAAAGCGTTAAAGTATTTTCTCCATTAGCCAAAAAATAAGCCAAAGGATTGATTTTTGATACCAATCCTCCGGCTTATATAAACAAACACACTATATATTATTTCTTAATAAGAAGTGATTTACCTGTCATCTCAGCAGGCTGTTCCATACCCATGCACTCAATCAATGTAGGTACGATATCCGCAAGGCATCCGCCCTCTCTAAGTGTATATTCAGAGTCAGCATTAACAAGAATAAATGGAACAGGGTTGGTTGTATGAGCGGTAAATGGTGCACCGGTCTCATAATCAACAAGCTGCTCAGCATTACCATGGTCAGCACAGATAAACATTACTCCGTCAACCTCTTTTACAAGTCTGACAACTTCGCCCACACATTCGTCAATAACCTCAATCGCTGCAACAGCTGCATCTACGATTCCTGTGTGTCCAACCATATCAGGGTTAGCAAAATTACAGATAATTACATCATAATAAGCATCACCATTCTCATCCTTGGCGGTAATTGCTTCACTTAACTTATCACATACTGTATATGCACTCATACGAGGCTTCTTGTCATATGTCGGAACATATTTCGGAGAATTTACAAGGATTCTGTCCTCGTTCTCATTAGGCTGTTCAACACCGCCGTTGAAGAAGAATGTTACGTGAGCATACTTCTCTGTCTCAGCAATTCTTGCCTGTCTCATTCCGTTGTTAGCAAGCCATTCACCAAAAGTATTGGTAACTTCTACTTTCTTGAATGCAACATCCTTATTAGGAATTAATGGGTCATATTCTGTAAAGCATACAAATACAACATCTTTGCGTGCTCCACGTTCAAATTTATCAAACTCATCATCACAGAAGCAATGTGTAATCTCTCTTGCACGGTCAGGACGGAAGTTAAAGAATACAACTGAATCCTTATCGTTAATTGTTGCAACAGGAGCTCCGTTCTCTGTTACTACAAAAGGAACAACGAACTCATCATTAACTCCTGCTTCATAAGAAGCTGCAACGCCCGCTACAGCATTATCAGCCATAGCACCCTCGCCCTTGGTCATTGCAACATAAGCCTTCTCAACTCTGTCGTAGTTATTATCTCTATCCATTGCGTAGTAACGTCCTGACACAGTTGCAATCTTACCAACACCGATTTTAGCCATCTCGGCTTCCAAATCCTCTACGAAGCCCTTAGCTGACTGTGGAGGTGTATCTCTTCCATCAAGGAAGCAATGAACATATACCTTTTCAAGTCCTTCCTTCTTAGCCATTTCAAGAAGTCCGTAAAGATGTGTATTGTGGCTGTGAACTCCACCGTCTGATAAAAGTCCAAAAGTATGGAGTGCTGAATTATTCTCTTTACAATTATTAACCGCCTTAACCAATGCTTCATTCTTGAAAAAATCACCATCCATAATCTCTTTGGTAATTCTGGTTAATTCCTGATATACAATTCTCCCTGCACCCATGTTAAGATGTCCAACCTCTGAGTTACCCATCTGTCCGTCAGGAAGTCCTACTGCCATTCCGCTGGCATTACCTTTAACAAAAGGATATTCAGCCATAAGGCTGTCCATTACAGGTGTTTTGGCAATTGCTACAGCATTGCCTTCTGTTTTGTCATTAAGTCCGTATCCGTCAAGGATAAGGAGTACTGCCGGTTTCTTACTCATAATAATTCTCCTGTTCTTATCTGATATATTTAAGTGTTATTTTTCAACTTTTTTCTGAATAATGTTATCACAGCCACAATCATAAGTCAATGACAAGCTCAACCGGACAATGGTCTGAGCCCATTATTTGGTCGTGAATTTCTGCACTCACAAGCTTGTCCTTAAGTTCCTCGGATGCAAGAAAATAATCTATACGCCAGCCTGTGTTTTTCTCCCTTGATTTGAACATATATGACCACCAGCTGTAACGCTCAATAACATCCGGGTTAAAAAATCTGAATGTATCAATAAAACCTGATTCAAGAAGCTCTGTCATCTTCTCTCTCTCGTCATCAGTAAAGCCCGCACTCATATGATTGGTCTTAGGATTCTTCAAATCGATTTCCTGGTGAGCAACATTCATATCACCGCATACTATAACAGGCTTATCATCACGAAGCCTATTTACATATGCTCTGAAATCATCCTCCCAGACCTTACGGTAATCAAGTCTCTCAAGTTCTCTCTTTGAATTAGGTACATATACATTAACCATATAGAAGTCATTGAATTCAAGCGTAAGAACTCGTCCTTCATGGTCATGTTCATCTATTCCGATTCCCTTAGTAACACTAATCGGTTCCTCCCTGGTAAAAACAGCGGTTCCGGAATAGCCCTTCTTCTCTGCATAGTTCCAGTACTGATAATATCCCTCAGGTGTAAAATCAATCTGTCCCTCCTGAAGTTTGGTTTCCTGAACACAGAAAACATCTGCATCTATCGTCTCAAAAAAATCTGCAAAGCCCTTGCCCATGCAGGCACGCAGACCATTTACATTCCATGAAATAAGTTTTTTCATATTATTCCTAAACCTTTCAAAATTAATTCAATGCTATTCTACCTAATAAAAAAACGTTGTGCAAGTATAAAGTATTTCCACAACATAAAAAAGAGTCCGCTTGCGGACTCTCGCGCCGAGCGCGATTGCGTTAGCAACAACTTCCTTGTACGCGCGAGTGCGCATCCATAGCGGAGCGTTTTTAATCTATAGGAAATACCGTGTCACACTAAAGTGTGAAAGGTATTTCCTATAGATTAAAAAAGTGCTGCATACCGAAATATGCAGCACTCATAAATTCACATAATATTACGCATTAACAATCTGCGCGAAGTCAACCTTAAGACTTGCGCCACCGATTAATCCACCGTCGATATTTGGCTTAGAAAGTAATTCAGCAGCATTACCTGCGTTCATTGAACCGCCGTACTGAATTCTGATAGCATCTGCAGTAGCTTCGTCATAAATCTCACCAATTACTTCACGGATTCCTGCACATACTTCTTCTGCCTGGTCTGCTGTAGCTGTCTTACCTGTTCCGATAGCCCAGATTGGCTCGTAAGCAATAACAGTTGTCTTAGCCTGATCTGCTGTAACATTCTGGAAAGCAATCTTAATCTGCATTCTAATCCAGTCAAGAGTGATTCCCTGCTCTCTCTGGAGAAGAGATTCTCCACAGCAGATAATTGGTGTGATACCATGCTCAAGGGCTTTAAGCACCTTCTTATTAACTGTTTCATCGGTCTCAGCGAAGTATTCCCTTCTCTCTGAATGTCCGATGATTACATATTTAACACCGATATCTGTAAGCATATTAGGAGAGATTTCTCCGGTATAAGCACCGCTCTCTTCAAAATACATATTCTCTGCACCAATTTCAACATTGGTTCCCTTAGTAGCTTCAATTGCTGTTGTTAAATCAATTGCAGGTACACAATATACAACATCAACATTTTCGTTAGCTACAAGTGGTTTTAATTCGTTAATTAAAGCAACTGCCTCACTAGGAGTCTTATTCATCTTCCAGTTGCCCGCAATAATTCTTCTACGTGCCATTTCTATTTACTCCATTAAATTATTTATCGTCTGCTGATTCAATTCCAGGAAGAGCCTTGCCCTCAAGGAATTCAAGAGATGCTCCGCCACCTGTAGAGATGTGAGTCATCTTGTCACCGAATCCAAGGTTATTAACAGCTGCAGCTGAGTCGCCACCACCGATAATGGTTGTAGCATCTGTATCTGCAAGAGCCTTAGCTACCGCAATTGTACCTTCTGCAAGTGTTGGGTTCTCGAATACACCCATTGGTCCATTCCATACAACTGTCTTAGCAGTCTTAACAGCCTCTGCAAAAAGAGCCTGTGTCTTAGGTCCGATATCGCAACCCTCTCTGTCTGCAGGAATGCTGTCTGCATCATATACCTCAATCTCAACAGGAGCATCAATTGGATTAGGGAAATCCTTGATGGTAACTGCATCAACCGGTAATAATAATTTCTTACCAAGCTTCTCAGCCTTCTCCATCATTTCCTTGCAGTAATCAAGCTTGCTGTCATCAACAAGTGACTGTCCGATTTCATAACCCTGTGATTTTAAGAATGTGTAAGCCATACCACCGCCGATGATAAGGGTATCACATTTCTCAAGAAGGTTAGAGATAACATTTAATTTATCAGCAACCTTTGCACCACCAAGGATTGCAACAAATGGTCTTACAGGGTTGTTAACTGCATTACCAAGGAATTCGATTTCTTTCTGCATAAGGTATCCAACTACGCTTGTATCTACGAACTTAGTAACACCCTCTGTTGAACAGTGAGCTCTGTGGCATGCACCAAAAGCATCGTTAACATATACATCACAAAGAGATGCAAGCTCTTTAGAGAAATTCTCTTCGTTCTTAGTCTCTTCTTTTCTGAATCTTGTATTCTGAAGAAGAACTACATCGCCATCCTTCATAGCTTCAACAGCAGCCTTAGCATTTGGTCCTACTACTTCATCATCAGCAGCAAATACAACTTCTTTGCCAAGCTTTTCTGAAAGTCTTTTAGCAACAGGTGCTAAAGATTCCTTCTCATTAGGTCCGTTTTTAACTTTACCGAGATGTGAACAGAGAATAACCTTTCCACCATCTGCGATTAATTTGTTAATTGTTGGAAGAGCTGCAACGATACGATTCTCATCTGTGATAACGCCCTCTTTCAATGGAACGTTAAAATCGCATCTTACTAAAACTCTTAAGCCCTTAACATTAATGTCATCAACTGATTTCTTGTTAAGCATTAGTGATTCCTCCTAAAATATATCTTTTTATTGTAAGCGTATATCCGCCTATTTTCTCATCAAAAAACAATCCTCTGTTGTATAAAAAAGGTCCGGTCCAAAAGACCGGACCTTTTGAGGTCTTAAATTATAAATTAAGCTAACTCTGAGAAGTATTTGATTGTTCTAACCATCTGGCTTGTGTATGAGTTCTCATTATCATACCATGAAACAACCTGTACTTCATAAAGGTCATCAGAAACTTTGCTAACCATTGTCTGTGTAGCATCGAATAATGAACCATATCTCATTCCAACGATATCTGAAGAAACGATTTCGTCCTCATTATATCCGAATGATTCGTTAGCTGCTGCCTTCATAGCTGCGTTAATTCCGTCAACTGTGATGTCTGAACCCTTAACAACTGCTGTTAAGATTGTTGTAGAACCTGTAGGTGTTGGAACACGCTGAGCAGATCCGATAAGCTTTCCGTTAAGCTCTGGGATAACAAGTCCGATAGCCTTAGCTGCACCTGTTGAGTTAGGAACGATATTAACAGCACCTGCACGGCTTCTTCTTAAATCTCCCTTTCTCTGTGGTCCGTCAAGGATCATCTGATCACCTGTGTAAGCATGGATTGTTACCATGATACCTGACTGGATTGCTGCATATTTGTTAAGAGCATCAGCCATAGGTGCTAAACAGTTAGTTGTACAAGAAGCTGCAGAAATAATTGTATCCTCAGCCTTTAATGTTGTATGGTTTGTGTTGTAAACGATTGTAGGAAGGTCGTTTCCAGCTGGAGCTGAAATAACAACTTTACGAGCTCCTGCATTGATGTGAGCCTGTGCCTTGTCCTTAGATGTGTAGAAACCTGAGCATTCAAGAACTACGTCTACGCCAAGCTCTCCCCAAGGGCAATTGTTAGCATCTGGGAAAGCATAGATCTTAATAGTCTTTCCATCAACTGTGATTGAATCATCACCTGCTGAAACAGTCTCAGCCTTGTCATATTTACCCTGTGATGAATCATACTTAAGAAGATGAGCAAGCATCTTAGGGCTTGTCAAATCGTTGATAGCTACTACTTCATATCCTTCTGCTCCGAACATCTGTCTGAAAGCAAGACGGCCGATACGGCCAAATCCGTTGATCGCAACTTTTACTGCCATTTTAAAATTCCTCCTAGTGAATTAAATAAAATAATAAGGATTGTTAATTAAAAATCAATCTAGGCTTATTCTACAATCTTTGCCAAAAAATTTCAACCCTTATTTTATTTTTATACATTGAAGCTATTCTTAATTATATTTTTCCATTTTTATATGTAAAAATGCACAAAATGTTGACAAATTTTTGTTCATAATATACTTTATTAAGGTCAGATTACATTTAAAAGGAGCAAAACAATGATTAGTGATTATCATATTCATACTCATTTTTCATCGGACTGTAAGGTTAATCCAAGAGAATATTTAGATAGAGCAATTGAACGTGGAATGAAGGAAATTTGTTTTACCGACCATCTCGATCTTGATTATCCGGCAGAAAACGGAGTCGAGATGTTCAAGCTTGATTTAGACAGATATTTCGAAGAAATGTCTTCAATCCGTTGGGATTATAAGGATTCCATCAAGCTCAAGGTCGGAATTGAACTCGGTATTAATCCTGAAATTTATGCTGCATGCACAAAACTGGTTAAGGAATATCCTTTTGATTTTGTCATCGGTTCATCACATATTGTAAACGGAATTGACCCTTACTACCCTGCTTTTTGGGACAACCGCAAAATTCATGATTGTATTATGGAATACTATGAAGCCATCCTTAGAAATGTTACTTTTTATAATGATTATGATGTATATGGGCATCTCGATTATGTAAGACGCTATGTTCCTGACAAATCATATGTATATGTAGATTCAGATTTTTATGAAATTACAGAAATGATTCTTAAAAATATTATTGCAAAGGGACATGGCATTGAGCTTAATACGAGAAGTCTTGCAGATGGTTTAACCACCTACGTTCCAACCATCACTCTTTTGGAACGTTATAAAAAACTTGGAGGTGAAATCGTAACCGTTGGTTCCGACTCCCATAAACTTAATAATCTCGGATATGGCTTCAGCACTGCGAGAGACATTCTTATTAACACCGGTTTTAAATATATTACAACCTTTGAGAGCAGAAAACCAACCTTTGTTCCATTATAGGAGCACTTAAAAAAGGCAGTCCCGGAATCATCCTGACCTTAAGACTGCCTTTTTTCTGTATTTTCAATCCTTTTCCCTTATTTTGACAATAATTCGTTTTAATTTTTCTATCACATAATCAGCCTTTTTAACATTAAAGCTTTCATCCATACTTATTCTTATTGTTCCGTTTATATATTCCGGGTCAACATTTATCGCTTTCAAAACATGGGACGGCTCCGGATTAATGGTGTTACAGGCAGAACCTGCGGCTGCATAAATACCCTCCATGTCAAGAAGCACAAGGACTGCACCCGCTTCCACTCCTTTAATCGAGAAATTAATATTATTCGGTAATCTGTCTGTTTCAGAGCCGTTAAAAATAATATCAGGAATAGTATTTTTCAATCTTCTAATCATATAGTCACGCAGCTTTGTTAAGTACTCCATATTTCTTTTAATATTAATACAGGAAATTCTTGCTGCCGTTGTCATTCCCACAATTCCGGGAACATTTTCGGTTCCTGCCCTCATGTTATGCTCCTGGCTTCCTCCCAGAATCATCGGCCTCATTTTCGTATCTTTTCTCACATATAGGAACCCAACTCCCTTCGGACCATGAAATTTATGAGAAGATGCACTCATTAAATCAAGATTAAGCTCATCCACATTAATGGGAATGTGCCCGAACGCCTGAACTGCATCAGAATGAAACAATATGCCGTATTCTCTTGCTATATGTCCAATCTGCTGTATCGGCTCAATTGTTCCTATTTCATTATTTGCCATCATTACACTTATGAGTCCGGTGTTTTTGCTGATATTCTTTCTCAGCACATCAGTATTTACCATACCTTTTTCATCCACAGGAATAAAAGTAACCCTTCCACCATTCTGCCTGTATTCATTCAGTGGATTTATCATAGCTTTATGCTCTATTTGGGTTGTTATCACATGCACCCGTCTTCTTTTGGCATCACTGCAGACCCAGTTATCACCTTCCGTACCACCTGAGGTAAAAAATATCTCTTCCGGCTCTGCTCCTATCCATGCTGCAATTTCAGCTCTGCACTGCTCTATTTTGCTTCTGACCCTTTTTGAATCCGAGTATCCTGCCGAAGGATTATAAAATTCCTTGGAATAGTAAGGCCACATTGCTTCAACCACCTCAGGAAGCATATATGTCGTTGCAGCATTATCAAGATAAATTCCCATACTAAGCTCCATATTTTTTTCTATACTATAATATGCACCAGATGAATAGAATGATAAAAAAGCCATTATATTTTATGTCAAAAAAAACTTTTATTAAAGGTGCGTTTATTCTTACTCTCGCAGGGGGTATAACCAGAATACTCGGTTTTTTCTTCAAAATATTTCTTTCAAGAATAATAGGTGCAGAGGGCATAGGTCTGTATCAGCTTGTTATGCCAATATGTGCAATATGTTATGCAATCGGGATTTCGGGCTTTGAGGTAGCTGTTTCAAGGCTGACAGCAGTATATTATTCCAAAAAAAAACCGGGAGCTGCTTATAATTTAACTCTTCTTGCAGGAATGATATCATTAGCCATATGTATTTTCTGCTGTATTTTTATAAGAATCAATGCAGGTTTTATCGCCAAATATTTTTTTCACAATATGGATTGTGCTCCATTAATACGTATTATTGTGCTGTCCATACCTTTTTCCTGTATTCATTGTATGGTTTCAGGTTATTATATCGGTCAGGAACGCACCGCCTTTCCTGCACTGTCACAGCTGTCAGAGCAGATAATCCGTATTGCCTCTGTATATTTTATTATTAAAATAACCGGCAGAAGCGACGCATATACCGGTGCCTTGAGTCTTGTGGCAGGAGAACTGGGGGCATCTGTAATTTCTATTACCTGTATTATTTTTGCACGCAGAAACAAAGACGGGGCCACCGCTGAAAGATGGTTCTCCAAAAAAAATATAAAAGAAATCACCTCAACTGCATTGCCCGTATGCGGCAACAGAACTGCTTTACACGGAATTCAAAGCATTGAGTCAACACTCATCCCATTTATGCTGATTCAAAGCGGGTATACCTCTGCTGAAGCATTGAGTTTTTTCGGAATTATAACCGGAATGGCACTTCCGATAATTCTATTTCCGGCAACACTTACAAATTCCATTTCAGTAATGCTGCTGCCGTCGGTATCTAAGATTAAAAACAATCCTGAGAAAATCAGAGAAAGCGGTATAAGCACTCTGCTCTTTTCTCTGATTTTCGGTTTTATCTGCATAATTTTTTTTGAAACAGCCGGAGCAGAGCTCGGTGCCTTATGTTTTAAGGAAGAAGAGGTCAAAATATATATCCGCATAATGGCATGGCTGTGTCCTTTTATGTTTATGTCCACAACCTATAAAAGCATATTAAATGCATTAGGCCTTTCATCTAAGGTCTTTGCAAATAATATGCTTTCAGAAGCTGTTTGTATTATATTTATTCTGCTTATTCCCAAGCTTGGAATCAAATCATATATGTTCGGACTTCTGCTGAATCATATAATTAATGCATTGCTTCAAATCAGGAGCTTCAGAAATTATATCTCATCAAAGTCCTCATAACCATATATATGGGTAATTCTGATGTCCTTCTCAACATTTAAATCAATAGGCTTACCACTTGATGTAATAACAAGTGGTCTTGAGCCTTTTTGACGATTAATAAGTATTATTTCAGCTTTCTCTCCATTGCTTAACAGCACCTTGGAATGCAGATACGAATCGACAATATTATGTAAAAATACAAGAAGATATTCAGTTTCAAAATGCTGGAAACCATTCTCTTCAAATCTCGACACAACATCAAACGGACACATTGCACTACGGTATACTCTGTCAGCTGTCATTGCCTCATAGACATCTGCTATTGCAACAATTTTTGCAAAATTATCTATCTGTTTACTTTTAAGCCCGTTAGGATAGCCTGAGCCGTCACATCTCTCATGATGCATAAGTGCAGCATTAACAACACTTGGTGCCAGACCCATATCCTTGATTAATTCATAGCCGCGAAGGGTATGTTGTTTCATTATTGAATATTCCTCAT
>JBGVJZ010000031.1:0-18912 GCA_045129695.1 Lachnospiraceae bacterium | reverse complement strand
TCCGTTACCCATAAACCACTGGATAACAAGAATAATGGCACTTGCTATGACTGTTATCAATTTGTTATCAAAAGACTAATCGAAATCGCTGAAACCCGCATAAACACTGGCTTTTTTAAGCAACTCGATTTATTCCCACTCTATCGTCGCTACCGGTTTCTTAGTCAACTCATAGCACACTCTGTTAACGCTTGGAACCTCTGCGGTAATTCTGTCCACAATCTTCTCCAGAATGTCATAATCAATTCTTTCAATTGTAGCGGTCATCGCATCAATTGTGTTAACGGCACGGATTACAACCATGTAGCCCATGCTTCTGCCGTTATCTCTTACACCAACAGCCTTGAAATCCGGGATTACTGTGAAGTACTGCCATACCTTTTTGTCAAGTCCTGCTTTGGCAAATTCGTCGCGAAGAATTGCATCGGCCTCGCGTAGTGCCTCAAGACGGTCTCTTGTGATTGTGCCAAGGCAACGAACTCCAAGTCCCGGTCCCGGGAATGGCTGACGGTATACCATCTCGGCAGGCAGGCCAAGTTCAATACCACAGGCACGAACCTCGTCTTTAAAAAGCTGGGCAAGCGGCTCAACAAGTTCAAACTGAAGGTCCTCAGGAAGTCCGCCAACGTTATGGTGTGACTTAACGCATTTTGCAGTCTTAGTGCCACTCTCGATAATGTCAGGATAGATTGTTCCCTGTCCAAGGAAATCAATTCCCTCAAGCTTACGCGCTTCTTCCTCGAATACGCGAATGAACTCGCCACCGATAATTTTTCTCTTCTGCTCTGGGTCTGCAACGTTCTCAAGCTTAGTGAGGAAACGCTCTGTAGCATCAACGTAAATTAAATTAGCATTGAGCTGGTTCTTGAAAACCTCAACTACATTCTCAGACTCATTTTTTCTCATGAGACCATGATTAACATGTACACATACTAATTGCTGTCCGATTGCCTTTAAAAGCAATGCAGCAACAACAGATGAATCTACACCGCCTGAAAGAGCAAGAAGAACCTTCTTATCGCCAACCTGACGACGAATGAGTTCAACCTGATCCTCAATAAAATTCTTCATATTCCAGTTCTGCTCAGCCTTGCACTCATCAAAAAGAAATGCCCTGAACACTTCTGTATCAGGAATGGAATCATAATTCTTATCACATTTTGCAGTTGGGTGGTTAATCGCAATAACAGGATAACCACATTCATAGATAGCCGGCAAAACATCAACTGCCACGCCATCTACAATCCGGTTCTCTCCACCATTAAGGATAATACCTTTTACGTTATCAAGAGCCTTTAATTCTTCAGGAGTTATATCATGCGGATGAATCTCACTGTATACTCCAAGGTCACGAATCCGGCGGGCAACTACTGTATTCTCAGTACTGCCTAAATCAATTACAACAATCATGTCTTGTTTCATTATCTTATCTCCTTGTACGCTGCTTCTTTAATATGCTATATATTTTATCATAAGAGTCATAATAAAGAAAACATTTTTTATAATTATTTCATTAGATGTATAAATTGACTAAGTATGATAAAAATGTTAGAATTTTCTTATACAATACACATAAGGAGTTTCTATTTGTGAGAAAAATTATTATTTTATTAATGACATTTATTGTTAGTATAGGAATCATGGGATGCAAAGCCAAAGGTCCACAGAATCTCGAAGAATACTACGCAATTTCAGAAAATCGTGATGCGCTTTCTGCCAGACTTAACAATGAGAATATCGAGGGAGGTTCAATATATACACGGATTGAATTTGATGCTATAGATAATTTAATGATTTATAAATATACCTTTGCCTCTCCTGTTAATACAGATTCAATTTCCAAATCCATTGAAGTGAGTCTGACTGATAATGTCACTAATGCAAAAATATCTGAATTAGAAGAAATTACAGGTTATTCCGGAATCAGCATACAATATATCTACTATGCACCTGATAATACAGAAGTATTCAATAAGACCTTTTCCAAAAGATAGAATTAAACCGACCTCTGTCACTGACAAAGGCCGGTTCTTTATTTCTGCTCAATTCTTTTTCTGCTTATTTCTGACAATTCAGCGGATAAAATTTTACCGCTTGAATTCATAGGAAATTCCATATAATCAAGAATATATTTCGGAACCTTGTAATCCGCAAGCTGCGAGCGAACAAAGGACCTTACATATTCGGAATCCATTGGTTCATTATCTTTCCAGATAATGCAGGCAACAACCTCCTCCTGAATTACAGGAGCAGGAATTCCCACTACTTTCACGCTCATAACATTTGGAAGCTGACATAATACCTGCTCAATTTCCACCGGTGAGATATTTTCTCCACCACGTACAATTATATCCTTAATTCTTCCGGTAACATGAAGATAACCCTGCTCATCCACATAGCCCAAATCTCCCGTTGATAACCATCCTTCTGTATCAAGAGTATTTAGAGTTTCTTCAGGCATGTTATAATACCCTTTCATCACATGGTAACCGCGAGTCTGGATTTCCCCCTCTTCCATACATCCCATAACAGAACTATTTTTCATTATTCTAAGCTCGATGTCAGGCAAAACTCTTCCTGACGAGTTTGAGCGTATCTCCTTAGAATCACTATCCTCTGAGACCGTAATCGCGGGAGAGGATTCTGTCTGACCAAAGGCTGTATTGAGTCTTTCGAGTCCGAATTTTTTACATATTTCAATATATTCAGCCGGAAGAATTGCAGAGCCTGCCATAAGTCCGCCTTTAAGGCTTGATAAATCATAATTGTCAGCCAACTGACTGTTTTTCATCGCCAGAAACATCGTAGGAACACCATTAAAGATAGTACATTTATGTTCTTCAATTACTTCAAAAACACTTTCAGATTTAAAACTTCTGACTATATGTATGGAAGCTCCTGTATGTAATGCACCTAATATTCCAACCGTAACACCAAAACAATGATACATGGGAACTGCAAAACACATCCGGTCTTCTGCTGTCCACTTTAAACGCTTTACAATAGCAAGGCTGTTATTTACAATATTTCTGTCTGTAAGCATAACGCCCTTTGCTGCTTTGGTTGTTCCGGATGTAAACAGAATGTTACTGACATTATCCGAATCTGTTTTTTCTGATTCGCAATCAATACCAGACATATTTTGGGGCAGACAAACCGGTTCATCCTGAATCAGAAAGCCCTCTTTGAAGGCAGAAAGCCTGTTTCTGTTAAGCTCCCTTATTGTCCTTATATGGTCAGAATCCCTATATTGGGCCGAATAGAAAATATATTCCACATCACAGTTTTCAAGTGCTGTTTCCAGCTCACGCCATTTATATGCTACATTTAAAAGAGCCGTAACTGCACCAAGCTGTTGTAATGCAAGATAGAGTACAATCCAGTTTACGCTGTTATCAACCCATATTGCCACATGTGTACCCTTTTTAATTTCTTTATCCTGCAAAACCAATACTTCATGATTAGTAAGCTCCTGTATCTGTTTCCAGGTATAAGAGACTCCCATATCCGTTACAGCCTCTTTGTCAGGATACTTTGCCGCTATACTGTTCAGGCACTCACTAATTGTTCTTTCATCCATATTATTGCTCCAAATACTTTATTGTAATTTCATAAACCTCATTGCCATAATTACTTATTCCCTGATTATTTTCGTTAGAAAGAAGAATAACATAAATTCCTGAGTTCTTATTATATTTCATATATGAAGAAAAATTATCTGTATGTCCCTCATGGTAATATGTATCCGGCTCACATCTAAAACCATATAAATAACCGCTTTCTTTTTCTTCTAATTCTGACAGATATTTTTCAGGAATTATCTCACCGTCAAAATAAGCCTTATTCCAATTGTACATATCATATACATTGCTGTACATGGCACCTGCTGCAAAGCTCTTATAATCTGTATTTATTCCTGTATCTTTGAGACCGGCAGGAGCAAGCAGCACGGTAGATATATAATCCTCATATGTCATCTGACTTACTTCTTCAATTATCAAACCAAGTAAATAATAATTAGAATTGCAATACCCCGTTACTTCATTACCTATAGTATAAGAAAGTATCTCACTTTCCACTTCCTTCTTGGTTGTTATAAGGGCAAAATCACAGTTATTTTTGTAATCGGGAATTCTTGTATTCATATTCAGCAAATCACTAACTGTAAACTCATGCGACCACTCGCATTCCGGATAGAATATACTGAGTTTGTCATCAAGCTTTAGCTTTCCGTCCTCTGCAAGTCTAAGTATTGCAGCTGCCGTAAACTGCTTGGTTAATGAGCCGACCTCATATGAGGTTGTTGTCTCCGGATCTGATTCCGCAGAGCCATCACTATAGCCGTACGCCCTTTCAAAGATTATTCCGTCATTATCTGCCACAAGTATGGTTCCGTCAAACCCATGACTTAGAATTGCCCTGTCTATCTGCTTTTCATATTCCAGTCTTTCGCTTCGGTTGCTTATGCCTGAACAACCGCACATAATGCAGCTCACCACAATCACACTATATAAAACTCTTATTTTAGTCATATAAAATCATTCCCTGTAATTAATTACTGCCGGCTTTGAGTGCTTTAACCGCTATTTTGCCGCTAAAGGTTAAATCTGTCTCTGTCCAGTCACTATACTTGTTACATGAGTTTTTAATCATACTGTACAGCTCGTCCTTGTTGCTTATTGACCACATACACCAGCTTATATTATTGCTCTCCATAAATTCCACAAATCTCAGGGCTCTATCCTCATATAATGAAGCACCTGTATCATTATCGGTTATACCCCATTCCGTAACAAAAACCGGAATATTAAGCTGCAGCTTTTTCTCCATCCAGTTCATATCGTCGGTACTTGAATAGGTAACATCAACATAGTTATGAAAAGTGTACATTATATTGCCATAATTCAAAGGATTATTCAGAACATCCTCCACATCAAAGCTAAAATCAGGTGTTCCGACAATTATTATTGAATCAGGTGCATTTTTACGGATAATCGGAATTATCTCATTGGCATAGCTTACAATCTCATTCCATGTTGTATCGCCATTTGGTTCATTACAAATTTCATAAATTATTCCCAGTTCATTTCCGTAATGAGCAGAAATCTCCTGAAAAAATTCCTTTGCCTGTTCCTTATAGGTGTGAGGGTTTTTATCCTGAAGAACATGCCAGTCAACTATTGCATACATATTAACTGACAAGGCATTTTCAATTGCAGTATACAGGTAATTAAGATTCTCCTCTTTTTCATACGTATAGCTGTCATTCTGTTCCGAATATACCGCAAGCCTTATAACATTGGCACCATAGTTTTTAAGTGTCTGTAATGCCGCTGCATTGGTATATCTTGGAAACCATGAAATTCCATGTGTTGACATACCCCTAAGCTGTACCGGTTCGCCGTTCTCATTACACAGATTAGTACCAATAACCTTAAGTCTGCCATTAGCCTTAATACCATAATCAGCATCACTCAAAACATCCACCTGTGAATTTAAATCCTCAATCGTGGAATTAAGCTCTGATATCTGTGTCTCAAGCTCCATTGCCCTATCGCTGTAGCTCTCAGCCTCAGCAATATAGCCATTGGCGGCCTCGCTCATGGACTCAAGCTCCGAGTCGAGGTCATCAATCCGCAATTCATAACCGGCAAGCTCCTCATATAATATAAGCTTATCATTTTCAAGAGCCGCCTCAGCTTCCTTACCCTCTTTAATTGTTTTTTCATAATCTGTATTTTGTTTTATTATGTCACCATATTTGATGAACATAAATATTCCGGCTCCCAGAAGGAGTGCCGAAAAAACACATAATAAAATAATAATTATTTTGTACTTAGTCATAAATATCCCATAATGATAAAATTTTTTGAAAATCCGGATTTTCCATAAGCTCATCTATGTTATCCACCATATATAATCCGTTTTTTTCCTTGTGGCATTCCATTACTACATTTTCTCCAAGTTCGATTTTACAATTCACCGGATTGGACACTCTGTCCTCAAGCAATACATATTCAAAATTAAAATTCTTAATGAATACACTTCCGTTTCTAAGCAATGGATATTCCCTGTTTATCTCAAGTCTTGCAAATTTTCTTGCAGATTTCGTGGTTTTGCTAACCCTTCCCTTAATATTTGAAGCAATGTCACCGTATACACTAAAGGTTGTGCTGATAGTCTGTGGAAGAGTATGTTCTCTGTCATAAAGAATCTGCATGTATTCCTTTTTGTTCTCATCATCAATTTCTACAATCTGAAAACAATACTTAAATCCCTGATTTTTAATCTCGGCAACAGACGCAATCTGCACCTTCATCGCAGCATTATAATTTCTGTCCCTCAGCTGTACCTCAAAGATGTCATCATCATCAAAATATATCGCCTTACTTACAACTGTGGATATACCGCCTTCTGAAATATCCAAAGTGGTTGTTTCATAGTTCTGCTCTCCGACAGTAATACTAAGCGGAATATGAACATTAAAACGCTCCGTCGTTCTGTAATTTTTTCTTCCAAACATAAAGAAAATAGCCATAATAAGGCTGGCACTGTTAACAAGCAGCCAGTAGATTACAACAATGCTTCCAAAGGACTGATAAATTACCGCATTCCTTATAGCGATAACCAACGCAACAACAGACAATATAAAAAGTATTATATGAGGCAACGCCAAAAGCTTATCAACATTATTATTCTGATTTTTACTTTTATCCGTAACAACAAATTCATTTTTATGAATATGAAGTACTTCTGCAATAATCGGTACCATCAGGTATGGAAAAAGAATGGTATCTATATTATTACTGATTCTTGAATTACGGATATTTCCGGAAACTGCTCTCAAAGTAATTGCATACAAAATATAGTTAGGAAGCCAGATTAACAAAAGTTCCTTAAGTCCACAGATAACCGCCGGAATTCCCAACAGAATAAAAATAATCGGACACATAATATATACAAATCTTCTTACAAAACTGTCCCAATAGCTTCTGCATGACATATACGCAATTTTAAGCTTAAACGGAAATTTTGGATTAAGTATAATATGATGTCTTCTGAGCGAATGAATACATCCTCTGGCCCAACGCTCTCTCTGCTTAATAAGACTTGAAACAGTTGTAGGTGAGAGCCCCTTTGCCAAGAGCTTATTAACCGCATAACATTTATAGCCCTTAGCCTCGATTAAAAGACCGGTTTCAAAATCCTCGGTAATCGTACCCGTACAGATTCCTCCAACCTCTGCAAGTGCCTCTCTGGAAATTACCGTATTGGAACCTGCATAAATAGGTGCATTGAAGCTGTTTCGTCCGACATTAACCTGTCTGAAAAAGTAATCCTGCTCATTCGGAACACGCCCCTCACTGTACAAATTAAACTGGAACAAATCAGTATTATAGAATGACTGTGGCGTCTGAATAAAGCCTATTTTGTCATTCTCGTCAATCTCATCATCATCCTTCATAACCCAGTTACCATCATCATCTTTTTTCATCTTAGGAAGGAAAAAATATGGTACAGTCTCATACAGAAAATTGCTGTTTGGAATCATATCCGCATCAAACGTAACAATAAGCGGTGAATTCGTCTGAGCAATGGCATTATTAAGGTTACCCGCCTTTGCCAGATCATTATGCTCCATTCCAAAATATCCCACCTTTAGAACAGAAGCAAGCTTTCTTACCGATTCCCTGTTTCCGTCATCGCAGAGGTATACATGCACCTTGCTTTTATCAGGATAATCTATGTACTTGCAGGCGTTTGCCGTTTTAAACAGAATATCGTCATCCTCATTATGTGTAGCTATGAAAATGTCTACATCAGGAAAAAACTCCAAAGGCACCATCGGCATTTCCGGCTCAACCTTAACCGTAAGGTCAATACAATGCACAAAAGCCTCCATTGCCGAAACAAATTCAGCAATTAATAATGCAATACCTAAGAGAAAAGGAATCCATCCGTATTCCTTAATACCCGGCAGTGTAAACAAGGCTCTCCACACAAGATAAATTGTCATGGAGGTAATTGTAAGTACAGTTAAAATAATATATTTTAAGTGACCTCTTTTTACATTTTTTTTATTTTCTCTACTCATCTATATTCACCCTTTACAACTCTCATCAGCAAAATAACCATTGTTATAAATGCTATTACACTAATTGCCACAATTCCTGTTCTGTCAATACGTTTTGCCCGAAGAACCTCGTCTGATGTAAATTTGGATAATTCATTTTTTAAATTTTTATCCATCCATTCACTATGAATTGATAGTATATCCTTAACTCTTTGTATTTCCCCTGAAACATTTCCGGAGTTTCTATCGATTACAATACCGTCCGCATTCTCCACCTCAGGCAGGAGATGTTTATTCTCGTAAGACTCCTTCCATCTTACATAATCACGCTCCCTTGCTTTTCCAAGGTATTCAATGGTTTCATCTATGAAATTATTAATATATCTGTCGCTTAAAATACCCTTACGAAGCTCCCTGTATCTCTCAACAACTCTCTCCTGAAAATCCGGGTCCTGTACCAGTCTCTCAAACCATGGCTGACTCGCAAAAGGCAGACTCTCATAATCTGCTGCGGCAAGTGAATAATTGTCAAGACAGTTGTCATAATCCCACAAAGGACCCATCGCAAGCCTGCCATCACTATTCTTATAATAATACGTCGAGTTATTTCCTGCGTCATAATTCATGAAAAACTCATTAATTATAAAATAATCCACAAATGACTCCACATCTATATACTTGTCATACTTAAGGAACTCATTATAATCCTCACCATAAAGACAATATTCAATCTGTGACAGTTCTGACTGAATCTTATTAATTGTACTATCAGTTAATAACTCTTCTTTAGGATATTTTACACCAAAATATCCATAGCAGAGCTGTGAATCAGAAGCCCATGTTGACAATGTGAGCTTAGTTTCATCATAACGGTCTCTGCATACAATATAACTTATCGAGGCTGCACCTTCGTCATAATCAGCAATATTTACTCTTCCCTCTGCCTGTTTAATACTTTCCTCAAAAAGGTAGAGCCCCTGATATGTATATGTATCCCCATCCTTAAAAACCACCTCACAGAATCTGACTTCTGAGGTATAAGGAAACATCATTCTTCCGATATTCATTGCCATATAATTTCTGATTCCTGATAAATCCAGAAGGCTATTTGAAAGCACCCAGTCCTCATCCGCTTCCATCCCCAGTACCGACAACTCGAGTTCTGCATCGCCATCCATAAACCTGATTCCATACTGCTTTTTGTCAAATCCTCTTGAAGTCATTCCACGAAGCTTTATCAAACCGTTGTTCTCAATAACCGCATCATCAGTAAGATGATTTTGTCCGTTTTCATTGTCAATGATTCTGATATTCATTGATGTCCACGGATCAGGATTAATCAGTCCTTCTTTTGAATACACTTTTTTGGTTCCGTCACCGGAAAAAGCATATACATTTGGAATCTCATTGCCCTGCAAATCAACAACAACAAGAGGAAGATGGGTAACAAAGCTCTCATCCAGTTGAAAATCTGACGGAAGAGTCCCCTCGCCTGTATTTGGATCCGCTTCAGTTTCATTCTCATGCTGGTAATCAGAATTATACTCTATTTTGTTTTCAGACTTTTGCAATGTTAAAATTACGCAGCAAATAATAACTGTCGGAATTGTCACAATTGCAGCAATCAAGCTTTTTTTCATACTCTTACCTTTACAAATTTATCTGTTGATTTCATCGTTCTGGCATACAAGATTAACACTCTGCACACCTGCAATCTTATATAACATATCAGCAAGCTGTCCCTGATTGCTGTTTTTGGAAGCATCAAGTACCTTCCCGGAAACCTCATAGATTTCTTCTACTGAGTCAATCGTAGAATTCTCAACACGAAATCTTGCCTTGCCATCAAAATATTTTTCAATAGCACTCTTAACCTCATCTGCTGCCTTGGACTCACCACGGATAATAACCAGATATCTGTCATTGTTCTGCACATTACCGATTATGAGCATAATGAGGAAAATAACACCGCTTCCGATTCCAACAACCATGAAATCCTGCACACCACAGCAGATACCGGCTGCAATACTCCAGAAAATATATGCGGTGTCTCTTGGATCCTTGATTGCCGTACGATATCTTACGATTGACAACGCACCAACCATACCAAGTGAAAGTGCAACATTATTACCTATAACTGTCATAATAAGGGTAGTAACAATTGTGAGCATAACGAGTGACACATTAAATTTGGCACTGTACACCGCTGCACCATGCGAAAATCGATAGGAAATAAAAATAACCGCACTGATAATAACCGCTGCAATAAACGCCATAATAATTGATTCCGTTGATAAATCATTTGAATTAACCTGCAAATACTTTAAAATTTCATCTTTCATAGTACTTCTCCTAACCTAAACCATAAATTCTTGCCATACAATACTTACTTGTTGCACTCTCCTGGCAATCCAAAGAGCTAATCATATCTTTAATATAACTTAATAAAAAACCATTATATTTTACCTCCAGAATTGTCTTGCCCATAGGAAACACCGGATAATTCTGAAGCTTATCACCAAAAATTGAGAAATTTCCCTCATTGGAGCTTATTTTACTGTCAAAAGTAATTCTTATGTCATTGGTAGGTGACATAAAAGCCCTTCTCTGATATTCCACAATGCATACCGGTCTGTACTGCTTAGTAGTCATCAGAACATACAACTCCCCGGCAAGCGGCTCATCTCTGTCCCTCAAGACATCAAAATTACCGTTTTGAAGCTCAATTGCTTCCTCCCTTGTAACAGTAAGCGAACGCTTAAGCTGGCTTGTGCCCTGTTTCTCTTTAATCTCAAGCTTTGCTACCGGAGAATTCACATCATAGATTCTGAGTCTTATCTTACGTCTTCTCTCAACGCCCGCCATCTTGTCGAAATAATCATCATTAAACACTGTATCAAAATACAACGACCTTACCATATATGCGTTGGTACCATTATGAGGATCTCCCTGCATAATCATCGACAATCTGGCAAAAATACCACTTGTCTGAATTTGATTTAATATGTACTTTCTTTCTGTACGAAATACCCGAATCTCTTTACTCATCTGTTTCCTCCTCGTACATATAGAAATTAGCACCATCATTTACAAAACTGTCCACAGACATTGCAATAAAGATGTAATCATATTTTTTGGCCTCAACTACATTCTCTATGGTAAGCGGATCACTCTGTGCGGTCCATACCATATTCACGCTGTTGCAGTATGATGAAAAAAAGGTTGCCAAAGGTGACGTATAGGAATCTCTGAGAAAAAGCACATTCAAACCCTCTTCATTAAGCAGGTTGGTAATCTCGTCATATTTATAAATACCACCTATGTAGCTTTTCCACATATCCCTTTCATAATAGTCCTCAACCTGTAAATACTCCCTGCTTATCAGCGTCTCCTCAATATCTCCGGTAACATGAATATTCTCACTACCCTTTCGATACACATAATCATATGAAGTTTCAAATTTAGGAAGTATAAAGGTATAATCATCAAACCCCACATAATTCATTCCGGCATCCCTTCCCTGGGAACCCATGAAAACATCCTTATGTGTTTCAAAAATATAATTATTCTCATCTATATAATATGAATCCAAACCTTCATTATGCTCTGTATTCAGATATTCCGTAAGAATCTGAAAGCCTTCAAAGGCTCTCTGCGTGGTCCAGTGGTGATCTGTTTTATAGAAAATGTCCTCGATATGTAATTCTTTTTCCAAATAAATATCTCTGAAATCTATATGTTCAATACCATAATATCTGAAATATTCAAGCAGCCTGTCTGTAAACTCGTTATAATCGTTATACGGAATTCCATAATATCCTTCCGTCCATTCCTCATTATACTGAGTCGGATACAACAGAACGATAACCTTAGTCTCCCGGTCAGCCACTGCTGCTTCAAGCCTCTTAATACGCAAAGCATATTCCTTTGCCTCCACACTTGAGACATTCCAGAAATTACCGGAAAACATATATCCGTTTTTGTCCCTCACATATTTAAAACTGTTCTCCTCATTTTTGGCAAAAACATTATAGATGGATGCATATGTTTCATTCCACATCTTATCAAAAGCAAGATTCGTGGTAAGAACTGTATCAATTGATGCTGTATATAGCTTTGCCTCCGACATTTCTTTAGGTGTCTCTATAGCTTCTAATTCAGTTTTCAGTTCATCATGTTTATCCCATACGTTAAATATGGCAAAACCAAACAAGGCAACCATAAACACTATTGCAAATACATGCTGATGTTTATTCATTCTCTGACTCCTTAGAAATTAAAATAAATGAAAGGATTATATCCACCCTTAGCCAATACTACAACACAATAAAACATAAGTGAGCACAGGCCGACTACATATACGGTACCTCCAAGTGCTGATACAAATTTGGGTACCGGCCTGTTTTTAAATTTATTCTGTACAAAATCCTTAATCGGAAACATACAGATAATTGCTGCCAGAAATACCGGCCAATATTCCTTAAGAAACATCACCACAGTATCACTGTAAAAGCCATTATTATTAAGACCGAACATATTAAGTGCCATCTGTGCAAAATGCGTCATATTCTCCGAACGAAAAATAACCATCGCAAAAATAACCGCAACTATTGTATAAATATGTTTACCGGCAGTGAAGCCCTTCCACTTCTCAAACATTGTAACCTTCTCCAACAGAATAAGAAGGAAAAAATACAGTCCCCACCAGATATAAGTCCAGGCAGCACCATGCCACACACCCGTCAAAAACCATACTACCAAAAGATTTTTAACCATTATGTCCTGATTGCTAACCCTTGAACCACCAAGCGGTCTGTACACATACTGATTAAACCATGCCCCAAGTGAGATATGCCATCTGGCCATAAATTCTCTTATTGACTTTGATATAAAAGGATAGTTAAAGTTCTCTTCAAATTCAAATCCGAACATTTTACCAAGTCCGATTGCCATATCCGAATAAGAAGAGAAATCGTAGTAAAGCTGGAAAGTATATGCAATTGCCCCCGTCCATGCAAGAAGTGCTGGGACTGCCACAACGTCTGTTCCTGCAGCTGCCAAATCAAATACCGCATCAGCAATTACGGCCATGTTATTGGAAATTATTATTTTTTTAATAAATCCTATTGCGAATCTGCAGCATCCCTCTGAAAACATTGGAAATGTAGTTTTTCTGTTCTGAATCTGATCGGCTATTGAATTGTATCTTACAATCGGACCTGCAACCAGCTGTGGAAAAAAGGCAACATACAATCCAAGATAAAAGGGATTCTTCTGTACCTTTGCATCATCTCTGTATACATCTATAACATAGGACATAGCCTGAAATGTAAAGAAAGATATACCTATAGGCAAAGCAATAGTCGGAACCTCCAGAAGCTTCTCCCATCCAAGTATTCCATAAATAGTATCTACAATAAAATTAGTATATTTAAAAACTCCAAGAAGTGCTATGTTAGCCGCACAGGCAATAAACAAAATAACCCTCTGCAATTTCTTCCTATTCTTAACTGCATTGATTATCAGACCAAATACCCAGTTCGCCAGAATTGAGCCAATCATAATAAATACAAATACCGGCTCACCCCACGCATAGAAAATAAGGCTGACTGCTAACAGCCAGAAATTCTGAACTACCCTTGAAAAAGAAAATATATAATAACCCAATATTGAAATTGGCAAAAAATATAGTAAAAACGTGATACTCGAAAATACCATTTAAACACCTTATTTTAAATTATTTGATACGAACACATATCTTGCCTAATTGTAACAAAAATGTAAAATAAATCAACCCAAAATTAGTATTATTTAAAAAAAGGAACCTGCTCTCACAGGTTCCCGATAAACTATTTATAGCTCTGACTATACTGCTGCTTAGTCTGCTGCACCTTGCCTGGCTCTGCTGCCGGTGTAGGATAATATCCTTTTTCGTGCATCATATTAAAAACTTCCTGCTGAATATTATGCTCCTCCTTAAGAATATTGAGCATTGTCTGTCTTACATCTTCATGCACACACTCATTGGCATAGGTATTAAAATTACCTGTCGTGCTCTTCTGAGTTGCAAGTGCGTCACCTAAAATTTCTTTTTCAGTATATACTCCGTTCATATTCACCCTCCTACGATAACTTTGAATATAATTCGTTAAAATGCTCCTGATGCTGCATTGAGATATTGGTCATCTTATCCCTTACCTCAGCTGTCTCTGCATGCTCTGCAAGCATCTTGAACTTCTTAACCAAAAGTTCTTCCTCTGATAACAAATCTTTGATTGAAGATAATTCTTTTTCTGACAACTCTGCCATCGTAAATTCCTCCTGTCCAATTATTACTCACAAAACTGTGGTCACAATAGTATGTGGAGAAAATGGGGTAAATATTTATTTTTTTAATTTATTTTAAAGCTGATATTGGAAACTTAATTACTGAATAATCTCCAAGAACATTGGGAATTTCATTATCAATAATATACACATATTCATTATCTATACAAAAATTATCTATATATGTATTCATTTTATCATTCTCTAATATAGTTAACATTGCTTCTTTAGTCTCCTCCTTGGTAAACAAATGAAATCCACCAAATGCTACAGCATAATTATCTGTATCTATAAGCGTCAATATACTTTCAACATTATCAAAATAAGTATCCAATGTAATTGTCGATAAAGTATTTAAATCAAACGTTAATCCATTATAACTGTCAATAGGATATGCTCCGTGCTCAGCATATAAGCAACAGTGAAAACCTATACTAATAATATCTTCCGTCTGATAAATAATTTCATAATCAGATGCATAATACCTCTGCCTGTCATCATCTTCTTTGATTTCAATCACCGGTGAATTCCATTCAAAAACCTTAGTCTTTATAAAATCATTAATTTCTTTATATTTATCACCTTCACCCTCTAACTGTGGATACTCCAATTCTCTTATAATATTATTAGTTTCCACATTCATCTTCGCTTTAATCACACTATAGCTTGTCTGCGTGACTGTTGTCTGCTCAGTGGCTGATTCTTCCTCTGTTACTATTTCCGATTCCTTAGTAATCCCCACAGTGGTTGTCTCCGTTTGCTGTGTTATCTCGGCAGTCGGTGACTCGGTTTGCTGTGTAGTCTCATCAGTTGTTAACTCTGTTTTATTTACTGACGGCTGGATCACCCGAACACAGCCACAAAGAAAGAGTGAACAGAACAGTATACCGCTAATTATTCTTTTAATTTTCATATCTGGTACTTTCCTTTGTCTTTTCTGTTAACACTCTTTATATCAACTTGCAATGTCCAAATTTTAATAGTATGATGTGCCATTACATTTGGAAATTCATATATTGCTGCCTATTCACCACTTTCTTTTTAACAGTGAAAAAATCTTTGACTATACAACGCCCATCCATATATGCCTGAACGCACCACATTCCAATAGCATAGTTTATAGGGACATTTGATATATTAGTTTTAAAAATCACGTTGGTTTTATAAATATTATCTTTCGATGTATTTATACTCTTTTCTTCCAGATGAAATATCTGACCGTTTGGCTGAAAACAAATATATGTGATACTATGGATATCGCTGATTCCCGTTAAATTAATACCAAAAAATATTTCCGGCATTTGTCCATAGATAAATTCTTTTCTGCTGATATTGCTGTTTGGAAGATTCGATATTATATAATTATCCAATATAGGACTTTGGTTATAGCCTGCTTTAATTTCATTAGGAACTGACCATACCTCTCCACTGTCATCAATAATATATTTATTGACATTAGGGTCATTCAGGCGAATTATTTCATTCAACACATATTTATAACAAATAATATTAATATCACTTTCATGATACCAGCAGTTTCTGACATTATCAAATTCCATTGATATACTCATACACTTGTTATCCACATTGTAATATTCCATTCGAACGTGACTTAGTTCATAAAATTCCTGATTGAATACAAACTTCATTACATATCACCTCATCAAAAGCTCTGTCCAAATACGGTTATATTTATCCACCATTTCTGTAGCCGTATATCTTCCCAAATTCTTTATTAAAATTTGTTGTTGATCTTTAACCTCAGAATCACTATCCATGATAAACTGCTTAATTATATTTTCCATATCTCCTAAAATATATGGATCAAATTTATATTTATAACCTTCTAAGATTTCGTCCAGTCCACCATTTCGAGAACTTATTACAGGAAGTCCACGCTGCATTGCCTCCAAAGCAACATAACCAAATGGCTCATATAATGAAGGAATTATAAGTGCGTCCAAAGAATCGAAAAAGGCTGTTTTTCTCTCCCCTGTGCACCAACCACAGAAATCTACTTTGTCCTGTATTCCTGTTGCTTCAATATATAGTAAAATTTTCTCTATGTAACTGATATCGTTTTTAGGACATGCAAGTTTTAGTACCCCATCAATATTTCTAAATTCCTTGATACACTCAAGTATGCCCTTGCGATAATCAGTTCGTCCAATATATCCAAACACTTTTCTGCTGTTGATATAATTGCAATTCAGTTCTTCTGATTTTACAAAAGTTATTCCATTATGAACCACTTTGATTTTGGACTGATATTTTGGGTATAACTCAACAAGTTTATCCTTCTCCGCATTGGAGACACATACAAGAATATCCGCCATTTCACACAAGCGCTCAAATTTTTCCTGAATATCAAAATTGCCTCCAAAAGGGTCATCAACCATAGGAGGCTCAGGGGTAGGAACTGAATGAATTACATATACAATTTTTTTATTTTTAATAACGGATTCTGTAAGATAGAAAGCAAAATCATAAAACTGAACAACAAGTATGTCACATTTTATATTTTCTAATTTATGTGCCTCATCAATGTTCATTATTAATATGTCCTTCTGCTCTAAGAAATCAGACATATTAAAATCAGTTACGTATGGCTCCATATTCATATATATAAATCCTGTATTTTCATCCCTATATCTGTACATTTCGTTCATATAGGTTCCTGCTCCTCCTATTACACAGTTACCTAATTCATTATTAATATGTACCACTTTATAAGTATTCTTAAAATTCAAATTAAACATATATCATTTACATCCCCCAGTATTATATTATCTCTTTTCAAGACATATAAATCTCTTTCATCCGTACTCTCCACATAATATACAGGTTTTATGTCTAAATCCTTGCAGTTGCATTGCTCCCAATAATTAAGAATAAATATACCTTTGCTGTCTTCAGATATATTAAAATCATTAGTTGCTATAACTTTCTTTGCATTAAGACTAAACAAAGTATCCTTGTTGATTGTATACATGTATATCTCCTTCTGTTAATCAAACTCATACTTAATCCAATATTACATATTTATATTATACTCAATATCTTTAATCCCATACTTTTCCAACAGACGAGCACCTTGCTCCAAGCCCTCTTTAGTAATATGTATGATTCTCATCTTTCTTGGGTAGTTACCCTGGTCAAGATAACCCGCCTGTTCAAGTCTGTCAATTACACCAAAGTCATATCCTCTCCACGCATAAAATTCTTTTGATTTTGAAAATTTTGCATGGTCTCCGATTCTTGTCAGAAACAGCAACGCAAGTGTAAGCTCCTTCATCGCCTGTCGAGCATCTGTTTTCTCCATTGTATCCTCCACCAATTTAAAATAGTATTTTAATTTATTATAAAATGGTAAAGCTTTGGTGTAAATCGGGATTTTCGCATTTGATATCTTTAAATTCATCTTATTTATAGTATGGCCACATGAACTCATCTGCGCTCCCAGTTGTAGACCAAACGGCTTTCCATAATAAAAGCTTCCAATTATTATTATCTTTTGTAAATACAATTAAATTTCCGGTTATACTTAATTTTATTCATTTATCTCCTCTGTTATCTGTCATGCTCAACGGAAATTTAATTATAGAATAATCTCCTAATCCATTAGGTCCATTATTATCAATAATATATATCCAATCCTCATCTACATAAAATTCATGAATGTATGTGTTAATTTTCTTATTATCTAATATTAATTTTAATTCCTCTTTAATTTCTGATTTGGTAAATCGCTGAAACTCTCCGTTTACAACAAAATATTCATCATCATCTATTAAATTTAATATACTATTGACACTTGTAAAATATTCAGTTAATGTTTTTGGCATTAAAGTATTTAAGTCAATTGTTAATCCATAATGGCAATCAATCGGATATGCCGCATTCTCAATATAATAATAGCTGCTAAAATCTATGCTAATCAACTCTTCCGTCTGATAAACAATTTCATATACACCATTATAATATCGTTGAACATCATCTAAATTATCATTTTTAGGTGAGTTTATATTAATAATCATATTTTTAATAAATGTGTTAATATCATTGTATACATTACTTTCACCAGCAAACTGTGGGTATTCTAATCTTCGTGTTACACATCCATCTATTTCTTCAAATTTTTCTGTAATAATTTTATATGTCGTATGATTTACAGCTTGTTGCGAAGTTGTTGTTTCTACTTCTGTAGTTTTTAATTCATTCATCTCCTGCTTCTCTGAAACAAAATTTTTGCATCCAGATAACATTAAATTAAAAACTATAAGCAATAAAAAAATTTTATATAATTTTCCCTTATACACATCTATTCCTCCAGTTGTTTATCATACTCAACAATTAAATTATACTCTTTTTCTAGGGAAACGCTGATTAATTAGCTTTATTTTCAGCATTATCCTATTTTGTCATTTTTTTCAGTAATCCAGTGAGAATATCACTGGAAACTTCCGGTTATAACCTTTATTTTGGAGTGTTTCCCTTAAAATTGGGCGCAC
>JBGVJZ010000030.1:0-23593 GCA_045129695.1 Lachnospiraceae bacterium | reverse complement strand
CAGATTTATTCGTCTCCGTTAGTTGTGGCAATGTGTTTTATACCGGTTCTTATGCTTGCAATAAGCAGTGAACATCAGACTGTGGTATTTACTACGAAGCAGAGAATTATTACAATTGGTGCGGTAGTACTTTCCATAGGGCTTATTGCATTGTCTATGTGGGCATTCTGGACACCGATTAATTTTAATTATATAGCAGGACTTCAGGGAAGGTATTTTATTATTCTTTTATTCCCTGTAATGCTTACACTTAGAAATAATAAGCTGGTTATTAGGAACAATATTGAGAAAAAATGCATATTTATGCTTGCTATAATGAGTATTTTTGTATTATTTGAGATGTGGACTAAGATAGCCTGATAAAAATTTATCAAAAAAGTAATGACAATAATGCTTTTTAGTGGTATTATATCTGATGTATAAGGGGCAGTAGTGCTTTTTATTGATATAAGAAAGGAATGAATTTGATATGTCATATAAGGAAGTGTACAGACAGTGGTGTACAGATCCATATTTTTCAGAGGAGACCAGACAGGAGCTTTTGGCACTTGAAGGTAATGAGAAGGAGATTGAAGACAGATTCTTCAAGGATCTTGAATTTGGAACGGGCGGACTTAGAGGTGTAATCGGAAACGGAACTAACCGTATGAATGTGTACACAGTAAGAAAGGCTACACAGGGGCTTGCAAATTTCATTATTAAGGAAGGAGGACAGTCGAAGGGAGTTGCGATTGCTTACGACTCAAGAAGAATGTCTCCTGAATTTGCGGATGAAGCAGCTTTATGTCTGAATGCCAATGGTATTGCAGCATATGTATTTCCTTCATTAAGACCTACGCCTGAGCTGTCTTTTGCAGTAAGAGAGCTTGGATGCATTGCAGGTATTGTTGTTACCGCAAGTCATAATCCACCTGAATATAACGGATACAAGGTGTACTGGGAGGATGGTGCACAGATAACATCTCCAAAGGATGTGCAGATTATTGATGAAGTTAAGGCTATCAAAGATTATTCTGTTGTTAAGACAATGGACAAGACAGAGGCTGTAAATGCCGGGCTTTATCATGTAATTGGCGAGGATATTGACAACAAATATATAGAGGCGCTTAAGAAACAGGTTATTAATCCGGATGTAATTAAAGAGATGGGTGATGAGCTTGTTGCCGTATACACTCCTTTACACGGAACAGGAAATATACCTGCAAGACGTGTTCTTAGGGAAGTTGGGTTTAATCAGGTGTATGTTGTACCTGAACAGGAATTGCCTGATGGTAATTTCCCTACAGTAGGATATCCTAATCCTGAAGACCCTAAGGCATTTGCACTTGCACTTGCACTTGGTAAAGCAAAGAATGCAGATATCGTTCTTGCAACTGACCCTGATGCGGACAGGCTTGGTGTATACGCTAAGGATTCAAAGACCGGAGAATATATGGCATTTACAGGAAATATGTCCGGAATGCTTATTGCAGAATATATCCTTTCACAGAAGAAGGAGAAGAATGCAGTTCCTTCAAATGGCGCACTGGTTAAGACCATTGTTTCAACCAACCTTGCAGATGTAGTTGCTAAGGCTTACGATTTGAAGCTTATTGAAGTATTAACCGGATTTAAGTATATAGGCGAGCAGATTAAGTGGTTTGAAGAGCAGAATACTTATGAATATATGTTTGGTTTCGAAGAAAGCTATGGATGCCTTGTCGGAACACATGCGAGAGATAAGGATGCGATTGTTGCGGTGCTTATGCTTTGTGAGGCAGCTGCTTATTATAAGAAGCAGGGACTTACACTCTGGGATCAGATGTTAAATATCTATGAGAAATACGGATATTTCAAGGAAACTCTTGTATCTCTTGAGAAGAAGGGTGTTGAGGGAATTGCTGAGATTAAAGCAATGCTTGATAATTTTAGAGCTAACCCTCCTAAGGAGATTGGCGGATATAAGGTTCTTGCAGTAAGAGATTATCTTGAGGATAAGATTGTATATTCTGATGGTAAGGTAACAGCTACAGGACTTCCAAAGTCAAATGTTATTTATTTTGATTTAGAGGATAATGCATGGTGTTGTGCAAGACCTTCCGGAACAGAGCCTAAGGTTAAGTTCTATATGGGTGTAAAGGGTACAAGCTTTGAAGATGCAGAGCAGAAGCTAGATGCACTCAGGAATAGTATGATGGATTTAGTTAAGTAGTTAACAAGTGGCTGTCACAAGATTTATATTTTGTGACAGTCACTTTTCTGATTCATAGCTTTTTCTCTTTTCATACACAAAAAGTACACAAAATAACAATATACTTTAACTATAAAATAAATAGCAGAGGTGAATTTTTTATGTATGAGGAATATAATAATTCTGAAGGGAAAGAAATTGTTGGGACTAAGCCGCCTAAGAAATCCGGTGCCGGTAAATTTTTCAGAGCGATTGTAGCAATCGTATGTGCAGTGATGCTGGGTGGAGTTGCAGGTATTGCATGCTACGGTGTAAGTTATTTGGGATATGCCATTTTCCCGATTAAGACAGAGGTCATTAATAATACTAATACCAATGCCGGGAGCATGACCGCAGTACATTCTACAGAATATGCTGATACTGTGAAGGATGAGAATATTGCAATATCAGTTTTTGATGTGTCCGATATGGTTTCTAATGTAATTTCCTCAGTAGTGGCAATAAAAGGAACCTATACCACCAGCACAGGCTTCTGGGGTGGAACCTACGAGTCAACAGTCAGTGGTTCGGGAATAATTATCGGAGCCAACGAAGAAGAATTGCTTATTGTGACTAATTATCACGTAATTGAAGGTGTGGATAATCCTCAGATAACCTTTTATGATGGTTCAACAGTCGATGTATCAGTTAAGGGTAAGAAGAGCGAATATGACCTTGCAGTTCTTTCAGCCAAGCTTTCTGATATTTCAAGTGAAGCACAGTATTCCATTGCAGCAATGGGTGAGACTGACGATTTGCAGGTTGGTCAGGCTGCAATTGCAGTAGGAAACTCTCTTGGCTATGGAATTTCAGTAACAACCGGCTGTATAAGTGCATTGGATAAAACCGTAACCGTTGAGGATGTGGATTATGAGCATTTGATTCAGACGGACGCAGCCATTAATCCGGGTAACAGTGGTGGTGCCTTATTTAATGCTAAGGGCGAGGTTATTGGTATTAATTCTGTCAAGATGAGCCAGACCGGTGTTGAAGGAATGGGCTATGCGATTTCCGTAAGCTCAGTGATGGATATAATTAAGGATTTATCTTTGAAGGAGACCAGAGAAGAACTGTCAGAAGATGAGAGAGGATATCTCGGAATTACAGGTATTACCATTACATCTGCAATTTCACAGGAATATGGATATCCTGAGGGTATTTTAATCCGTTCAGTTTCTGAAAATTCAGCAGCAGACAGTGCTGGGATTATTAAAAATGATATTATCAAGTCCTTTGATGGTGAGAACTTAGACAATTATGATGAACTGATTGAGCTTATGCCATATTATTCTGTTGGTGAGGAAGTTGAAATAGTATATTATCATATGAATAATAAGGGAGAATATGTGGAGCAGACTACAACAGTTATTCTGACTGCCAAGCCACAGTAATTTATAGAATTACAATAACTTAATCTGGCACTATGCGGGTTAATGGCCTGTGTAGTGCTTTTTGCTTTTGCAATTATTTCCGCTTGTGACTTTAGGTAAAATATGATAGGATAGTGATAATTGATGAAGGAGAAATGAAATGGACGATAATAGAATAGATAACAATGAAGAATTTGAAGAATATGAGAAGATATGCTATCTCTGCCACAGACCTGAGAGCAAGGCGGGTAAGATGATTACTCTTCCGCAGAATATATCAATTTGTCCGGACTGTATGCAGAAGACATTTGATTCTATGAACAATGGTGGATATGAAGACATGATGAAGTTTTCCGGAATCCCGGGAATTCATTTTATGAACGTATCTGATTTGAATGAGATGTCGCCGAAGCAGAAGATTAAGAAAAAGAAAAAGGGAGAACAGAAGCTTCCTCCTATTGACCTTAAGGCAATGCCGGCACCACATCAGATTAAAGCAATGCTGGATGAATATGTAATCGGACAGGAGCACGCTAAGAAGGTTATTTCTGTTGCAGTGTACAATCATTATAAAAGAGTTGCAACCGGGACAATGGATTCCATTGAAATTCAGAAATCCAATATGCTTATGATTGGACCAACCGGTTCAGGTAAGACATATCTGGTTCAGACACTTGCAAGAATTCTTGATGTTCCGCTGGCGATAACTGATGCTACCTCATTAACTGAAGCAGGATACATAGGTGACGATATTGAGAGCGTTGTTTCTAAGCTGTTGGCAGCAGCTGATAATGATGTAGAGAAGGCTGAAAGAGGTATTATTTTTATTGATGAGATTGATAAGATTGCCAAGAAGAAGGAGACAAGAAGCAGGGATGTCAGCGGTGAATCCGTGCAGCAGGGATTGTTAAGAATTCTTGAGGGAAGTGATGTCGAGGTTCCGGTTGGAGCAAACAGTAAGAATGCAATGGTTCCGTTAACAACGGTTAATACACGTAATATTCTCTTTATATGTGGCGGTGCATTCCCGGATTTGGACAATATTATTAAGGAGAGACTTAATAAGCAGTCTTCAATTGGTTTTGCAGCTGACCTTAAGGATAAGTATGATAATGACCCTGATTTGCTTGAGAAGGTTACATTGGAAGATTTAAGAAATTTCGGAATGATTCCGGAGTTTTTAGGAAGACTTCCGGTTATTTATACTCTCAAAGAGCTTACAGAGGATATGCTGGTACGTATTCTTAAGGAGCCTAAGAATGCCATTCTTAAGCAGTATAAGAAGTTATTGGAGATTGATGAGGTTGATCTTCAGTTTGAGGATGCCGCTTATCTGGCGATTGCCAAAAAGGCATTGGAGAAAAAGACGGGTGCAAGAGGCTTACGTTCAATTATTGAGGAATTTATGCTGGATATCATGTATGAGACTCCTAAAGATAAGAATATAGGAAGGGTAGTCATTACAAGTGATTACATAAACAAAAAAGGAGGTCCGTTGATTGAGACACGTGGTGTGACATTGATTGAAGGACAATAAGAAGATTTTCGGGCGGTTGTAATGACCGCCTGTTTTTATTCATATAATAAAAATAAAAAATGATAATTAATTGTTCTAATGAATTTAATTCTGAGGATTATATTGAACTGATTTTCAGAGAGGGTGCATTAAGCAGAAAGGGTTTGCTGGGTGTTGAGGAGTATTGTATAATTTCCGTTAATGAAAAGTGGAGTATTGTATCAGTTCCGGTGAAAATTATCCCGGGTTCAACATTTGGTATCTTAAATTATTCAGCTTTTCCAATGCTGTATGGTCTGGCCGATTTGGGTGCCGTTAATGCATCGGGAATAGCGGCAGTAAGGGAACAGCCTGTACTAGGTTTATATGGCAGTCAGACCAATGTTGCAATTATAGATACCGGAATAAACTGGAGGCATGAAGCTTTTATAAATTCGGATAACACTACCAGAATTAAGATTCTATGGGATCAGGAAAGTAACACAGTGTATACAAAGGAGGATATTAATGCGGCACTTGCAGGGGAGAATATAAATATTCCGGGGGATGATATCGGTCATGGAACCTTTATGGCAGGTATTGCAGGCGGAAATATTAACAGGAAAGAGGGATTCTCCGGAGCTGCACCTCTTTCAGGCATTATTGTAGTACGACTAAAGCAGGCAAAAAAATATCTGAAGGATTTCTATTCGATTAAGGAGGGGGCGGTTGCATATTCAGAAACAGATTTAATGCTTGCTGTCAAATTTGTTACAGAATATGCTGAACAAAATAGTTTGCCGGTTTCCATTTGTGTCGGAATTGGGTCGGCATTGGGCTCACATGCCGGAACCTCACCTCTTTGTGATTTATTAGCTGATGAGGCTGAAAAAACAGGTAGATGTATTACAATTGCATCCGGTAATGAAGGTGTGGAGAGGCTGCATTTTAAAGGACACATATCTGATGAAGCTGTTCCGGAAAGAGTGGAGATAAATATAGGTAACACAGAAAGGGGATTCAATTGTGAGCTATGGTCGAATGCACCGGAGGTATATACGATTGAAATTATTTCACCAACCGGTCAGATAATTAACAGAGTTCCTGCACGTACCGGAACTACCACCAGATTGAATTTTATCTTCGAAAATACAACAATCTATATTTATTACAGGCAAAATGAAGCGAGGTCCGGCAAAAATCTCGTGGTAATCCGTTTTAAAAACCCTGCGGCAGGAATTTGGACATTGAATATTTACGGAAGAAATATTGTTTCCGGCGAATACGATATTTGGATGATGAACAGGGAGTTCCTTACTGAGGACACATATTTTCTGAGACCTTCACCGGAAACAACAATTACTGAGCCGGGTAATACAATGCAATGTATTACAGTGTCAGCTTATGACAGTGTAAGCAAAAATCTGTATCTGAATAATGGAAGAGGATATGCTTCAACAGGGGCAGTTAAACCGGACTTCTGTGCACCGGGAGTAAATCTTATTGCTCCTTCTGCTTTTGGTACTGATAGCTATGAGGTGAGAAGCGGAACAAGTGTTGCGGCTGCATTTTATACCGGAATGGCGGCACTTATTCAGGAATTTGGTCTGGTTAGAAATAACATTCCATATCTACGGACGAGTGACATAAAGAATATTACTATTGCCGGATGCACAAGGCAGGACGGAATTAAATATCCGTCACCGCTGTGGGGATATGGCATCGTAAATATTTATAACAGTATTGAAAATCTGAGAAATGAATAACGGTTTGCAAATCAGATAAGGTGCTGCCAGGGTAATCAGGCAGCACCTTACTATTTAAATTATATCGGATATTTACATTATCTGCTAAATGCCGGATTGAAAGCATATACATTGGAATGATCAAGTTTATCCTGAGTTCTGTTGAGGGATTCACCGAAACGCTGAAAATGAACAATTTCTCTGGCACGGAGAAATTTTAATGGCTCAACGATATCCGGATCATCAAGCAGACGGAGAAGGTTATCATAAACAACTCTTGCTTTCTGTTCTGCTGCCATATCCTCCACTAAATCACAGATTGGGTCCCCTTTTACCTGAAATTCGCATGCATTAAAAGGTACACCGCCTGCAGACTGGGGCCATACACCGAGGGTATGGTCAACATAATAAGGCGCGAAGCCTGATTTTTCTATTTCCTCAGGAGTAAGATTTCTTGTCAGCTGATGTACCATTGTCCCAATAATTTCAAGATGTGCAAGTTCTTCAGTACCTATATCTGTTAAAACGCCGGCAACAACTTTATCCGGCATGGAATAACGTTGTGACAGATAACGGAATGAAGCAGCTGACTCACCATCCGGGCCGCCGTACTGCTGTAAGGTATAATGTTGTGAAAAGCCCGTAAATGTTAGGTTTGCGGGCTTTTGAAATTTATGGAGATTGTATCTGAATCTTTATAATAGATTATTGTGTTAACAATACTTCTGATTGCATTAGCTCGTTCGAGCTTATCAAGAGATTCATTTGTAACTATATCATACACGTTCTTAATCTGTTGTGCAAATGCTTTTTTATCTATTGTATTTTCGGCCGAGTATCTGTTAAGCAGTTCTTCAAGTTCGGCTCTCTCTTTATTAAGAATATCCTTATTCTCACGATATTCCTCAATTGTATCAATACCGTCACGATATGCCTGTTTAATTCTTCGTTCTTTATCGTCGAGCCGGGCAATATTATTCATAATGCGTATTCTGTCATCGTCACCGGTAGCAGTGTTCGCCTGTACATCAAAAGTTATTTCACAGGTAGAGAATGCATTTACCAGACCATCATATACACTTTGTTCTAACCTTGCAGTTTTTATATAATGGCTTACGTTGCATTGTCCTTTGTTGTATCGTTGGCACTGAAAACTGGAGGAATTACCTTTCCATAAGGCGTTGGATACAAGTGAGGCTCCGCAGGCAGAACATTTAACAATTCCGCTTAGCCAATGCTTGATTCCTGATGTGCCTCGTGCCTTGTATGGTCGGGTACGTGCCGCAATCAATGATTGGACGTGGTCGTATTCTTCCGGAGAGATAAGTGGTTCATGCACTCCCTGCACAATAATCCATTCTGATATGTCTCTGATGGTGTGGTCGGCAGGGTTCTGCCTGTTCCAGCGAACCTTACCTACATAAAAAGGATTCTCCAGAATGTAACGAATGGTTCTTGGTTCAAAAGAGTTACCTTTGCGAGTCTTATAGCCCAAGGCATTAAGCGTTCTTGCTACATCAAGGAAGCCTTTACCACTTATATATTCCTGAATAATCTTTTTTACAATGGAAGCCTCCGGTTCATATATCTCAGGTATGCCTGTTTCTTTGTTGGTCTTATAGCCCATTGGCGGTTGTGCGTTATATCCGCCACGTAAGGCATTCTCAGTCATTCCTCTTATTACTTCTCCGGACAATCGGATGGAGTAGTATTCGTCCATCCACTCAATGATTCTCTCCACAAGCGAACCGAAAGGTCCTTCAATAGCCGGCTCAGATACGGAAATAACCTCTACACCGGATTTCTGCAGCATTGCCTTATAAACTATGGATTCTTCTTGGTTGCGGGCGAATCGGCTGAATTTCCACACAAGGATAACGTCAAAAGGATGTTCCTTGCTCTTAGCCATACCAATCATCTGCATAAACTGAGGTCTTTTATCTGCTTTCTTGCCGGATATACCCTTTTCAATGAAAATATGATCTGTAATAACACTTAATCCGTTTTTCTTGCAGTAATCAAGGAGTAGACGCTGTTGTGCATCAGGAGAGAGTTCTTCCTGGTCGTGTGTGGATACACGAATGTAGAGAGCTGCGGTTTTCTGAAACATGAGTATCACCCTTTCTATAGTATGTATTAGGGCATAGAAATAGCCCGGAACTTGCAAAATACCGGACTAGATGATACAATATGCTTGTTCATGGCGAAGTATCAGGTATTGATATTTTGCGGTTGCTCCCGGTTGGTGCCGGGGGCTTTTTAATTTGAAAATAATATTAAAATGATATAAAGTCAAGTGAAAAATGGTTTATGAAGTATAAGGATTTGAAATAATATTTCCGATATAATAGGTGAAAAAAACAAGATGGAGGCACATAATATGGAAACTACATTTGTTTCATGCGTTACAGCAATCACCGCATTAATTGCAACAGTTATTAATTTATTGTCGGGGTTAAGTTCAATTAAGAAAAGCAAAGAAGCTAAACGTGAAGATGATTATTATAATCATATTTTAAGACCATACATAAAATTATATCATGAAGATGCAGAGACAAAAAATGTGATAGATTTTTTGAAAGAGAAGGATATTAATAAGCCGTTTATACCTCCATATGTCAGATATGTATATTATAACAAAAGCGAAACAAAAGAAAATCGTTCAGAACAGCTTGATAAATTACTCATTATTGATTATGTAAAGTTATACGAGAATGAAGATAGAGCTGTTGACAGATTTTTTAAAGTTACAGACAGAGTCGGAAAAGTGTTAAGTATTATTGGTTTAATATTTTTTCTCATATTGTCAGGTCTTATATGTATTGCATTAACAGATGCTATATTGGTTGAAATGCTTGCGGAGGATAAACAGATTCAAAAAATAATTGCAGGGACTTTAACAGTAATGTTTTTTATTGGATTAAACATATTGGCTTTAATTATTACAATAAGAACAGTGACAAAGGATACCGATATGTATTCAACGAAACAAAAGAAAATAAATAAGCAGATAAGGGAATTAGATATAACTTTTGATAGAATAAAGAAAAATCATTATTTTTAGTTTAAATAGAGTATCTACAAGTCATGAAATTTGGTAACAAGCCGGGTTAATCTTTATTAAGAAAAAACTTAACGTTCACATTACGTTTATGAATAAATCTCACATATATGTATATATTAAAAAATAAAGACGTTGTATTGCAAATATCTTTACAATGTGATAGTATGTAAATATAAAGGAAAGGGGTGTTATTATGGCACAGACACTTATTAATATTCGTATGGATGAGGAATTAAAAAAGAGCATGGAGCAGACCTGCCAGGAGCTTGGTATGAATATGACAACAGCATTTACAATATTTGCCAAGAAAATGAGCAGGGAAAAAAGAATTCCATTTGAAGTTTCAGTCGACCCATTCTATTCCGAAAGCAATCTAAATCACTTACGCAGGGGTGTAGATGCAATTAATAGTGGCAAAGGAATTGAACGTGATATTGTAGAGGTAGACTGATGAAGAAAATATGGTTTGATGAAGCCTGGGAGGATTACACCTACTGGCAGTCACAGGATAAGAAGACCTTAAAACGTATTAATATGTTGATTAAAGATATTGAGCGTGGGAATTTTGAGGGTATAGGCAAACCGGAACCACTAAAAGGGGATTTTAGTGGTTTCTGGAGTAGGCGGATTGACGAGGTAAACAGGCTGGTATATAGGGTTAATGGTGATATTTTAGAAATTATCTCATGTAAAGGACATTATGAGGATTAAAAGAAGGCAGCAGAGTAGCATCTGCTGTCTTTGTTTCTATAAAAATTTTTTCGGTTGCACCGGTGCAACTATTTCTCCATGGAACGAATCAAGCGTTCCAAAACCTTCAAATCTTCCTCACTGGCGGTAGCAACAGTCTTAATAAGCTTCTTGTGAAATTCATTTTTTCCTGACATAATACGTTCAATAGATTCTGCAATTTCTTTTTCTTCTTTACTCAGGTAATAGTAGCTGTTACCGCGGTTATCAAAATGAACCTTCTTTTTAATATTGGTTCTTCCATACAGGTAATCCATGTCAACATTGAAAAAGTCGGCTAACTCTTCATATACCTCCGGTGAAGGGGTTCTATCGCCGGTTTCCCACATGGCAACTGTACTTTTGGACTTTCCCAGTTCAGAAGCTAAAGTTCCTTGTGTTATATTTCTTTCAGTTCGTAAATTCTTAATAATATCTTTAAAAAGAGGCATTATTCCACATCCTTAATTTTATAAAAAGAATATATCACAATAAGTGATAAAAAGCAATTCGGCTAATCACAAAAAGTGATTGACAATAATCACAATGAGTGATAAATTTAAGAAAAAAATGGTCACAATAAGCGAGAAAGGAGAAATGATGAATACACAAAGGATAGCCCAAAAGTTAATTGAATTACGTGGAAATCAGACTCAGAGCCAAGTAGCAGAACAAATAGGTGTTAAACAGTCTACATATGCTATGTATGAGTCCGGAAAAAGAGTACCAAGTGACCAGAGAAAGATTATAATTGCAAAATATTATGGTTTGACGGTACAGGAGATTTTCTATGATGATATAGAAAATGAGTAAATTATTAAGAATTACAGAGAGAAGAAGGAGAAATATTTTATGAAAAAAATTTTAGCAATAATACTTACCCTCGCACTTATGCTGCCATTATCAGCATGTGGCATAGTGACAATTGATAATGAGGATGAAACAACAACTGTTGAAAAAGGAGATACTGACAAAGACGATACAGAAGAGCAGACACCAGAGGATGAGACAACAAAAGAAACTGAGGCAGAAATAGTAGCCTTTGAAGAGATTACAGTTGTTGATAATGATGAATGTACAGTTAAAATCACCGGAATTGATGAAGATAATTTCTGGGGATATACTTTAAAGGTTTATTTAGAAAATAAGTCAACAGATAAAACATATATGTTTTCAGTTGATAACGCTGCGGTAAATGGAGTACAGACTGATCCATTTTTTGCTGTTGAGGTTGCTCCGGGTAAAAAGGCAAATGAAGATATGAGTTTTACTGATACAACACTTGAAGAGCTTGGAATTAAAGAATTTACTGATATAGAGGTTTCATTCAGAGTGTACGATTCGGAGGATTGGCTTGCTGAACCTGTCGCTGTAGAAACAATCCATGTATATCCATATGGCGAAGATAAGGCAACAAAATTTGTCAGAGAAGCACAGAGTACCGATAATGTAATAGTTGATAATGATTATGTAACTGCTATTGTGACTGAAATTGATGAAGAAGGTTTTTATGGATACACAGTAAATCTTTTTCTGGTAAATAAGACTGACAAGGAAATTATGTTTGGAGTGGAGAATGTTTCTGTTAATGGATTTATGTTAGATCCGTTCTGGGCAACATCGGTAACCGGAGGTAAGTGTGCATTCAGCTCTATATCTTGGTTTGAGACAGATTTTGAAGATAACGGCATTACTGAGGTTGAAGAAATTGAAATGCAGTTTAGTGCATACGATTCTGAAGATTGGGAAACAGAAGATTATGTAAATGAGACAATTAAGTTAAATCCATAATTTTACATAGTGTAAATTTTGAAAGGCAGCAGAGTAACATCTGCTGTCTTTTTAGATAAAATCTATTTTACATACAAACAGCTAATTGACACTCGAACAAATGTTTGCTAGAATAAATTATCGCTACTTTAGAACGTGTGTTTGTGGGGAGGTAATGTAAATGGATTATAAGGAATGTATAATAGAAGCTCTGGGCAAGGCAAATCAGACGCAGCTTAGAAGAATATATAATTTCATAATAGCATTTTTAGGAATAGGCAAATAACCTATTCCTTTTTTTCATAATTAGCAAGTTCCTTAGCTTTTCTTTCTAAGAACTCCCATTCATCTTCTGTTAAAGACGAAAGTATTCTTACAAGATTCTTTTTAAACGAGTTGGATTCATCGGCAAGGACAGTACCAGCCCATTGCATTAATTGGTCTTCTCGGTCTAAATCTGTTTGCATATCACCTTCTCCGGTTCTAAGCCAATGTTCATTAACAGCAAATTCACGACAGATGGATTTAATCATCTGGTCGGTAACATTTCTATTCCCATTCTCAATATTAGATATTGCTGATTTCCCTACACCAAGTCTTTCACCAAACTTTTCTAAAGTAAGATTATGATATTTTCTTATTTCCTTAATTCTGTCATTCATACGGTATCACCTCTTTTCTTAATGCCTATTATAAGGGGCAGTAGTGTAAAAATCAAGAAGAAGTTCACAAAGAAAACAAAAAAGTATTGACAAAGTCATCACTGTGTACTAGAATGTTCACAAAGAGGACGGAAAGGAGCAAACAATGTCAGAAAAAGAAAAGGAAATACTGGAAACTTTTGAAAAGGTGATTCCAAACTTAACGGAAATAGAGAAAGAGAAATTAATTGCCTTTGGTGAGGGTATGGCATTTATGAAGGCACAACAGGAGATGCAGTCGGGCAGCAGTACAGGAGAGTGAAAGTATATGGATTTTTTTATTAGATTATTATCATTTGCCATCGGAACCATCATTGGACGTGTGATTGTAGACATCTATCATACACATAAAGCCCATAAGAGAGATGAAAAATGAGAAGTACATAAATACGCCTTTGGCAATGTTTATGAATGTTATAGAGGTATTAGGTAGAGATGCTAACACAATACCAATAAAAAAAGAGATATAAAATTCATATTTTACCTTTTTAACGTATTCATTTCCGTATTTCTCGGACTGTAGAGAATCGTATTTTGGACGATTTTGAAAAGTTTTTTTTAATGCGTCATAAATAACGCTACAGATTATTGCAAAAAGTAATTGAAAAATGAATTCAGGCAAAGAGTTGAACATAAATCCTCCTAATGTAAAAGATGTGAGGATTATAACACAAAAACATATAAAAAGAAAGAATGTTGCAGTTGGCAGTACAGAGTAAAGGAATAGGAAGGAACGACAGGAAGGAGATGAACTGAGTGGATAAGCAAATTGTATTAGAGCATGAAATCGAAATGAGAGAAATGATGGATGAAACCATTAAATCAGTCTGTAAGAAAATACAGGAAAATGATGTAATGCCAGAGGATTATGCAGATACAGTAAATGCTCTTGCTGAATTGATTAAAGCAAGAAATAACAGAAATTAAAAGAGAAATCAATCTCATAAAGATAGATTTCTCTTCAAAATTACAACTAGTAAGTCCAATCAGAACGGGATTTATGCTCAGAAAAATATTTTTTGATTTCTTTGTAAGCATAGCGGTAATCATCAGCAAGTTTTTCAGGTGTTAAATCAGTATAAGTTTTTTTCTGAACATATAAAAGTGCTAAAGCCTCTGTTTTGGAACTTGGAAAAGTTTCTAAATTTATTTCAGGCATAGTAAATACTCCTTTCAATTTACTTGGCTCTGGCGGGAGCCTGTAAGGGGAGTGTAGCACAAATGGATTGGAAGAGCAAAGAAAAACAGTACAGGAGGAAGGTGATTTAAATGAATGAAATATTTGATGTTCCCAAATTAGAAACAGTTGAGATTGATGTGAATAAGAAAATATACAGAGTAAATGGCAAGGACTTTGGAAAACATTGTGTTGGCTTTGAAATGGCTTGTGATGTGACAAGAGGTTTCAAACTCAAAATTGATACCAAGGAATATGAGACAGAAGGGACCTTTGAATTAAGAACAGGTGAAGCAAGAACAATTTCTACCACGACTAAGTGTGGAGATTGGATTTTATGTACTGAGAGGCTTCCTGAAGACAAAGTTCCGGTGTTGGTTAGCCTTAAATTCGGAAGAATAGAAATAGATTATCGTCATAATGGAGAATGGCATAATTGGTGGGAGAAAGATGTAGTGGCTTGGATGCCATTACCGGAACCATATAACTAAGCGATAATCCTGTGCCGGCTGGAGAGATGACACCGGCACAAGACCTCCTCAAATTTTACACAGGTTCCTGCTATGTTGCCATCGGCAGGAACCACCCGCTCCGTTAGCTCAGCAGGTAAGAGCACCCGGCTCATAACCGGTAGGTCATAGGTTCGAATCCTATACGGAGCATTCTTTGCAAAGAACGGGGACAATCTGTCCCACATAAACTAAATATACGAAAGGAGCGGTACTATGACAGTTAAACTCTACATTGAAAAGCCGAATGCACCGGAATGGGATCCAAAGAAGCAGACGGCAGATGAATATCAGGCAGAGCATTGCATACCTTGGGATTCTCTTACACCGGAGGAACAGCGTATCACAGCTGAGAAACTCAATAACATGGCAATGAAAGCATTAGGTTATAAACCTTCCAAGAATAAGGGAGGAGTAGCTTAAATGTCACTAAAGAAAAACTTAATAAGTATTGGTATAGGTTTGATTGTGTCAGTGCCGGTAGTGATATCGGCACTGCATAACCAAGGGGATTATAAAGTTGATGTATCAGCTGAACAGCTTGAGACAGAAACCTTCACCGAGCATATCGAAATATACTCCGCATCCACAGAAGCGACAGTTGCACCGGTGCAACCATTGTATGACTTCATCCCTCTGCCGGCTGACCTGCAGGTGTACACCTGTGAGATAGCCGCAGAGTATGAAATTAATCCGCTACTCATTTTTGCAGTTATGTGGAAAGAAAGCAGTTTTAAAGTGGAATCACTTAATGATAACGGTGAGTACTCCGCTGGTCTTATGCAGATTAATACATATTGGCATCGGGACAGGATGGACAGGCTCGGTGTAACGGATATAACGGACCCAAAGCAGAACATCCTTGTAGGGATTGATTATCTGGCGGAGTTATTAAACTACAGAAATGATACAACCCTTGAATGGGCAATGATGGCTTATAACGGTGGTCCTACATACGCCGATGAGATGACGGCACAGGGCAAGGTATCAGAGTATGCACTAAAGATTAAGGACAAGCTGTTGGAATATGCGGAGGCGGAGTATGGATATTGAAAAAGAAATTGACTACGGTTCCGCAAGAAGTTTTCCGGGGCTGAATCCACCAAATGATGCGGTAGAAATAGAACGAAGGAAGCTTGGAGACAACACATACATCTATTATCAGGATGCAGACGGGAAATTATATTATAACACAACACGCGGAATTCAATTTGAGTTGGAGATGCAGGAGCGTCAGAAGGTCAGGAAGATAAGAAAAAGGATGGAGTAAATCCATCCTTTAACAACACCAATGGTGTCACTTAAATAGGTCAATTTAAGTATACCATTGCAAGGCTGAAAAGTCAAATAAAACAAAGGGTTTAAGCCCTTTTAATAACACTCTTAAATATATTAAAGTTAGGAAAATTACAATGGGATACACTAGATTAATATTTACATTCACAAATTCTATCGAATACGAATATCACTATATGGGAAATTATGGTGCAAAGGGAGAGCGAAGAGCACCACGTCAGAAGAAAACACCCGAACAGCAACTTATAGTTAATCAGAGACGCAAGGAACGAGATATGCGCCATCTTATAAAAGCTAATTTCTTTCCAAATGACATATGGGTCACGCTGAAATACCCCAAGGGACTACGTAAGCCATTGGAGGAAATCAAGAAGGATTTTAGAAAATTCCTCACCAAGCTGCGTAATGCATACAAGAAGCTGGGTGAGACTCTAAAATACATATACCGTATGGAGATTGGGAGCCGAGGCGGGATCCACATCCATATAATCATAAACCGTTCAAGAGGCAGACCTGATACGGAGGTACTTATTCAGGATATGTGGACACAAGGACGAGCCAACTACCAGAACATATACGAGGCGGGCGGTTATAAAGACCTTGCAGAGTATATAGTCAAACGTCCAGATAAAAAGGTAATGAAACAGTTGAGCTTTTTCGAACCGGAAGAGCAGAAGGAATTTGTTAAATATTCCTGTTCACGTAATCTCATCCGGCCTGAACCGGAACGAAAGGAATTTAAACACTGGACATTAAGACGTCTTATTGAGGAAGGACCCAAGCCAAAGCCAGGCTACTACATAGACAAGGACAGTTTGGAATATGGCATTAATCCTTTTACCGGAATGTCCTACCTTAGATACACAGAAGTCCGGATTAAACAGATAAAAAGAGATGATAAACCACCGGGAGGCAGATATGGATAATGTAAACATTTACCTGCATACAACAATAAATACAGTCAGTGCATCTGATGGAGCATATGGAATAGTGCTTGAAATGCCAATGGATGGTAGGGAACCCTATACCCTTACGGATTTTGGCACATTGGCAAAGTGCACCGCGAACCACGCGGAGTTGAAGACTCTGTTATATGCACTCCGTAAGTTAAAAAGAGCCTGTGACCTCACAATCTACACTGACAGCAAATATATACAGTGTGGAATTAAGTGGATGGATGACTGGATTAAATCCGGATGGCTCACATCCAAAGGAACCGAAGTGACCTATAAGAACGAATGGCAGGAAGTGATGCAACTGTTAGGACGGCATATGTACCGGTTTGAGGTAAAGACACCACACAGTTATAAAAATTGGTTAATAAGAGAAACAGAAATGAGGAGTAAAAATGTTTGATAAATTTGGAAAATTTAACACTGTAGAAGAGATGAATGAAAAGGCAGCAGAGCTACTTGTTGCGAAGAATTATGAAGGAATTAAGGAGCTTGCCAGAGAGAATGGACTAGATAAAGAGGATGCAGAGGATTTTATAGACGGAGTAATCACTATATTAGCAACTCCGTATTGTGCAGCCACCGGCAGACTGGAGATTGAGAGTGCGGAGCTTAAGCCTTATGAGATTATGGAGGATTGGGTGGCTTATATTAAAGCTACAGTTCTCGAGAATCCGGATATGGCAAAGGCAATATTGAAAAAGGACAAGAGCCTTAAAGGCTGCATAGCAGAGCTTGTAAAGTGGAGCTTTAAGAATGCTAAGCCTGTGGATGCAGATATTCTTAAAGCCTGCAACATCAATTACAAGGTCACGTTAGGAATCCCTGGTATTGGAACAGCTAAGAAGCTTATTAAGGAATATTACCTTGGAGGTGCAAATGAAAGCATATAAGGGATTTAGAAATAATCTGACCTGCACCATGGGAAGAGGTACATATCAGTTTAAAATTAATAAATGGCATACAGAGAAGAAAGCCCAGTGTTGTAATACAGGCTTTCACTGCACTGATAACCCGTTGGATGTGCTTTGTTATTACAGTAATGATGATGACCGTTATTTTATCGTACAGGCAGCAGGTGACATACATGAGGATGATGTCAATTCCCGCATTGCCTGCACCAAGATTAGACTTGTCAAGGAGATTACCAAAACTCAGCTTATTATTGCCGGATTAATCTTTATGAAGGAGCATCCAAAGCGCAAGTACAGTTCTATAGTAAGAAAAGATAAAGGCACAGCAGATGGCGATTATGTAATTGTACGTGGTAAGAACCCAAAGGCAGCAGGAACCAAGGGAAGCGTTCTGTATCTTGCCAAGGAAGGTGCTGACGGAACAATAGAGGAACTTGGAGTATATGAGGTGGACGGCAAGGAAATTAAGCCGGATAAATACTATAACGTGAGAGGAGAGCGTGTGCATGAGAAAAAGCGAACTGGAAAAGCTAAGAACTCTTAGAGCGACTCCATCAATGGTTAAGAGGATAATTGAACCGGGAAGAAAGACAGTCAGCTCATTTTACACTAATTCAAAGCGAGTTAATAGATATCGTTACGGTTGTGCAATGCGCTGTCAGTGCTTAGGTGGAATAATCAAGGTAGCTCTGTTTACACCGACAGACCTAAACGCCGGTATTATGGATCCGCGTTACGAAATATTCATTAATCCCGAAGGTGAGGAATGGATATCAAGAGAACGCACCAAGAAAGGCTGGGTATGGCGCACTGCAATGATTCATAACCTTTACGATTATTGGCGTATACGTTACGATTATGACTATTTAAGCTATATGAACCCCGAAGGTATCAAAACCATCAAAAGAGAACTTAAGGTGTCAGAGGGCGGATATAAAGGAATAATGGAATGGCAGAAAAGGATTAATGAGCAGCGTAAGGATGAAAAGTATAAGCGCGAGACCGCCGCTTGGGATGCGGCTATGGCAAAGGTTAATGCAGAACTTCCAAAAGACTTCAAGTTGTTTTGCCTTCAGAAGGGAATTAAAGAGCATTACATATTTTACGATTATGACTGCAAAGGACAGAATAAGGGATATTGCACTTGTTGCTGCAAGGAAGTGACCGGAATTAGTCCAAAATACAACAAAGAGGATAAATGTCCTGAATGCAAGACTCCTATTGTGTACAAAAGTAAAGCAAAGCTTGACCACATATTTGTACATGGCGGTCACGCAGGCCTGATACAGAACTATGAGGACGGGCTTGTAATCAGATATTTTCATGTGAGTACGGATTATTACGCCAATAATCCTGCAAGTGGACTTAATAAACTTAGAACCTATGAGGTAAGAAGAGTTGTTTTTTATAAAGGTGGTATGACTACTTACGTGTTCGAGATGTATAAGCAAAGATGTAACCGCTGGGTTACAAACAACTGGGCACAAGGTGGAATGGCATCATATCCAATGTATCAAAAGAATGTGGCAGCAGTATTCAGACGTAGTAAGTGGCCAACAGCGTATATGATTATGAGAAAACACCACCGCAATATCGATATATGCAATTATCTGAAGACTGAATTACATAACCCTGCAATAGAAATGTCAGTAAAAGCAGATTTATACAGACTTGCAAAGGAAATTCTAAATATCAGCTATGATAGGACGCTTCTCAATGAGAGCCAGACAGAGCTGCCTAAGCTCTTAAAGATAGACAGTGCAAGACTTAAAAGATTAAAAGCCATAAAAGGCGGTGTGGATGCTCTCAAATGGCTACAGTACGAAAAAGAAGCTAATACTCAGTGGCCGGATAAATTGATTGATTTCTACGGGCAGCAGGAGCTTAAACCGTATGATTTTGATTTTATTCTGGATAAGATGACTCCGGTTAAGGTTATGAATTATCTGATTAAGCAGACTGAGGTTACAGGAGAGAATATAAGACAGCTTAGAATAACCTGGAGAGATTATCTTGATATGGCAAAGCGAGCTAAGGTGGATATCACTAAAGAGCAGTTTTTTAAACCTAAGAATATTAATAAGGCTCATGCTGATATGATAGCTCTTGCCAATAAAAAGGATATGGAGCGTGAAGCTGCAAAGAGACTTAAAGAATATCCGGATATTAATACGGTGTGCACGGAGCTAACTAAGTATGAATGGTCGGATGATGAATATGCCGTAGTGGCACCTAAGAGCATAATGGACATATTCCTTGAAGGCACCATTCTTAACCATTGCATACATCGTTGTGATTTTTATTTTGACCGTATCAATCAGAGGGAGGCTTATCTGGTATTCCTAAGGCGTAAATGCGATATAGACACACCATGGTACACCTTGGAGATTGAGCCTAACGGAACTATAAGACAGAAACGTACCACCGGAGATAACCAGAATAAAGATTTGGATGCTGCGATTCCATTTCTTAAAAAGTGGCAGCAGGAGATTAAAAAGCGTTTATCCGAAGAGGATAAGGAACTGGCAAAGAAGAGTGCCGAAGCACGTAAGAAGAATTACAGCCAGCTTCGCAAGGATAAAAAAGTAGTATGGCATGGAAAACTGCAAGGACAGCTTCTGGCAGATGTACTAGAAAGTGATTTAATGGAGGTTATCTAAAATGGAATTAACACAGAAAACATATAACGATTTCAAGCGTGAGCTTGACACAGAACTGGAGAAGTCGGCGCAAAGCTTTGTGAGAATAGGATATCTCCTGAAGATAGCAAGAGATACGGATATTCTCACAGAATCAGAATATGCCAATGTAAATGATTTTGCGGCCGCAGAATATGGCTTAGATAAGAGTCAGGTATCCCGATTCATTAATATCAATGACCGATTTTCTAAGGATGGTTATTCCGATTGTCTTCAGGACCAGTACAAAGCGTTTGGTTACGCTAAGCTTGCCATGATGCTTACTCTTCCTGAAACAGTTGTAGAGGAATTAACCCCTAACTACTCCAAAGCAGAGATACAGGCGGTCAAAGAGGAAATGGAAGCAGAGGAGAAAATAACACCAATAGAGGTTTACCTAGAGGGTAAGGACGAAGTGCAAGAGTCAATGCCGACAGTTCTTAATAAGGTCCTGCATCAGCTGTTCCATGATGATGTTAAGCTGTTTTGCTTTTTGCATCATCAGGTTAAATACGGTGGCGAGGATGAAGACATTATGGATGCATTGGCACCATCCGGCGACAGCTTCCACTCGGTTCGTATCCAGGGCGAGGGCAGAAAGTTTTTGACTACCAAGGAAAACGATGAGAAGGTGGCTATAACAGATGCAAGAAGTGGCGAAAAAGAGATTTTCACATGGAAAGACATTTATTCTATATGCCGTGCAATCATCAATACGGATATTACGGATAAGGATAACTGGGAACAGATATACGAAGAACCATATCCGGAAGAGAAAAAGCCGGAAGTTGCACCGGTGCAACCAATGGAGCCACCTAAAGAGGATAAAAAACCGGCACCTAAGAAACCTTCCAAGGTTACCAAGGCAAAAACTCCGAAAAAGCCCGAAAATGCAAAAGCGGACAAGGGATGTGATACATCTAAAAAAGAGCCTGAAAAGGTGGAAAATGTATCAATAAATGACACAAAAACACCTATTGAGACTAATGCAGAGGTTGTTGTAGAGGAAAATGAGGGCAAATTGGCAGCAGTAGAAAGTCCGGAAACCCGCATAAATACAAAAGCGGACAGACTTTCTGAGGGTCAGAAAAAAGCCTATTTGGAAGATATTGAATTCCGAACAGGAGAACTTTTGAGATATACAAAGGATGAATGTTATTCTGCCGCTATTGTACACACGCAGAAGATAGAGGAGATATTGGAAAAACTTAATAAAAATGCCATAGCAGAGGAGAATGAAGATTAATGAGAATATACATAAGTGGTCCTATAACGGGGACAACGGATTATATGGAGCGATTTGCGGCAGCAGAGGAATACTTAACACGTAACGGATATATCTGTGTAAATCCTGCAAAGGTCAATGCAGAACTTCCAAAGGACACAACCCATGAAGAATACATGAAAACCTCAATATGTATGATGCATATGTGTGATGCTGTATATGTGCTTAATGGCTGGCGGAACAGTGAAGGCTGTGCGGAAGAGATAGCCACAGCCATCCGCAGGGAGATGATGATTGTATTTGAAGATGGAAAGGCAGGGTTTGTATGAAATCAGTATTTCAGAAAAATAAGACTTGTTTTTTCTGTAATTCTACCCGGGGACTTCACAGCCACCATATCTTTGAAGGAACTGCAAACAGACGCAAATCGGAACAATATGGCTTAAAGGTATGGCTCTGTGGTCCTCATCACAACTTAAGTAATGCGGGAGTCCATTTCAACAAAGAAAAAGACATTCAGCTTAAGCAGATGGCACAGAGATATTTCGAAGAAAATATCGGCAGCAGAGATTATTTTATTCGCGAATTTGGAAAATCGTGGCTATAGGAGGTAATTATGGCAGCAGAGGAAATGAAACCAATATTATTTAATACAGAAATGGTAAGAGCCATATTAGAGGGCAGAAAGACCGTTACAAGGCGAGTGATAAAACCACTCGGTAATATACAGCCACAGAGGAACGGACTATATACAATACATACAGAGGGTACGTGCTATGAAAATCAGCGGCTAGAGGATATAACAAGCTATTTAATGGCTCCTTATCAGGTTAACGATGTGATGTATGTAAGAGAAACATGGAAATGTTGGAGAGCACATAGATATGAGGCAACAGCAGATATATGCTTTAAAGCTGGTGGAGAGGGTAAAACAATCCAATTTGAGAATGGAAATACGAATTCAATTAACAGAGATAATTACGACTCTTTTGTTAAAAAATGGATGAGTAGCACTTATCCAACATGGCACCCGTCCATACATATGCCTAAGGAAGCGGCAAGGATATTTTTAAGAGTAACGGATGTGAGTTTGGAACGGTTACAGGATATGTCTACTAAAGAGGACTTTAAAAAAGAGGGTGTTTTAGATGACAACACTTATCCTACTGACAGGAGTGTAAAAGTACATCCTATGGCTCAGGGTGGTTGGACGCTAGTAGCGTATAAAGAACGCTTTGAAATGATATGGAATAGCACCATAAAAAAAGACCAGTTAGACATATACGGTTGGGATGCGAACCCATATGTATGGGTAATTGAATTTGAAAAAATAGAGATTTAAGGAGGTCACTATGTTAATTGATGAAGTAAGAGAAGCCGCAGAGGACGGCGAGGTAATGAAAGACACAACCGGAACATGCAGATTTTGTAAACAGATACTTACTGTAAGGATTCCGGATATATGGACACAGGAACTTGCTAATGATGTGGCGGCAGAAAATATGTTACACACAAGAAACGAGTGGAAGCATTAGACAAGGCTCTTGAAGATATGTTTGGCGAAAAGAGCAAAAGAAATGTTGAACCCGACACAGTCGAGCTTATTAGGAAAATAGCTCTAGGGAAACGCTGATTAATTAGCTTTATTTTCAGCATTATCCTATTTTGTCATTTTTTTCAGTAATCCAGTGAGAATATCACTGGAAACTTCCGGTTATAACCTTTATTTTGGAGTGTTTCCCTTAAAATTGGGCGCAC
>JBGVJZ010000029.1:0-13583 GCA_045129695.1 Lachnospiraceae bacterium | reverse complement strand
ATAAAGAGAAAATCCCGTCTGACTTCCTGTTAGAAATCAGACGGGATTTGTCCGTATGCACCCCGGAAACCGTCAGCTAACAGTTGATAAGTAAATTAGTTCCTTATCACTGTTAAGCCTTTGGTCTTCGGCTTTTTTCGTGTAATTAATAACTATTTTTTTGAAAAAACATTCCTATAAACTAAGAAATACCGTCACGCAAAATATAATCTCACGTTCCGGTATTCATTCCTCACTATGTTCAGTGGTATGCATATAGCTAATAATATTTTCTATTGCCCCAAAGCCCTGCTCTTCTAAGCTCCTGATATTCTCTATACGCTCTCTCTAAGATTTGACGTTCATTAGCAAACTTAAGCAAATGATACGCCTCATGGTACTTATAAAATCCTGAATCCTCAAAGAACTCTTCTTTCTGCGGTCTGCTGAAATAACTGTTTGCCATCATCAGATACCAATGTACATCCTTCTCAACAGTATCATTAGGAATTGAAAAAGAATACTGACTTTTCCCAATATACTTGATTATCTCTGCTTCAACTCCGGATTCTTCTTTAACCTCACGTAGCGCCGTTTCCTTGTATTCCTCTCCCGGCTCCACCGTTCCCTTTGGCAGTACCCACCCTTCATACTTATTCTTAAAATTCTTGTATAATAGAAGGATTTTTCCTCGGAAAATTACCACACCCCCACAGCTCGTTGCTTCAACCATTGCAATTCCTCCTGTTCGGTGTGTCACTATCGACTAATTAAAGTATACACCCAAACACTGAAGATATCAATGTAAATTTTTGTTACCTCGAATAATAAAAATCATAAATTTCTTTTGCAACGCTTGCAGCATTGGTGTTCTGTTGAGGACCCCCCTCTAATACAACCACCACTGCAATTTCAGGATCTTCAACAGGTGAATAACTCACAAAAAGAGAATGCTCATATCCAAGAGTTCCATACTGCGCAGTTCCTGACTTGGCAGCAACAGAATAATCAGAAGTGCCAAAAAGCCATCCGAAACTTGTATTTACAACCGACTCCATTGCAGTTGCAATTATTTCCGCCTCTTTTTCTGTCATAAGATTGCCGTAAGGCTTACTTTTAAACTGTTTTACAAGCTGATTATCAACACTTACAACGCTGTCAATCATATATGGGCACATTAATTTTCCATTATTGGCAATGGCACTGCATATAAAAGCAAGGTGCACCGGTGTAACAAGAGTTTTACCCTGTCCGAATGCAGTCTGTGCTGTTTCCCATTCTGTTGAGGTTTCAGACAGAACAAACCGGCTTTCACTGTATTCCATATTCAAAGGTAGTCCGGAGTTAAACAATAAATCCTCCGCAGTATTCTGATATCCCTCTTTGTTAAGTGTAAGTCCCATATTAATAAAAGAACCATTACACGAATTGGCAAGAGACTGCTCAAGATTCTGAACCCCGTGCACCTTTTGCTGCGAACAGGAAATGGTATTATCCCCCAGAACATATTTACCTGTACAATTATAGCTGTAATCCACATAAGTATCCGGATTCTCCCTGATATACTCAAGCATGGTCACAAGCTTAAAGGTTGACCCCGGCGGATACAACCCCTGTGATGCCCTGTTTAAAAGTATGGAACTTTCATTATCAGATACAATATTGGACCAGTCAGCCTCAATTGTATTAGGATTAAAATCCGGTGTCGAAACCATGGTCAGAATCTTACCTGTTGAAGGCTCCATAATAACCACCGAACCAATATTTGAGCCAAGTGCTTCATAGGCTGCCCGGGACAGTTCTATATCCAACGTAGTAACAACATTATCTCCTGCATCCTTTTTACCGGTTAAATCATTGCTGATTCTCGTCCAGATATTATCATTAGAAGTAAGCATATAATATGCTGCCGTGTTTTCCAGACCGCTGCCGCCGTTGCCGGTATAACCAATAACATGGGATAACAGATTATTGTTCGGATAATATCTTGTTTCATTCCCGTCTGCGTCCGTAATGGTTGTAGCAAGTACACTCCCATCTGAAGAAAGTAATGAACCCCTTATAACTTTTTTTGCCAGAATTTCCTGTCTTTTGTTATAGGAGTTATTAATTATATCACTCCCCTTTGTTGCACTGAAATGAATCAGATATCCAATCATTCCGATAAATATCGCAAGGAACATACATGTAGCAATTAAAATATTTCTATTGGTTGGATTTTTAATTGTATTATGCTTCATTTACCGTTTCCTCCAAGCTGTCAGATGTCTCTGAATCCAGAATAAAAACTGCCTGAACTATCGCAAACATAATAATTGAGCTTACAATCGAACTGCCACCGTAGCTAACAAAGGGAAGTGTAACTCCTGTTGAAGGAATAAATTTAATTACTCCCCCGATTGTCAAAAAGCACTGGAATATATATAGTACTCCAAAGCCAACCGCAATAAGCTTATAGAACTCATCCCTGACTCTTGTTGCGACTCTCATAATACCTATGAACGAACTAAAGCACACAAGTATAATACAAATTCCAAAAACCAGTCCGAATTCTTCTGCTATTGCCGCAAACACAAAATCCTTGGCCACAACCGGAATCTTTGTAGGTAAGCCTTCATACAGACCTATTCCGAACAAACCACCCGTTCCTATTGCGAACAATGACTGTGTAATCTGATAGCCCTTATCATCAATTACTGACCATGGATCAAGCCATGCCACAACTCTGGTCTTAACATGTCCGACGAAATTATATGCTGCAACAGCTGCGCCACATCCTGCAAATAGTCCTGCAAACAGATACCTGAATTTTCCTGTTGCAATGAACAGCATAATGACATATACAACAAATAAAATCAGTCCTGCACCGAGATCATTGGACAGAATCAGAACTATAACATGCAATGCTGCAAATACCGCTGAACCTACTACATTGGCAAACCCTTTTTTTGATAATATTCCCGCAACAAACAACACATAAATTAGTTTGACAAATTCTGACGGCTGAACTGAAAAAAATCCAACTGTAATTGACAAATTAGCGCCAAATGATGTTTTACCCAGTATCAGGGTTATTCCCAAAAGCAGAATTCCTACTATTGCCATCACATATCTGGATGCAACAAAAAACTTTTTGTGTTTCATAATGTGAGGAACGAAAAATGACACAATCGTTGCCATAACAACAATTATAAACTGTTTGAGTGCATTACCCGGCGCCAGTCTGAACGACATAATAAAGCCAATAGCCAGCAGCATAATCATATTGTTAAGCACCAGATTAGAACACTCCGGATATATCGTTCTGTATAACGCAATTGTTGCAACCATATAGATGACTTCAAGTAATATTATTACCAAAAAACTGAGGCTTTGTGTATGATAAAGCACTATACCGCTGCAAATTGTAAATATGACTGCTGTAAATACATTTTGTAAATTATTCAAAATTCTGTTTTCTTTAATTCTGAAACTGAAATACACGTAAAACAGCATGACAAAAATCAAAATATATCTTGAAATATTCAACAGTATTTCCGACATTATTCCACTCCTCTTGTAAAATGCCCCCTTGTAAATTCCCGCGGCGGCTTAATCTGTAAAATTTCCCCTGCAAGTAATGCTCTATAATCTGAAATATATTTATAAACCAATTCATCTTCTTCATCCGTAAAACACATCGCAACCCTGGCAGGTTCAATTTCCTGAATTTTTGCTATTTTATCCTGCAAAAAAACAGGAACACTGTTATAAATAACATTATAGCAGAACCGGCAACAGCTTATATATGGCAGTACCGCACCCTTTCTATCCTTTATCGACGACATGACAGAATGCGGATTATGACATTTACCGGTATTCTTATCAATACAGTTTGCAGAAATCATCAAAGGTATGCGTCCATATATAATCAATTCACCCTGTGGATTTTTAAGATGCTTCAACTCCTTTTCATTAAGCTCAACGGGATAGGTAAGCTCGTCAAACCCATAATCATTAAGCACATTAACTGCCAGATCATTGAAACCATATACAGAATAATCACCTATTCTTATTCCTGTAATCTGATTTTCACTCAAATATTGAAATTCCGAAATATTTCTGACATAAAAGCCATCAAAGCCCAATTCCTTTAATGTTTCCGGATTCTCTAATATTCCTTTATATTTATTTTTGAATACTCTCGGCATACCATAAAAACATTCAATATCATTTTCCCTGCATTTGCATATAACCGCTTTTATATCCTCCAAAGTCATCAGTTCACACTCAATGCATATTCTGTCGGCACCCGCATTAATTGCAGAATATGCCTGTGAAGCAGTAAGTACCCTTGCCGTAATTCCACTGCCTGCCTGTTTGCCGGTCGCAATGGAATAATTAACCGGTAATGCCTGTCTTTTGTATTTTGCAAGTCTTACATCATTAAGCTCTCTAACAGCCCGTCTTCTAAGTTCATTAAGTGTTTTGTTGGATATAAAAATATCTTCATCCATTATGATATCTGTTTTGCCGGGCATATAATCAGTATTTCCAAATTTTGTTATCTGTTTATAAACATCTTCATGGGACATGGCTTTATTAATTGCAGTCTCAACCAATCCGCCACTTACGCAGACGTTATTTCCCTTCATATCTTCAAGACACATAATAGCATCCTGATTTTTCAAAAGGTTTACAGATATATTAATTTTTTCTTTCATTATCCGGTTAACATATAAACTGTTAATTTCTTTTTCAAATCGCTCCTTCTCATCCAGCGATTTTGAGGATTTATTTGCATCTGCAAGCATTTGCATGCCATTATGCATTACATAATATCCATTTGTCATACCGCCTCTGTCAAACAGCATAAGAAGATGTTCTTTGTCACGCTTGTCTACTTTATAGCCTTCTCTGCCTTTTTCAAGATACATATCAACATATTTTCTATATATTGACGTAACACCTGCCGCATATTCCGGACTTTTCATTCTTCCTTCTATTTTCAGTGAATACACACCGGCTTCAATAATATCCGGAAGTATATCCAAGGTACATAAATCCTTAAGACTTAAAATGTTTCCTGCTGAAAACTCCAGTCTGCACGGCTGTGCACAGCGCCCCCTGTTGCCACTTCTTCCTCCGATAAAGCTGCTCATAAGACACATTCCGGAATAACAATAGCACAGTGCACCATGTACAAAGCATTCAATGTCCAAATCGGTATTCCGGCGGATTAATCTGATATCCTCAATGGACAGCTCTCTTGCCGGAACTATTCTTGTAACATTATATTGCTTCAGAAAATCACAATATGCAAAATCAGTTATTGTCATCTGAGTACTTGCATGCAATTCCATATCAGGAAAATTATCATGTATAAATTTCATTACTCCATAATCCTGCACAATCACACCATCCAGCCCCACTTCATAAAAGGGCTTAATATACTGATACAGATTATTAAATAACTCGTTATTTTTAAGAAGTGTATTAACTGTCAGATATACTCTGCGATTATGAAGATGAGCATAATTAATGGCATTAATTACCTCCTCTTCACTTAAATTTCCTGCATACGCTCTTGCTCCGAACATTGCCCCGCCAAGATACACAGCATCCGCTCCTGCATTAATAACAGCAGTGAAGGTCTCATAGTTTCCTGCCGGTGCCAAAATTTCAACTCTTGTCTCTTTCATTTTAAACCTCATTAAAAACCGCCGAAGCTTAGACTACTCCGGCGGTATATGACAAAATTATTTGTGTAAATCATCAAGCTCTGTTTCAAGTCTGACTATTGTCTTCTGATTCTCATTAAGCTCACTCTTAATCTGATTAATCTCCTGATTAGCTGAATCCAGTTTAATCTGCGCTGCAATCAGCTCATGCTTAAGATCATAAATCTCTTTATCCTTATCCTCAAGGGTATTCTCAAGCTCATCAGCCGTTTTCTTAACCTTAAAGTAATCATCGGCAATATTAAGTTCAATCAATGTAGCCTGCATATCAATGGTCTGTCTGCGAAACTGATCCGATTTCTTAAAATCAGCTATTTTCGCATTAATATATGCTGCCACCTTCTGAAGATACTCTTCACTCTCATAACCACTAAGGGTTAATGTCTTTCCACCAATAACAACCTCTGTTTCATTCTTTGCAGACATTACAACAACACTCCTCTTAATCTCTTAAGTAAAATACTTTAATATTCAAAATTATATCATACTAATTCAGTTTTGTGTATACTCCAAACCAAAATGTTTATAACAATGTTCTGTAACAACTCTTCCTCTTGGAGTACGATTAATAAATCCATTAAAAATCAGATATGGTTCATATACATCCTCAAGTGTTCCCGCATCCTCGCCAAGCGATGCCGCAAGTGTATCAAGACCGACCGGCCCCCCGCCGTATTTCTCAATTATTGTAAATAAAATATTACGGTCGCTCTTATCAAGCCCCTCCTTATCTACATCAAGGAGATTAAGTGCATAGTCAGCGACATCTCCATTAATATGTCCGTCAAACTTAACCTGGGCAAAATCCCGCACTCTCTTAAGAAGCCTGTTCGCAAGTCTTGGAGTTCCCCTGCTTCTCCTGGCAAGCTCCATTGCACCCTTCTCATCAATTGATGCTCCAAGCACTCCTGCCGAACGGATTATTATTTTCTTAAGTTCATCAACGGTATAATATTCAAGTCTGTTAATTACACCGAATCTGTCCCTTAAAGGTGCAGTAAGAAGACCCGCTCTTGTGGTAGCACCAATTAAGGTAAAATGCGGAAGTTCCAGACGAAGTGTTCTGACAGTCTGACCCTTGCCTATAACAATGTCAACCGCAAAATCCTCCATTGCAGGGTACAGAACCTCCTCAACCTGTCTGTTGAGCCTGTGAATCTCATCCACAAAAAGTATGTCTCCCTCCTGTAAAGAGGACAGAATTGATGCCAAATCCCCCGGTTTCTCAATTGCCGGACCTGATGTAATCTTAATCTTAACGCCCATTTCCTTAGCAATAATTCCGGCAAGTGTTGTCTTGCCAAGTCCCGGAGGACCATAGAACAGGCAGTGATCAAGTGCTTCGCCCCTGCTCTTGGCAGCTTCAATAAAAACTTTAAGATTCTGCTTTATCTTCTCCTGTCCAACATAATCCATAAGAGCTTCAGGTCTTAAATTATTCTCTATTGTACAATCCTCGGAAGTAAATTCCGTAGTTATAATTCTTCTATCCATATTATGACTCCTGCACAATCAGCCCTTACATAAAAGCTAATTTCTTCAATGCAGCCCTGAGAAGGCTCTCACTATCCATATCATCAGCATTCTCAATACTCCGCACTGCTTTGATTGATTCTGATGATGAATATCCCAATGACACCAGTGCCTCAATAGCCTCATCTCTTGCTGAGCCGGTTACAGGGACACTGCTCCTTGCCTCACCTCCATGAGTTAACACATCTTCTAAGGATAATTTATCCTTAAGCTCAATAATAAGCTTCTGAGCGGTCTTGCCGCCAATACCCGGTGCCTTCTGAATGGCCTTCACATCATCTGACAAAACAGCAAGTCTCAACTCATCAGGACTTATAACGGATAAAATATTAAGTGCCCCCTTAGGTCCGATTCCGTTAACAGTTATAAGAAGCTTGAACACATGTAAATCATCATTTGTTAGAAAACCATATAAATCAAGGGAATCCTCCCTGACATACTGATAGGTATATATTTTCACTGTATTACCAATTGCAGGAAGCTGCGGTACAATTGATGCCGGCACCATAATCTCATATCCTATTCCATAACATTCAACAATAATGCTTGTACTATATATCTCTGTAAGTTCACCTTTAACATAAGTAATCATCTTAAACCTCGGTCAATATTTTCTTCTGTATAGTCTATCACGACTGAACATTTGTTTGCAATATCTTTATTTTACGAAATAATATTCCACCAAGTATTCCTATAGCAATGCCTGCAATCAGGCCGCTTATAATCAATACAGGAAACACAAAAGTAATCCTGATATTCTCTAATACAATCGCAGCCACAATAATCTGTCCGAGATTATGGCATACACCGCCGGCAATGCTTACGCCTACTACAGAAAACTTTTTGGTCTTTTTAAGAAGAAACATTACACCCAGACTAATTCCTGCTCCAACGAGACTGAAAATCATGCTGTACAGATTGCCAAACAAAAATCCCGCAATCAATACTCTCGCAAAGCTGATTATTGCAGCGGCTTTAATTCCCATTGAATAAAGCACCCATATAATTACAATATTTGCCAATCCTATTTTCATACCATACACAGGATAGGGAATCGGAATTATTGATTCAATATAACTTGCCACCAATGCAACGCTTATTAACATTCCATATAAAGCTACATCACTCTGCATAAATTTATCTCTGTTCATAACATAACCTACCTGACAATTGCATCATATTCAGAAGGCTCACCTTCTGTAACTGTAATAAAAAGTGTATTCGGAAGACAGATAATTGTATCCCCAACCTTGGAAATTGCACCGGTCTCCTCACAAATATGGTCCCTACAGGTGGAATTTTTTACATAAGCCTCCCCATTCTTAATCACAAGAGTGTTTGAACCATAAAAAGTCTTAAAAACATACTCTCCATCCTCTGAAAGTGAATATTCGCCTACAATCTCGTTATCCTGTTTAACTACTACCCTGCCACCTGTTTTTTCCAGATTTCTGAAAACAATAAACAGGCACAATGCTGCCAGCAGCAGCACTGCACCTAAAATGAAATCAAATTTATGACATTTTAATAATTTTCTTAGGACATTTTTCTGCACATTTACCACATCCTATACATTTTGTTGCGTCAATAACAGGAATGTTATCTGCCATAGTAATTGCACCAACTCCGCACTGTTTCTCACAAAGGGTACAGCCGATACAGCCAACACTGCATACATCCATTACAGCCTTACCCTTATCCTTAGAAGAACATACAACATTTGCAATTCCCGTTACAGGTCTTATTTCGATAAGCTTCTTAGGACATACAGCTACACAGTGTGCACAGCCCTTGCATAATTCACTATCAATAACAGCTACTCCATCTATAATCGAAATAGCATCATACTCACATACACCAGCACATGAGCCAAGTCCAAGGCAGCCATAATTACATGATTTTGGACCACCATTGGTAACCAATGAAGCCATCTGACAATCGGCAGGACCTGAATAAGTATAATCACTCTTAGCAACATTGCAATTACCTGAGCATTTCACAAAAGCAGCCTTACGGACACCCGCTTCGAGCTTAACACCCATAATCTCTGCAATCTGCTGTGCCACCGCTTCACCTCCGACAGGGCATCCGTCAGCAGGAGCTTCACCCCTTGCGATTGCTGCAGCCAGACCATCACAGCCTGCATAACCACAGCCGCCACAGTTATTACCCGGAAGTGCCTCTCTGACGGCAATCTCCTTCTCATCTACTTCTACTTTTAATTTCTCACCGGAAAGCCCAAGAAACAGACCAATTAAAATACCGGTTCCGCCAACAATCGCAGCGGCAATAATAATCTCTGTCATATTCTTTACCGTCCTTCTTAAATTATTCCGGAGAAGCCAATAAAAGCAATTGCCATAAGTCCGGCTGTAATAAGAGTAATTGGCATTCCTTTAAAAATTTCCGGAACATCATTATGCTCATTACGCTCTCTTATTCCGGCAAGAATTACAATCGCAATTGTAAAGCCCAATGCTGTTCCAAAGCCGTTAACTACCGAGGTTAAAATATCATAGTCCTTGGATACATTGGTAAGTGCAACACCTAATACCGCACAGTTTGTTGTAATAAGCGGAAGATATACACCAAGTGCCTTATACAATGACGGACTTGACTTCTTTAAAAACATTTCCACAAACTGAACAAGTGCAGCAATCAGCAAAATAAACACAATTGTATTAAGATATGTAAGGCTCAAAGGAACCAGAATAAACTTATATACAAGACTTGTAAGCAAGGATGAAATAGTAATTACGAAAATTACCGCAGCACCCATTCCTGCAGCCGTTTTGATTTTCTTGGAAACTCCAAGGAAAGGACATAATCCAAGGAACTGACTGAGCACAACATTGTTAACCAATGCTGAACCAATTGCAACTAACAATAATGTTTTCATGCTTTCTCCTCCTTAGCTTGTTCTGACTTTTCCATGGCGATTTTTCTTCCTGCACAGGAAAGATTACTACAACTCATACAGCTTTCATCCCTGCACATATCTTTAACAGGTTTACCTTTTTTAATTTTAACTTTATTCATAATTGCAACAAGAAATGCAAGTACGAAAAATGCTCCAGGTGCCATTACGAATATAGCTATCGGCTCAAAAGAAGTTGGATTATTAGCAGGAATAAAGCTAAATCCGAAAACAGTTCCTGCGCCGAGAATTTCTCTGAACATCCCAAGAAGAGTCAGTGCAATCGTAAATCCAAGTCCCATTCCAAGACCGTCAAACATTGACAATATTGGTGAGTTCTTAGATGCATACGCCTCTGCTCTACCAAGTATGATACAATTAACTACAATAAGAGGAATATATATTCCAAGTGATGCGTACAGCGAAGGCACAAAGCCCTGCATCAGGAACTGCACCATCGTTACAAAGGATGCAACAATAACAATATATGCCGGCATTCTTACCTTATCCGGAATAACCTTCCTAAGGAGAGAAATCATAACATTTGAGAGAGTCAGAACGACAGTTGATGCCAGACCCATTCCTGCCCCGTTGATTGCCGATGTTGTGACAGCAAGCGTAGGACACATTCCCAAGGTAAGTACAAAAGTAGGATTTTCTTTGATTATACCATTATAAAGACGTTCAACGTACTTATTCATCTTCTGCACCTCCTAATATTTTAAATACCACAATGCTGCCATTAACACCATCTGTCACTGCTGAAGTAGTAATGGTGGCACTGCTTATTGCATCAATTTCATCGGCTTCTGTTTTGCCATTCTTGGTGTATTCCACCTTATCTGCATTAATTCCAATATACTGCTTTCTAAACGAAGCATCCTTGGCTTTCATACCAAGACCTGCTGTTTCATTAATTTCAAGAATTTCAAGACCTGTTATTGTACCTGTTACATCAATACCAACAGTCATTTTGATATCTCCACCGTAGCCATCCTTATCTGTTACGGTAATGATTAAGCCAAGCTCTTTTTGGTCCTTATCAAAGGCTTTTACGACTTCATTAAGAACTACTGCTGAATAACCTGCATCCTTAATTGCATTCTGTGCTTCATTTAATTCTTCTATAACTTCATATGATTCCAATTCATTAAACACACTATTGTATGCTGCTAATTTGGTTTTCTCATTCTGCTCCGCTATAGGTTCCTTGGTTATTCTATATACTAAACCAAGCAACAGTCCGGCTACAATGGTAATAATTGCAAGGATAAGAGTATCTTTCAAAATTTTTTTCATTTTGATGCCTCCTTCTCCTTAAATTTATCAGCTCTCTTAACGCCAAATGCAAGAGGAACAGTTAATTTCTCAATAATAGGCACTAATAGATTGGTAAAAATAATTGCGTATGAAACTCCCTCGGCCGAATTTCCAAATACTCTGAAAAGTCCTGTTAATGCACCGAGAATAATTCCGTATACAACCTTACCGGATGTGCATACAGGTGATGTAACATAATCGGTCGCCATAAAAAATGCACCAAGCATTAATCCGCCACCACATAAATGTGCAGCAAGGAAGGTTAAATCAAAGCCCTCTCCACCAAAAATTAACATAAACACCGAAAAAGCAGCTATATACACAACCGGAATTGTAGGAGCAATAACTCTGCGGATTATAAGGTATAAACCGCCAAGAAGAATTGCCGGAACACAGGTCTCGCCAATAACGCCCCCTGTAGTTCCTAAGAACATATCAAATAAATCAATGCCTGCTGCACCCTCTTCCCTAAGAACTGCAAGCGGTGTGGCCCCTGTAACACCATCATATGTAAATGTTGTCATCTTACCTGCAAAAGATATAAGAAGAAAACATCTTGCTGCAAGTGCAGGATTCATAAAATTCTGTCCAAGTCCGCCAAACAACTGCTTAACAATAATAATTGCAAAAACACTTCCAATAGCAACCATCCATAACGGAATTGTTGACGGCATATTCATTCCAATCAGAAGTCCTGTTACAACAGCACTTAAATCACTGATTGTAACCGGCTTATGCATTATTTTCTCATATACAAACTCGCTCAAAACAGATGTAACTACTGCAACCACTAATACAAGCAATGCCCTGATTCCAAAATTATAAATGCCAAAGGCGCAGGCCGGTAAAAGTGCAATGCAGACATCAAGCATAATTCCTGTTGTTGAGGATTTATCCCTTACATGGGGTGAAGAAGATACATTTAATAATTTTTCCATTTGTCAAATCCTCCTAGTTCTTTCTTGATGCTGCAATAATTTTCTTCTTCATACTTTTTACGGACTGGGTAACAGGCCTTTTGGCAGGACACACATAAGAACAGCATCCGCACTCAACACATTCCATTCCATAATATTTCTTAAAGCTCTCAGCATCATCATGAACTGACATTTCAGCCAATTTCATTGGTAATAAATGTTCAGGACAGGCTTGTGCACATCTTCCGCATCTGATACATGGTGATGCAGACTTTGAAGACACATCATCCTTAGCAAAGACAAGCACAGATGACGAACCTTTTACAATCGGTACATTTAAGTCAAAAAAAGCAAATCCCATCATCGGTCCGCCGGAAATAATCTTCTCAGGCTCACAATTAAATCCGCCTGCCGCATCAACAAGCTCCTGCATATTGGTTCCTATATACACCTGAAAATTCTTAGGATTAGTAATTCCCTCACCTGTAACCGTTACGATTCTTGTAGTGAGAGGCTTTTTCTCATGTATTGCATGATAAATTGCATAAATAGTATCAACATTATGTACAATGCAGCCTGCATCCGCAGGAAGCATTTTGGAATTAATCTTTCTGCCTGTAACAGCATAGATAAGACTTCTCTCACCGCCCTGCGGATATTTGGTCTTAAGCTTCTTAACCTCAATTCTGTCCTCAGTTTTAGTCAATTCACTTAAAATTTTAATTGCCTCAGGTTTATTATCTTCAATACCGATATATCCCATTGCACCTGGGAAAAGTCCAAGCACAACCTTAAGACCTTTAATAAGCTCTTGTGGCTGCTCAATCATTCTTCTGTAATCCGATGTCAGATATGGCTCACACTCCGCACCATTAACAATAATTGCGTTAATCTTGTCAGGCTCTTTCGGAGACAGCTTAACATTGGTCGGAAAACCTGCACCACCCATGCCGACAATACCTGCCGCTTCAATAATTCCTATAATCTCTTCTCTTGACATTTCTTCAGGATTCTTATCATGTAATCCTTCTGCCGCTTCATAAAGATTATCATTCTCTATTATAATTGAATTAATCCTTCCACCTGTCGCAACAAGTCTTGGCTCAATCTTCTTAACCGTACCCGATACTGACGAATGAATATTCGCAGAAATAAAACCGGTCTTCTTCGCTATAAGCTGTCCCATAAGCACTCTAT
>JBGVJZ010000028.1:0-43791 GCA_045129695.1 Lachnospiraceae bacterium | reverse complement strand
GCTCAGAGTAATTAAATGGTATATTATGAGTTATAACTTTAATTTTACCATCTTTTGACAACTCAGCATAATAATCAAAAATTTCTTTATCCGTACTGTTATTTTCAACTATAATTATTTCATAATCAGAATATGCTGATTTTAAAATCGAATTAATACATCTTTTTAAATCCTCAACATGATTTCTGTTAGGAATAATTATTGAAATTCTGCCGTTCTCAGGCAACGGATAATTAATCTTGTAAATAGTAGGATAAATATCTGTTGATACTACTTCTGCTTTACATCCTATACTGTATAGATAATCCTTTACTGCCCTGCGCCCTGCATCAATTGCATATTCCTTGGCATGAATATCCGATACAACTGACGCCTTATGTGCCCTCCAGAAATATAAGACCTTCGGAATATGACTGATTTTTACTGCTTTACCTGTTAATCTGAGAAAAAGATCATGATCCTGACTTCCATCATATTCACTCCTAAAACCTCCGGCACTGTCAAATAATGCCTTTGAAAAAACCGTAAAATGACAGATATAATTATTAGCTCTTAAAGTATCCTTTGAAAAATCAGGTTTAAAATTTGATGACAGAATATTATATATTTCTCCTTCAAAGGTTATTTCATCCGTATAAATAAAATCCGCCTTTGAATTATTAATTTCATTTACAACCTCAAACAACGCACTCGGATGAAGAATATCATCATGGTCAAGCAGCCCGTAATACTCCCCCTTGGCCATATCCGCACAGGCATTGGTATTATCCGCTATACCAAGATTGGTATCGAGCTTCTTATATCGTATTCGGCAATCCTTCCCTGCATACTCCATGCAGCTATTATGCACTTGTGAATGTCCGTCATCACTTGCATCACACAGGCACAATTCCCATTTTGCATAGGTCTGATTTACAACAGACTCTATAACGCATTTAAGCATACCGATATCCGTATTATATAACGGAATCAGTATGCTGATTAAAGGTTCATATTCAAATCTTGTGTCACATTCCTGCGACAGCTTATCTCCTGCCATTGAAAGCTTAATCCGCCCGGCTAATTTGCGGTTCTGTGCTTTCCTTGTGGAGAATAATTTAGTCCTTGCAATATGAAATGTGGTTCTGACACCATAATTTCTTACTAATGTACAAAGCTTTTTAATCTTACCCATGCTTACTCCCTTAGAGAAAAATCTGATTTCGACAATGTCAGATTAACATTATAATATGGGTCACCTTCTGTAAGCAGCTTCACCCATTTCCCATTAAAATAATCTGCTTCTCTTTCAAATCTATCCATCTTCTCACGGGTGTCCTCATACCCTCTGCTCTTGGATTCATAATGATACAACAACGCAAACGGATTATACACTACCAGATATCCCCTATCCCTTACCTTAAGACAATAATCAATATCATTAAAAGCCACCTGCAAAGTCGTATCCAATCCATCAACCTCATCAAATACGGATTTTCTGGTTAAAAGGCAGGCAGCCGTAACTGCGGATAAATTCTGTGCCAGAATTGCTCTTCCCTGGTATGCAGCTTCATCTCTTTTATAGTTTGTAAACATATGAGCAGCAATTCCGCCAAGACCGACTACAACTCCCGCATGCTGTACTGTATCATCATTATATAAAAGCTTTGCACCTACAATTCCAACCTCGGGACGCATACCATAAGAAACAAGTTCTCTTAAACAGTCTTCATTAATCATCTCGGTATCATTATTTAATAATAACAAATATTCCCCTGTAGCATACTGTACACCAAAATTATTGATTTTGGAGTAATTAAATTCATGCTCCCAGTAAACGACTTTTACACAACTAAATTCCTTCTCTATTCTCTTGTAGTATTCAAAGGTTTCTTTTTCAGTACTATTATTCTCTATAACAATTATTTCGTAATTGGAATAATTTTGTTTAGTTGTAATTGAGCGGATACAAATATCAAGGTCTTCAGAATGATCTTTATTCGGAATTAATATGGAAACCTTTGGTTCGCTTTCCATATAGTATTTCACACGATATGTTCCCAATGGTCCTACATCATCCATGACCTCGCCTCTAACCAAAACTCTGTCAAGATGTGCTGCGATTGCCCTCTTTCCTGCATCAAATGCATATTTCTTACTAAGAGGATCCTCTGAGGTTGAACCGCTGTGCATTCTCCATGTATACAGAATTTTTGGAATATGAATGATATGTTTTGCCTGCTCACAGCATCTGAATATCAAATCATAGTCCTGTGCACCATCAAATTCACTGTTAAAATTGCCTATTTTCTCCTGCAATTCCTTAGAAAAAACAAAAAGATGGCATATATAATTTACAGATCTTAAATAATCAATACTAAAATCCGGTTTAAAATTAGGCTGTTCCCTCTTATTGGTGGCAGAATCTATTTTATCTTCATCTGAATAAATTACATCCGCATCCGGATTATTATTAATTGCCAATGCACATTCATAAAGTGCATTTGGTCTTATTATATCATCATGGTCGCCCAGAACAATATAATCTCCCGTAGCAAGCTCTAATGCTTTGTTAGAATTACCTGATATACCCAGATTCTCACTAAGTGCCACATATTTAACTCTGGAGTCATTCTTTACTAACTCCTTAAGTCTCTTCTGCACACTGTTACCGCCATCTGCAATACACAATTCCCAATTGGAATAGGTCTGATTAAGAACGGACTTAACCATCTCGGAAAAATACTTTTCATCAGGATTATATACAGGAACAATAATAGAGAATTTGGGCTGTATATCAAATTTATAATGTTTTTGCTTTGAAAGCTCACTTGATGAAGGCTCATGAGCAGTCAGCCACTTATCATAGACCAGCTGATTTTTGTTGGTTAATTTGTAAAATGCTTTCAGTATCATTACCTTAAAGCCATACTGCTTATTATAATCAATAGCCCTTTGTATATATTCCAATATCTGACTTTTACGCTGACCGGTTTCATATTTAAGATTAACATGCTTAACCGTTCTCTTATCGGAAGTAGTAAAAATAACTTTAACTTTCTGTATAGAGACATCTTTAATTTTGATATCAAATCCGGCCGGATGCTTACACTCATCATCAAGATAATATGCCACAATATCATTTCTGAAGCCCCGTGTTACCTCACACTCCAAAGGCTTATTTCCATTAATTACCTTAATATCGATATTTTCTTCATCAGCAGCCCAACCTGTTATAGTGGTAATTCCGTTCTTTTTCTTAACGCTGTCGATACGTGCAGAAATGTTTTTAACAATTTTACGATATCGTCTGCCAAGAATATTCATGTGTACAGTCTGAGATTCAAAGTCTTCTTTCAAAGTAACAGAAAATTCAAGCTTTCTAAACTTATCAGGCACCGGTATCAAAAACTGAAATTCGCGGTTAAAGAATATGTCTATTGATTTATAGCAGAATCTCGAACGAATATTGTCTCTGCAAACAACAGAAACCTCAACCTCTTTACCATCAATTACTGCTTTGGCTACAGCATCCTTCATGTATTCCTCATTGCTGCCTGCATGAATCACAAGCGTATTTGGGTCATCCAATTTAGCTCTATAATCAGCAAGAAAAATGTATTTCTTATCCATAAATCAACTTCCTACTTTCTAAACATCCACATTAATAACTTTGACAGTCCTGCAAGATAAAGCGCACCAAGGCAGAACACTATCATAGTCTCAGAGTCCCACTCAATATAGCTATAACTTATCTGTGTATTTTCAAGCACTGTAACACCTTCATCCATCTTATTATCACAGGATATTGCAAATGTATATTTCTTATTTTTACTATCTTTAATCTTATCAAGCTTAAGTAGTGTGTATTTATCTGTTTTAAGTGATTTGATTTTGGTGCTTTCTGATTCTGTAGCTTCTATGCCTTCTGAATCCAACAGATAATAATTAATCGTTCCTGATTTATCTGCATTGGATGCAAACTGAATTTTCATACCCGCAAGCATATCACTACTGCATTCAAAATCACAGACTATATCATGCCCATTATAAGCGGACATTCCTGCCGGTGCCGTAAAAACAGCCCTATCCTTACGCACAAAAGCATAAAAAAAGCCTATTACAAGAATCACTGCTACAATCAATATCCAGTTAATAATTTTTTTAACTCTTTGTTTCATAAAAGTCTCTATTTTTAAGAATTTCTGTAAATCTCACAGATTTCTTTAGAGTCTCCCTTCATATGAATCTGTCCGGATTTAAGCCAGACTACTTTATTACATATATCTTCCACCTGTTCAATACTGTGGGATACAAACAAAACAGTGGTTCCTTCTGCCATCATTCCACGTATTCTGTCTATACATTTCTGCTGAAATCGGAAATCGCCTACAGCTAGTACCTCATCTACGATAAGAATATCTGCCTTACCCGCAGTTGCAATTGCAAATGCAAGTCTGGAGAGCATACCGGAAGAATAATTTTTCATTGGTACATCCATAAAATCTCTTAACTCAGAGAATTCAATAATATCCTCCAAGGCTTCGTCCATAACCTTTCTGGACCTGCCAAGAAGGGCTCCGTTAAGATATATATTTTCTTTGCCTGTCAGGTCAAAATCAAATCCTGCGCCTAACTCAATAAGTGGTGCAACTGTTCCGTTAACTGAAACACTGCCCTTAGTAGGCTTTAAGACTCTTGCAATAACCTTAAGCATCGTACTTTTGCCACTTCCGTTAAGACCTATTAATCCCACGGAATCACCACGGTTTACGGTAAAACTTACATCATTCAATGCCCAGAACTCATCGAACTGAAGTTTTCCCTTCATAGCTTTGATTATATATTCTTTAAGGCTGTCAACTTTTTCCCTTGCCAGGTTAAATCTCATGGAAACATTATCCACGGAAATAATTGGTTCATCCATAATAGCTCCTATAAATATAAAATAAAATCATCCTGCTTCTTATAGAATACAAAACAACCCAGTACGAACACAAGTACACTCGGTATAAATGTCATACAGATTGTAAACACATCGGGCATTGTTCCATTAATCATAAAACAACGGAACATTGTAAGAATACTTGTAATTGGATTAATTCTTACAATATTTGCAACCCAGTCCGGCAGACTTTCCACAGGATAAATAACCGGTGTAAGATACATAAGTACTGTCGTAAACACTGAATACAAATGAATAATATCTCTGAACTTAACAGCAAGTGCTGCCAGAATAAGACCTACACCTACTGAAAATATCACAAGTGCAAGTACCGGAAAAACCGACAACGCTACAGTATAATGCAAATCTGCACGTGTTACAAACATTACGATAATTAATGCTGCAAATGATGCAAGCAGGTTAATTGTACTTGAAACCGTTCTTGAAAATACAAACATATATTTAGGAATATATACTTTTTTCAGTAACGGTGCATTATTAATAATAGACGACATACTCATTGATGTGGACTCAGAAAAGAAATTAAAAATAACCTGTCCACTCAATAGATATATCGGATAATTCTCAATACTAAATCTCCCAAACAGCTGTGAAAACACAATGGACAATACCGTCATCATTAACAACGGATTAAGAAGTGTCCACAAAACTCCCAACACGGAACGGCGATATTTAGTTTTGATGTCCCTGGCTACCAATTCGCTTAACAGGGGGGTATACTGTTTAAAATTCGCAATTAAATGTTTCATTACAAATCAACCTTTAAAATTCCTTGATTCCGGGCCATTTTTGATCCTTATCAGACATAATAAGCTCCACGCCCTCCTGCAATGGCCATTCAATTCCAATCTCAGGGTCATTCCAGATTAAACCACCCTCATCATTCGGATGATAGAAATCAGTACATTTATACGCAAATTCAGCATAATCAGACAACACAAGGAAACCATGTGCAAAATTCTTAGGAATAAAGAACTGTTTCTTATTCTCTTCTGAAAGAATAACACCATACCACTTACCAAAGGTTTTGGAATCCTTCCTCAAATCAACAGCCACGTCAAAAACCTCTCCTCTGATAACTCTTACAAGCTTATCCTGAGGAAATTCTTTCTGAAAATGCAGACCTCTTAATACACCTTTTTTAGATGCAGACTGATTATCCTGCACAAACTGCTCTGTAATTCCTGCCGCTGCATAGTCATTATAATTATATGATTCAAAGAAATATCCTCTTGAATCTCCAAAAACAGCAGGTTCAATAACCTTCAATCCTTCAATGTCACATGTTGTTACTTTAATCTGTCCCATATTTGTACCTCTTTTTTATAAAATTATCTATTATTTTGTTTTATGCATTCTAGTTATTCTATCAGAAAAATTATTTTTGTACAACAGCCTATTCTAACATATATATATATATTGTATCACTATCATTTACGCGGGTGACCTTACATTCAGCCTTCTTCGCATATACGCTTAAATCTGTAAGGCCTGTAACATATGTTACTCCGGCATTTTTCAGATCATCAATAGTCATATATACCTTAAAGCTGTCTTCAGTAATTAATTCAAATTCCGGTTCACCGGACTCTTTTATGCAAATTCCTATATGTGAAAATCTGTTATATACATGACTGTTCTCACCATATGGATCAAACATTTTCCATAGTTCCGGATTAGGATATATGGCAGTAGCATTAATTGTTCTGACTCCGCATAACAAACCGGCATTAGTATATGGAAGAGTATTCAGATTAGAGCATTCCACTGCCCACAATTCGTCTTTGCCATTTTTATCACATACTTTATTAATTTCTTTCAGCCAATCTATATCATATACTGAATCAAGGCCCTTGCGGACAGGATTAACCATAATGCCATTTACCATCGAAATTATAACAATAAGCAATACCGCTATAAAGGAACAATTCTTTTTTCTAAACTTAATAAATACGAATATTGTAGCAGCCAGAATGAGAAAACCGGCACTAAAATAGATTATTTTGTATGAAAGGCTAACCCTGGCACTACCGGTGGCAACAAGGGCAACCACCATTACCACAGTACTTATTCCTATTGAAATACCGATTGCAGGAGCATCAGCCGGCGATTCCTTCATAAGTGAAATTCCTCTGATTAACAGCATTATATTTACAAACCCAAATACCAGCACTGTTCTTATTGACTGTGAATTACTTAAAAACGTTATTTTGGCAATTACTTCCGGGAACCCAAACGCAATCCATATGAAAAAGAACAGATTCAGTCCAAGTAGCAAAATAGACAATATATCCTTTTTCCTGTTCTTAATCATTGCAACTACAGGAATAATTACACTAAAAGGAAAAAAATCAAAAAAGGTCGCTGACTCACATATATTAGAGCCAAAACTAAAATTAGTTATACTAAACCATATATTAAGCGGATATGTGAATGTATATGCAAGACTTCCACCGCCTGTCTCCAGTCTCTCCCCCGGATATACACTTTGTGATATTAATTCAATTGTATCCGCAGATTTGGTAAAAATATATACAAATACTGCCGCAAGCCCCGCAACACCGGCGAGAATTGATGCATAATCAAACCATTTAAGTGTTACGTTTTTACTGTTTTTTATAATTATCCACGCCGTCAGAACAAGTATCACATATACAAATGGAACCTGCCATGACGGATATAACAGCATTATAAAGCAGCCTGCCTGATAGAGAATCCCCACAAGCATCAGCATTCTTTTCCATATCTTATCTTCGACAAGATAACGGTTAAATAAAAGCATTGCTGTTTCTGTATATATTAATATTTCTGCAGCACTGGTAGAGAACCACCATTGCACAACAGAAGAAAAGGTAACAAGTGCTGCCATAATAAATGAAAGTGTCTTATGTTTACGCGATAAAAGCATACCCATTTCAAAGGTAGCAAGAAAAAGTGCAATAACCTTGCCGCACCACCAGAATGACAGGCCTTTTGCAGGAGCAAAAAATATAAAGCCCAATGTAAATGGTCTAAGGATAGTAAGTACATGCTTTACCGGCTGTCGGATTCCTATAAATAAATCTGAATCCCACCCATTAACATAATCACTGAAATAATCATATGCATTTTCTGACTCACTCATACTCTGCGAAATAAAATACGGTGTTGCAAGACCATATTCATCTGAACGAACAGGTCTGGAAATTCCTATCAAAATGTCATTATCTGCTGTATTAAAATCATTGCACCACTGTCCCATTGAAGAACCTGAAATCTCAAAAAGTACACAGAACACAAAAATCAATCCGGCTATAACAAAACGATACCTGTAAATAAAATCTTTTACTTTTTTAATAAAAACCAGCACTGATGTTATACAGAAAAATCCGGCTAAAAACACATAAAACTGCCAGCTTCCGATAATAATTTTCAAAAGCTGCTTTGCACCATAATTCTCTTGCAGTGCATTCATCCACAAACCAAGTACAGAATATACTCTGAGCAAAACAGCCATAAATAATGAAAACACTGTTATAATTATTATTTTAAATCTGTTTTCTTTTAGAAATGACATTTTGTTATTTCCTTTCACACCATCATTCCTTAGTAGTTCCCGTCTGCTTTTCCGTCTGCTTCTCCGTCTGCTTTTCCGTCTATTTCTCAATATCCGACTGTTTTACCAGTGCTGTTGAAATCTCCTTGCTGATATTCTGAACTGTTGATGTAGGAGTATAATTCTCCGTACCAAATAAAAACTTATGGAGCTCTGATACATTTGCCTGTAAATCATCCGGTGCAACAATATCAATGAACTTGCCGTTTTCCATTATACCTGCCCCTTCAGCTCTTACAGTTGGAAATCCGCCTGTTTCTGTAAGATTATATTTGGTAATATGCGAAGCAAGATCAAAAATCTCAGTTACGGTAAGACTGGTGGCAACATTTCCAACAACAGCCTCAATTGCAGAGTTAAGCTGTGCAACATTCATATTCTTTGCTTTTTTGAAAATCTCAGTAAGAACAGCTCTCTGTCTCTCCGTTCTTCTGTAATCCCAGCCCGTAGTTGCACGGACACGGCAATATGCAGTAGCCTGAATTCCATCAAGATGAACATAACCTGATTTCTGAACCTCTGTATATTTTCTGCCTGTATTAACACTTGTATCTACGAGATATTTATTAATCCATTCACGTTCCTCTTCTGTTATCTCAAGGTCAACACCACCTACCGCATCAACAATATCAATTAATGCGCTCCAGTTAACCATTACATAATCTTCAATATTTAAATCCAGATTAACATTTATCATATTAAGAGTTGACGCAGTTCCATAGAAAAACATGGATTCTGTGGCTTTTCTGAGTTCCGAATGTAACGGGTCCTCCGTATCAGATATTTTAAGTACAGTGTCACGATATACGGAAACAAGCCTGATTTCTTTAGTATCATTATTAATACTACATATAATGATTGCATCCGTATGATTGTTATATTTTTTATTAAGTGCTTCAACTGTATTCTCTCTGTTGTCAGAACCAAGCAATAAAATATTGGTATATCCCTTAAGAGTTTCTACTGTTTCCTCATCCATCTCATCCTTATTATCGACGATAAATCCTTCAATATGCGGGTCATATTGAATTTTGCCAAGTTTATCAACAAAATAATATGTTCCCACAATTCCAATAAGAACAATAACCTCTATTACACATATAAGAACTTTAACCCAACGTTTCATCCCTTTGCTGCGTTTCTTTTTATTAGAAGCGGCACGAGTACTTCTTTTTGAATAATTCTTATTCCTGTTGGAATACTCACGCCTGTCGGAATATTCATAATCCTCTTCATCTTCATATCTGTAATCATCATCAAAATCTCTGTATTTAGCCATTTTTCTTTTCCCTCAAACTTTTGCCTAGTAGGCATTTTTGTTAATAAACCCTTTAAAAACTGTTCTAATTAAAATCTTAATATCAAAAATCAGACTCCAATTTTCAATATAATATAAATCACATTCAATTCTTTTCTGAATTGATGTATCACCACGATATCCGTTTACCTGAGCCCATCCGGTCATTCCCGGTCTAACCTGATGTTTAATCATATATCTGGGAATTTCTTCTTTAAATTTGTCCACATAAAACGGACGCTCCGGTCTTGGTCCCACAAGACTCATGTCACCTTTAAGTACATTAAAAATCTGCGGAAGCTCATCAATGCTTGTCCTACGAATAAATTTTCCAAATTTTGTAACTCTCGGGTCATCACTTGTTGTCCATTTACTTACATCTCCTCCATCAGTCTGTACCATCATTGAACGGAATTTATACATCTCAAATTCCTTATTATGGAGTCCGATTCGATTCTGTTTATAAATAACAGGACCTTTCGAGGATATTTTCACGCCGATCACCACTATAAGCATAACCGGTGAAAAAATAATTAATGCCAATGAACCAAGTACAATATCCATTAATCGTTTCAAAAAACGATTTGTCAATGAACTTAATGGAACATGTCTGATATTAACAACCGGAAGTCCCTGTACATCCTCTATATAAGGTCTGGTAGGAATTATATTGTTATAATCAGGGATAAACTTAGTATGAACTCCCGATTTTTCACATATCGCAACAACTTTTTCAAGCTTCATATACTCCGAAAGACCCAAAGTAATAACAATTTCATCCAAATCATTACCTGCAATGGTATCCTCCAGTTCGGAAATCCGGCCGATAACTCTCTCGCCTCTATATTTGGTATCAATATCCACATTGTCATCAAGAATTCCCACAACATGATATCCCCATTGCGGAAAAAGCTTAATACGGTCAATATATCCCTCTGCTGCACGACTGTATCCCACAAGCACTATATGTTTCTGATTAAATCCCCTTTTTCTGATATTTCTAAGGAGCATTCTGATAAGTATTCGGGCAATGAACTCATAAACAATATTGAGTCCATAGAAAATGAACAACACCGCTCTGGAGAAATCTACCAGATGTGTTAAATACAAAATGAAGAAAAATATAAGGATTCCCACCGTATTAGCCTTGAGAATATTCATCATTTCGTATTTCTGCCCATGCATTCTTTTGGGCGCATACAGACTAAAAATTCCATACAATATAAGATATGACGGTATAACGTACAGCAAAGCATATATATACATCCTGCTTAAACCCACACCGCCAACCTTTCCGTTCATGGTATCAAAGCCAAATTTAATTCCCCATGCTGAAATATATGCCAATGCGATAATGAATGCATCCATCAAAATATGAAGTTTGTTTAAATGTTTCTGGTTATTTCTAATCAATTCCTTCACACTTTCCAATACTCTTTATTCATCGAACATTTCAAAATACACCTGTCAGAAAGTTTTCTGTAGTTCAAACCTTTTTTATAGCCAAGATATTTTGCTGCACTTGAAAGAAAAAGATATGGCACCTGATACCAGCATCCATTTCTAAAAAGATATCCGGCTGTTTTCTTAACCAGACGTACTCCCTCTGATTCCGATTTGACTGCACCAAATACCTCAGGATGCTCTGCCTGTGATACTCCCAGATCAAAATTTCTCGCAAACTGCTGCTTAATCGTATAATTATGTGAATGTATTACCTGTGCGTTGGCACAGTATACAACTGCATAACCGTTTTCAATGGCTTTTGCAGCATAAATCATATCTTCATTAAAAATTGCTCTTGGAACAAATCCCCCAAGCTTCCTGTATACAGAAACATCATACATAGCACAGACATCCGAACAGAAATATGCTTTAATACCAAGCCTTGAAACATCCTTCCGTGTCTTAACGCATCCTTCTGCAGGATAGTTAAACAGCCGGGTATACTGTTCCGCCATTCTGCAATCATCCCTCGGAAGCTGTCTTCCATAGGAAACTGCTGTCTGTTCACTATATGTGGCAGCTATATCAAAGGATTTTACAAGCTCCTCCACCATAAAATCGTTGGCAGGTATGGCATCCATTGTCATAAACAGTACTCTATCAGCATTGCTCATTTCAATTCCCATATTACGTGTTGCTGCATGATCAAATTCGGTTCTGGTTATATGAATGACCTCTGTATGAGGCAGAAACAGATATTCCTCACTGAAATACTGCTCTTCAGTATTAATAAGTATTATTCTGTTAATAGGATATGTCTGCGTTGACAGCTTTTTTAACAAATCCATCAATTCTCTGCCCGGCTTATACACCGGAATTATCACATCAACCACAGATTTATATGTTTCCAACGGATCTATTCTCCTATGCGTTTTTCTATAAGAGCAGCAAGCTTTCCTGCTTCCTCTTCAATTAGCTGCTGGTCATTACCTTCAATCATAACTCTGACAAGAGGTTCTGTACCCGATGGTCTGATAAGCACTCTGCCTGCTCCGTCAAATCTTTTCTCCAAGACTTCTATTGCCTCAGCAATTTCTTTGTCTTCCAAATAGTATTCCTTCTTAAGATTGGATACTTTGGCATTAACCAATGCCTGTGGAAGAACCTGCATAACATTGGACAGCTCTGAAAGTGTCTTACCGGTTTTAACAATTACCTCCAACAGATGAAGTGCACTGATAAGTCCGTCACCCGTAGTATTTTCATCCAAAAAGATTACGTGACCCGACTGCTCACCGCCAAGATTATAGCCTTTTTTTAACATTTTCTCTAAAACATAACGATCTCCAACCTTAGTCTGCTCAATATTAATTCCTTCTCTGCTTCCCATCTGAAAGAAACCAAGATTGCTCATAATTGTGGCGGTAATAGTATCCTGCTTAAGCTTACCCTGCTGCTTCATATACAAACCACATACAGCCATAATCTGGTCGCCATCAATCATATTTCCCAGTTCATCAACCGCTAACATTCTGTCAGCATCCCCATCAAAAGCAATTCCAATATCCGCATGTTCACTCAACACACGTTCTCTAAGTTCTTCCATATGTGTCGAACCACATTTCAAATTAATATTGGTTCCATCCGGATTATTATGAATCATAACAGGGTCTGCTCCAAGCTTTCTGAGTGTTTTCTCAGCCGTATAACTTGCGGCTCCCTCTGAAGTGTCTACAACCAGCTTAACACCTGATAAATCAAGTGAAATAAGGCCCGCAGCAAAATCAATATAATCCTCCACTGCATCATATCTGTATGTAATTCTTCCCACTTCATCTCCAAGAGGCATTGGAAATTCTGCCAGATTCATACGCATGGTCTCTTCAATTTCATCCTCCAGCAAATCCGGAAGTTTATATCCTGTTTTGCTGAAAAACTTAATTCCATTATATTCTGCCGGATTATGTGATGCAGAAATTACAACTCCTGCATCATAACCATATAACCGTGTAAGATACGCAATAGCAGGCGTTGGTGCTACTCCGACATAAACCGCATCAGCACCTACTGAGCATATTCCTGCCATAAGTGCGTGTGCGAGCATATCTCCTGAAATTCTTGTATCACAGCCTACAAGTATAGTCGGCTTATGTGCATTTTCTTTAGTAAGTACAAAAGCTCCCGCCTTGCCAAGGCTCATTGCAAGCTCCACTGTCAGTTCTTTATTAGCAATTCCTCTAACTCCATCCGTACCAAAAATTCTTGCCATAATCAGTCTCCAATCATTTATTCTTCCAAGCTTCTCTCCGGAGTTTCATCTGACTCATCAGCTCCAATCTCCGCAGTCTCTTCTTCTGTTTCCGTCTCTGTTTCCTGCTCTTTCTCAGAAATTGTTACTTTAACATAATAAGTGTCAGGTATTGTAACATCTTCATCGGTAGTTAAGGTTACTTTAACAGTATATACGCCTGCCTTCTTACCGGTTAAGTAAATTGAAGGATTTAAATCTTTTGAGGTTATATTTTTTACAACTGAATCAAGTCCCTTGACTCCTATCTGGAGAGTATTTTCTTCTGTTTCTGTTGTAATTTCATACAGATAATCATTTCCAAGACCTTTTATGCTTATATCCTCAACAGGTACATTTACAACTACAGTGGATACCTTTTCAATCTCAGTCGTAACCTTCAAGGTTGTAATTGAAGATACAATCGTGAATCCGGCAGGAAGATATGACGCAATATTTACTGAAAATTCCGTATTTTCCTTAATATTAGTTACATCAATAATACCTGAAGGTATCTCAATCGAAGAAATTCTGCTCAGGTCAGATTTCTTTCCTGCTATATTTACTGAGCTTATGTTACTTGTATAGTCGACCAGCGTAAAACCCTCTGAAGGTGTCCCCGTTACAGCAAAATTAACCGGAACCCATTTGGTCGGAAGAATCTCAACACTAATCTGCACGTCTGAACGACTGAGTTCCAATTTGTCAGTCTTAACTATTTTGCCATCACTGTCATAGAAAACAGGAACGACGGTATCAATAACATCTGCCGTCATGCTTGAAACATCATAGGATACTGACGCATAAGCAATTTTTTCAACTGTGTTCTCTGCTCCCGATACCTTTATTGTAGTAGGGGATACACTGTAATTGCCTACCACATAACCCTCTGCCGGTACACCTGTTATATCAATATTAATAGGCAAATCCTTATCCACCTTATTATCAATTGACAGCTGCACATATTCAGCTTTCTGACTTACAATATCTATATGCTCGGCAACCTCTTCATTAGTGCATTTAACATATATTTTGGCAGTATCCGCACCCGGCGTTCTCTCGCTTAAATCAGCATAAGCATAGAAATCCGAGGACTTAAGATTCTCCACAATTGAACGAGGTCCCTTAACAGTTATTGAAATTGAACTTCCTGACTCGACCTGATATATATATCCCTTTTTAATCAACTGGTCTTCATTCTGCAAAGCCACTGAAATACTGCTTATCGTTACCTTCTGCGACGGGTCGGATACATTTACAATAACAATCCATGAAGCTATCGCAATAAGAACAGCCAGTATTTTAAGGGCAAGATTTTTAAAAATTATTTCCTTAAGCTTCGCCATCTTTGGATTCTTCATTTTTCCTGCCCCCTCTCCTCCATAATTTGTATCTGTTTACATCAATAGTCTTCTTCTGAAGAAAAGTAAGCTTGCTTCTAAGATAATCCGCATCCACATCCCTGAAAAGCTCACCTGCAATTGCAATAGAAACCTTGCCGGTCTCCTCTGAAACAACAATTGTAAGTGTATCACTAACCTCGGATATACCAAGCGCAGCTCTATGCCTTGTTCCCAGTTCCTTACTGATATGCATATTATCAGAAAGAGGAAGGTAGCATGTGGCAGCTACAACCCTGTCTCCCCTAACCAATACTGCACCATCATGCAGCGGTGTATTATGTTCAAAAATGTTTATAAGAAGCTGACTCGAAATCAATGCATCCACAGGGATTCCGGTCTTCTCGTATTCCTCTAGAAGAATTTCCTGCTCGATTACAATCAAAGCTCCGGTCTTGGTCTTGCCAAGTTCATAACTTGCCCTCACCAATTCATTGACGGTTCTGTCCGAGCAGCGTTCTCCCTTATCCTTCTTATCACTAAAAGAGAAGATTTTTGAGAAAAACTTATTACGTCCCAGCTGCTCAAGTGCCTTTCTAAGCTCAGGCTGAAAAATAATCAGCAACGCTATAATTGCGAAATTAATAATCTTTCCGCCAATCCACAACAGGGTTGTAAAATTAAACAGGTATGCCAGAAGCCAGAAAATAAGCAACACAATAATACCCTTTAACAATGAAAAGGCTCTTGTCTTCTTAACCCATACAATGAATTCATATATAATTACTGCCATTATTATTATTTCAAAAATATTGCTTACATGTATGGTCTTTGGAATATAGAAATTTGACAGATATTCCTGAAAAAAATCCCTTATTGCCTGCATTTTCTCACTTCCTTAAACTAAATGTTACTCTCTTCTTCATCAAAGCTCTCAGTATATACGAAACCCTTATTCTCTTTATGGGTATTTATCTTCTTAACCGTTACATCCTTTCCTGCAACGGAAATTTTAGGTACAGCCTTGACATAATAATAATAATCATCATCTTCAAACTGCACAATTTCGGTAGCACTATAGTCGACCGAAAATACAAACAGATGAAGCACAAGACCTATTACAATCGCAAAGATATGTCCTAAAATCATCCATAAAATGCTGTAATCAACCCTGAGTACTGACAATGCAATAATCTGAATAAGTGCATCCACTACAACTCCTGATGCAATTGCAATCATCCATGAGTAGTTTACGGACAACCTTTTTATTACATATACCATTGTAATGGTAACAGCAAAAGAAATCATTACTATAATCATCTCTTTGTTAGTAATGATGTTGTTAAACATAAACTCAATATTCTGCAGAGCATTATCAGCATCCAGTGTCGAGATAACAGTTCCATAGTTTGATGCAAAATCAACCAGATAGTATATAAATATGCCGCACAGAGCAGGTATAATACCTGTCATTCCGACTGTTAATGCTGCAATAATAGGAATTGCATAAGGTATGTTCAGACAGAATAAAAGCGGTGTCAGAATTACAAGGAATCCCGTCTTCGGTGCCAGTCTGAAATACAACAGATACACAATAAGTATCACCAGAATCGCTATTATCGAAAGTTCCATCGAAAGGCTCAGCAGGTGAATTATTATAAACAAAGTGGCAAGCACCACTGTAACATTAATCGGAAACAACGCACAGACCAAAGCCGCCGCAATACACACAAACGGATTGGCCAATAATGAGTTATAACCAATCTGTCTTCCAATTACAAAAAACGATAGAAATGCAAGTGCAAAAACAAGTCCATGCTTAATCCATATACCTGCTTTAGAATAAATACTCTTTATTTTATCTTTAAAAACAATTAATTTCTCCATCATTGTGCCGCTCCACCTTTCCTCTTGCGATCTTCCTTATTTAACAGGAAAATCTTATGCAGCCTGTTCTGATATATTTTAATTCCATTCTCCGCTTCAATATATCTGTAAGAATATAAAAAATATGCAACTAAAAGGAATACTGTCATCATGGCGATATATCCCATTCCGAGAATTACGGCAATGACCAAATAATTCAAATCTGTCAGATTGTTAACAATATATTCAAAATTACATGCAATTATCAATGCAATTATTAAAACATAAGCAAATGTAACCGCAATAGCAGTACACCACATCTGCAAAGAAACATAATCCGTCTTATAGTATGACGCTTTCGGTAAATCAGTGACACCATCATGCTTCTCATACATGGCGGTCCTAGCCATTAATCTGACCTTCCTCTTATTAACCATAGATTAACTCCTTATTTCACAATCCATATATTATAACATAAATTACATTTATTATCGACCACAATTTGTTACAAACCGGTTTTAATAATAAATAATTAACTGCGAATGTCCACCATTCGGAGATGCAATAACTCTTACCTTATGTCCATCGGCATAAAAGGTCATATCCTTCTGTGAATTTACAAGATTATTAAAAGTAATTGTATGCCCTGTAGGCAGAACGGTTGCAAGAAATTCCTTAATTTTGCTGTCAAAATAGGTTGTTCTTGTCATGACATACAACTGTGTAAAATCAGATTCCACAATAACCTGTCCCAGATAATTTCCATCCTCTTCAAAAACATAGGTATCACCGATATAAGAGCTGAAACCACATTCCGGGAGAGAGTTTACAATATTATCCTTTATGTTAACAGTCGGTTCCTCCAAAGGCGCAGTAGTACCCGGTTGTGTCGGTACCGGCTGTGTTGCAGGATTGTCCTGTGTGGTCGGCTGATTCTGGGAACCTGTAGTCTCATCAGGCGTGGAAACAGAGGTTGTCCCCTGCTCTTGTGACTGATTCTCATTGCCTCCTGATTGCGATGAGGTTGTAACATTGCCTGCTGTGGTATTATTCTCTCCACCCGGTGCCGTAGAAACATCAGGAATTACCGGAGTATAAATAGGAAAATCCTCATCAGGTGCTGCTTCCTTGTCAATTACATTTATAATAATCGAGCTTGACATTACACCATGCGTTGCTGTTACAACTGCTATTCCTTCTTTGATGGCTGTAACAGTTCCGTCATACGTGATTGTAAGAATTGATGTATCACTGCTGGTCCAGCTTACGCCCATCGAATACTCAACCGGATTGGATGAACATGTAAGCTTAATAACCGAATCAACGTAAATTGTGCAATCTTCGGCATTAATCTTAAGATATTCATCATCGCCGATATACTCATTAATATTAACAGCAGATGAAATCGGGTTATTATTCGGAGTATTGCCCCGTTTTCCGCACTTTACACAAGCGGCAGTCACAATCGCTATTATAGCAAGAAAAACAATTAAAGTTATTACAAATGTTTTAATTTTTTGTTTCTGTTTTGTTTTTTTCTTTTTCTTTTTTGTATCATTCATATATATTCATCCTCATAAAAGTCCATAATATCCCAACATAATTACAGATACTAACATTTTATGATATAATGCGGTAAAATTCAATCATATTATTTGTTTTCTTATACAGAGAATTTCTTCCAGTGTTGCCAGTTCCATTGAAAATGCACTTGCACTTCCTGCTGCAACCCCCATATAGAAAGCATTTTTAAGGCTGTGTGTTGTAATCCACCCGGAAACGAAGCCTGCTACCATTGAATCACCTGCTCCTATCGAATTAACCAATATTCCTTTTGGAGCATCACATGAATATACCTCTCCCTGTTCCGTCACAAGTATGGCTCCCTGTCCTGCCATCGACACCAGAACATTCCGTGCCCCCTTTGACTGTAGTTGTCCGGCATACCATGCCCCCATTTCCTTATCTTCTATTTCAACATCATAAATTGCTCCAAGCTCATGATGATTGGGCTTTATCAGAAAAGGACGATATTGCAGGGAATTTAACAATATATCTCCCGAAGCATCCACTATAATTTCAATCTGCTTATCCGCCATCAGCGACATTATGTCTCCATAAATACTATTCGAAACCGATGGCGGAACACTACCTGACAGAATAAGCATATCACCCTTGGTAAGCTTCGATATTTTATTCATAAGCAGCTCCATATCCCATGAGGAAATCTCAGGTCCAATACCGTTAATTGAGGTGCCTTCTAAATTTCTTACTGTAAGATTAATACGTGACATCCCATTATCAATTTTAATAAAATCAGTTCTTACACCCATAACGGATAATTTACGTTCTATTTCATCACCCGTAAAGCCTGCGGTAAAACCAAGCGCTGTATTTTCAACTCCCATATTTGTAAGAACGGTAGACACATTAATGCCTTTACCTCCGGCAAACATCATCTCATTACTTGCCCTGTTTATTTCTCCTATATTAAATTTCTCCACATCAACAATATAATCTAACGATGGATTGAGTGTTACTGTATATATCATTTTATACTCCTTTTAATCCAAAAACACCGTAGAACTGTTATCCAATTCTACGGTAATATTCTTATACTATTCTATTATAATATATATTCCATATTCAATTTCAAGTATTTTCTATTATAAATTCAATTTAAAGGAATATGCCTTCCCATACTCCCTCTGCCAATAGAAATCAAATGCCTTCTCCTGCACATCATACACAATACTCCACTGTGTAATATCCTCGTAAGACACATCGGACATACAGTTTCTAAGCTTCTCTTTGTCAGCACTGCCTTCAATATTCTCATGTATTTCCATAAGTCTGCCAAATCTTGTATGAGATTCCTGATTATCAACACTGCTTGTATTGCCCGTATATACTGAATGATTGGTAACAATCGGAGTCCCTGTTACAAGCATTTCGTTACCTGCATATTCAACTACTACGGCTTTGCCCGTTGTATCGGTTATCGCAAGATGATGCGCCATTCCGATTGAAGAATTCATATCACAGTTCTTAAGCATATCGACAGCTTCATCCACAGTGGCGGCTTTATCCAGAAGCATTCTTATTGCTGAGCCGATTGTAAGAGCCGTTCTGCCGTTCTCCTGATGAACCGCTTCACCATCCAGACATACCAAATCTGCAACACACAGACCTTTTTCATTAATTCCATCCGTGGGAACATATATACCCGCAAGTGCTGTGTATTGTCTTCCCATGCCCTCAGGCTTCCAGCCCTCGCCAAAACCAAGATGCTCAAGACAGCAGGTTGAATATGATTCGTAACCTTTTTTAGGTTTGGTGTGCATAATCATTGCAGTACATTTCTGCCAGTCGTAATTACGTCCGAAAAGCATTCTGCCATTATTATCAGTTACCACAATCGTGCTGCATCCGAAATCCTTTTTGACCTCTTCACGCTTTGGTTTACAGAATCCATTGGAAAGAACCTCTGTAATATACTCTGCCATTTTTCTGTCGGTAGACGCTCCGCCCCTTGCAAGGAACTCGTCAAAACCATAGTCTCCGACAAATTCCATTGTGTACAATCCCTCATCTATTTTTCTGACTGTTTTTGCTGCTTTAAGCTTGGAACGAAACTTCATTAAAACAATTAATGCTACAATAAATGTAAGAGCTGTAGTGACTCCCCATATAATTAATCCGATTTTCTCCATAACTATTATCTCCTTGACTGAATAATTTTATTAATTTCCTGAACCTTGCGATAAGCGGACAGATAAGTAAAGGTCCACACTAACGCAAAAACGATTATTCCAAAAAACAGAGGTATTACAAAGCCCCTGAGCGATATCGGGAATATTTTAAAAACAACTGAACCAAGAAGTATTATCACTACATACATATCCAAAAACTGTATCGCATTGTGCAAAAGTTCAGATTCTATTCTTAACAATCCTGTTAAAAACTGTACAAATGCAACACCGAAGCATATCGCAAGTATTTGCAGCACAAGTATATTGTCCAATGATGAAAAATATCCCAAAAGACTGAAAATCGGATACACAATCATGACTATGGTAAAGGAAACCGCAAAACTGTTAAACATCTGAATAATTTTATTTTTAATATTCATTATTTTATCCCTCCTATAAATTTGTCCCTAAGTCCGCTTACATAATGACGGCTCACAATCTGACGCTCGTTATTGGTCAGCAAAGCCTCAAATCGTCCGTTAAACTGTGGCTTGATGCTTAGAATTCTGTTGATATTAACGATTACTGATTTACTGATTCTTGCAAAACTCATTTTCGAAACCTGTTCTTCAATTTCATAAAGCTTATATGCGGTTTCATAAACATCCACCTCACAGCATGCAAAAACCTTATCATCCACACTTTCAAAATAATAAATATCCTCTAATGCAAGCTTATGAATCGCACCGCCCTTTTTAACGGTTAATGACTGTTCTGTTAATTGCAGATGGTCAATAACCTCCTGTAGCTTATCATCAATTTGCTTACATTTTATATGTATTTCCGGCTCATTAATTGGTAATCCCTTTTCGATATAAAGCTTCACTTTATCACTCCTCGTTGTTTATATTGCTGATTATAGCAGAATTTTTTAATAAAAAAACACCCACTCCGGCAAGTTGCCGAAATGGGCGGGTAAGATGCATCTCTATCTCACAACCTTGGTTATTTCATCAAAATTATCCAGTACATATTTGCCCATTATGGGGTCGTACATTTTACCAAGATTCTTCTCTATTTCATTATAGCAATATTCAAAATCGTGTGCCTTGCGGTAGCATCGGTTGGAGGTTATCGCATCTATCGAATCACAGATTGCAATAATCCTCGCACCTGCCGGAATATGTATTTTCTCTATATTTTTATCCTTCATTCCTATTAACTGGCAAAGCTTTGTTGCCATATCACTTACACGCTGTGAGTGACCCGCAGTATAAGGGTCCTTGGCATCCAGTATCATATTAATCAATTTTTCAAAACAGAAAAAACAACGCATACCCCAAAAAGTATGCGCTGCGTGACTTTAACCAACTACGGCAAGACTTTCAATACCCCTGCCTTTGGAAAACTGGTAACAATATTTATCTGTACATCTTTTATATTTGGCAAAAAGTTTTCTGGCTTTCTTAACATCTCCGTATACCTTCCAGAAACCAACGCATTTATATCCGTCTGCTTTGTTCTCAATAAATCCGTTTACATCCTCCGGAGGGTATCCAAGGAAAAGACCTATTTCATGTGGAAATTCTTCACATTCACCGAATTTTTTGATAAGTTCTATTACACATCGGTCAGGAATATCCGCAGTATATCCCCTCTCCTGTAACAGGCGGTATGCCATGCAATCCTTCAAATCCTTAGTGAGGCTTGACGGACGAAATACATAAATAAGTGCATTACCGTCGTGAAAACGGAGTGGCAGAACACGAAGACCCTTCTTAACCAGAAGGTCATTCCATTTTCTGATATTAATTGTCATTTCCATCTCATTCTCAAACGGACAAGTGAACATGTTTCCCGTTTTGAGTCCCGCAAGAGTCGGCGAGCACTGCTGCACAATTATTTCATCTGACATCCTGTTCCACCATCTTACTTTCTTCCGAAAAGCCCTTTCTTCACGTATGGCTCCTGAGTAATTTTTAACACCTTATATCCGCCATCTTCAATTGACTTCTTAATAAGTACTTCGTCAAGCGGTTCCTCTGCTATGATTTCTGTCTGATTCTTACGATGTGAGGAAGTCACCTTTTTAACTTTAACTGCCTTTCTTACTGCATCATTAACATGTGACTCACACATACTGCACGCCATTCCGTCAATTTCCAATATCACTTTATACATAGGACACTCCTTTTGTGGTTAGTCATCTCTAACCCGCACCTTTTAGAAAAGAGTTAGTCATTCCTAACTCTTTTCATAGTATATCTCTTTAAAAGTAATTTGTCAATACAAAAATAGCATTACTCCGCACCCTTAAGTGCCTCAACCATGTCTATCTTCTTATTCTTTCCTGCTACCATCCAGCCTACGGCAAGTGATACCCCAAAAGTTAACAGAATACTTACTGTATAGGTCAATACTCCAAGTGTCAGTTTTAACTCATATTCACTGACTAATGATGTGATTAACACATAAAGCACTCCGACACCGGCAGGCAGACCAATCAGTACACCGATTACTGTGAGCCATATATTCTGACTGATAAGAAGCTTTGCGATATGCTTATCTCTAAATCCAAGCACCTTCAAGGTTGCTAGCTCACGATTACGCTCAACGTAACTCATAATACCCAGATTATAGAGTACAACAGTTCCGAGAACGATGGCGGCAACTACAAATATAAGAACCATCAAATCCATAATCTCCATGAAGCTGTCATAGGTCTACATCATGGTTGTTTTATCCTGTTTTCCTGAAATCATTGGTGAATTTTCAATATTTTCAGACTCCTCATCAGTGTATATTGAGCTAATCTGATATTCTATTCCTACACTGTCAGCATACTCATCCGTCATAATTATGCTTTCAGTCATTAATGAACGAAGATAACCTGCCACACGCACACTATAGTTCTCTTCACTTCCATAAGGTGAAAATTCAATCGTGTCACCAATTTTAGCTGTATCAGCAAGACGAAGGCAGAGATATACCCCTTCATCACTAAGCTCCAACAGTTCATTATCTTCATCAATAAATCGTATTTTGTTGTTGGAAGCATTGTATATACACCATTTATTGCAAGGAGCTCTGAATGTTTTCCTGTTTCTGCTATATTTCCTTTATCCATCACATAAATTTTATCCGAGCCCGTTACATTGTCAAGGCAAGACGCTGACACTGACCTCCTGAAAGATTGGATGCATTCTCCAGAAGAATAGTATCCAGCCCATGTTCTTCCCGTAAGAAATCTGCAAGCCTTACTCTCGATAATACATCCCACAGTTCTTCATCTGTTGCAGCATCATTACCCATAAGCAGATTATCCCGTACTGTTCCTTTAAAAAGGTAACTGTGATGACTGATATATGTAAGCTTATGCATAATGCTGTCCTCTGATATTTCAGACAGTTCATTGCCACAAATTGATACAGAACCTGTATAGCCTCTGTTTTTTCCCATAAGAATTGCTGCAATTGTGGATTTACCGCAGCCGCTTTCACCTATAATGGAAGTAAAGCTTCCATTGGCAAATTCCATATTTATGCCATGCAGAATCTCACGTTCAGCCTCATATGCAAAATGAAGTTTTGAGCATACAATTGAAGTATCTGCTCCAATTTCTCCACATCGCACTGTTTCCTCCGGTAAATCCAAAAGTCTGAATATCTTATCACTTGCTGCCATTCCGTTCATGGCAATATGGAAGAATGAGCCGAGCTGTCTCATCGGAATAAAAAAATCTGCTGACAGAAGTATGATAAGCAGACAGCCCTCAAGTGAGACATTACCTCCGCGAAACTGTGTTACTGCCATAATTACACCTAGTGCAGCACCTCCATAGGCAATTAAATCCATAATTGTTATGGAATTAAGCTGCATGGTAAGTACCTTCATTGTAATCTTACGGAATTTTTCCGATTCTCTGTTCATCTCCTCATGTTTGAAACTGTCTGCCTGATAAATTTTCAATGTAGTAAGTCCCTGAAGATTTTCCAAAAAGGTATCACCCAAAGCTGTATACTGTCCCCAATATTTTGAAAGAAGTTTCTTAGCCCATGTCTGTATTACCGCAATTGTCACAGGAATCATCGGAACACATATAAGAAGCACAATCGCTGACGAAAAATTGACAAAGCATAACACCGCAAACAGCGTAAACGGAGCCAGCATTGCATAGAAAAACTGTGGAAGATATGCACCAAAATAGGTTTCCAGCTGGTCTACACCCTCGACTGCCACCTGCACGATTTCCGAGGTATGTACTTTTTCTTTGTATGAATTACCAAGCTTTAAAAGCTTTCTGTATATCATTTCCCTCAAGTTCTTTTTAACTGCTTTGGAGGAGAGATAACCCATTTTACTGGCTGTTGTTGTACAGATAAATCTTATTATTACTCCCACTACTGTAATTATTGCGGTTATAATCATTGTTTTCGCATCTGTTTTATCCTTAAAAAGAGCGCCAAAAAGATATGTAACCGCACTCATTATTACAATATTTGCCAACAATGAGTACCACTGCAAAATAACATTCCCTGCAATATATTTTTTACTCTCTTTGACTGTTCCAATCAGCCTTTTATTAATCATCATATAATTCGTCTCCACTATCTGCATTTAAGTTAGCTCTCTCTAACTCAGGTAAGTTTAACATAACCCATTTAAAAAGTTCAAGTAAAACAGGGCTTTTGCCATCAAGCAAAAGCCCCATCTAAAACTATTCATTATATTATTTTTTAATTGTAATTGACATTGCTGCTCCTGATACCAGCAAAAGTATTAATGCAATGATAACCGTTGCAGAATTACCCGCCGGCGGATTGTTTCCATCCGCTGAGGTATCGTCATCCGGTATAACTTCATACACATCAAAACTAAGATACCTTGTAACTGTATTGTAATTAACCGTATCCTCCGGTGTATAAACCGCGAGTGCAGATACATTACCTAACGACAAATCCATATCCTGCTCCAGCCATATCCAGCCATCAGGAAGCGTCTGGTCATATAGCATAAGTCCATCAACCATAAGCATATCCGGAAGCTTTGGTGTAGCAACCTGTGGTGTAGCCTTCGTAATTCTGTACATCTTACGAATCAGATTACTGTTATACAGCTCCGTTTCTTCTGCATTAACAACCACTCCATACATTCCTGCATTTGAAGGAGCCTCTTCTAACTCAGTTATTCCATCAGATGTAAATTCATAGTAAGTATAAGTTAATTTGCCATCATATTCATTACCCGATCCAACAACAGTAATCTGTGGATTAACCTCTGCCATCGTTCCATCGTATTCTTTACTCCTGACAACAAGTGAAATTGCGAATTCACCCTTAGTAATATCAAGAGTTCCTGTATCAGCATATTCAACCGTATAATTATCAACTTCACTTACACCTGATACCAAAAGAACATCGGAATATACTCCGGGTTTAAGTGCTGCATACTCTTTGCCATGAGTTACTGTTGTGTCAATTGATACATTAGGTGCAGTTGTTCCATCAAAGACAGTATCAATTGTATCCCAAGCCATTAATCCTTCGTAAGAATAGGTATATTCCGGTTCCATGCCATATTGGACTGTTATATCATCCGCATGAATTATTAATTCTGACTTCGTTACTTCAAAATCACTGTAATTGTAGGTTATCCTGTAATTTCTTGACATGAATGGGTCAGTTGTTCCTGCCACAGACTCTTTAGTCACTTTGTTAATGCCTATATCATATATTCCCACTGCCGTTGATTCAGTTAATGGGACAGCTTCAAGCGTTACAATACTCTTACTGTAATTCTCTCTATCCTTCTCATTAACTGATTCATATGATAAACCATATTCCAAATCGGTTAAAGTTCCGTACTCCGCTTCTGTAATAGGAGTTTTTGTGTCATCCCCCTTCTGATATACATAGGAAGTTACAGTTACTTCTTTAGGCTTAACAGTAAGTGTTGTATATCCAACAGCAGGGGAATATACATTCTGACTGTCTGTAAGCGTTACTTTGATTACAGCTATTCCGGCATTCTGAATTGCTATGGTTCCGTCCGCCCCGATTGTCACAGCCTCCGCCATATGGGCATAGTAATCTATAATCTCATATGACCATACATCATTATCTGATTCCGTCTCATTCTCAGCTGCAACAGGTAAAATAAATTCGTTATCCCCATAATATTTAGTACCTATATCCGTAAATACAATATCTCTGTATGCCTTTGACTTATCAAAACTCTGTGTAAGATGATTACATATATAGTTATTATTGTCATAATTAATGTATGTTGCAGTAATTGAATGTTCACCACTAACAACCGTTGGGAATTCTGCCGTTGCAGTGAATGTTCCATCCGTATTCTTAACAACAGATACTGTTACAGTTACAGGATTTCCGTCATAATCTATGTAATCAAGCTGAATTTTTCCAAGCCGGGTGCAGGAATCAACAAGTCCTGAACCCTTAATAATTACTGTTGCACCCGCATCTTTCTCTTTCGCTGTCATGGAAAGAGTTACAGGACGTTTTGAAATTGTAAAATTAACGCCTTCGCTTATTGCCGTAGAATACTTATCGGTACCCGGTATATAAGCACGAACAGCATATTCTCCTGCATCTGTCGGCACACCATTTATTAATTCCGCATAATCAGCGTTTTTATACTTGTAATAATCATATTTTACATTACCATCACTATTGGTATTGATTCCCGGATTCTCTACCGGCGTACCATCATATACTTTAGATATATCCTCTATCACTTCAACTATTCCAAGAGTCTTCTTAATCGTTTCAGTCATAGAAGCCTCCGAATTCCAATATACATTACCGGAAACAGCAGACTTTGCAGTGAGTGTAAAATCACCTAGTGCATTACCATATAATTTAATCTTATTTTGATGTATATCCTGTGTAATCGTATCTACATAATTTCCGGAAGCATCAACTAATGAAGCGGAACCTTTAACCGTATATGTTACTGTTCCATTAATTGCAGTAACATTAATATACCTTTGAAACTCTGCTCCAAATACAGCTTCCTCCCAACCGGTTAAACTCAATTCAAACTTTTTCTTCAGCCAGCCCTGTCCGTCAGTTGTCGTAGTTCCATAATAATGCTGACTGTATGAGTTTACTTTAAAGTCTGCAACAGCAGCATCCTTCTGAGATTCAGGAAGATACAGATATACCCTCTTCGAACCATCTGACAATATATCATCTGTACCATAGCCCTTATAAGAGGTTGTCATATTGGTTAATTTGGTATATATGCCCTCTTCAAGTTCCAATGTGGTCTGATATACTTTTTTACCTTCACTATTTACCGCATTGGTCATTCTATGACTGATAGAGCCACCGTCAACCGTAATATTCTTTGGATCGGAGCTAAGACTTCCGATAACGGTTCCTCCGGTAATCACAAAATTCTTGTCTTCACCATTATTAATATCATTTCCACCGGTTCCTATATCGGATTTAGCATTTAATTTATATTGTGAATAGCCTGCATGAGCTTCAACATAACCGCCTGACACATAGAATCCATTGATATTACCACCTCTGGCACCACCACCGATTCCGGCTCCTGATCCACGACAATCTGAATCATCTCCGCCCTTGGCATATACATATCCACCGCTTATGGAAACCTTTTCTATATCCTGCCCTCTATCCTTAATTACAACCTTATCCGATTCGACTACACCACCGCTTCCGATTCCGGCAGCTCCGGCTCCACCGTATGCCTTTACATAATATAACCATTCTCCGTTTTTATATGTGGTCTCGCTAAGATCAATACACACCTCATCTGCGCCACCATCACATCCGCCTCCGATTCCGGCTCCCCGCTTTCCACCAGTTGCCACAACCTTTGACTTACCTTCAATAGTTATTTTAATATTTGCTTCTCCGCCTCGTCCGGCCTCTCCATTAGCTCCGGCACCAATTCCCGCTCCACGGTCTCCACCGGTTGCATTAACCGTACTGTCTGAAATGGTTATATACGCATCATTCACAAACTGTCCGCCCTGACCTGTTCCAATTCCGGCTCCATATGCTCCACCCTGAACATTAACTGTTGAGCCGGAAATATCAATACTTCCACAGGTAATATTCCAAAGCGTGGCTGCCGAACCATCTGTACCTCCACTTCCAATTCCGGCTGAGTGTTCACGTCCCACAATCTTTGTTAAATTAGAATTTTGAATTGTAATATCACCGCAGCCTTCCTGTGCTCCACCACCGATTCCGGCTCCGCCGTATTTATCATTCTGCCCACGATAGCCTGCTATTGCACTTACTGAAGGACAATCTATAATTGTAATAGTTCCTACACTGGTTCCCCAGCCACCACCGATTCCGGCTCCTCCATCACCGCCTTTGGCATCAATTGTGCTTCCGCTTATATATATACTGCCACAGGCACCACCATTCCAACTGAACGGCTTGGCATCAGGATATCCACCGCTACCAATACCAGCTCCGCCGGTTGAATGTGCTGTAATATTAGAATCTATAATAGTAATGGAATCAATGGCACCAAACGGACCTGTTCCTATAGCTGCCCTATTTCCATCAGTATTACTTGCTGTTATTGTAGAATTACTGATATAAATTGACTCAATTGTGTTTGTATTATATAAATCATTTGTACAATTAGAGCCTCCGATATTACCTCCTGTATAAGTACTATTCTTAATAGTAATATTCTTAATACTTCCATCCCATCCTGCGCCGATTCCGGCTCCGTCTCTTGATGTTCCATATGAATCAGTAATATAGCAGTTATCGATAACTATATTTCCGCCGCCTCCGGCTCTGGTTAAATCCGACATTCTGCCCGTACCTATTCCCGCTCCAAAGTGTGTGGAATATATCGTAAGCTTTGCATTTTTAATTGTAATATCTCCACAATCGTCATCGCCTGAACCTATTGCAGCTGCATCATTGGAGCCACTGGTTGCAGTTGCCTTGGCACTAGCCGTAATATTCAGTGAATATGCACCACTGTTACCCGAAATGGTAATGGTTCCGCCATTCTCACATTCTCCTGCACCGATACCCGCACTGTGCTTATATCCGGTGGCTATAACAGTTCCTGCTCCGTAGATTTCAATTTTGTCCGGAGTTCCGTTACCTCCTCCGATTCCGGCGCCTTCTTCACCTCCGGTTGCAGTTATTTTTCCATTATTAAGCTTAATATAAATTGATGAGATGTCAGCCTGTGCGCTTCCTATTCCGGCTCCCCATTTGCCACCGGTTGCATTGATTGTAAGGCTACCTGACTTATTTTCTTCAATTCGTAAACTGCCAACGCTACTCTCCTCACCGCCTCCGATTCCGGCTCCGCCTTCGCCTCCGGCTGCCGTTATATTACCACCGGTTATTTTGATTGTTCCTACATCTCCGCCATCACCTAATCCTACGGCATTGCCACCACCGATTCCGGCTCCATACTTACCGCCGGTTGCAACAATCGTTCCGGCATTGATTGTAATACTCTTAACATATGTATCCTTGCCACCGCCGATTCCGGCCGCTTCTGTAGCTCCGGTTGCAGTTATTACAGGGCTGTACTGACTGTTACCGATTGTAATCTCACCTGCATCACCATCGGCATTGCCACCGATTCCGGCTGCACCACGGTCTCCGCCACCACCATTGGCAGTAAGACTTCCATGTCCCAATATTGTAACACTGGCTTTAGAAGAGACATAGACTCCCGCCTTGCCGTAATTCTTACCTACCCCGGTATGCTTTCCACCTTTGAGATAGTTACTGCCCACCAGATAGATGGTCACCGTACTGTCATCTTTAATATTAATTGCAGGCTTATCTTCATAGCCGTTACTACTCAAATCAATATTAATATTCTCAAGGTAAATTTTAATATTCTTGCCGTCCACCGTAATGTTATTACTTGAACTTGAACCGGAAATATAATAAGAATTATTATCCTTATTGCATGTAATATTTCCATTAGCAATATTCATGTAATAATCCTTTCCCTGTACAGGAAGTGAAAAACTCCAAACTATAAAACACATGATACAAAAAGGAATAATTATTCCGGCAATTCTTTTTATTTTCATATCACAATCCTCCTAATACGTTAAATATATGTCCACATAGATTCCATCTTGCATTTTATTTTAACACAAGTATAATAACAATTGATAGTATTATTTAAAAAAACAAAAAGGAGAATGAAATTGGATACTACAGAAATCACAGCTAATAGAAAACATTTTTCAAAAATAGGACTTATTATGGTCTTAGGAACCCTTATCATTTACGCTGTTCAGCTGGCAGCGACTGCAATTGCTTCGCGGATACAGGTAATTTCGGATAACTACAATCTGTATTTTCTTGCTGCGATGCTGCCAACCTATATAATTGCGTACCCTCTTATTTTTTTAATGTTTAAGAGAATTCCTGTTCAGGCAGATGCAAATAAGAAGAGAATGAAGCCTGTTCATTTTATTATTGCTTTTTTAATCAGTTATGCAGGAATGTATATATGCAACTATGCAGGTACAATTATCACTACTATTATAGGGTTTTTTAAACAGAATGATGTAGATAATGTTGTCGCTAACTTAACCGGACAGCTTAATCCTCTGGTTAACTTTCTCATTCTTGTAATTGTTGCACCGATTATGGAGGAATTGTTGTTCCGTAAATTTATAATTGACAGAACTGCAGCCTATGGCGAGGGCATCTCAATTATGCTCTCAGGTCTAATGTTTGGTCTGTTCCACGGTAATCTTGGTCAGTTTATGTATGCATTTTTCCTTGGGATTTTCTTTGGATTTGTTTATGTAAAAACAAGAAATATCATTTATACGATTATTCTTCACATGATTATTAATTTCTTCGGGGGCTTTGTAAGCACAATTATGCTTGATATAAGCGGATATACAGAACTGCTCAACCTTATAAGCTCTGACTATAACGCAGAAGCTCTCATGGCATTATTTTCCGAGCATGCCGCTGGCTTAATTGTTTTCATGCTATATTCGATGCTATTAATGGGCTTTGTTGTGTCCGGAATCGTATTATTCTTTGTTAACAAAAGAAAATTCAAGCTCAGTCAGGGAGAAGTTGTTATCGAAAAAGGTCAACGCTTCAAAACCGTTATTTTAAATGTTGGAATGATACTTTACTGTATCTTATGGATTGGAATGATAATTTGGCAGTTAATTGGGTAAATAGTGTTTTATTTAAAAAAGAAATGAGTGGGTGGCAACTGCCACCCAGATATCACATCTGCACACATGTATTCAAGCTTACCTGTAGTCGGATTATAATAATACAGATTTGCATAGTAAGCAGCATCATTTTATAACAGTTTGTGTTCTTCTATTACTTTCCGTTTTCTATTATCGCCAAAATAATGCATCAATATTATGAATGCTAATCCCCACATTCTATTTTTTTGTGATCCTGCTCATAAGCATCTGTCATTTTACTCATAAGTCTACCTAACTGCAAAGGAATCAAATAAGTCATTTTCATTTGCAGTTGTTGGGAGAAATTATGGCATATAATAAAGGATTTTTTATTTATATGTTTTGCTAATCCCTTTCCTACTTTTTCAGGGTCAGCCATAAATTCCTTTGGCACCGGTAATGGTGATGCCGAATTGGTATTGGTTAATGGCGGATGGAAAATATGAAAACTGATATTGTTCTTCTTATACTCAATATTCATACATTTTGCAAATGATTCAATTGCTCCCTTTGTAGATGCATAGGGACTAATCTTGGTAAATCCCATCACTCCAACTCCAGATGAGGTAAAAATAACTTTCCCCCCGGTATTTTTCATATAGCGAACAACACTTCTTGTTAACCTTAATGCTCCAAAATAGTTCACATCGAATACATCCTGATAAACTTCTTCAGTTGTATTTTCCATAGAATCAAAAGTACATTTGCAGGCATTATGAATTGCCACATCAATTCCATTATATTTCTTCACATATTCTGCAACTGCTACATCTATCTCTTCTTTAGCTTTTGCATTACATTTCATTACAAATAGCTGCTCTTTATATTGCTGCTTTAAATCATTCAAATTATCAAGGCAAATATCCAATATTCCCACATTGTTTCCATCTTTCAGCAATTGTTTTGCCAGCCAATAACCAATTCCTTCATTAGCACCTAATACAATAATATTTTTCATTATCATTTCCCCACTTCCTAAATCTCTTTGAAAAACTTTCCGATATGTTCGTATGCATTTGCCCTAAAAATTTCTTTACGTTCATCTGTTAATGTTCCACTAAACAACCACCTCTGTGCAAAACAATAAATAGGAGAATAATATTTAATCGCAAGATAATTACTATCAACATTCTTTATGTATCCCACTCCTGCAAGAACTGAAAATACTTTACTTTGAAAAGCAATTGGTTTATCGAACATCCATAAATCATATAGCTTTTGAACTTCCTCATTATGAAACTGCTCAATCAATAGCAAACGCATCATTTTGTTGCAAAAATCATCCATCAGATATTTTTCAAAAAAGATTCTGCATACGCCCTCATAAAAATTACCATTTCCTGAACCCATCGGCTCTGCAAAACTCTGTTCCAATTGTTGCATCATACCTGATGCTATGTTTTCAAATTGCATTAGTAATTCTTCAAAAATAGCTTGCTTATTTTTAAAATGATAGTAAACCGAGCTTTCTTTAATCTGCACATATCCACATATATCTCTTATAGACACAGCAGAATAGCCTTTTTGCGAAAACAACTCTAATGATACATCTAAAATTTTCTTTCTTGTTGCGTTCATGTCAACCTCCCTAACAAGTGTTAGATGAATTTTACCTAACACTTGTTAGATTGTCAATATATAAATTTTTTTCCTACGCAAGCTCATTTTGTATGGATATGTCTATGATGTGGATTACAGTTATCTCAGAAAGTATAATACGGAACTTGGACGAATCAGCTCAAACCAAAAAATCGGTAAGAATTTTTCATATCCTGTAAACGAGAAATTTACTACTTGCGAGAGCAATAAGGAAGCCAGCGATGAGGAAATTGATGAAAATGCCGATACTTCTGAATGAATTTCGGTTAACTTCATACAAATGCGATATCTATATTTACCTTCAAACAGCTGTCACTTTTACCTCATTGAAATCATCATAAAAAATACACAGAGCTAAATCTAACTCTGTGTATTCTTGGCTTTAATCATTATTTTATTATCTTTTTATGCTCTTTTTCTTATCTTACTACCTGCAGTTACAACTAATAATGCACCTGCTACCATAAATAAAATAGCATACATAATTACATGGTTTGAATCTCCTGTTTCCGAAATTCCTGCTATTATATCTGTTGAAGCATCTTTACTAACATCTGTTGTTGTTACTACATATGTAGAACAATGGTCCTGCTTAACTGTTATATACCCCTCATTATCTACCTTAACTGACTGAATGAGTGTATAACCGGCTTCAACCTTTTGTGAATAATAAAGTGTCTGACCCGCTCTGTCTGCACCTACAGGAATCTTAACTGTTGCTTCTGCCGGTAAATTACCTGAATAGTTAAAATCAATCAGACTTACAAAATTGTCTTTTGTAACAACACCCATATTTGAATGCTTGCTATAGTCGTCTGACATAGATACCCCTCATCAATTGCTGGTAGTAATGATTGAGGTCCCATACCTATTTTGTGACTATTTCCCCAACCTGCTGGATTAGTCCAATCAACAACTGCTTGTAAACACACTTGAAAATGCCATTGTTCCCGCTAATTTTTTGCAATATTTATTGTTATATCTTTCAACAGAGTTGTTATTCAATGCATTCGCTATGCGCTCTCTCATATGGATGAAGAAAATACTGACTAAATAAAAAAAACAGATTAAGTATTCTTGATTGAATATCCTAATCTGTCTTTTTTATTTTATTAAATTGGGGGCGCAAATCAGTCGCAATTTATTACTTCCACGCTCTGAAGCCCTTGATTTTACTCAATGTCATTAACTTAACAACGAAACCTAAAAGAGGAATGAATCTCGGTGTGATGCAGGTTCATTCCTCTCTTAGGTTTCCATTAGCAGAAAATGTTTAGTAGTATTTTTTCTGTTATACAACAAAAATAGGCATAGATTCCCCAGCTTTATATAGTGATTCTTAAAAAGCTCGTTTATGGGTGTTGGAATATTTTCCTGCCAACTGTCCTTTGGTTCGTTTGTAGTGCCTGTCTGGACGCACAGGTACTAAAATTTTGCTAATATCATTATATAAGTTGTTAAATAAGGCTTCCTGCTTTTCTTTATTCTTTTCTAAAATAATATAAATCAGATCATTCTTTAAAATGCCGATACTAATCGTTTGATTGATTACCATTTTATGCTTATATTCTTTATTTTTTTCATCTAATTCCTGTTGTGCCTCAATGAGTTTTGTTAATTTTCTTAACGCCTTTATATTCCATATGCATGTGTTTTGACAAGGGTTTTAACAGTTTTTTCATTATATAAACCCCAAATACAATTTTCCTTCTGAACATTACATTTTTTTAGCATATCTCCTACGATAATATTCCATAGTACGATATTCAAGAATATCCTTCATATGCTTCTTAAATGCCTCATTCCCTATTACAACTTCCACATCATCTCTAATCGCAATAGCATAATCCTCTTTCTCAATAAAGAACCCTTTTCCAGAAGATTTCAAAAATTTAATTGGCATGCTTTTCGCCTTACTTAGATGCTGTTTATCCGTCATAGCTTTATAATCAGCATAAGAGATACCAGCTGCAACATCCTTCCAATTCGTACCATTATCAAAGAATGTTTTCCATGTTACCAATATATCTTCATCTTTAACTGCCAACCTCACATCACCGTCATTATAGAAACTATATAAGATTGGCATTTTATATACCTTCTGCATATCAGTAGTTTCAATCAATGATAGAAATTCTCTTCCTATTCCCGAATATACCACTTCTTCATCCACCGATAGCTCTTGCATTTCATTTAAGAATTCCATATATCTTCGAAATGGATTTTCCTTTGCATGTTTTATGCAATACTGATAGATATCATCATCCATATATGTGAACAGTTCCATACGTGTTGGGACTTTACCATCTAATAGTTCTTTCACTCTGTAAAATTCCTGCTTGAGCCGTTCCTTAATGGATAATGATTTCTTATCCAACTCCTTAAATAAATCAATCAGTCGCATATCGAAATCCACAATACAATCATCAGGATACTCAATATTGGCGTAATCATAAGCAGTTTTTTCTCCAAAGTTCTTCCCACCACTTAAAAGCAATGGTGCCCGTCCTGCTTTTTCATAGTTACCAATAAAGTCTAAAACATTTAAATACTCTTTGCCTTTACTCGTACGAAGTCCACGCCCCAACTGCTGTAAAAATACAATTGGCGACTCGGTTGGTCTTAAAAACATAACCATGTCAAGAGCGGCAATATCTACACCTTCATTAAACATATCCACCGAAAAAATCACTCTTATTTCCTGATTCTTCAGCTTTTCAATTGCCCTATCTCTATCTTCTGAAAACTCACTATCTGCATTACTATATACTGCAACTGACTCTATACCTCTTTTACAAAATTCCATCGCCATTTCTTCAGCATGCTGTCTGGAACAACAAAAACCAAGTGCCCTTTTAGAACGATATTTCATATAATACTTATAAATCAAATCGTAGCGCTTTACATTTCCAATATAAGTTTCGTTCAATTCCTTTTCATCATAACGACCTTTTACAAGATGCAATGATGAATAGTCTGTTTCATCATAAATACCGTAATAATGAAACGGAACCAGTGCACCCTTATTGATTGCTTCTTTTAAGGAAATCTCATATGGAACATTATAATCGCAGATTTCATAAATATTTTTGCCATCCATTCTTTCTGGTGTAGCGGTAAGCCCCAGCAAAAACTGTGGCTTAAAATAATTTACAATCCTTTGATACTGGTCATTTACTGCATGATGAAACTCATCAATTACCAAATAATCAAAATAGTCCGGTGTGAAGAAATTCTCTGTCAGATATTCATTTCTACCAAGTGTTGCAACAGATGCAAAAATTACTGACTTATCAGTATCTTTCTGCTTTCCATAGAAGAAACCATAATCATCCGAGTGTCTTACATTTTTAAAAGATATTGCTGCCTGCTTTAATATTTCTTCTCTGTGAGCCACAAATAATACACGATCATACTTCGCTGAATCAAATGCAGCCAGATAAGTCTTTCCCACGCCGGTAGCCGCCTGCACCAATCCCTTTGTCGCACCTTCCGACCTGCTATCCTCCAAAGCATATAAAGCTTCTATCTGTGCCCCTCTTGGCTGAAACAATACTTCAACCTTAGTATCTGCATCATCTTCCAAATTATCATATTTCGCCAAATCTTTTGATACAGCAGGCTTGTGCCAATTCTTAGAATATCTTATGAGTTCTTCATCATCAATCACAATAGAATGATTTTCAAACAAATCCACAAAAGTGTCATAAAACAAACTAAAATTTTTCTTATCATCAAGACTATTAAAACGGTAATTCCACTCTATTCCGGAAGTCAACGCACTTCTTGAAATATTTGATGAACCAATATATATTTCTCCGGTATTTTCATAATGAAAAATATATGACTTCGGATGAAATGAGCGTTCTTTATCATTATAAAATCTCAAATCCACCCGGTTACCCAATTCCTTTTTTATCAGGCATAAGGCTGATGGTTGGGTAATTCCAAGATAATTTCCGGTAAGAATTCTCACCTGTACACCACGATCCAAGGCTGCCTTCAAATCCTTTAGAATCATTCTCACTCCGGATTCCATAAGAAAAGAAACTATAATGTCAATCTTATTTGCTTTTAGCATACTCATTTTTAACTGGTAATATAAAAAGCGACTTTTATTTTTATCGCCAGTCATGACATCTGTATATTCTATTTGTAATCCATCAATCTCTATATTTTCCGCAAAATCAGATTGAGCCATTTTTCTTCACCTCTTCCCGGTCGTACATCCGAAGTTGTCCACTGCTCCTCCACCTCTAATTCATCTATTCCAGTCAAAAAATCTGCAAATGTTTTTTCTGTCATATCTGTGAAAAATCTTCCGTTTCGTTCACCTGCAAATGTTCCATATTTGAAAGATGTATAGATGATTCCATGTTCTTTTAATGCAACTACCATTTTTTTCATTACCTCAGCCAGTTCATCAATCGGTAAATGCAATATTGAGGAACATGCCCAGATGCCATCATACTTGCTCACTTCTGCCAGTTCACGAAAAAGCATATTGGTCACTTTAATTCCTGTGTATTCACTTGCTAACTTACATAACTCTTTGGAGCCATCAACTGCATCTACGCTATACTCCTGCTCCAAGAAATACTTTGTATCCCGCCCGGAACCACAGCCAAAATCAAGTATATCCGCATGTATTGGCAATTTACGCAAAAACTTTTCCTGCATATTTTTAAATTCTACATCGAGAGTAGCATTCACAAAATCTTTTGCATTTGCATCATAATAATCTATTGTATTTTTATATTTATCCACGCACTGTCTCCTTTTATAAACACACTTTTTTTATTACTTCATACACCCACTCGCTTACTCCTGCTGTTTTCTTCAATAGTGCTTCTTTTTCGTTTTCCGGCAATCTATTTCTTAAACGACAAATAATATTTTCATCAATCCGTTCTATCCCCAACGTTCTTACTGCTTCAACCAACAAAATTGAGTTTTCTGTCATCAACGATATTTCACGGTTCGCTCGGTGTTTAAATACAATCCTTATGTTATCCCATGAGTATTCTCTATATGGTCCATCACTAACATAAGACCACACAACCGGAATCTGTGTAGATAACCCCAACTTATTTAATGCCACATCGCCACACGGTGCAATAGTCCAATGAAATCTTCTGGCAATGGAATGTGCTACCGCATCTGGGTTTGTAGGTACGAATTCTTTTAATAACTTACTATATACTGGTTTCTCATATACTCCATTCAAAACTCTTCGAATATTTTTTTCTTCAACTTGTCTTCCAAGATACTTTCTTATTGTTGTTGCATTTGCTATATCCGCAAAATTGGTTGTGACAAATATAGTCCCTTCTTCTGCCAACTCTATTCTCTTTTTTATCTTCCCATAAATACTATCACCCATGAGTTACGCTCCTTACCTTGTCACGATTATTGTATAATTCTCGTGACATAGTTGCAAGTGTTTTAGTCACATTTATGTAATGAACAACAAATCAATCAAATAATATTTATCCATTTTACAAATGGCTATAAATGCAAAAAGAGGATATCTCCCAAATTTCTTTAGAAAATACCCTCTACACATTGATTTCAAACCACTTTGTACATTCATGTGTATTTATGTATCTGACCAATCAAAAAATTGGTCGTTTTTTTGGTCAACTGACTATCATACACCCTTCAAGCCCGTATAAATACTGGTTTTTACTTATCAAGTAACTTCATCGTCGGGAGTTGGGTCTTTATATTTTGTAACTCTGCATACCCCCATAATACCCCATTTAATAACATCTCTTTTATCCCATGAATTGTGTATCTCTGTGAATGTCTGTGTAATTGGTCGTAAATTGGTCGTGTATTGGTCGTAAGCCTGTAATTACTCTGCCTGGGCTAATTTCATATCATCAAAATTGCACTTCCTTATAATACATCTTAATGTCATCTTCAATGTACCTGGACGTTGGACATACTCAAATCATTTGTTTTTTTACTGATATAATCATTTATAAAATTAACACAAGCTTCAATAAAATAGTATCTAAAATTCTCATATCTCAATGTTGTTTCAAAATGGTATATAACTTTTTGATTTGGTATTCTATGATATGTGCTTACAGACAACATTTGTTTATCCGTTTCTATATGTGACAGCCAAGTAACATCATCATCACTGTGAACAAAGAATTGAAACTCCCAGTAGTTACCATCATGAACAACCATATCTCTCATAGATTTTATTATTTGTAAAATGTCATCAATAATAAGTTCGCTACATTCTTTAATCACCATGTTTTCTGAATTTTCAATATAGGATAATGTAAAATTATTTAAAATATGTTTTTTCCCTCATCACTAAAAAAAGTAGAAAACCTTTCATAAAATTCGTTTCTCTTTATGTTTGACAATTCCGCTAAAGATTCCATACAACATTTAATAAACAGCATACGCAAACCATCTCTTGCAGGACGAATTTTATCAATTTCAGTTGTTAACGATACAAAACGCTGTACTTGAAAAATCATTTGTCGTGGCTTTCTACCATCCCAATCATACTGAAATATATGGTTAATAAACTCATCTAATTTATTCTCGTCACAAAAGTAATCAGAATAGAATTCTTTCAATTCAACTAAATATTGTCTTTCTAATTCATCAACATATTTTTTCATATCTATCCTCGATATACTTATTTTCTGCCAAAATGTAAGTTCCTTACAATTCAATATCTATTTTTATTATACTCTAAAATAACTCAATAGTAAATGCACCTAAAATCAACGTATCAAAATTAATCATTTCCGCTGTTTTAAGCTCTTTTGTTGCGTCTGCATATATATATACTTCCCACTCCAAATTTATTTGCTAAATAATTCCCTCAAATCATGACTCAAAGGACTTGGCTCCAATTCCTGACCTTTAAGCAGTTTCACAAAAGCTTTTATCATAAGATTCTTTTGATCATCTTTCATAGCTGCTATTTCTTTTTCCAATTCTTCATCAGTCTATGCTGCTAATAACTTTAAAAATCTATCTGTTGTAGCCATATCCAATATCTCTCTATTTACTTCCCACTCTCATAAATCTGTCTGATAATCTGCTCCATGTTCACGCCATGCAGATATGAAAATGGAATCTTTCGCTCTCTTGCAATGGCAACAAACTTACCATATGCAACATGGCTGATATGATCTGTGAAAAAGAAAATCATATCCTTATTATCAAGTCCGCCAGCATCCACAGTCTTATATGCACTTGGCAGAATAAATGTCCAGTTAGGGAATTCACTCTTAAGCTTATTTACCCAGTTCACATGTCCACCAATAATCACATAAGATTTCTCAGCAATAGTTGCTTTCATTTCATCGACTGAAGTCTGCTGTATATCCGGAACTTCCTGCTCTAATCTGTAAGCAAACTCTCTGAGTGCAATCAGTTCATTTCTGTCATTCTCGTATTTATTAAGGAGTTGCTCTGTTTCCTTCTTTGCAGAATTAGCAGCTGCAAACTGGCTCTTAAGCTGCTTGCACTCCATTTCTTTCTGATTCAATTTCTTTCTCAGTTCGTCTATCTCTGCAAGATAATCATCCTTACTGGTATTATCTTTTTCTATAGGAGCAACATTCGTAAGTACCTTCTTTTCTTCCTTTGCTTTTGGTGCACTGGAAACCACTATATTCTCCGGATGAAATAGAGTCTCTTCATCCCAGTCATCATAATCCGGTTCCAGTCCAAGGAATTCCCTGTTCACGCTGTCAAAATTCTCACTAACATCTATTAAGGCTGAGATTGCACTATATAAATGTGTGTACCTCTGCACTTCCTCAAAAGTAAATTCTCTCTTAGGATATGCTGTCTTAAGTACTGCCAGTGTCCTTGTAAACTGTATGGCCAGTCCCATGTTATTTTCCATACACTTATAAAGATAATCATCCGGATATCCCTGATTTCTCAGGCAAGCACCTACGAATTCATTCTCATCCCAATATATTTTGCACTGTCTCCTGAACTGTGGATGAGCCTTTACATCCTCTTCCATCCACATCTCTACCTGCTCACGGCACTCTTCAAATAGTCCGTCTGCAAATTCTACAAACTTAACAGCTTCTTCATCTTCCTTTTCATAATCCTTACGCCTCTTATCAAGGAAACGATAAAGAACAGACACCTTGTCCTGCAACTGAATATTGTCAATGGAACACATGGTAAGAATAATTCCCATCAGTCCAAGATCTGCATTCTCATCCTCATGCGCTAGGCTTAATATCTCATCTACAGAAATCTTGTTGAATCTCTTAAGCTGCTTATAAAGAGACTTATGATATGTCTTAAACAAATATCTGATTAAGCCTTTGCAATATTCATCCCCGGACTTGGCACCATTTAAGATAAGCCCCATTACCATAATTCTGTGCGAATTATAAGGCTCTGAATATTTGGTTGATGTATGCTCGTACCACTGAACATTTGCAAAATCACGAAGCTTATCATAGCAATGCTTCATAAAATCTTCTTCAATTCTGTCAAAATCCCAGTACATATCATCAGTCATAAAGTACTGAATGAAAAAGAAATCGGCACCCGCTGTATCAGGTGCCACATCTCCATTCTCATGACTTCTCATATCATCAAGCAATACCGACATCAGATCCATTGGTGGTAATGGCATTGGTCCTCTATGAAATTGTCCAAAATCAAAATCATTGTTTATTGGTATCATTAAACATCATCCTTTATCATAATTACTTTTTCAACATCACTCTCTGTGAATAATTTGGTCTATCAATAACTATCTCTTCCATTCCTAATTGCTCAATGAGTGATAATGTTTCAAGCTTGCTTTTAGCATACTCATTTTTAACTGGTAATATAAAAAGCGATTTTATTTTTATCGCCAGTCATAACATCTGTATATTCTATTTGTAATCCATCAATCTATATATTTTCCGCAAAATCAGATTGAGCCATTTTTCTTCACCTCTTCCCGGTCGTACATCCGAAGTTGTCCACTGCTCCTCCACCTCTAAATCATCTATTCCAGTCAAAAAATCTGTAAATGTTTCCTCTGTCATATCTGTGAAAAATCTTCCGTTTCGTTCACCTGCAAATGTTCCATATTTGAAAGATGAAAAGCATATTTGTCACTTTAATTCCTGTGTATTCACTTGCTAACTTACATAACTCTTTGGAGCCATCAACTGCATCTACGCTATACTCCTGCTGTTTTCAATGGTTTGCAAAATTATAACAGACCGTACGCACTCTTCCCATATAACCAAAATATTATTGACAACTTGCAATCCATTGTATATAATAATATTGAACCACTGAACCCGCAGATGCGATGTAGGTGGTGTTTTTATTTACTTCGGATATATTACAAGTCCATATTGGTTTGACTCATTTGCTTTCAGGTTTAATCGACCTGAATTTTTTAATGTGACCATTACTCTTTTTACGAATGTGTCATCAATCACATTTGCAACACGCTTTGGTAATACTTCATGCCTGTATTCCAACTTAAAGTACAAATGAATAAAGAATGATACAAAGTCACATATCTGTATAAAATATGATTCCGATAAATTCTTTTCCATGATATCCTATATCATATTCGTAATCGGCTGGTTTACAAAAGCATATGAGTACTTAGACTGAATAGGATTAAATGCACGTATTGCTCTAGCTGTTTTTCTCATTGGTGCGATTCTACCTTCATCGGTAATAATCAGATAGTTCCACTGTCCGTCACTGTCATTCTCTATACGCTGGATATTATATTTTAAAGCATTTTCCAGAATATGATAATTGTTATCCTTAAATTTTGTCTTATCAATAGTCACATTTACAATCTTCAAATCCATAGCTGCAATCGTAAGTGTAAATGCCTTTATGATTTCCTGCTTTACTTTCTTAGACCAGTTATAACTACGATATGGATTCTTATCCATAAGAAAATGTTTTGTATGCATTTCTTCTGTAACATGAAAACCATATTTATCACGTAATTCTTTGCGTAATCCACGTATGAGATTAAAGTTCTGTTGCCAACTCTCCGCCGGCATATATAAACTCGTTAAAACAAAATGGTCGGATGATGCAGTTGTAACTCCGTCATCACCAGTCTCGTCAAAATATGCTATATATGTATTCATCTATTCTCCTCTTTCCTTTTTAAATCTTGCATCAGCAGGCTTTTGAGTATCGCTAGGAATCAACCACATCTTACCTTTCTTAACTGCACCTTCGATTCTTCCTTCGGTACACAAAACACCAATTCATCTTGAGGAAATATTCCATTTTTTTGACATTTATACAGTTGTTAAATATTCCATATACGAAACCTCCCTATTGCCTTCTATTATATTCCACTATCGGAATAATAGCAATCAGACATTTGTGTTTCTGCATATAGAAATCAGGGAACCAGTCTGCACCAGTTCCCTTATAACAATTGCCGAATTATTTAATGTTGATACTGCATATTTACTAGGAGAACAACACAGCAGACAT
>JBGVJZ010000027.1:0-31250 GCA_045129695.1 Lachnospiraceae bacterium | reverse complement strand
ACCTTATGGTGTCTTTACTCTGGGTCCGGGAGCTATAGCAGGGCTTACGGATAATTATTATGGTATTTCTATTTTCACTTATGTTGCAGAAACAGATGTAACAATCCAGAGTTTTACACTGAACAATATCTCTGATATATCAAAATTCTGTGCCACATACAAAGACAGTCTCGGCCAACTTACCACAACAGAACACCGTCATATTATGGATTTAATCCGCAATTACCTTACCCTTGTAATTAAATGCCGCAAGAAGGATTCCTCCTATGCTATAGACACCCGTATTAACAAATGGGAATTGGACAAGTACAATGGTATAGACCGTATGGATGTTGAACTGTGCGGAAAATTTTATTCTGACAATTCGGCAATTGCTGCGGCTGCACTCATTGAGGCAGCACGCTTTGCTACAGTTATTAATGATGCCTGCCTTGAAATGGCAGATATACTTGGTATCAACATGGAATATGTTCCGCCTGTCATTAAGGAAGAACCACAGCCTGCCCAGATGACCGTTACTAATTCATCTGAGGATGATGTCTATCTTGAAGAAGATGTTGCAAAGCAGTTAGAGGGCTCACTTAAAAAGATTCTTGAATACAGCAGAATGTCTGCAGAGGATGCCAACACTTATTTCGAACTTATTAATCATTTCAAAAAACTTCCTGACAGATTATCACAGGATGAGTCTGTAAGAAGAATCCGCAAGGAAATTACTGAGGGATTTTATAACCTCTATTATCATGTATTTCTTGCCTCACTTGATGATGATAATATACCGGCTTATATCAAAATGTTCCTTAACTTCGGTTTTATTGATGAGGAACTTTTGGGTACACATAACCAGGTTATTCTGTTCAAGCTTGCACGAAATATTGATGAGCTATGTAACAGTGATAATGTATATACCATTTACAATTGGCTCAAACATATAGTATGGGATGAGAAACAGCCCTCCAAGAATGGTTTCGACCAGTCTTACAGCGAGTACATCCGGGATCAGATCAGAAATGGTAAACTAACAATATCAGAGCACGAAGCATTAAATGATATTGATATGAAGCTTAAATTTGAGATTAGCAACATGTTTACCAGTGCTCATCGAATCACATGCGGAAGAATCAGTTCTTTTGTACCCATTCTTATTGAGGAAAATATTTATAAGCCTCTGGATAGTGCATTTTTATCCGCTGAGACAGTAACCAATTCAGTTAATATGGCAAGAAGCATTGATTTTTCGCTTTTCTACCGTTCAATTGTATATTCCAATGAGGCAGCCGGTCTGTCCAAGGAATATATTTATACCGAGGTATTACCAAACATTATTCTTATGCCTTGTATCGGTACTAACGGTGCAATGTGGCAGGAAATTGAGGGCAGACACCGCAACTCTCCTGCCCGCTTCATGATTCCAATTTTCTGTGCCACTGATATAAATTCTGTTTTACTTAATGTTTTTGGAAAATATCGTTGGGAATTATGCAAAAGAATACAGGGAACATACTGGAACAATATTTCAGAACGTTCTCTCACTTCCGAATATTATGATTATCTTCAGTTCTATAAGAAGAACCGTGATTTGTCGGATTCTGCAAAAGAAAAATTAAAGAGTTCATTAATCAACTGTCGTAATAATTTTGCTGAGGTTTTTGCAAAAGATTATGAACAATGGATCCTTTTTGAATCCAAAGGAGGCTCCAAGCTCAATCGTGTTGCACGGGTTTTTATGGGTAAATATTGTCCGTTCAACGGAAAAATACGAGAAGTGCTCAAATTTAATCCTGCTTATACAGAAGCATTTGAGACCTATGAGCGTTATCGTGCTTCCCTGAAAAAGCATTTCAACCTTTTGAGCAAATCACTTACCGCCAAAGGAATTGAAATTCCGATAGAAATTCGCGAAACTATTGCTTATTTAAGCAGATAAAATATTATACTCATAAACTTTTCAATATTTTTCAAATTACATATTGCATTTTTATAAATAATATGTTATTATTAACGCTGTTGAGAGATTCCCTGATAGCTCAATGGTAGAGCACACGGCTGTTAACCGTGGTGTTGTAGGTTCGAGCCCTACTCGGGGAGCTAGGCAGTCAGCCCTGGTCATATGACCAGGGCTTTTTCTTTTGTGCAAACAGTAAGCCATGCTGTCCAGTGATTGAAATACTCGTTGGGAGCTTGTTGGCATGGCTCACAAAAAAGGTGCCGGTTAAACCGACACCTTAAAATAAACTTGATTTAAGTTCTAATTATGCATGTTTTCTCTTTAATGAAAATACTACGCATCCTCCTGCAAGTGCAGCTACTGCAATAAGTCCTACGATAGGAAGAGAAACTCCTGCTTCCTGATCATTAAGATACTTATTGTAATCAGCTTCATTTGCCTCTGCAAATACATATGTGCTGAAATGATCTGGTTCAAATGTGATGTTTCCATCTTTAACTTTAACTACTTCAATTAACTTAAGTTTATCAGCATCTACTCTGTATACACTTACATAAGCAGTGTCTTTTACTGATGCAATCTTAGCTATAGGAAATGTGATTTTAGTTCCTTCTTCTGGCTGGTTGCCTGATTCAAATTTTAAATCAACTGCTACATATTTAACATTCTTAAGTACATCTGCTGCTGCAATAACATCGAGATCTGCAGAATCCTCTGGAACAACTGAGATAACTAATTTATCTTCTGCACCTTCAACTACAACTGCATCTTCAAGTTCTTTGATTTCATCCTCTGTGATGTTTACAACTGAATCAGTCTCTACATCACTTGTGTCTTCACTTGGATTCTTATCTGTGTCATCACCTGTAGAGGTGTCGTCAGAAGTATCTTCTTTTGAGGAGTCATCTACCCAGCCAGCTGGGGATGATGTACTAACAGTATATTCACAATCATCTGTAACTGTATACCAATATGTGCCGTTAGAAACACAATTAATATCATCTGTCTGATTACCCTCACCGCCAGAACCATTATTAAAAATAATATTTGTTGCTGCACTAGCTGTAAAAGTAATTGTGTACCAACCTCTATTGTTTTTTTCTGCTGTAAGTTCCATACCTGGCCATTCAGGTGCGTTTGCTACGGTACCTGTAGCTGGTTCACTTCCAAAAGTATGTATATAAACTTTTGTCCACGCATCCGGTGCATTTACATAAAGTGTAATTGTACCTGCTCCATCTGCAACCAAGTCATTAAATGTAGCTTCAGCAGTCGCCAAATCTGCATAATTGGAGATTGCACTTGTATTACCTAAATATCCTGCAACAGTCTTTTTTGCTGTATTAATTTTCTCGTAACAATTATTAGATAATTCAATGGTACCAATTGCTTCAATTGCCATCTGACAATCTGATGCCGTAACAGCTTTTCCAGCTGAAACACCAACGTTAGTGTAATATGTGCCATCCCAATAAACATTAGCTACTGAAATAGAAGCAGGGTCTAAAACTATTTGATATGTTCCTGTTTCAGCGACTGTGAAAAGGAAATTATTTTTCTTTGTTTCATTATAGTCTTTATCCTTTAAATATGTTTCAGTTTCATTAACAGTTCCTGTTATTAAAAACTGATAATCTCCAACAGTATCAATTTCAACATTATAATAATATCTGCCATCACCTACAGCAGTCATGTCTTCAGAAGACCAAGAATTGAATTCACCCATTATTTTCCAGTCTGTAGTAGATGTACAATCCATAACATCCGCAGCTGCCTTAGTAGTTGGTACTGCTATCATTGTAAATGCCATAGCCGTAACTGCGATTGCTGACATTACTTTTTTCATGAATTTCTTCATAAATTAATTCCTCTCTTTCCTTGTTAACTTTTTCTTTAAAAAAGGCACCGATTAAATCGATGCCTGATTTAACATTACTATAAACTGTTAATTATTCAGCTACAGCTCTTTTCTTCATGCAAACTACAGCGCCTGCTAAAGCGATTACTGCAACAACTGCAACAGCTACTACAGGTGTAGATACACCAGCTTCTGTGTCAGCATATGATACAGTTGCTTCAAATTTTCCATCAGCGTTCTTCTCACCAATTGTAATTGTGATATCACCCTTTGTTGTGTCAACGCCATCAATATCAACTGTCTGTCCTAATGAGTTATTAGGAATTAAAGAAACTGTGTCAGCCGTAACTTTAAGGTCTAATGTGTATGTACTTTCATCAACTTTAGTCATAGCATCTCCAGGCCAACCTGCTACAACTGCACCATTCCATCCATAAAGGCTTGTGTCAACACCACCTGCACCTTCCCATTTAACAGTTACTTTAACTGTGTCTTCAGCTGCTGAAGCGCTTACTGTAAGCATTCCGAGCACCATAGCCATTGCCATAATAGCAACAATGAGTTTTTTGATTTTTTTCATAAAATACATTCCTCTCTTTCATGTTTTTTAACATAGGTATATTTTACTAAATTGGAATTTAAATTGATATATTAAATTTTATAGATTTAACATTTTAAAGAAATTTGATATATCTTTTTTCGTTAAATATATACAAAAAAATCCCACAGGTTGTCCTGTGGGATAGTAAAAAACTGAATCTTACTGATTAGCCTTAGCTGTTTCAGCGAGCTTTGTGAATGCAGCTGCATCTGCTACTGCAAGCTCTGCCAACATCTTTCTGTTCATTTCAATTCCAGCCTTCTTAAGACCATACATGAATTTGCTGTATGAAAGACCGTTCATTCTTGCTGCAGCGTTGATTCTGGCAATCCATAACTGTCTCATCTGTCTCTTTTTCTGCTTTCTGCCAGCGTATGCTGTAGCTAAAGCTCTCATAACAGACTGTTTTGCAATTCTATACTGTTTAGATCTGGCTCCTCTGTAACCTTTAGCCAGTTTTAAAGTTCTATTGTGTCTCTTTTTAGCGTTTAAACCGCCTTTAACTCTTGCCATATTATGTCTTCCTCCTTCACACCATCATTAAATGTATGGTAAAATCTTCTTCATATTCTTTACGTTTGTTGAATCAACAAGAGCAGCTTTTCTAAGATTTCTCTTTCTCTTTGTTGTCTTCTTGGTTAAGATGTGGCTCTTATAAGCCTTCATTCTCTTTAATTCGCCTGTTCCTGTCTTTTTAAAACGCTTAGCGGCTGCTTTGCTTGTCTTCATTTTTGGCATAATAAAAATCCTCCTTCAATAATTGCAAAAATATTTTAACGTTTAACTGCTAAAACCATAGCCATGCTTCTGCCCTCAACCTTTGCCGGTTTCTCAACAACAGCGATTTCATTAAGCTGCTCGGCAAAATCATCAAGGATATGTTTGCTTGAAGCCATATGTGCCATCTCACGTCCCCTGAAACGTAAGGTAACCTTAACCTTATCACCCTTTTCAAGGAATTTTCTGGCTGAGCTAATCTTGGTATTAAGGTCATTAGTCTCAATATTTGGTGATAATCTAACTTCCTTAACCTCAACAACCTTCTGTTTCTTCTTGGCTTCCTTCTCTTTTCTTGCCAGCTCATATCTGTATTTACCGTAATCGACTATCTTACATACAGGCGGCTGTGCATTAGGGGCAATCTTAACTAAATCAAGTTCTGCTTCCCTTGCCAACTTCATTGCGTCCTTGGCAGACATTACACCAATCATCTCTCCGTTGGAGCCGATAAGACGCACCTCTTTGTCTCTGATTTGTTCGTTAATCATTAACTCGCTAATAGCTGTGTACCTCCAAAATAAAAAAATGCGGATAAAATATCCGCACGCATACAACACCCATTGGTGTAAAATTCGTATGATAACCCGGGTCACTCAAATGTGCCAAGGTGAGAGCGGATACCCTTCTTCTTTTCACAACTTCTAAATAATAACATCAAACTTTTATATTGTCAATATTTTTCTCAAAATATTTTCATATTATTTATTTGTGTTTTATCCTTTACTATGTTATCATTATTGTATATGGTTATAATTTCTTTGTCAATAATTTCCATATCATAAGTTATCAACACTCTTAAGGAGGATTATATATGCGAGAATTTATTATTTCCAGTGACACCACCTGCGATTTGACGGCAGAATACTGTAGCGCAAATAGAATCGACATTCACCCATTATTTTACCGTTTTGGCGAAGATGAGATTTATGGTGGGGACAAGCAGCTTGACCCGCATGAATTTTATGAACGTATGCGCAATGGTGAGATGCCTACAACAATGGCAACCAACCCTGAAGATTCCAAGGAAATATTCCGGAAGCGTCTTAACGAAGGATACGACATTATCCACATTGCTTTCTCTTCAGCATTAAGCAGCAGCTGTCAGAATTCAGCACTTGCTGCCAACGAACTTTTAGAGGAATATCCTAATTCAAGAATTGTCGTAATTGATTCTTTGGCGGCATCAATGGGCGAAGGTCTTTTGGTCTATAAGGCAATTGAATATAAGAATCAGGGACATTCAATGGACGAGACTGTTAAATATATTGAATCACTTAAAAATAATATATCCCACCAGTTTACTGTTGACAGTCTTTTTCATCTTCATCGTGGCGGAAGAGTTTCCAAAGCAACTGCCGTTATTGGAACATTAGTTGGTATCAAGCCATTACTTCATGTAGATGATAAGGGCAGTCTTGTTGCAGTAGGCAAGGTCAGAGGGCGTAAGAAATCCCTTACCAAATTGGTTGATACTATGATTGAATCAATGGGTAATCATCCTAATGACGTGGTTATGATTAGTCATGGTGACAGTCTTGAAGATGCTGAATTTGTTGCTTCGTTGGTTAAGGAGCGTACAGCAGTTAAAGATGTTATAATCAATTATGTATGTCCTACAATTGGTGCACATGCCGGTCCGGGTGTCATTGCATTTTTCTATGAAGCAGATTATAAATAATAATTCATATTAAGACAGGGACTGTTACAGATGAAATTTGTAACAGTCCCTGTTTTTAATTTAAGTTTTATTTAAGAACTTCAAATCCCGGATAATATCTGAACAGAACCTTTGCCAATACTCTGTCCTCTGTAACAGTTCCCCAGAAACGTGAATCATCGGAATTATTACGATTATCACCCATCATAAAATATGAACCTTCCGGTACCGGATAGGACATATTATTAACCGCAGCATCCGGTCTCGGAGTTTCATTAAGATAATCCTCCTGAAGCATAAATTCTTCTCCGGCTGCTGTTTTAATCCAGACTGCACCGGCCCTAATCTCCACGGTTTCACCCGGAAGTCCGATTACTCTCTTAACATATAACTTATTATAATCTTCACCCTGCTTAGGACATTTAAATATTACAATATCCCCTCTTTCAGGCGAATCAAAATAATATGTAAGTCTTAGTCCGATAAGTCTGTCGCCGGCTTCTATGGTGTGAACCATTGATTCGGTCGGAACCTCAGCATTGATTATAACAAATTTACTAATCAGGAAAGCAATTAAAGCACCAAGTACAATTACTTTTAAATAGTCAAAAACAACTGACAAAATTGCTTTGGGTCTGCTCTTCTCTTTTTGATCCTTAGAGGCTTTATCCTCTTTGTCAATAGAATCAGAGGCAAGTACAATTTCATCCTCATCAATATCGCCCAGTCTCATAAATACGTTACTCCATTATTATTTAAAATATGCAACGCCTGATTCAAATATCTTCAAATCCTGTTCGCCATAAATATTGATTGCAACAGCATCGCCTTTACGCTCAACATGTGCCATCTTACCATATACTCTTCCATCAGGACTGGTAATGCCCTCGATTGAGCTGTAAGAACCATTGATATTCCATTCCTCATCCATTGTCGGATTACCGTCAATATCAACATACTGTGTTCCAACCATGCCTTCCGCAAAAAGTTTCTTAATCCATTCTTCATTGGCAACAAAACGTCCTTCACCATGTGAAGCAGGTGTACAATATACTCCGCCAAGCTCTGCACCACGAAGCCATGGTGACTTATTAGATACAACCTTGGTATATACCATCTTGGAAATATGTCTTCCGATAGTATTCATTGTAAGTGTAGGTGAATCGGCTTTCTGTTCTGTAATCTTTCCATATGGAACCAATCCAAGCTTAATCAGTGCCTGGAAACCGTTACAGATACCAAGTGCAAGACCATCTCTCTCATTAAGAAGCTTATCAACTGCCTCTTTAATCTTCGCATTACGGAATGCTGTAGCGAAGAATTTGGCTGAACCATCCGGCTCATCACCTGCAGAGAATCCGCCAGGGAACATAATAATCTGAGCCTGATTGATTGCTTTTTCAAATTCTTCAACAGAATCTCTGATATCTTCTGCTGAGAGATTCTTAAATACCTTGGTAATTACATCTGCGCCTGCTGCTTCAAAAGCCTTGGTACTGTCATATTCACAGTTAGTACCCGGGAATACCGGAATAAACACTGTTGGTTTAGCTACTTTATTCTTACATATATAGATTTCTTTGGCATCGTATACAGGAGTATCGATTTGCTCTCCGCCCCTAACGGCAATAGTTGGGAATACCTTCTCAAGAGGTTTCTTCCATGCCTTAACAGCCTCATTAAGGTCAATCTTAACATCTCCGTAAGTAAATTCTGCATTATCTGTTACAGAACCGATTAATGTATATTTGCATCCGATTGCATCAAGCTTATCAGGATCAACCTCTGCAAGAATGCATCCGTACATTGGTGCAAACAAAGTATCTTTGTCAATGCATGTGCATATATCTGCACCGAGCATATTACCGAATGACATTTTGCTTACAGCTTCCACAATACCCTTTGCATTAAGAGTATATGCACTTACAACTGCTTTGTCTGCAATTGCTTTTGCAACTGCATTATATAAATCCATAACCTGTGAATATACAGGGACATCATACTCATCCCTCTCAATTTCAAAGAGAACCAATGAATTGCCTGCTTTCTTAAACTCAGGTGTAATAACATCATCAGAGCTTGCTGTATCAACTGCAAAGGACACAAGAGTGTTAGGAACATCAATATCATTGAATGAACCTGACATACTGTCCTTACCGCCGATTGAAGGAAGTCCGAATCCCATCTGTGCATCAAAAGCACCCAGCAACGCCTTCATTGGCTCGCCCCAGCGTGTCGGATCCTCTGTCATTCTGCGGAAATACTCCTGGAATGTAAAACGGATTTTCTTAAAATCACCGCCGGCACATACAATCTTAGCCATTGATTCAACAACCGCATAGATTGCTCCATGATACGCACTCCATGAAGAAAGATATGGATCAAAACCATAGCTCATCATTGTTACCATATCTGTCTTGCCCTTTAATACAGGAAGCTTGGCAACCATTGTCTGAACCTCTGTAAGCTGGTATTTACCACCATAAGGCATAAATACTGAGCCTGCACCGATTGAACCGTCAAACATCTCGACGAGTCCCTTCTGTGAACATACATTCAAGTCCTTAAGCGTATCAAGCCATGCACTCTTAACATCATCTATTTTCTTAGCTGCAAAGAGATTCTCCTCTTTGGCAGGCATATTAACCACAACATCTGTTTCCTGATGGGCGCCATTGGTATCAAGGAAGGCTCTGCTGATATTAACAATTTCCTTACCTCTCCACTCAAGAATAAGTCGCTTCTCTTCTGTAACAACTGCAACAGTAACTGCTTCAAGATTCTCTTCCGCAGCATACTTAAGGAACTGTTCCACATCCTTAGGGTCAACCACAACAGCCATACGTTCCTGTGACTCTGATATGGCAAGTTCTGTTCCGTCAAGTCCTGCATATTTCTTAGGTACTTTATCAAGTGATACTCTGAGTCCGTCAGCAAGCTCTCCGATAGCTACAGATACACCGCCGGCACCAAAATCATTACATTTCTTAATAAGCTTACTTACCTCAGGTCTTCTGAACATTCTCTGAATCTTACGCTCAGTAGGTGCATTACCCTTCTGAACCTCAGCACCGCAGGAATCAATTGACTTCTCTGTATGAGCCTTGGACGAACCGGTTGCTCCGCCACAACCATCGCGGCCAGTTCTTCCGCCAAGGAGAATAATGATATCGCCCGGATCAGATGTCTCACGAATAACCGCACTTCTCGGAGCAGCACCCATTACAGCACCGATTTCCATTCTTTTGGCTGCATAATTTGGATGATATACTTCTTTAACAAAGCCTGTTGCAAGTCCAATCTGATTACCATATGAGCTGTAACCATGAGCAGCCTCCCGAACAATCTTCTTCTGTGGAAGCTTACCATTCATGGTCCTGTCAAGAGGAAGTGTAGGATCAGCAGCACCTGTTACACGCATTGCCTGATATACATATGTACGTCCTGACAACGGGTCACGGATAGCTCCTCCAAGACAGGTGGCAGCACCACCGAAAGGCTCAATTTCTGTCGGATGATTATGTGTCTCGTTCTTAAAGTTAACAAGCCACTCCTCTGTAACACCATCAATTGTTACAGGAACAACAATACTGCAGGCATTAATTTCATCAGATACTTCCATATCCTGAAGCCTGCCGTCCTTTTTAAGCTTCTTCATAGCCATAAGTGCGATATCCATAAGACATACGAACTTATCATCTCTTCCTGCATATACTTCCTTGAAGGTATCCTTATATTCTTCAAAAGTCTTCTCAATAGGAGCCTTATAAAAACCATCCTCAAACTTAATATTTTTAAGTTCCGTAGAGAATGTCGTATGACGGCAGTGGTCTGACCAGTATGTATCAAGCACACGAATCTCTGTCATTGAAGGATTTCTGTCTAGTTCGTTCTTAAAATAATTCTGAATATGAAGGAAATCCTTAAAGGTCATGGCAAGTCCCAATGAATCATAGAGCTTCTTAAGTTCATCCTCTGCCATATCCTTGAAACCATCAAATACAATAACATCAGCAGGCTCTGGAAAAACCGTTACAAGTGTATCAGGCTTATTCATATCAGCCTCTCTCGAATCAACAGGGTTGATACAGAAATTCTTAATCTTGTCTGCTTCCTGAGCTGTTAGTTCACCTTCAATAACATAAACCGTTGCAGTTTTGATAACAGGTTCCTCATCCTCTTTAAGTAATTTCACACACTGCTCGGCACTGTCTGCACGCTGGTCAAACTGTCCCGGTAAATACTCAACGCCAAACACATAATCGCTGTCATTATGTGCAAACTCTTCCTCATATACATAATCAACCGGTGGCTCAGAAAAAACAGTTACCAAGGCCTTCTCATAAGTGGCATCTGTAATATTCTCAATGTCATAGCGAATCAGTACTCTTACATTAGACACAGTATTAATATTTAGATAACTGCTGATTTCCTCACTAAGTTCTTTTGCCTTAACTGCAAAAGCAGGCATTTTCTCTGAATAAACTCTTCTTACGTTACTCATAAGGTTCTCCTTCAAAATAATTTTATTCATGTAATCTTCTAATAACTTTATACACAACGGCATCCTCCATTACGGTAGGATTCGTATGTGCAAAAAATATTAATCCCTCTGTAGGTGACACAACTCTGCTCACCACTTCTCCACAGAACGGATCAATAATCTCGCCGATAATATCTCCACGATAAACCGGTTCACCGGGCTCCTTAAGTCTTCTGTAAAGACCTGCTGCCCCCGACAGAATCGGAAGCAAATCCTCCTCGTTGAGCACCTCGGCAATATAACCGCTATGGTTATTATATTTTATAATTCCCATTCTTGTCAGGAATCGTAAAATCGATGCAACTGACTGCCTTGCGGACACATCATCAATGTAATCGGTACAATTGGTATATACTGAAAAAGCACTTGTGCCTCTCATCTGCCAGTTATAATTCAAAGTTGTGGTATCCATAGGCTTTGGCTTACGTGTAACCACAAACGGCAGACCAAACAGATTTGCAAGACTCGGATTCTGGAATCCTGTCTCCATCATTCTGACATGCGGCACAAATTTACCCGGCATATAGAAGCTGGTAAGATTAATTCCATAGCTATAGCCTTTGATAATTTCCATTATCTCTGCTGCAATCTGCTGTGTCGTATCACCATTAATATGTCCCGGAAACTTTCTGTTGATGTCCGAATCATCCAATGGCCAGAATCGTCTGTCAATATTGGTTGAATACTGATTAAGACAAGGTATTACAAGTATCTGCTTATTAACAACAATCTGTCCATGTTCTTCAAGCTTCTTAAGCTCACGAATAAGCTGTGAGCAAATATATATCTGCTGGTATTCATTACCTCTTAAAGCACCTACAACACACGCCGCCTTATCTCCATGTCCGAAGCTGAAACCTGTAATATTAAATTCTTCCCTGTAAACACCCTTAAGGGTATACAAAAGCTCTTTATTCATTCAAAGCACCTCCATTACCGCAAACTCTTGCCATAATGGCGCCCTTATACACAACCGGATGTTCCCTTACGGTAAGCAGAAAACCATCCTTCGGAGATATAATCTCTTCAATAACCTCTCCTGTAAGAGGATTAACAATCTTACCAATATGTGTACCCTTGGAAATATTAATGCCTATATGTTCAACGTCAAGTATAAAAACACCTGAACTTCCGGCGTGAATTGCTGCAACTGCACCCGGCTCTGCAATAATCGGTTCCTTAACCTTTGAAACCTCTCCCTGCCATATTCCAAGCTCTTTCATCAGTCTGAAAATACCCTCCAGTGTCTGTCTCGCATATCTTCTTGTAATCTTGGAGCCTACACCCATCTCTACAACAAGTGACGGAACGCCAAACGTATTAAGACAGTTTGCAAGAGAGGATTCCAGATATACAGATGAGGACAATGCCCATATTATATCAGCATTAAGCAGTCTGGCATAAGGAAGAAGAGAATTAAAATTCTCAGGACTTAATCTTACCTGCGGCACCTCTTTAATAAATATATTGGAGGAATGCACATCAACACACATATCACTGCCGATAATATCCTGCGTTATCTTGTAAGCAACATGTTCAGCCATTGCACCCGAATCCGTTCCGGGAAATACTCTGTTCATATCCAGATCATTCATGGGAATACCACGGCTCCCGGTATCTATTCCCAAAGGATTAATTGATGGATATACATCAACAATACCATTGAGTTTATCAGGCTCTGCTTTAATTCTTTCAATAAGCTTGTAACAGATATACTGCCCGTTCAACTCATCCCCATGTGTTCCTGTAACAATTGAAATCCGCTTACAATCCTTATCCTGAGTAATCGGTAATAGCCTGTTCTTCTTAACTGAAAGGCGCTCTCCTACCGGCATTTGCAAAGATACTATTTCCTCAATCATTATTTTCCCCTTAAAAATAATCCAATTAATTGGCACACTACTCTTTATTATAATGCATGTCATTCCAAAAATCCAGTATTTCTTCATGCACCTTATTAACATTCGTTATACAATAATCACTCCACTCGCGTGGAAACAATGCTTTATAGCGGCTTGTAAGGAACCGGTCATCCAGCAGAACAACAACACCTTTGTCTTCTTCCGTTCTGATAACTCTTCCCGCAGCCTGAAGAACCTTATTCATTCCGGGATAGGTATATGCATACTCATATCCAAGCTTCTCTTTTTCATCAAAATAGTATCTCAAAAGCTGCTGTCTTGTATCAATCGAGGGAAGACCGGTACCTACAATTATCGCACCAATAAGACTGTCCTCCTTTAAATCGATACCTTCCGAGAATACACCACCCATTACACAGAAGCCAACTAAAGCTGTCTCATTGTGATTATCATTAAACCTCACAAGAAAATCCTCTTTATCCGCCTCCGTCATACCCGAATGTTGTATAACGTATTCCACATCATCTCTTTTATCGCAGCATTCATAAACATCCAGAAGATATTTGTAGGATGGGAAAAACACCAGATAATTTCCCCTGTGTGCCGTCACAATATTCTCAATATAATTTTTAATTCTTGTATATTCGGTTATGTTTCTTCTTGTATATCTGCTTGTAACATCATTTCCAATCAGAAGCTTTCTCTTACTTACATCAAATACCGACTGTGCATATATGGCATAATCCTCCATGTCACCGCTTAACAATTCCTTGTAATAGTTAATAGGCAGGAGTGTTGCCGAGAAGAAAATGCCATTTCTTCCCTTTGCAATACATTTCTTAAGTCTTTCCGACGGATTTACGCAGAATAGTTTTAATGCAAATCCCTGCTCCGTATGCTCAGTATAAATCATATAATTCTCATCCAGTTCCTCATGTATGTAATTATAATGATTCACCTTGAAGAAAAACTCGGATACTTCCTTCATATTAGGGAAATCCCTGTTTCGCTCCATGAATACGGTAAGCTCCTCTGAAAGCCTTACCATGTTAAGTGCAAAAGAATCCTCCGTTTCCAGAATTCTGTATTCTTCATCACACTGTCTTTTTAACTCCAGGAGGTTTTTATTACATCTGTCCAAAGCATTTATTACCCTTCTGCCGTAAGAGGAACCTATCATTTTCTTAATTTCAAGTATTTCTTCTTTAATAATTGAGGCACTATACATTTCCCTTGCCCTGTCCACCAGATTATGAGCCTCGTCCACGAGAAATACATAATCCTTATCAGTTCCATCTGCAAAAAATCTTTTCAGACATACATGCGGGTCAAAGGCATAATTATAATCGCATATAATTGCATCCATCCAATATGTTACATCAAGACAGCATTCAAAAGGGCACACTCTGTGTTTTGCCGCATATGCCTCAATTACCCGGCGGCTTATAACATCCTCATGAGTTATAATATCGTATACAGCCTCATTAACCCTGTCATAATGCCCCTTAGCATAAGGGCATACCATGGGATTACATTCAGGACCGGTGTCGCTTTCCAGCATACATATTTTATCCTTGGCTGTAATCGTTGCTGATTTGAATACAAGACCTTTATTACGAAGATAGTTAATAGTCTCTTCTGCCGCAGTTCTTGTAATTGTCTTGGCTGTCAGATAGAATATTTTATCCGCCAGTCCTTCACCCATTGCCTTAACTGCAGGATACACTGTTGAAATTGTCTTGCCAACACCGGTAGGAGCCTGTATGAAGAGATTTTTCTTAAGATTTATGGATTTATATACATTAACTGCCAGATTGCGCTGACCTTCCCTGTATTCAAAAGGAAATTCCAGATTTTTAATGGTCGCATCCCTTTGTTTCTTATGTTCACATACAAAATCTCCCCATTTACACAATTCGTCTACAAGCTTTTCAAACCATTCCAGCAATTCTGAGATGCTAAAAACTTCTTCAAAATATTTAATATTCTCCACATCAAGATTTACATACGTAACTCTTATACCTATTCTGTCCAATTTATTGGAAACAGCATAGAAACAGCCATAACACATAGCTTGTGCCTTGTGAACATACTGTGCCTGTGTAATATATCTTATATCTCTGTAGGTTCCTTTTATTTCATCAATGTATACAATTTCATCATCAGAAAATATTCCGTCAGCCCTGCCTTCTATCACTACATCATATCTGTCTTTTGGCACAACAAACTTTAAAGGGACCTCAGAGCGATACCCGGGTCCCATGGATTTCTGGATTTTCCTATGTGCTTTGCTACCGGCTTCCATAGCCGTCCGGTCTGAAATTCCGCTAAAACGGTTATCAATATCTCCGCTCCGGCACAGAAACTCTACCAGATTACGGACTGAAATTTTTAAGATATTATTATTAATTTCAAGCATTAAGGAAACCTCATTATTTGGTAATTGTAATTAAAGGTCTTACACCAACATCGGATTTGTTAACATATTCTCCGCCGCTCTCCATAAGCACATTGCCATTCTCGGTAATAACCACAACCGCCATATTATCCAATGTGGCACTTGTGCAGGTCCACCATCTGCCTCCTCCGTTCTCATCCACAAGCAGCCCCTGAGAACGGGCATATTCTGTTCCGACAGCAATTCTAAGGAGTTTATCTGCTTCGTCATTATGAGTTTTGAAATAATAAGTTCCGTTTGCAAGATCAAATGCAGGCATCAGAGAAATTTTATCCGTACAGTCTTCTCCTGCATAATACAGATGGCAGTAATTATACGGGCTTGCTGTAACATGATCCAGCACATATTCCTGTTCTGCTTTGTTAAAACATGTATTATAAAATTCATCATTCATCCATGTTCTCAAATCAGAGCTGTCCCATGTTATTGCCGCCATGGACTTGTTATACTGCCTGCAGTCAAGAATCTTATCGGCCAACAGAGTAAGCTGCTCTTCATCGTCCTTAAGAACCCACCACCGGACAGGTTCATACAGATAATATGTATAATTACCCTCTTCCCCTGCTCTTATATATTCCCTGCCATAAATTTGGGCATAATTATCAGAATCAAACTCTGCTTTGGTAACATACTCAGGAACCTCTTTTCCAGATAGTCCTGTCTGAGGATAGCTTCCAAGAAATACATAATCATATTCACTCTCAGTATCATCAGCATATGGTGCAAGACAAATTGATACATCCGTCTTCTCTTCGCAATATTTATCAAGAATTCCAGAAACCCTTTCCTCTGCCTCAGAAAGCATATTGTACGCGGCTCTGTAATTTTTCTCACCCACATATATGTCTGCTACGGTAAAATATATTTTCTCCAACACCTCTGTATCTTCTGTTCTGTCCAAAAGAATATATGCATAATTCAGTGCCATCGGATAGTCTTTCACCTGAATCAGTGAATCTACAAGCATAACATAATCCTGTTCCTCCGGTTCAATATTATCAATTGCGGATAAATATGAGGAAATTGAGAGCAAATATTCACCCTGCTCATATTCTGTTCTTGCCTGTATCAGGCAGGCCTCATATTCATCTTCTTTGTCCTTACCGCCTCTGACTGTATCCTTCAATAAAAAGTTCACTATCAGAACAGCCACAACCGAAATTACTGCAACAACACTCATTACAATTGTAATTATATTTATCTTTTTCTCATCCATACTGAAAATAACCTCTTTTAATTCATTTCCTTTAATGATATTATTTTTAACAAATGATGTCAACGAAATTTATTGTAATCAGAGGTGTATATAATATGAGAACAGCATTAATCACCGGAACTTCTTCCGGTATTGGTCTTGCAATTGCACAAAAGCTTCTTGAAAACGGCTGGAGGGTTATCGGTATTTCCAGAAGCGATACACCTATCAGTCACGATAACTTTATTGATTGTAAAACAGACCTGATAAAATTATCCGACACAGAATCACTTATTAAACAGCTCTCAAGAGAATATTCCTTCGATTTACTGGTTAATAATGCCGGTGTGGGATTTTATGGACTTCATGAAGAACTTAATTCTGCCAAAATTCACAGAATGACAGTAACCAATATTGAAGTTCCTCTGTTAATTACCGGTATATTAATGCGTCAGCTCAAGCACAACAACGGAATCATTGCCAATATTTCCAGTGTTACCGCCCATAAGACCAATCCGCACGGCGCAGCGTATGGAGCAACCAAGGCAGCCCTGTCAAGCTTTGGTGCAAGTATTTTTGACGAGGCACGAAAGTACGGAATACGTGTAATTACAATTGAACCCGATATGACTGACACTCTGCTATACCGCAATGCAGATTTTACGGTTTCTGATGAAGAGGGCTGCCATCTTACACCTGATGATGTTGCGGATGCACTTATGTATGGTATCCAATCAGGCTGTATAACCCATATAAAACTTCAGCCTCAATATCATCGAATCAGAAGAAAGGAGCCTTCCCATGATTAATTTATCATATGGCAGCGAGGAGCTTAAGAACACACTTGATCCATTAATTGACAGATTGCTTGCAGAGGATATTTTTATCCATATAGGCAATGGAGATAATATAATCTGCAATGCCATTACAGACCCACAGACCGGCAGCTCCTGTTATCCTGATATGCTTCTGCAGCATAATTTTAAGGAACAGACAGTATGTGATTCCGATTTATATGCAATTGCCGATGCTGCAATCAGACGTTATGGCAGCAGTCGTTGTTATTTTATTTATATAAAAGATCATAACCTTTTAATTGAGTTTATCAAGGTGCTCAAAGAGGTTTTCAAAAATACATTGCCTTCATTAACCGACAAGGATATTACATTAATTGATAAATTTGGAAATGACCTTATGTTGTCAGCCACAATGCTGCATTCCTTCAGGAATCTGATGACCTATTATGCAGAAACAGGCGGTGATGTATACGGACTTCTCACTCCCTTCATTGAAGAATACCCTCTGCCTGTTACCACAAAACAAAAAGGAAAACAAATATATGAACTCATCCGCAACAAAATACTTTGCTAAAAATTATTCCCACATATATATTGAAGAGGAAGCTTTGAATTATCCGCTTACAAAGGATATTTTAAAGCATTTTCCCGATGCAAAAATAATTCATGTCCGACATTACAAGGATATGTTTAACCGTTCCAAACAGGATTTTGTCCTGCAGAAAAGTGCCCAATCCCTTATTCTTGCTGTAAATCATTCCGAGCTTATATATCCGGGTGCAAGATTCTGTCAGAGCTTCGGCAATGAACATTTCTATTACACCTCAAATATTATGAATTGTATATACGATTGCGAATATTGTTATCTGCAAGGTATGTATCCTTCGGGAAATATGGTTATTTTCGTAAATATCGAAGATTATTTCAATAAAATACGCACCATGCTGAAAGAACACCCCATGTACATCTGTATATCTTACGATACAGATTTGCTGGCAGTTGAGGGCTTGTGCGGCTTCACACAGAAATGGATTGATTTTACAATTGCCAATCCCGGATTAACAATTGAAGTGAGAACCAAGTCAATGTACGATGTAACAAAGCTTAGCAAAAGCAGCCATCCTGATATTGTCTGGGCCTGGACACTTTCACCTGAGGAGGTCATTAAATACGAACATCACACTCCTTCTCTCTTTCACAGAATTAATGCAGTTAATAATGCCATCAACAATAACTGTAAGGTAAGATTATGTTTTGACCCGATGATTTTTGTGCCGGATTATAAGAAGATATACGGGGATTTTTATAGATATGTTTTTGAACAGATTGATGCGGTAAAGATTTATGATGTGAGTGTGGGATTATTCAGGATTTCATCTGATTATCTTAAATCAATGCGGAGAAAAAGAAGCTGTGCAATAACTGCCTATCCTTATGATAATGTAAACGGCATTTGCAGCTATGATACAAAAAAATCCGGCGAAATGCTGAATTTCGCCGAATCAGAATTGTCTAAATATTATCCTGCTGACAGGATTTATACAATATAATTACCACTCCGAAAACTGACTGTCAATCGTTATGACACCTGCACAGTTTCCGGGAAGCTTTTTAATGATTCTGTCAAACTGTTCCTTTAACTGCTTATCGGTTATTCCTGAGCTGTCCGGCAGAACCGCATCAAAAATAATATTGGTCTGGTTAGGTCCGTCCACAACCCTGAAATCATGGATTGTAACCTTCGGGTCAAATTTATGTATCTCCTCCAGAATTGCAAATCTCAATGCATCCACCCTTTCATCATTGAGGGTAATAGGATCCATATGTATGGTTGCCATGCAGCCAAGCGACTCACTTAGTTCTCTTTCACATCTGTCAATAATATCATGGAGAATAACTATATTGCCATCCTCGGATACTTCTCCATGAAGAGATATAATCCTGCGTCCCGGACCGTAATCATGCACAATTAAATCATGAATTCCTACTATCTCAGGATATTTAGCGACAACATCTTTAATTGATTGTACAAAATCCTTATCAGGAGCCTGCCCTAATAGTGGGTCAACTGTTTCTTTTATGGAACGGATTCCGGCATAAAAGATAAACAGTGATACCAGAACTCCCGTTAAACCATCAACATTAACTCCGGTATATCTGGAGATAAAAAGTGAGATTAAAACAACTATTGTCGCCACAGTATCACTTAAGGAGTCCACTGCAGTTGCTTTCATTGATGCTGAATCAATTCTTTCACCATATATGCGATTATATAAATGCATATATATCTTAACCATAATTGCTGCCACAAGAATTATAATAGAGGCAATTCCTGCCTCCACTTCCTGTGGATGAATAATTTTGTCTATTGAGCTCTTTGCAAGTTCAAAACCCATAACAACAATGAGAAGGGATACAAAAAGTCCTGCTATGTATTCCATTCTCCCATGACCGAAGGGGTGTTCATGGTCGGGCTTTTTATCCGACATGCAAAAACCAATAAGTGATATTATTGAAGAACCTGCATCAGATAGGTTGTTAAAAGCATCTGCCATAACAGATATTGCCCCGCTTAATATTCCTGCCACAAGCTTTCCCGCCGCCAAAAGGATATTCAATACAATACCAAGTATCCCTGCAAGCATTCCGTATTTCTTACGCACCTCGGGATTCTTATAATCTGTTGGATTTTTAATAAAAAGCCTTGCTAAAGCACCCATAATCAGAACTCCGTTTAAATAAGGTTGTTAATGTAATCTGATAAAATCAGTTGCTGCAATAGCAGCCACTGCTCCATCCGAAACAGCTGTTGTAAGCTGTTTTACCCGCCGTTTTCTGCAGTCACCGGCAACAAAAATTCCCGGAATATTGGTGGTGCATTGTTCATCGGAATCCACATAGCCATTATCGTCAAGATTGATAATGTCAGCAACAAATTCAGTATCCGGAGTCCTTCCGATTGCCACAAACACACCGTCTACATCAATAGTAGTCTGTGTGTTATCCTTAACACCGGTTAAGGTTATACTCTCCACAAAATCATTGCCTGAAATGGAAGCCGGCTCCATGCTCATAAGCTTAACAATATTATCACACTGATTAAGCTTCTGTACCAATGCCGGCTCTCCACGGAATTCATCCCTTCGATGCACAATATATACCGTATTGCAAAGCTCCGACAAATAAATCGCATCCTCCAATGCGGTATTACCGCCACCAATTACAGCAACATTTCTGCCCTTATAAAATGCACCATCACACACAGCGCAGTAGGATACGCCCCTCCCCTTAAAATGAGATTCTCCCTCCACACCTGCTTCACGGCATTTGGCACCTGATGCAATAATAACTGCATTACAATCAAAGCTGTTACCGTCAGTAACAACTCTAAAACCTCCATTATCCGAAGTTCTCTCTATAGTTAATGCCTCATTATATTCTATTTCGGCGCCAAAGCTTATAGCCTGCTCCATTAGTGTACCTGCGAAATCCGCACCACTAACCTTCATAAGTCCGGGATAATTCTCCACCTCTGAAGAAAAGGCAATCTGACCACCACATATATAACGCTCAAGCACCAGCACTCTCATACCGGCTCTTTGAGCATACACCGCGGCAGTAAGTCCCGCAGGGCCGCCACCTATAATAATCACATCATATTTCATATTATTCTGCTGAAACTTCCCTTGCAATTTAATAAATTACTGTGGTATTCCTTCTGCCTGCTCTGAAGCCTCGCCAAGCACCGGATTAGGAAGTCTTACCGGAATACCGAAACAGCATGTAGTCGCACGAATCTTCTCGTTTGAAGATAAAACAACAGTCGGAAGATATTTTGTACGAATAAAGCCCTCCAAATCATCAATAAAAGTACTTACGGTTACCCCTGTAATTGTCTCAACATGTAAGCTGATACATTTATCAGGATCCTCTATTGTAACATTCAATAACACAATTGCTGAAACGGGGTTATTGGGATTAAGGCGGATTGATGCATCCTGCTTAACCTGAAGAGCGATTTTCTCACCCGGTTTCTTAGTAAAAGCATTTGTGTAGTCAATATGCTTAATTTCTGTTGGATTAATTGTTACCTGTACATTTTTCATTTTGTTTTCCTCCATATACATTTGTTCTTTATATTTTACTTTCTTTTGCTCAAATAGTCCACTCTTTTATTGTGGCATTATTGGTTAAATTATCTCTTTCAAGATAATTAAAGTATATCGGATACTCTCCTTCCTCTATTATACCGGAGCAAAGATATTCCAATACATTGAATTTAAAAATTTCCATATGCTCAGCCTTGGTAAGCTTTCTGTCCGGAATAAGCATTCTTGCCCTCATTGCCAGTTCATAATCCGGCTCAAGGAAATTCGGATATGCCTTAAGATTATCCTTACACAGCATATCATATTTAAGAAATTCACCAAATATTACAGCTTCCTTCTGTGTAATTTTATCACTCATAAAATCATAAAACAATTCATATTTGGCATTTCTTGATGGCAGGCTTCCAAGCGGATACCGTCTGTCGTAGAATTTACCAAGCTCCATATACATAGAAAATGCATCTGCAAAAAATCCGACGGCGTATTTTATTGCTGCCACAAACATTCCACTGTTATAATACATTTCAACTACATTTTCAACAAGCTTTAGCTTTAGAAGCTCTTCATAGCTGATCCATTTGGTAAAAAGAACCTCATAAGGCGGTGTATCCCGACCGGTAATCCCATATTCAGAAGCCTCAGACTCAATTATCGAACCATGCAAAAGCTTTAAAAAACCAAGCTGTAAATCATGTGGTTTCATCTCATAAACATCATTAAAGGATTTCTGAAAGCTTGAAAAATCTTCATAAGGAAGCCCTGCAATCAAATCCAGATGCAGATGAATATTATTATTCTTCAGCAGTGCTTTCACATTAGCCTTAAGAATATCCAGTCTCATACTTCTGTGAATTGCTTTAATTGTGTCTGAATTAACAGACTGAACTCCAATCTCAAGCTGAATCAGGCCTCTTCTCATTGACTGCAACAGTCCGATTTCCTCCTCATCCAGCAAATCCGCTGCTATTTCAAAATGGAAATTAGTTATTCCATTATCATTTTTCATGATAAAACGCCAGATTTCCATGGCATGAGTCTTATTACAATTGAAGGTTCTGTCAACAAATTTAATCTGTGGAACTTTATTATTAAGAAAAAACAACAGTTCCTGCTTTACAAGCTCTGTATCCTTGAATCTAAGCTGTTTATCCACGGAAGAGAGGCAATAGCTGCATGAAAAAGGGCATCCCCTCTGACTCTCATAATAAATAATCCTGTTGTTAAGTATTTCTGCATCATATTCAACATGTATATTATTCATATCAACCGGTTCTTCACATGGGTTATCATATACAACCCCATCGCAAACAGTCGTAATTCCGTTAATTGTGTGAATTTCACTTAGCCGGTTGGTTGAATAGCATTCCATAAGCCTTCTGAAGGTTTTTTCGCCCTCGCCCTTCATAACTCCGGCAACATTCGGAAATACTCCTGCATAATTCCGTGAATTATAGCTTACCTCGGGGCCACCAAGCCATATAGGCACATGAGGAAGAATTTTGGAAAGCTCCGTAATCAATTCCTTAACAATTACAACATTCCATATATAACATGAAAAACCAATGACATCAGGACTCTTCTCATAGATATCCCGAAGTATATCATCGGTTCTGTTATTTATTGTATATTCGGTTATGAATACATTATCACTGTACTCACCTGCCGCTGCTTTAAGACAATATACGGCAAGATTAGAGTGAATATATTTGGAATTGATTGCAACAAGTAAAAATTTCATATTACCCGCACTCCCTGCCACATAATTATCTAATAGCTTCTAAGGCTGTCACTTCCATCATCCACAGTATTCTCAATGGACTTAATTGTAACATGGTATCCGTTATTCTCATTAACCTTTACAAAAACCCTGTCACCGGCTTTATGGCCCATAATGGCTCTTCCTAAAGGTGAATCGTTACTGATATATCCCATCAGCGAACTGCCTCTTACGGTCGTTACGATTTTAAACTTTTCCGTCTCATCATCATCTTCAAAATACAGCTCAACCGTATTATTAAGTCCAACCTCGTCATCCGCCGATTCATCACTGATTATTCTGGCTGTTTTAATCATTTTCTCAAGATATTTAATTCTGCTCTCATTGCGGTTTTTCTCTCTCTTTGCTGCATAATACTCGAAATTCTCGCTCAAATCACCATGTGCTCTTGCTTCCTTTACATTCTCAATAAGCTCCTTGCGAAGCACAAGCTTTCTATGCTCAATTTCCTCTTCCATCTTCTGTATATCTTTTTGAGTTAATTCATCAAACATACCACACCGCCTTATTAATTCCCGTTTTCGATATAGTCCAGCGGAATATTCTTCATGTCATTATTAACTGCATCCACCGGGTCCATATTGCTTCCGTTACACACATAAATATCTACATTACCGTTTTTATCAGAACCTGCAATATATTTATTGTCTCCAACCTGACAAACCGTATATGTATTATGTCCGTCACAAAATTTAAGTCCTGATTCATTACCTGTGGCAATATAAAATTTATACAAATATTTGTATTCATTATCTTTACTGATAATAACTCCATCCTTAAATGCACAGACAGACTCAGCATCCCCCTTAATACTGCATAAGAGTTCCATTTTCTCAGTATAAATCAGGGTATTTGTGCCCTTTGCAAATACATAAGCACCATCTCCGTCATAATTAAAGCATACAGATGTAATCTCCTTCTCATTATTCATCAGTAAATCATTAACAGTCCCATCACTGATATTGATTGTCTTAACTACAGTATAATTATCTTCATTTACGTATGCAAACAGTATACTCTTTTTATTTCTGTCTGTTTCCAAAGAAATAAGCCTTTTAACGCCGTTCTCCTCAAACAGTTTAACCGGCTCCTTTGAAGCCACCTTGGATGTAACAATCTTAAGTCCGGCCTCATCAAGCACGGCCGCACATATATCATCATCTGTCACAAGGCATGCATCTGCAACCTTTTGCCCGTTAAGCATAGCGGGCTCCAAAATTTTTTTATTGTCAAAATCATATATCAGAAGTTCTGCTTCATTCATATACAGAAGCCTGCCGGTCATATTCTCTGCCACATTATTATTTACCAAAACTGAAAACACAAAAATAAGCAGAATTACGACAAACATAATTCCGCATATTATAAATGAGATTTTTAAATTTTTCTTATAATTTTTCTTATTCATTATCTTCTCAAACATAATGAGAATTATAGCATATTATGGCACTACTTGCAAGCACGACAATTAGAGCAGTTACCACCGCATCCGCCTTTATTATTTTTCTTATCTTTAATCATCTTAATTATTACAAGTGCTACAATACCAAGTACAACAGCACCAACAATTGATGTTCCGATTATTTCTTCAATAGTCATACAGTAATGTTCACCTCATCTTTTTTGTAGTTAGTATAGACTAACCAAGATTAGTTGTCAAGAACCTTTTAGAAGTTGTTAAAAATATTTTTTTATGTTATAATACTTCATAAGTGTAGTACGATTTTAAGGGGTGGATTTAATGAAATCTAACGAATCAGCAGAAAATTATCTCGAAACAATACTTACGTTAAGCACCAGGCTTCCTGTTGTGCGTTCAATAGATATTGTTCATGAACTCAATTACACCAAGGCAAGCGTAAGCATTGCAATGAAGAACCTTCGTGAGAACGGTTATATAACCGTAACTGACAAAGGTTACATTAAGCTTACTGAATCAGGTCTTGAAATTGCCCACATGATTTTTGACAGGCACACAACACTCACAAGCTGGCTTATGGGAATGGGTGTACCTGAAGACATTGCCTCCAAGGACGCCTGCCGAATTGAGCATGTTATCAGCAAGGAGAGCATTGAAGCAATTAAGCGCAGCCTGTCCGGTGAGAATAATCACTAGAACATTGGCGAGAACAATCGTAATATTGGCATGAGAATCCGTCGAAAGACGGATTTTTTCATTTGTCCCGGAAATATCTCCCTGCATTTCTCCAACGTATCCATGTAATCCCGCTTAATATCAGCAATACATTTTGTTTTATACATCCATACCGCATTTTCAAAATGATGGGTAAGGCTTCGGTAATCCAGATTAATCGTACCGACCACAGCTGTTGAATCATCTGATACAAAAACCTTTGCATGTACAAAGCCCGGTGTATATTCAAAAATTCTGACTCCTGCTTTTAACAAAACATCATAATAAGACTGACTTAACATAAATACAATTTTCTTATCAGGAATTCCAGGCATAATAATCCGTACATCAATACCATTTTTGGCAGCAGTTTCCAATGCCGAAATCATAACTGTATCCAGTATCAGATAAGGAGTCATTATATAAACATAGCTGTTTGCCCTGTTTATCATGTTAAGATATACATTTTTGCCAACGGGTTCTCCATCAAGAGGATAATCCGTATATGGTGCAACAAATCCATCATCATAATCAAATCGTCTTGTCGGCTCGAATTTAAGGAACTCATCCTTCTCTCTGCATGACGTATCCCACAGAGCCAGAAACATGGTGGTGAGGCTCCACGCAGCTTCACCTTCAAGCATTATGGCAGTATCCTTCCAGTGACCATATACCTCCTGTTTATTGATATATTCATCAGTAAGATTTACGCCGCCGGTAAAACCCACATTACCATCAATTACACATATTTTGCGATGGTCCCTGTTGTTATATCTTGAATCAAGGACACTGCGGAAGCTGTTAAACTCAAAGCATTTTATCCCCTTTTTCCTAAGCCTTTTCACAATATTATTAGGTGCCTTCATTATACTTCCGAAGCTGTCATACATAAAACGTACATCAAGTCCCTGTTTGGCCTTTTTCTCAAGAATACTAAGAATGGAATCAAACATAATTCCTTCCTCAATAATAAAATATTCCATAAAAATAAAATGCTCTGCCTTCTCAAGTTCTTCAAGCATAACCGGAAACATATCGTCTCCCAGCGGAAAATATCTGACTGTAGTATTAATATAAACAGGTGCATCTGCACATCTCAGAAGATAATCTGTCTGTACTGCAATATTCGGATTCAGCTTTTTCAAATCACTGTTAAAATATGGTCTTGAAGCGAGCGCTTCCTTGCAGATATCACTCGTCTCAGTGGCCCGCCTGATTTCTCTTCTGGCATAATGCACCCTTCCATATATAAGATATATTACCGCACCAAAAACAGGTACTACCAAAAGCACAACTATCCAAGGTATTTTATACACCGGATTAATATCCGACTCAATCAGATATAATACCAGAATTACTGCCACTATCTCCAGAAAAAGATTAATGTTCTTAATAAAAGGATGAAAGTGTATTATGGAAAGTACAATTACGCTGATTTGTGCAAGTGCCGCAAACGCAAGTGCAAAAGCCCTGATTACTCCCGGTGTAAATATTTTCTTAACTATTCGCTGTTTTTCATTACTGCCTGACATTGACCTACCCCTTATTCTTCCTATTTACATAGGATTATGCCCAATCTGCCCTGAGTGTGGATATATCTGTTCAAATTTTTTCCGTATTGCCATCTATTTTCTCCCGAATCTGCTGCATTCTGTAATCCAGCTGGTTAATCAGCTCTGCACAATAAAAAAGTTCATTGGAGATACTGTCTGCATTAGGAATTTCTTTTTTGTATTTAAGCTTATGTTCAAGACTTGCCCAGAAATCCATAGCAATAGTTCTGAACTGAACCTCGACACGCATATATTTCTTCTCATTGGTAAGAAAAATCGGTACCTCAATTATAAGATGAAGGCTCCTGTAGCCATTGGATTTAGGATTAGCTATATAATCCTTTCTGTTAATAACTCTGATATCATCCTGTGCAGTAAGATAATCTGCTAATTTATAGATATCGTCAGGAAAGGAACATATAACTCTTATTCCTGCCACATCATTAAGGTGCTCTTCAATATTCTTAAGTGTTACCTCAAGATTATCTCTCTTAAGCTTATCGATAATAGATATCGGCTTCTTAATTCTGGTCTTGATAGTTTCAAAAGGATTACGACTGTCCCTTACAGCAAGCTCAGCATTAAGTACATCCAGCTTGGTTTTAACTTCAAGCATTGCACATTCATAATGCATCATCAGTTCATTAAAATCGCTGATTACATTCTTAAATTCCTCAATATTTTCCAATCTTTCACTAAAATTACCCATAACATCTGCCCCTTTGAAAAAAATAGAAATTCACAGAGCGTTTTTTACTCTATGGAAAGGAAGTTTTCATAGAAAAAAGCGGGCTAAGTTCATCCGAACCGCCCGCATATTATTAATATTTATTTTACAAAACTATTCAGAACTTCCTCTTTCATAAACGGTTTCATAACAAATTTCGCGGCACCTATCTTCAATGCACTGATAACCTTCTGTTGCTGTCCTGCTGCCGTAATCATAATTGCATAAGCATCCGGATCATACTTAATTATCTCACGAAGTGCCTCCACACCATCCATCTGAGGCATTGTAATATCAAGAGTTATAATGTCCGGCTTGTACTGTTTGTATGCTGTCACAGCTTCGAGACCATTCTCTGCTTCAGCCAGAACACAGTAACCTGCGCCTTCGAGAATACCCCTGAGCATCTTACGAATCATTCTTGAGTCATCAACAATTACAACAGTTCCCTTGCTGTTACCTTCATTAACAACAGATTCACTCTTCTGTGATTTATATACATACCTGAGCTTACCAATACTAATCTCAGAATCAACGGCAATATAAAGGGAAATCTTTCTGCCCTCAATATATACATTAACAATATAAGCACTTCCCTCTGCAGTCTGATTGATATAAGTAAATGGTGGCTCCATATCAATATCAACGCCTTTCTCACTGAGCTCTGAAGCGAGAAGACCATTGTTAATATTAGCAAATTCTCCTACTGCATCGGCAACATCATCTGAGACCTCGGTCATAGTCTCTCCCGCATACTTGGAAGCAAGAAGGCAGATACCATCAGTATCCTCATCCGCTGCAAATCCAAGGTAAATACTATGATCACCTGCCACCTTCTGTCCTGAGATAAATTTATACTCAAACTCTGACACATGACGTATCCTGTCAATATAGAAATCCGTTGTAACAAATCTTGTGATATTTCTGAGAATGAGTCCAACTAAGTCTGTTACATAAGGCTTGGCTGAAAAGGCAAATACAGGAACAATTGTATCAATATCATCCTGCTTAAGTGCTGTAAGTTCTGCCTCTGTAAAGCCTCTTTCCTTGCGGAAGCCTTCAACATGTTCCTCAATAACCTGGACTGTTAAATCTGTCTTCTCTGTAATAAGCTGAATAAATTTCATGTAAGCATTACCCTGCTTATCAAGAAGCTGCTTAACCTGATCTTCTGTAAGATATCCCTTATCTACAGCAATATCACCAAATCTCATATCCATCTGTGTCTGAAGGTGATTAATCTCCTCTGCCTGCTTCTCTGTGAGCATCTTCTCTGCAACTGCAATTGTACCAAGTCTTACTCTGGCGCCTGCCTGTTCTGCAAGAACCGCTTTCTTAATGTCCTCGTCTATAATCCCTTTTTCAACGAGATAATTTCCCATTAACTGACTAAACATATGTAACTTCTCCTTTATCTTAAAATGTCCTATCTGTTCAAGGACTGACCTTAAGTATTATTTTACCTCTTTATTTGAAAACTTTCAACAAAATATCTGTAAAAATTATATTATTATTTATTAATTTTAAATAAATATCTTTTACGAATATTTGCCATAACAGCTCCCAATGATAATACAGTTAATATTGTAAGTATGGACATATAAACAGAGAAATCACTTCCTGCATCAGGATTGGGATTAGGATTTGGCTCTGTTTCCGGATTTGGATTGGTGTCCGGATTTGGATTGGTTCCGGGATTTACAGTCGAAGCAATAATTGCAACCGTCATAGAATCCTGTTTGCCTTCATAATCAGTTCCCTCTTTACCTTTTACAACAATGGTTACCTCTTTAAGTGTACAGGAATCTGCAACTGAAAGTGTACCATCTGTGCTGATGGAAATACCCGCCGGGCTATCCTGTAATTCATATTCACATGAAGTTTCAACGTTAACTCCTTCTATATTCAGTGTATCGTAATTGCCGGTATCTCCTGTCTTAACACTTTCCGGACCGGAAATACTGATATCATACATATTAGTAATACTGAATTTCTGTGGTTTGGCTGCTCCTATTACATTGACTGCACGTACATATACATCTACAGATTCTCCTTTAGTCTCAACTGTGTAAAAATTATTTGCTGTGGTATATTTTATCTCATATATATCACCCAAATCAGTGTAAGAACCGGCTCTATCCCCAACTGTTATATACTGATTATCCGAAGGCTCTTTGCTGCCGCGTGGTACAACTGCAATCTGATAGCCAAGAATTTCAGCACCATTATCGGAAGGCGTTTCCCATTTAATTTTATACTCTGTTTCATCAGTTACTATCTCATCCTGTTTGTCTATCTGAGAAGGAACCTTTGCGAACACAACAGTTCCCAATGCCGTATTCCAGAGTTCTTCACTGTATTCTTCATTGTATTTAAGATGATACATTTTCTCCAAACCGTCCACATAACCAAAATTAGAACCGACATCTAATTTATTATATCCATATTTTATAATTTTACCATGATACAGCATTTCGCCTTCATAATTATACGAATTCTTTTCCGGTAATAAATAATTGATAAGGTTTCCTGCATACCATAACTGTGTAATATTATTCTTATAACCTAGTTCATTTGTCTCTAAAAGGCCCAAAGAAACTTTCAATTCGTCAGCATACACATCAACACTTTCATTCTTCTGTGATACATCATTTACATTAATGGAAGTAACTTTATCATTATATGTAACAAAATTATCTTTTATATATTTAATAAACGCATCATATGCCTCAATACCAAATTCATTTTTCAGACAAGAAATAATGTCTGTTGCAGTTGTTGGTGAAATACTAATTTCTTTCTTGTTCGTAACTCTCCAAAGTTTAAGTGAATCTGCTGAAATATCTATGGCCTCAACCATGGAAATTACCCCACTTGCATCACAAGGATAGTTAAAAGCATCTGATATTTGTTCAAATGACCATAAGCCTAAGTATTCATTGCTGATTTCTGAGTTAACCGGAACAATTGAAGTAATCTCATTAAATTGAATATATTCATATGTGTCACTATCAGCATTGTACAAATAAACTCCCCAATAATCGGACAGCTCGGATACATCACTACATCCTTCATCGTTCACAGCATAAAATATCTCATCAAATAAGCATTGAACAAAATCGCTGCGCGATGGCCTGCCAAGGCTGTGGCGCAGTTTTTCTACTTTTTCTAAAATAGGCAGTGACAGGATTGTCACAAGATAGTATTGTTAAAGCACGACCTAAAAACAAACTTCAAACACGGGCTTAGTC
>JBGVJZ010000026.1:0-20011 GCA_045129695.1 Lachnospiraceae bacterium | reverse complement strand
TCCACCCAGTAAGACCATGGAATAATTTCATCCATAGCATCGAGAAATTTTTCTCGTTTGGTTTTCTTTTTGCGATTGGAATATTCCATATCTGTAAGTGTCATTTGATTCATAGGTATACCAGATTTTTTTACCATAGTCATGAATTTCATATCCTCCGCCCCATATGTATCCGGCTTCGCTCAAATCTATTTCTTGAATTTCATCCCTAATTGCAAGAACAACATAATCAATTTCACCCATATCAAGACTCTTCAACTGTTCAAACATAATCACAGGAGCATTATCCGCAACCAATGTTGTAGGAGTTGAAGACATCTGACCACATGGAGCTCTATCCGTTACAACTTTTAATTCCTTACCGTCAAAATAATAAATAGGTGTTCTGCACCAATAAATATCATCTGTATAAATGGTTTCGCCCAAAAAGTAAGCTTCTCCGGTATCATAAAGTCTAAGTAAGCTCCCCCCATATTCACTTCCTAAATCAATTTCTACGCTTTCCTGTCCTTCTACTCTTATATATTGATTTCCGCCATCTTCACTTCTATATAAAATCGCTTTTTCATTCGGCGATAAAGTATAATAACTTAATCCAAATTCAACTGCTTCTGTTTTCTTAGAGTTTGACTGATAAAGGACTCCGTCTACTACACTAAATGTCATTGTTTCTTCTATTGGAATCTGAATTACCGGCTGTTTCGTTGGAGCTTCGATTGAAGCTTCAGTAGTAACTTCTTCGCTTATTGGTTCCTTAATTGTTAATTTCTCGGTTGTCAGCTCCTCCGTTGTTATACTTTCAACCAATTCTGTAGTTTCTTTTTTAGCTTTGTCATCTTTTTTATTATGATTATTTCTGTCCTTTAAAAAATATGTTGTTACAAAAATAATCGCAACAATTAAAACAATGCTTACAGTCACAATAGATATTATAATAATTTTCTTTTGTTTGTTCATATTTATCCTCCATAAATTTATTAAAATAGTGACTTTAATTCAATTATACTTCAAAATTTAAATAAAAGTATTAAATGTAATTTTTAAGCTGTTTTATGTAATTATATGTAAAAAAAACAGCAACATCCGTTTCCAAATGTTGCTGTCTTATAAGCATCGTTCCTATATATTCTAGTTATTGGTTAATTTAGCGATTGCTTCTTCTTTAGTAAGTGAAAATTTTTCGATTAAAAGATTAATTATTTCTTCGTCAGTTTTGCCGAATTCACGACATGTGGATATAAATACTTTGAGTCCTTCTTCTAATCCGGCATTATAGCTCTCTTCCTTCTCGTAATCAATTACGTCCCCAAATGTCATATAGCGTTCACCAGCTTTCTCGTCACCTTTAATTCTACTGACGACGGAATGGATTTCACGAAGTTCAGAATCTATGGCATTAGCCTCACTACTATTTTGCATGTAATTAAGAAGATTCTGAATTTCCTCGGTTCCACCTAACTCGCCTTCAGTGTACAAAAATACTCTTGTTACACCTTCATTATACACTAATGATGGATTTTCTACCACCAAATTTTTACAGTATAAATCATGCGATTGTCGCCAAAGGGATCATAGGGAAGTATCCAAACCGAAAAGTAGTCAGGAAGCTCCTTGTACTTCTTGGATTGTCCTAAATGCTTAGTATCAGTTAGAGATAAATAGTATCTACTACGCTTTTCCAGATATCGCTCCTCATATGTATTGGGTTCAATATCATATACGCGTACCGCTTTTCCGTCTTCCATTTCAGTTACTTGAAGATCAAGTCGAATTCCTTTGCCACCAATTTGAGCACCGTGATATTGTTTTTCTGTTTCAACTTGAAAATCGGATAATTGCCAGCCGAAAACTCTTCTGATAATAGCTCTTGCAATTAGTTTTGCATCTTTGGGGTTTTCTGTTGCTAATGCAAATAAAAATGCGTCCAACAGACTAAGATCTTTAAATTCTTTCTTTATAGAATATGTAGACATAAGCAATTCCTTTCCGGAACGATGCTTATATCTACATATTAACCATTACAATTAATTGTGTCAATTGATTTGTTATAATAGACTTTCACCTACAGAGTCATTTACTCTGTGTACTCTTCTTTTCCCCTACTCTACAGAAGTACTTCCTCTGTTGAAAAACCGCATCATATCCTATAGATATTCCCCAATTATTGAAATCATAATCAACCCCCTTATATACAACCTGCCGACTATCGACTTGACAAGTGCCTTCTAATCGAGTAATCTAAAGCATACTCGATTACGCAACAGAACAGCTCAAAGCAAGCTTTTCGCTATTCTTGCGCCCTGCAAATGAAACTTTATGCAAGCATAGTTTCGCTTGCAGGGCTTTTGCTATAAATTAAAAGGATGGTACAATTACCACCCTTTACATACGTTCCAACGAACCTTATTTTGCTTGCCCCCTACTTATGATACGGTTCACCATGTATAATCCTAAATCCTCTATACACCTGCTCCAACAGAATAACCCTCATTAACTGATGTGGAAATGTCATATCCGAAAAACTGAGCAGCATGTCACTCTTAGACGTCACTCTCTTATCAAGCCCCAAAGATCCACCAATAATAAATGCTATATGACTATTCCCTTGTATACCCAGATTATTCATCTTGTTAGCCAGTGCAACCGAATCCAGTTTCTTGCCTTCAATAGCCAATGAAACAACATACTCATCACCCTTTAAAGCATTAAGAATCCTTTCACCTTCTTTTGCTTTTATCTGTTCTTCAATTGCCTCAGAACACCCATCCGGTGTCTTCTCATCCACAAGCTCCACAATATCAAGCTTGCAATAGCGGGACAATCTTTTTGAATATTCTTTAATAGCATCCTGAAAGTATTTTTCTTTAATTTTTCCTACGCAAATAACTGTTATCTTCATAGAAAATAGATTAGCATACCATCAAAAAAGTTGCAACCGATTCACATATGCATCCCGCAATTTAAAGGTTAGTTGCTTATATATACAGCAAAAAAGTGCAACTTCATATAGAAGCTGCACCAGTGAAATTTAATTTTAATCTGCATCAAGCATCTTCTCAAACTCATCCATAGGCATTGGTTTGGCATAATAATAGCCCTGAGCAATATCACAACCTACCTGCTGGAGGAATTTAACCTGTTCAAAAGTCTCCACACCTTCACATACAATGGATATTCCAAGTCCGTGTGACAGGCCGACAATTGATTTGATAATATAACGGCTCTTTGGAGATTCATCATCTATAAACTGCTTATCAAGCTTAAGTTCACATATAGGAAGCTGATTAAGCATATTTAATGAAGAATATCCGCAACCAAAGTCATCCATTGAAACATTATATCCCATCTGAACCATACGATTAACCAAATCGATCATATCCTGAACATTTTCAGTAAATGCACTTTCTGTTACCTCAAAAATAATATCCGATTTATCTATTTCATACTTATCAATGGTCTTAATCAACTTATTTATATATAACGAATCATATACATGAAGACGTGACTGATTAACAGAAATCGGAACAAGACGGTTTCCATTCTGTTTTCTCCTATTAATTATCTCACAAACCTGATTTAACACATAAAAATCCAGTTTGGTAACAAAGCCATTTTCCTCAAATAGCGGAATGAATCTGATAGGCGGAATCATACCTTCTTCAGGAGACATCCACCTTATAAGTGCCTCTCCACCTACAATTTTACCATTAATCATACTCACTTTAGGCTGAATATACACAACAAATTCCTTATTATTATATGCGCTGTTCATCTTATAAGTAATTTCCTGATTACGCATTATATCATTGCTGACCTGCTTGTCGAGGATTGTAACCGCAGTGGATATACTGTTTTTGGAAAGCTTAGTGGCAATAGCCGCCTTATCTATCATCTCCTCAATTCGTTCTTTATGATCTGTTACCTCGTAAATACCACAATTACATTTTATACGTACAACCTCTTCAAGTCCTTCAATCCGGTAGTCCATTTCTGATAAATATGTATCAACAATGTATGCAAGACTTGTAATATCAAGGTAATCTACCATAAAAACAAATCTGTCCGCAAATCTGCGTGAAAAAATACCATCAGGCATGACAAGGTCATTAATTCTGTCAGCAACAGTTTTCAAAACACCATCACCCTGTACTCTGCCGTAATAATCATTAATTGACTTAAAATTACTTACATCAATATAGCCGATAGCATAATGTCTGTCATCATACATAAGCATATTCTTTGCATTATCAATAAATCTGGTAAAATTACCATATCCGGTAATAGTATCCTGATTAGTATGCTGATTCATTAATTTTTTAAGTTTATCCCTGCTGTTCCATAATGTATAAAACATTATTATTGTAATAATCATCAATATTAAAAGAATAATAAACCATATATTCATTATTACATTCTCGGATACTGCCATTGTTGTCGCACACCGGCTAAGACAATTAATACCAACTGCCATGTAAACACCGTCCTAAAATATCAGAAATTATTTATTGCTTAAGTATTCATCAATGCCCTTTGCAGCCGCTTTTCCCGCACCCATTGCAAGAATTACGGTAGCCGCACCTGTAACAGCATCTCCACCGGCGAATATACCAATCTTGGAAGTCTGTCCATTAGCTTCATCAGCAATAATACATTTTCTTCTATTAACATCAAGTCCCTCTGTAGTAGAAGAAATCAAAGGATTTGGAGAAGTTCCAAGTGACATGATAACTGTATCAAGTTCAATTTCATATTCTGAACCCGGAACCTCAACAGGGCTTCTTCTACCCGATTCATCAGGCTCACCCAATTCCATCTTAACACATTTCATACCCTTAACCCAACCTTTTTCGTCAACAAGGATTTCTGTAGGGTTAGTAAGAAGGTCAAAAATAATACCTTCTTCCTTCGCATGGTGAACCTCCTCCACTCTTGCCGGAAGTTCTTCTTCGCTTCTTCTGTATACAATATGAACCTCTGCACCAAGACGAAGAGCTGTTCTTGCAGCGTCCATTGCTACGTTACCACCACCAACAACTGCAACCTTGGTTCCGGCAGCAATCGGAGTAGCATACTCATCCTTAAATGCTTTCATAAGATTACTTCTTGTAAGATATTCATTAGCAGAGAATACACCATTGGCATTTTCACCCGGGATTCCCATGAATCTCGGAAGACCTGCTCCTGAACCGATAAATACAGCCTCAAAACCTTCAGCGATTAATTCATCAATTCTCACAGCCTTACCAACAACTACATTAGTCTCAATTTTAACACCAAGCTTTTTAACGTTCTCAACTTCGGCCTGTACAACTTCTTCTTTAGGTAAACGAAATTCAGGAATACCATATACAAGTACTCCGCCGGCTTTATGTAAAGCTTCAAAAATTGTCACATCATATCCCATTTTAGCAAGGTCTCCGGCACAGGTAAGCCCTGAAGGACCTGAACCTATAACAGCAACCTTCTTATTCTTCTTCTCCTTGGCAGGCTCCGGAGAAATACCGTTCTGTCTGGCCCAGTCAGCAACAAATCTCTCTAATTTACCAATCGAAACCGGCTCACCCTTAATTCCTCTGATACATTTACCTTCACACTGTGACTCCTGCGGGCATACACGGCCACATACTGCCGGGAGTGCTGATGATTCACTTATAATTCTATATGCTTCAGCAAAATTTCCCTGCTTTACTTCATTAATAAATCCCGGAATATTAATTGAAACAGGACATCCCTGCATACACATAGCATTTTTACAATTTAAACATCTTGAAGCTTCTGCCATTGCTTCTTCTTCATTATATCCAAGACAAACCTCATCGAAGTTAGTCGCTCTTACTTTTGGTTCCTGCTCTCTAACAGGTACTCTTTTCATCATATCCATTATTTGTCACCTCCGCAGCCACAACCGCCATTCTTGTGCGTTGCTCCTTCTGAAATCTTAAGCATTGCTCTGCCTTCTTCTGTCTTATACATCTGCTGTCTCTTCATTGCATGGTCAAAATCAACAAGATGTCCGTCAAATTCAGGTCCATCTACACATGCAAACTTAACTTCGTCACCAACCTGAACACGACATGCACCACACATACCTGTTCCGTCAACCATAATCGGGTTAAGACTGACAACAGTAGGAATACCTAATTCCTTTGTAAGTAAGCATACGAATTTCATCATAATCATCGGTCCGATTGCAACACAATGGTCATACTTGATTCCCTGTTCATTAACAAGATATTTGATTGTGTCCGTAACCATTCCGCTTCTGCCATAGCTTCCATCATCAGTTGTTACATAAAGATTCCCAGCAACTGCTTCCATTTCCTTCTCAAGGATTAATAAGTCCCTGGTCTTGGAACCAACAATTACATCTGCTTTAACTCCATGCTCATGAAGCCACTTAACCTGTGGGTATACAGGCGCTGTACCAACACCACCTGCAACAAATAAAATCTTCTTATTCTTCAATTCTTCAATGTCTTCATAAATAAGATCTGATGCACAACCTAAAGGTCCTACAAAATCCTCAAAAGCATCTCCTGCCTTCATATCAGCCATTACAGCAGTCGACGCACCTACTATCTGAAATACTATGGTAACAATTCCTTCTTCTCTGTTATAATCGCAAATTGTAAGTGGAATACGTTCGCCCTTCTCATCCATTTTAACAATTACAAACTGACCCGGTTCACATGATTTAGCTACACGTGGAGCCTCAATATCCATCATAAAAATCTTATCAGCCAGTTTCTCCGCTTTCAGTATTTTATACATAAAGCTACCTCCTAAATTTATCTCAACTTACATTGTATACAAATACGGCATTTAATGCAAGAATAAAATCGGCAAAAAAACGGCGTATTTTGCAATACGCCGAAAAATTAAATATTTATATTTTTTTGAGAACGTATTCATCATTCTTATCTTTGGTAACCTTATATACTTCACCCTTACTGTCATCAGCAGCAAACCAGTAATCAGATATCTCACCATCAACAGAATAATAATACATATAAACAGTTATATCTTCAATTGTCTTCTTTGTATAATACTGAAGCTCACACAAATTACCATCTTCATCAAGATGCTCTTCGTCCACATATTCTTCTGATATAAGCTTATCCCAGATATTTGCCAGGGCATCCTCTTCCGTAACATCCGAAACATATGTCACATTATACGTCTTAGAGGTTCTGCATGTAAGTCCATGAGAATCCACAACAAGAACATTAACAATTGTAGAACCGGCCGGAAGTGCAAATGCACCATTATAAACTGTACTGTCTTCATTAGGAATTGTTCCGTCGATTGTATAATATGCAACTGCATCATCTGCAATATTATTAATTGTCACCATTACATCAGAAGCCTGCTTAAAAGAAGTCTTCTCAGGGTAAATTGTAGGTGCGGAAGGTGCCTGATAATTAACAACATATTCCTCCGTCACTACATCTGATGCAAATCCATATTCATTGATTGCAACGAATTTAATTGTTGTGCTACCCTCAGATACCTTAATCTTCTCTGTATATTCAATACTAAACTCATCAGGTTCGGTTCCATCCGTTGTGTAATAAATCTTACTATCATTTTTGGTTGCAAGAGTTATCTCCTGATCATCACTATAAATATCTCCTACAGGAGATGCTAAAGGTGCTGCCGACTGATATATTGCAAACAAAGCAATCACACTTGAATCCTTAGAATCTTTATTCTTGTCATATAACTCTTTTATTGTGTCATAGTCCTCATTATCATTATAGTATTTTACAAGATAATATAATGCATTATAATAGTTTCTATCATTAAATTCCAAAACATCATATAATGTATCAATTGCTTCTTCTTCCATATCCATATATATATAGCATTCATACAGATACATCCTCATATCAGTATCACTCTTACCTTCTTCATAGGTAAGTCCTTTTTCAAAAAACTTAACGGCAGAAGCGTAATCTTTCTTCTCCAATGCCGCATATCCGGCATTGTTATAATAACCATAATTATCCATGCTGCTTTTATAAGCATATCTTACAATAAAATATGCTGCAACTCCGATAATAGCAATTGCTGCAACAATACTTGCTATTATAATTATTAAATGCTTTATTTTCTTCTTTTTGCTGATATTATCTTCTGCCTCAGCTTCATTAACATTCTCCTGAGATGGTTCATCATCCTCAACAGGCTCGGCCTTAGGCATTGATATTGTCTCGGTAGGAACTGAACTCTTTACAAAAACCTCGGCACCATTAGTCTCTTCATCAACAATATGAGCAATTGATTTTGCTAACTCTTTCTCTAAATCCAAATCAAAATCGTCTTTCATAACTCTTCCTCTTTAAAAAATATTATTCTTAATCATATCGGAATTAATATAACATATAGACTTATTAAAATCAATAAAGTAAAAATTAAGTTTTTTTTGCAAAAAATTAAAATTTTCTTAATTTGTTCACATAACCATCACATTCACCTTGTAGTATTGTAAATGGATAGTGAAGTATAACTTTCTATCTCCCCCCTCATATTTTAAAAGCTAGGAGCTTCAGGTTTCCCCCTGAAGCTCCGACTTTTATGTAAAAGTATTTATGATTGCAAATAAGGTGAAGCAAAAAAATTTTGCTTCACCCTTATTGCTATATCATATTAATTATTTCTCTTGCATCATCCTCTGAAACAGGCTTTGCAAAATTATTGTCTCCAAACTGAACAATTTCTCCAATTCCCTTTTCAAGAACAAATCTTAATTGTCCGTTTTTCACCTTCTTATCTGTATACAACTTCTTTACAAGCTCTTTGCGATTAATATATTCAGGTATAGATGTAGGAAGCTTACATTTGTTAAGTAATTCTATTACTCTTTGTACCTCTTTCTCAGACATATACCCATACTTCTGTGACAAACGTGCCTGTGCCACAAGTCCTATAGAAACAGCTTCACCATGAAGCAAATTATACTCACTAACCGTTTCAATGGCTCTTCCCACTGTATGCCCGAGATTAAGGATTTCTCTCAAACCACTCTCCCTCTCATCCTTCATTACAACCTGATATTTAATATTACAATTGCATTCAGAAATATGTTCACAGACAGTTGAATCAACAACTAATATCTTATCAATATTTTCTTCCAGATATTCAAAAAAATCCATATCTGCCATACATGCATGTTTAACAGTTTCCGCCATTCCACTATATATCTGTCTGTCAGGAAGGGTTTTCCATGTAGCAATATCAATGTACACCTTTCTTGGCTGATTAAACAGACCAATTAAATTAGTAGCAAGTGGAGTATCAACAGCTGTTTTACCACCTATTGATGCATCCGCCGCTGCAAGTAATGTGGTTGCATAATTAACAAACGGAATCCCTCTTCCATATGTGCCGGCAACAAAGCCTGCAACATCTGTTACAACACCTCCACCGACAGCTATTATACAGCAATCCCTTCTATATCCCTTTGCAAGCATGGTGTCTTCAATATATTCCTTGGTCTGTCGTGTTTTGCTCTTCTCACCTGCCGGAAAAGAAATCAAATCACAGGTATATCCACAATCGAGCAGTCTGTTATATATTGGCTCTGCATAAATCGGCTTAACATTAGAATCTGTTATAACAACAAATTTTCTTATACCGCCCACCAGACCGGATTGTATATCCTCAATCAGCTGATTCTGTAAATCAAAGCCTATTTCAATATCATAAGAATCATCTACTATTTTTTTTAATTCTACATTATATATACTCATTATAGCCTCCAAATATTAAAATTTAAGGGCTGAAAGCCTAACTTCCAGCCCTGTTAAAATCTTTTATCGATTCCATTCAAAATCCGAATTAATAAATTTACCCGGATCGACCGCCAGAATCTTAACTCTACATGTTACAGTTTTACCATCGACTGTTCCCGTAATTATACACTCTCCGGGCATTCTTCCGGTAACTACACCATTCTGGTCAACTGTAGCTATTCGTGGATTAGAGGTTCTCCATGAAACAGTATCAGGAGCTCCGTCTACATACAGATTAAAAGTATCATACTGTTCCATGCTAAGACTTGTGCAATGCATTGCAATAGAATGAACCACACATACATCTTCGACGGAACCACTGGTACTGAATACAATTACTTCACAAGTACCTGCTCCGACAGTAATAATATTACCCTGCTGATCAACCTGTACAATTGACGTATCAGTTGATACCCAGTTAATATCGTCCGTAGTCTTCAACGGATAAATTGTAGCCGTAAGCTTACGTGTCTTACCCTTAAGCATTGTAATTTCTGATGAATTAAGTCTTATTGATGTAGCACTGACTCTTTCTTTAACAATGATTGTACAACTTGCAATAATCTCATTACCATCTGTTGATGTGGCATGTACTATTGTTCTTCCCGGAGCCATACCTGTAACATCACCATCCTGATATACTTTCGCAATACTCTCATCATCTGATGTCCAGATTAAGTCTTTAACGGTTGCGTTTTCAGGATTAACAGTTGCTTTGATACTGATTGTGTCATCCACAAATATTGTTACCTTGGATTCACTTAATTTAATATCAGTTACAGGGTAAATTACCTTAATAATAACCGCATCACTTACACCACTGCCATCTGCAGCTGTAGCAGTAATAACTGCACTTCCGATACCTACGCCGACAACTCTTCCGTTCTGGTCAACGGTTGCAACCTTTGGATTACTTGTGGTCCAGATAACCGCCTTGTTGGTAGCAGTTTCGGTTCCAACTTCAACACCCAGTTCAACAAATTCTGTAATATTCAGATATTCCGGATTATCAACAATATCAATTGAAGAAACAAATTCCTTAACAACAATTGTACATGTTCTTGTTACACTACTCTCCACCGTTGTTACAATAATCTCGCATGTTCCACCTCTGACTGCAGTTACTACACCATACTCATCAACTGTTGCAACTTCAGTATCACTTGATACATAGGTTACGGCTTTATTAATGGCATCAAAAGGAAGTACGGTAGGAACAATTACAAACTTGGTTTCTGTCACCATTTCCTGATAATATGTATTAAGTTCAAGTCCTGTTACAGGCTCGGTAATCTCTACTATACAGTAAGCAACCGTACCATTATCTGCACTTACACATGATATTGTTACAGTTCCACATGCAAGAGTTGTAACCTTACCATCCGGGTCAACTGTTGCAAGTGATGTATCTGATGAACTCCATGTTACGTTCTTGTTATCTGCTGTATCAGGAAGAACGGTTGCATTAAGCCAGAATATTGTTCCCTTCTTTACAGACATCTCCGTATTTGATAACTTAATCTCCGTTACCGGCTGAAGCACTGTTACATTGGTCATATCAATATAACCGCCATCCTCAGTCTGAACAATAATAGTTGCTGTACCGCTTGATACTGCTTTAATTAATCCTGATTCATCAACCTTTACAACTGAATTATTTGATGAAGACCAGATTAATTTCTGATTGGTCGCATTTGAAGGAGTAATAACCGTAGTAAGACGAAGCTCCTCCTTAACGCTCATGGTTACCTCTTTGTAATCCATCTTAATTCCTTCAACCTGCTGGGTGATATGGAATTTACAATATGCAACCTTCTCTGAATCTGCACCGGATGTAGCGGATATATAGGTCTCACCAGGTCCGACAAATGTTACAAGACCATTCTGGTCAACCGTTACAATTGAAGGATCAAGTGTTGCCCAGATAACCGTTTTATCTACACCGTCAGTATCAGGTGAAATTGTTGCCTTTAACTGGAATTTCTCCAACGCCATCTGTGCTGTAACAGATTCTTCATCAAGTGTAATGCTTGTTACACCCTCTGTTACATAGAAATCAGCCGTTGCAATAAATAAGCCGTCTTCTGATACTACTGTAACGGTTGCATTACCGCCACCTACTGCATTAATCTGACATAATTGCTGTTGTCCCGTTGTTGTAATCGGAGTAAGTGTCACAACATTAGGATCCGAGCTTACCCAGCTCAAGTTGGTATTAGCAGGCACAACCTCTGAACCAAAGTTAAGATATGCTGTAATATATACGCCTGTACCCTTTGCGGCACTGATTACCTCTGTAATCGGATTACCATTATATAAAAGAGTAAGATTACTTACCGGATTAGTTACATAAACCTTACATTCTGCCGATTTAACAACACCATTAATCTCCTGTGAAGCAACAAGTGTGGTATAACCATAAGTACCTGTTTCCTTAGCAATAACTGTAGCAGTCAGACCATCATCAGATACAATCAAATCCACCATATTAACATCTGCTACTGTCCAATGAACAGGCTGCTGTAAGTTAGAAACCTGAGCATACACCTCTCCGCTTGTTCCTATATTAAGTGACAATGAATTAGTCGAAAGAGAGAAACCATCAATTACCTCAATGGTAACAACCTCTGTCTGTCCATTCCATGTTACTGATATATCAGCAGTACCTGTAGAATTAGCTTTAAATTTGCCCGTTTCTACATCATAGTATAAAACATTATTATTAGAAGACATATAGTTAACCTGTGCAGGGTTAGCCGTTGTCTTCACATCTACTAAATCTCCAACCAGTACAGTGGTACTTGGTACCACCACCTCGTAAGGAACTGTAACCGTAACTGAATCGCTGGCATTAGGCGTTACCTTATCACCCTCAATACAGCTTCCGTAAACAGTTGTCGTTCCTGCATATACACCATATACAACACCATTCTCAACTGTTGCAACCTCCATATTATCTGACCACCAGAACACATCCTGTACAGAACTGCTGTTAGTGGTAAGAGGCTTACTTGAACCCTGCTCAACTGTTATTTCTGTTTCATCAATAGAAACACCTACTGTTACAACAAAGCTCATAGCTGATAATGAGTCAGACGGAATAGAACAAGTAATAACCGCTGTTCCACCACTTACAGCAGTGATTGTTGCAACTCTTCCGTTAGCAGCTATGCTTGTATCAGCCGAAACCGATACAACATTACTATTTGAAGATGTCCACTCAACATATTTACTGTCAGCAGCATCACATTCAATTATCTCGTTCTGTCCTACCTGTAACACGCCACTTACATTCGCTGTATTAACAGTAAGTGGAACAATAACCGGAATTCTCTTAGTATCACTTGCTCCATCAGAGAGCGTATATGTAATATTAACGGTTGTCTTACCGGCACCCTTTGCATAAACGGTACCACTACCTTCATTAGCTGTTACCGTAGCTACATTAGTATCATCAATAGACCAGTTATAACCAACTACATTAACTCCTGAATCAACCGACATATTTACCGTGGCATTAATTGTCTCAGTCATATTATTTGTAGCAAAAGCAATTGTCGACTTATCCACCATAATCGTAACGGAGCTTGCCCTTACAACAACAACTCCAATTGTAGTAGCAATTGCAATTACCATTAAAATAACAGCTGTTTTCCAATGACCTTTCAAAAAATTAATAAACCTCATAAACGGCCTCCCTTATATATCATCATCGCATCAAAATGCAGAATTATACAAATCTTAATTTTATATCGGTATAATACTACTATATCTTAACACGTTTTTCCACAAAAAAACACCATTTCTTGTAATATTTTTTTGAAAAAACACAATATTTAGTTTTACTTGTGAAAAAATATTTTTTATTTTATAATTTTAAGAAAGAAAAAGAGGTGATATATATGAATATTTATGAAATTTCCAGACTGGCAGGAGTCTCCATTGCAACCGTTTCCAGAGTACTGAATAATAACCCTAATGTAAGTGCAAAAACCAGAACCAGAATCGAAAAAATAATCAGTGCTAATAATTACACACCAACCAGACCCGGCAAAAAACAGCATCCGGGCAGAACTATAGGAGTCTTATGCAACAGTATCTGTAATCCACGCTCTGCTTCAATAATCGAAAACATATTAACCTCTTTGCACAATATAAATTTTGACACATTTCTGATCAACTGCAAAAATGACCTTAATGAAACAAGAATAGCACTCCAGCATTTTGCAGACATGAAAACTACTGCAATTATTATAGAAGGAACGGATTTTTTATCCTATGACAAAAATGATAATATCTCTCTGCTTTCCATCGTCGGGAAAATACCAGTTATTATGCTGAATGCTTATATGGAACATCCGAATGCTTACTCCATCCTGTGTGATGAAGGAGGAACTGTTTTCTCCATTACAGAAGAGTATATCAGGCAGAACAAAACTAATCTTATCCTTCTGTTCTCCTCGATGTCTGCATACTGTGCTCCATTACTTGAAGCCTTCTCACATGCGTTTTATGTTCATAATCTGAATACAACGCCGGAACAAATCCATCTGTGCTCACATGATTTTGGAGAATCCTACAAATATATTGACTCACTGTTAAAAAATAACAGGCAGATTGATGCAATAATTACAACCGATGATATCATGGCTCTAGGTGCAATGCAGGCAGTTCGTGATAATGACTTAACCATTCCGGATGATATTGAAATCTGCGGAATGGGAAACACATATCTTTCAGAAATTTCAAATCTTACTTCAATAAACTGTGCAGATACTGAACTTTGTGCCTCAGCAGTATCCACTCTGACCGGCATTTTAAACAATACCAGCATACCAACAAGAGTAACTTTTCCGGCAGATATAATAAAAAGAGGAACTTTTAAATAGGTTCCTCTTTATGAACAACGAGAATTCTTCCGTTATAATTCAGAAAATATTCTTCTCTTTTTGAAAAAAATAATTGAAAACAACTTTCAAGTAAGGGCTGTTTCACGGTAAAACATATAAGCAGACCATCATTTTTCAGAACCCTGTACGCCTCCTTGAGCACTAACTCCGGTCGTTCAATAGGATTCATTCCGTTAATTACAACTATATCAAAATTATTATCCTGCAAATTGGTTGACTCATAATCAGTTGCAGCAAAAGCAACCTGTGGCATTTCTTCAACCTGAGAAATATAATCAAGCCATCGATTATTGCTTTCATTTCCAATAGTATTAGCGACACTGTATAAAAGCGACTGAGGATGCAGTTTTCCCAAAATCGTTCCCAGATGATAGCTTATTATACCATCAAGGCAGCCTATTTCCAAAACCTTTTTGGGTGATGAACTTTTTACATGATATGCTGTCACGAGAACATCAATCATAGCATAATAAGTGCCCCACTCAGCATACTCATGCCCATCAAATGCCTTAAAATGTCCTGATATCAGATCAAAAATCATCTTAGGCACTGTTATGCTGTCATTTATGCTGTGAAAAGGAATTCTACTCTTATTTTCCAGATACATATTACAGTCCAGTAATATTTTGCTTACTGAATCATCAGTATAAATAAACTGATTATTTTTATAAACAAAGCTGTTCATATAAACCTCCAACAATTTTTTCCATATCATAAAAGTTTTCTGCATGTTCTAAGGCTTTTTCTGACATCATTTCAAGCTTATTATCCATGCATAACTCTAAAAGCACCTGTGCAAACCCCTGCACATCACCAATAGGAGCTGATTTACCACAATTTCCATATCCTATTGCATCCTCATACGCATCAAACTGTGTTACTGCTGTCACACAGCCTGCCCAAAGAGCCTCTGCAATTACATTGGGAGTACCACCCTCCAGTGTTGAAGTAAGTGCAAATATCTTAGACTTCTTATATTCATGTTGCAAAAGCATTCTGTCTTCAATTGAACCTGTAAAAATAACCCTGTCACTCAAAAGCGGATTTCTTTTAAAAAACTCATTAATATAATCATAAAAACTATTTTCAATTGTCCCGACTAATTTAAGTTTCCAACCCGGAATCTGTTCTGCAGCTATAGCAAATGCTTCCAGTAAAACCTCCGTTGCCTTTTGTGATGTTCCCAGTCTTCCAACAGTAAGAATTATATCTTCCTTATCCTCAAAACATATTTTTTTATTTTGCATTTCAAACAAATCATAATAACCATTTGGAATACATTCAATCTTCCATGGCCATTTTTCATTTAAAAAGTTCTGCATTGCTGTACATGAGGTTGCAATAACATCACAATTATTCATAAACCCGGTAAAGTCTGCATTATACCATATAATTCTATCCATCCAGTCACTATTTGCATCCAGTCCGACATAAATCCTGCCATGTGGATTTACTGTCTTATATGCCAGTGCAACTGCAAAATTGGTAGAATAGCACCCCCTGAGAATAAGACAGTCTATATCCTTACCATTCTCCATAATATATTGTACCTTAGTCATCACCTTACCATCTTCAAGGAACTCCAGTTTCATTCCTTTAACAAACCTTGCATAAGGGTATTCTCCACCCCCTGCACCCACCATAGAAACATCGCAACCATGATTTTTATAAAGAAGATATGGTATCATACCACAGTCCTTTATCAACTCCACATTGGACCATGGTCGCTCGTATGGTGCCATTGCAACTACACGTTTAATCTTTTTTACGGTATGCTCCTGACTCTTAGGGATGGCATACAGGATGGTTTCCCAATTCTCATCTTTCTCAAAATGTCTTAGGTAATATTTATAATCCGGTCGTATTATATGAAGCAGCATTGGTATTTCCCAAATATCACTAATTATCTGATGTACACAAATCGCAAGCTTAGGATAATCATTTGTGATATGATTTTTAGCACTAATAATAGCCTGAATCTCATCCCCTTCAACATCCATCTTAATAAATGTTATCGATTCATTATTTTCATCACAGTTAATTATACCTTTATCGAAATACTGAGGTTTATCTATATCGTATCCACCCTTCATAAACCTAGTATCAGGAATTATACGATATCTGACTAAATTTGTAAAAATCTCACGGGATATCTCATCTTCAAGGTGATTATATACCCAGTCATATTTGTCCGTATTTCTTATTAAATCTTCCACAGCAAATTTATATGCGTCATCCTGTCTGCCCTTTGAATATAATCCAATATGTGACTTCTGCAGAATTTCCTTATCAATATTAAATATACCAGAAACACAATTAACAAGCTCTTCCCTGGAAATTTCTTTTAATAATGTTGAAATTTCTTCATAATTGCCCAAAATAATCTTTAATATGTCAGTATTCACTTTTATCTTCACTCCTCGTAACCTAATGGCAAATATTCCGTCCGTAACTTTTTCTAAAATATCATCACAGCTTCAAGCCTCAAATTATACTATTAACAATAAACTAACGCCGCTTCTCAGCGGCGCATCTTTTTTCATTTATTTGACTAATATAAAGTACTAAATATTCTCAATCTGCCAGTCAATCGGTTCAATACCATTCTCCATCAGAAAATCATTGCACCGGCTAAAATGTTTACATCCAAAAAAACCTCTGTATGCAGATAAAGGAGACGGATGCGGTGCTGTAAGTATTAAATGCTTAGGATTGTTTAACATTGATATTTTCTTCTGAGCAGGTGCTCCCCACAACATATATACTATAGGTCTGTCCTGTGCATTAACAGCATTAATAACTGCGTCTGTAAACTGCTCCCATCCACGTCCCTTATGTGAATTAGCCTGATGAGTCCTGACAGTAAGAACAGTATTCAGAAGAAGTACTCCCTGTTCAGCCCATTTTATTAAATATCCATTATTAGGAATATAACATCCCAAATCTTCATTAAGTTCTTTGTAAATATTTTGTAATGAAGGGGGTATCTCCTGTCCCGGCTTAACAGAGAAACTAAGTCCATGAGCCTGATTTACGTTATGATAAGGATCCTGTCCAAGAAGAAGAACTTTAACCTTACTCAATGGAGTAAAGTGAAATGCATTAAAAATCTCTTCACTTGGCGGATATATAACTGTACTGCTGTATTCTTTTTTTACAAAATTATATAAATCATTATAATATGACTTTCTAAACTCTGTTTGCAATGGTTCAAGCCAGTCATTCTCAATAGCAGCCATTATAAGCCTCCTATAATCTTACAGAAACTCCTCGCTCTGCAAGATATCTCTTCAAATCATTTATCTCCATCTCTTTGTAATGAAAAAGTGATGCTGCCAGAACTGCATCAGCATTAGCTTTATCAAAGGCATCATAGAAATGCTCCATCGTACCGGCTCCACCGGATGCTATAACAGGAATTGATACATTATCAGAAATTATTTTGGTTAATTCCAAATCATATCCCGCCTTGGTTCCATCGCAATCCATACTGGTTAAAAGAATCTCTCCCGCACCAAGCCTATTAGCTTTAATTGCCCATTCAACTACATCCAGACCGGTATTAATCCTACCTCCCGAACGATACACATCCCAGCCTGTTCCGTCAGTTCTCCGCTTTGCATCAATAGCTACAACTACGCACTGACTGCCAAATTTATCCGCTGCATCAGAAATCAGAGAAGGGTTGTTAATGGCAGCTGAGTTAATGGAAATCTTATCTGCTCCTTCTCTTAACAAAAGTTTAAAATCATCAACACTTCTTATTCCGCCACCAACAGTAAACGGAATAAATACTTTTTCAGCAACTCGTCTTACCAAATCAACCGTTGTATTTCTTCCGTCCGAGGTTGCCGTAATATCAAGGAAAACCAGCTCGTCTGCTCCTGCCTTATCGTATTCCGCAGCAACCTCTACCGGATCACCGGCATCTCTTAAATTAACAAAATTAGTTCCTTTTACAACTCTTCCGTTATTACAGTCAAGACAAGGAATAATTCTCTTAGTATACATAATATCTCCTAAATAAAATATGTTTTCTATAAATCAGCAAAATTCTTAAGAATTCTAAGTCCAACTTCTCCACTCTTCTCAGGATGGAACTGGCAGGCATATACATTCCCTGATTCAACTGCTGCATGAAAATGATTAGCATAATCAGATGAAGCTGCAACAATTGCCTCATCCTCTGCATGCAAATAATATGAATGTACAAAATACACATAAGACTGATTTGCAATTCCTTTAAAGAGTCCGGAATCTTCTCTTATTTCTAATGAATTCCAGCCAATTTGCGGAATTTTATATTCTGTATCATCACTAAATTTAATTATGCGTCCTCTAAAAATTCCAAGCCCACTGACACCTTCTGATTCCTCGCTTGAATCAAAAAGCAACTGAAGTCCAAGGCATATTCCAAGCAACGGAATCTTCTTCTCAACCACCTTATGTATAACCTCTACAAGTCCAAATTCCTGTAATTTGTACATTGCGTCGCCAAATGCACCCACACCCGGTAAAACAACCTTATCAGCCGAAAGAATTACCTCAGAATCTCTTGTGGTAACAGTCTCATAACCGAGGTAAGCAAAAGCCTTTTCTACACTTTTAATATTTCCAGCATCGTAATCTATTATTGCAATCATTGTGTCAGTCCTCCAAGCTTGTCAAGTGCCTTATAATAAGCTTCATAATCATTCATACGATACAAATCAAGTGCCCTTGCTTCATCTATTCCATATTTATTAAGTGTTGTCAAAATCTGCTGGTATACAACATTGACTCTGTCCGTAACATTGTATTTCTCTGCCTGTTCCTCAATCAGCTGTTTTCGTCCAACTGCGTTTATAAGTGCATTAATTGCCTCTGTTTCCATATCAAGTTCTATAAAGTTGTTATATGAATCATTACCCTGATTAACAATCATCAAAATACGAACCTGCTCATAGAAATACTCATCCTGTGACTTAATATCAATTCCTGTCAATTCATCATAAGCCATGGTATAATTGCATATATTATAGTAGTTTTTAGCAGAATTAATGGTTAGCTTGTAATTAAGATAACTTACTCCAAAATATCCACCTACTAAAAACACCAATACAAGCGCTGTGATTATTGCTACCCCAACCTTATCAATATAAACTCTTTCAACCGGGGTCTGTATTAGATTATCATCATTGGAGTTTTTTCGTTTCTTAGGAGCTTTCTTTTTCTTCTCCTTAGGTGGCTTCACTTTTTTTGCCTTCTTAGGTTTATTTTCTTTAAGCTCAGTTTCAGTTTTCTTATCGTTATACAGCTCATTTATAA
>JBGVJZ010000025.1:0-103474 GCA_045129695.1 Lachnospiraceae bacterium | reverse complement strand
CGGATGCCGATAAGAGTCTTGGTATAATATTTGCAGATATTAACGGGCTTAAGAAAGCTAATGATGAATTCGGACACGAATGTGGCGACAATATGATTAAAGAAGTAGCTGATATTCTCAAAAAGAATTTTAACGAGAATGTATACAGAGTAGGCGGAGACGAATTTGTAATATTCTGTATCGGAATAGATAAGGCGGAATTCATTAATAAAGTTAATAAAATTAGAACCGGCTGGACAAGCGAAGTTACAGTATCTTTTGGAGAATTATGGTTTCCTGACTGTTATAATATTGAAGAAAAGGTTGGCAGGGCGGATGCTGTAATGTATGACAACAAAAAGAATTATTATTTAAATACCGGACGATGAGCCCGGTATTTTTTATTTTATAAAAAAGTGTTGACAGGATATGAACAAAATGATATTATCAAGTTATTAATAACAATAACACATCAACAAAAGGAGGCAAGGAAGTGAAGTTAAGTGAGTTATATGCTTCCAGAAATAACTTGGATGATGAGAGGAAATTTTTGGAATCGTATAAATTAGACAAGTATTTCAGACCATCGGTTTCGTCAGATGTGGCAGCTTTTACAATTGGGAGTACTAATGAAGAGAATTATCGTAAAGAGAGTGAAGCACGGCTCCTTTTGTTATTAGTGAAAAGAGGTGCCCACCCTTTTTTGAACAGTTGGGCATTGCCGGGAGGCTTTCTAAGAAGTGATGAGAACATTGAGGAATGTGCATTCAGAGAGATTGTAGAAGAGACGGGAATTGAGCCTGTATCGATGAAGCATGTGGGAGTGTTCAGTGATTGTGACAGAGATCCCAGAGGAAGGATAATTTCCAATGCATTTACTTCCATAATATCTGACGGTAGTATGGAAGCCCACAGCGGAAATGATGCCAATGATGCAAAATGGTTTGAGATTACATTTACGGAACAATCGGGACTGTATTACCTGAATCTGACTAATGAAGATATTGTGCTTAGAGCAGTTCTTAAGGAAATTCGTAATGAATTCGGAATAAGAAGATTTGAGATAATCGAAAGTGATGACATTGCGTTTGACCATGCTGCAATAATTAGTACGGCACTCACATCTTTAAGAAATGATGTAATGGATTTTAATCTGCTGTTTGATTTTGTACCTAAGAAATTCACATTGCTTAAGCTTCAGAAAATTCAGGAAAACATTACGGGTAAAGCCACACAGGCAGCTAATTTCAGAAGAAAAATTGCAGATTATGTTGTGGAAACGGATGAATATGAGACGGGTGCCGGACACAGACCGGCGAAATTATATATGGCAGCTAATTTAGGAAAGAGAGGTTGATATTTATGAAGGAAATTTTGATTGTAGTGGACATGCAGAAGGATTTTGTTGATGGAGCGTTAGGGAGCAGTGAAGCAGTGGAGATTGTTGATAATGTAGTTGACAAAATTATGAATTTTCAGGGTGATATAATTGCAACCTATGATACACATGGAGATAATTATATGGATACAAGAGAGGGGAAATACCTTCCGGTTCCTCATTGTATAAAGGGTACACCGGGATGGAAATTGGATTGTAAAGTACAGAAGGCACTTGACGCAAAAGGCTTCAGGTCTGTAGAGAAGCCTACCTTTGGTTCTGTAGAGTTAGTTGATGTTATAAGAGAATATGACGTTAATGATATTAAGATAACACTTATCGGATTATGTACGGATATCTGCGTTGTATCAAACGCACTCTTGCTTAAAGCTAATTTTACAGAGATGGATATAGCGGTTGATTCTAAATGCTGTGCCGGAGTTACGGTTGAGAAGCATCTGGCGGCACTTGAGACAATGAGATCATGCCAGATTGACGTTATCTAAAGGGGATTGTTGTTATGATTAAATTAAATGGTAAAATTGTTGAATTGAACAGATTTCCGGATGGTTGTCTTTTGATAAAAGAATATGTGGAGAAGAATTTTGATTCTGACAGAATAGCAGAGATATTATGGACGTTCGAGAATAATGAAGAGTTGGTTGCATTGATATATCTTACAAGGCATCTTCAAAGCCACGGAATCAATAATATCAGATTAGTTATGCCATATATTCCGAATGCACGTCAGGACAGGGTTAAGAAGGATGAGGATGTATTTACTCTTAAATATTTTGCTGAGATAATTAATTCGCTTAAATTTACTTCTGTAAAAGTGCTTGACCCACATTCTAATGTAAGCGAAGCATTGCTTGATAATGTTATTGTTGATTCTCCGAAGAACAATATTTTGAAGGTAATTGATAAAATTAGTTCTGACAGAAATCTTATTATGTTCTATCCTGATGAGGGAGCGATGAAGCGTTACTCAGGAATGATTGACAGACCTTTTACTTACGGAATTAAGAAAAGAGACTGGTCAAGCGGTGAGATTCAGGGGTTAAATGCTTTTGGCAGAACAGAACTGATTGAAGGAAGCGATGTTCTGATTGTAGATGATATTTCCAGCAGGGGAGGAACCTTTTATTACAGTGCCAGGGCATTAAAAGAGCTTGGAGCGAAGGATATTTATCTGTATATCTCACATTGCGAGAATACAATTCTTGAGGGCCCGGTGATTGATAGCGGACTGATTACAAGAATATATACAACAAACAGTATTTTTACCAAAGAACATTCTATGATAGAGGTGATTGATTATGAATAATGGAAATCCAATGTTACTTATTGATTTTTATAAAGCAGTACATGCAGAAATGCTTCCGAAGAAAATTAACAAATCTGTTTCTTATTTTACTCCTAGAATGAGCAGAGTTGATATGTGGGATAAAGTCGTTATGTTTGGTCTTCAGGGCTTTATTAAAAAATATCTCATAGATTATTTTAATGATGAGTTTTTTAACAGGACCTATGAAGAGGCAGTAGGTGAGTATAAGCGTATCATGGATGCTGCACTTGGGGTGGATGCGTATAAAATTGACAAAATAGAGAAGCTTCATAAGCTTGGCTATCTACCGATTGAGATTATTTCTCTTCCTGAGGGTGCAAGAGTGCCGATGCATGTTCCGATGTTTGGAATAACCAATACTCATCCTGATTTTGCATGGCTTCCGCAGGCTTTGGAAAGTCTGATTTCAGCGGAGAGCTGGCATCCTATGATTGCCGCAACCGTTGGTTATACTTATAGGGAAATAGTAAATAAATATTACGAGCTTACCTGCGATGACAGTCTTCCAAGAGCAAAGGCTCTGGGTGCATTTGATTTTAGAGGTGAGGAGTGCACAGAGTCAGCTATTAAGGCAGGTGCAGGATGGTGTCTGTCATTCCTTAATACGGCGACTGTTCCGACAATATACTATCTTGAGAAAATGTACAATTGTGATTGCACCAAAGAGCCTGTGGCATTCGGAAGTCCGAGTACAGAGCATTCTGTTATGTGCAGCAACTATGCGGTTGATGGTGATGAGATAACACTTTTAAGAAGACTGCTTACAGAAATATATCCGAATACAAGCTTTTCAGCTGTGCTTGATTCATATGATTACTGGAATATTATCGATAATGTTCTGCCACAATTAAAAGAAGAAATTCTTGCCCACAACGGCTGTATGCTTATGCGAGGGGATTCAGGTGAATGTGTGGACGTTGTTACACAGACTGTTTTTAAGCTGTGGGATATTTTCGGAGGAACAGTTAACAGTAAGGGCTATAAGGTGCTTGATCCTCATGTGAAAGCAATTTACGGCGATTCAATTACAATCCAGCGTTGTGAGCAGATTTATAAAATTCTCTTGGAAAATGGTTTTGCTTGTTCAAATGTAGCACTTGGTGTCGGTTCCTTCTCAATGCAATGCGTTGAGGAGGTGGGAATGCTCAAACCGTTTACCAGAGATACGTTCAGTTCGTGTATTAAAGCAACCTATTGTGAAATTGATAATCAGCCATTTCCTATTTTTAAAAATCCGAAGGATGGCGGCTTTAAGAAATCACAGAAAGGATGCTGTGTTGTAAGTCTGAATGAAGCAGGGGAATATGTATTTCAAGACGGATACAATTGGGATGAGGCCTGTGCAAATCCTGCGAATGAGCTGGTTACAGTATTTAAAGACGGTAAAATGGTTAAAGAACAGTCTCTTAAAGAGATTAGAGAAATTCTTCATGGAGGTAAATTCTAATGTTTGATGTGTTAAAAATTAAGAATGAATGTGTTCAGTGGATAAGAGATTTTTTTGAACAAAACGGAAAAGGCTGCAATGCAGTTATAGGTATATCAGGAGGAAAGGACAGCTCTGTGGCAGCAGCACTTTGCGTCGAAGCACTCGGTAAGGACAGGGTTATCGGAGTTCTGATGCCATGCGGAGAACAGCATGATATTGACTGTGCACATATGTTAGTAGAGCATCTTGGTATTAAAAGCTTTACAATAAATATTTATGATGCAGTTGAAGCAATGAAGAAACAGATTGGTGCGGTCATGGAGCTGAGTAATCAGGCATTGGTTAATATGCCGTCAAGAATCAGAATGACAACACTTTATGCGGTATCACAGTGCAACAACGGAAGAGTGGTTAACACCTGTAATCTCTCAGAAGACTGGGTTGGATATTCTACACGATATGGTGATGCGGCAGGTGATTTCAGCCCGCTTTCAAATCTGACGGTTAAAGAGATTAAGAAAATAGGACATCTGTTAGATTTACCGGAAGTACTTGTTGATAAGGTACCTATTGACGGTCTCTGTGGTAAGACGGATGAAGATAATCTCGGTTTTACCTATGCGGTACTTGATAAATATATCAGAGATGGTGTAATTGAGGACGAAGCTGTTAAAGCGAGAATTGATGGTTTGCACAGGAAGAATCTTTTCAAGCTGCAGTTAATGCCTGCTTTTATTCCAAGCGAGGTATAGGCATGTCACATGCAATACTGTTATTTTGAATTTTAAGTAATAATCATTTCGGGCTATGATACAAAAGCTTCTGTCTTATAAAAATATTAAGACAGAAGCTTTTGGTATGTTACTTTTATTTTCGGTTGTTCTTATAATTCTGTTTGTACTCATACATGCGGTCATCAGCCAGTTGATATACTTTCTCAATATTATTTTCCGTAATTTCATCACTTGTAGCAAAACCGTATGAAATTGATAAATGTAAATCAGGATTAGCTTTGTTAGTTTTAATAATCATATTGTTGAAATCAGAAACAAGCTCCCGAAGTCGTGTTGCGTTATTGTCGGGCAGAATAGCAATAAATTCGTCACCACCCATCCTGCCTACAACACCTGAAGATGAAAATGCTTCAGAGATAACAGAAGCGGCTGATTTAATCAATAAATATCCCTTTGTATGTCCTTTAGTATCATTGGTTTTCTTTAAATCATTTAAATCAAATGCTATAATGGAGTAATTGCGGCTGTCCTCTTTTTCAAGTCCGGTCATATACTCTGAACAGAAGGTGCGGTTATTAATCTGTGTTAATTCATCCGTATAAGCACGTTTTATAAGCAGTGCTTTTTCCTTTTCTTCCATCATATTAAGCGTAATATCATGAGCCAAATCTAATATAAGAATTCCTATAAATGTTATAATTCCCAGAGAGGATACGCCTTTTATGTTGTAAAGCTGCAACCCTGCATATCGGTTAATTACATAAACAATTAAGTCATAAAGTATGCAGGACAAAACAATAATTAAGCCGATGGTGTACAAAAGGTGTTTTCGTGAATCCTGCCTGCTCTTTTTGAGGAAAACATATGTAAAGAAAACCGAGTGAATAACAAATAATATCTGCGAGTAAGGTAAAAGTGCTGCACTGTGGGCAATATCGGTAGTGTCCATAACCCCATAAAAATTGAAAAACAGGAAAGGAATAATACATTGATATATTTTCTTGAATTAATAACTGCAAATATGGAAAAAAGGGATACAGCAATACCAAAAACTACCAGAAAAGAACCTAAAAATAAGGCCAGACGATTTTCTGTAATTATAAATCGGTAGGAATTATTCCGTTCGCTGATATATATAGGATCAAAGCTTGAGAAAGCAAGATTCTCCGTTACATCAAGAATGATTCGGAGTGTTTGTCCCCGGTACTCATTGGAAATATTAAGTATCTGTAATCCGCTTCCTACTGTTTTGCCCTGTTCTCTCCGGTCTTGACCATATTCATAGAATAATTCATCACCTGCATACATGGCGACTGTGGATTGATGGACATGAAAAGTCATTGCTGCTTCCTCAAAATCCCACTTGTCAGGAAGAATTGTTTCCATAACAATCTTACTGCCTATATTAACTGAGTCGAAATGGAGTGAGTCAAGACTTACATCTTCGTATATCTGCCCGTCAATTGTAATATTCCAATTATCATTCAATGATATTCTCTCTGAATCTATATTCAGATCTTTGGTAAGCAGATGGTCTGCAAAATATACAACTGTTGCTATACTTAAAAGAGAATATATAAGCCATACTATTTTAAGCGTTTTTTTATTAAAAATTCGTTTAAATACATTATTCATACAAACTTGTTCGTTCTAAAATTTTTTTGTAAAAGTCTATTATGTATATTGCATCATTCAACCAGAGATATTGCAAATTTAATAACGCATAATATCATCTTTTTTTCCACATACTAACTCCACAACAATGATTTGTAAAATCAAATCAAGAAATATAGTTTATGGAGGAAAGCATGAAAGCAACAGGAATTGTTCGCCGTATTGATGATTTAGGCAGAGTAGTAGTTCCAAAGGAAATAAGAAGAGTTCTTAGAATAAGAGAGGGAGACCCTTTAGAAATCTTCACAGACCATGAAGGGGAAATTATATTAAAGAAATATTCGCCAATAGGAGAGCTTGGTGATTTTGCGAAGCAGTACGCTGAAGTACTTGCCCAGATTACAGGAAACATTATATGTATAACAGACAGAGATCAGGTGATTGCAGTTGCGGGCGGAGCCAAGAAGGATATGCTTATGAAAGCAATCAGCCAGCAGCTTGAAAAGCTTATTGATGAGAGAGACAGTGTGATTGCTACAAGAGAAGAGAAAAAATTTATTCCTATTATTCCCGGAGAAAATGAATTTCAAAGTCAGGTCATCAGCCCGATTATATCTGAGGGAGATGCTATTGGGAGCGTAATCATTACCACTAAAGAGAATAAGACAAAATTTGGAGAAGCGGAACAGAAACTTACCAACTCAACAGCCGGCTTTTTGGGCAAACACATGGAAAATTAATTAAAATGGAGTGATGTCTCTGGCACCACTCCATTTTATTATTGATAAATTCTTATTATCTTCCGCCGTGACCGCCATGACCTCCCATGCCTCCCATACCGCCGGGACTTCCCATGCCCATACCTTCACCATAAATTATATCCGTCTGGGTAAAGGTTCCAAGATTGGTCTCACCTGAAAGCGTTCCGCCAACATAACATTCAGGTCCTATCATTGTAGCACCTGAAAGTGTACCATCTGAACATACATTGTAGGTCTCGCCGGTTTTTATGGCAGGAGTTGATATATTTAATGAACCCCAGTTTTTAGTGGATTTGATACTGGCAATTACGTTATTATCTGAATCAGTTATGGTTATCATTGTGCCACCAAGTGAACCGGAAAAGTTAAGCAGTGCAGCACATTGCGTAGAACCGTCAGTTACATTTTCCGACATTCCTGAAGCACCGATTGCAATAAGGTTGCCTCCTGTAATTTCAAATGAAATTCCGTAATCCAATGCACCATTTCCGGATGAAGCAGGTCCATCGACTACAACATTTCCACCTGACATTTCTATTGTGCCATTGGAATCAAGTCCATCACCTGAACTGTTGATATAGAGATTGCCGCCTGCAATCACAAGATTGCAACTGCTGTCGGAGGCAAAAGCGTCCCTGCCCCACATTCCGCCGGTGGCGGATTCATCATTGCCGCTTGCAACATTAATTCCATCGTCTGAAGCATAAACTGAAATGTCTCCGCCGTTAATGGTAATACCGCCACCTTCAAGACCTTCATAACTTCTTGTGATGGAAACAGTTCCGCCGTTAATGGTTAATTCACTGTCGGAATGAATTCCATCATCATCACTTGCCAAAGTAAATTTACCATCTGAAATAATAATGTCACCGTTAGAATGAAGTGAGTCGTCATCGGAAGTAACCATACAGCTACCGCCCTCTGCAATAATCATGGTCGCACCATTAATTCCCTTGCCCCCGGAGGTTATGTCAAATTCGCCGCCGCTAATATGGACATAGCCCTTGCCTGCCTCTTCGACGTTGGAGGAATTAATTCCATCGCCCTTTGCATCGAGCTTAAAGCTTCCGCCGGTAATAGTGACAGAATCTTTACCCTTTAGAGCATCATTAACAGCAGTAACGGTTATATTTCCACCGAGAATTTTTAAATGGTTCTTGGTCTGTATTCCATTGTTGAAGTTAGCATTAACAACCAAAGCACCTCCTCCGTTAATGGTAAGATTATCCTTAGAAAAAAGAGCAGCGTTAGGTTCTTCTGACTCAGTATCCGAATAAGTATAATTCGCATTGTCGGTAAGTGTGTTCAGTGAATCCTCTGCAAGTGTTACAATCGTTTTGTCGGCCGACATTATATAAATTGGAGCACTGTCTGAGCAGGTAATGTCCACACCATCAAGAATCAGATGGACATCCTCCTGCTTGTCCACATTTATAATAATTTGTCCATCATTAAGGGTTCCGCTTACCACATAGGTTCCCGGAACTGTAATGGTGGCAACGCAGCCGGATATGGATACACTGCCGGCAGAACAGTCTATTGAATTACCGTTAAGCTTAATGGTGGCAGCAGACGAATCGTATTCCGTAGTCTTATCCTTGTCAGTTATCTGGATTAAGTCCGATGTATCAATATCCAAAACATCGGTCTTGTCAGTATTGTTATTACTGTCGGAATTATCAGGAGTATTTTCCACGGTGGAATCAGTTGAAGTTGATTTCGTGTCGGTAGGAAAACATCCTGTTGAGGAAACTGCGATGAAGGTACATGTCATGACAGCCATAAACAGCGATAAAAATTTATTTTTCATTATTAACACCTCTATTAAATATATATTTTATATATTATACAACATTTGTGTGTTAAAAATGTAGTGAAAATGGAATTAATGTGAAAATTATCGTCAGGGGAGGCAAATTTTCTAATGGCAGAATGCTTTCAGGAAAATATCTGATTAAAGGTGCCGGGACTTAGGTCGAATCACCTTTTCTTTTTGAAATTTATATGGTATAATTATAAAAATATATGCCATTTATATGGATACGGGAGATGGTTTAATGACGAGAGAGTTTGACGGACTAACGGGGATTTATAATTTTACAACATTTCTGGCAGAGACTCGTATAATGCTGGATAATAATCCTGACAGGGAATTTGCTGTTCTTGTACTGGATATTGAACGTTTTAAGGTAATTAATGAAATGTTCAGTATGTCTAAGGGCGATGAGGTACTCAAAAACGTTGCGAACGGATTTGCACAGTGTGTAATTAAAGCGGGCGGCATATACGGAAGATTGGGAAGCGACAGATTTGTGTGCTGCATACCTAAAGAGTTTTATAACGTGGATACGATTAAGAGCAGCCTTTCTTTTGATATCAGCAGTGGAGAGCGTAGTTATCGTGTGTACATGCAGGCAGGGGTATATTTTGTTACGGAGCGTGATATAGATGTAATCAAAATGTGCGACAGGGCTTTGATGGCACTTAAGAGCATTAAAGGACATTATAGTGAGAAAATTGCGGTTTATTCAGAGAATGAGCGTTTCAGTCTTGTTGAGACACAACAGTTGATTTCTGATTTGGACAGAGGCATCAGGGATAAAGAATTTAAAATTGTTGTTCAGCCGGTTTACAGAATTAAGGATAATATAATGGTATCCGGAGAGGTTCTTGTAAGATGGCAGCACCCGGCACTGGGACTTCTTATGCCGGGTAGATTTGTGCCAACATTTGAGAAGAATTATGTAATAACCAGACTGGATAAATATGTGTGGGAAGAAGCGTGTATTTTAATCAGAAGAATGATGGATACAATGGATATTGTAATACCATTGTCCATAAATGTTTCAAGAGTTGACTTGCTTTTGGAGGATGTGGTGAGGGTTCTTGAGGAACTGGTTCATAAATACGACATTCCGCATGAATATTTACGAATTGAGATTACTGAGAGTGCATATATGGATAATCCCCAGAAACTCATTGATACAATAAAGGCACTTAAAGATAAAGGATTTACCGTATTAATGGATGATTTTGGAGCGGGGTATTCATCGCTTAATACGCTTAAGGATTTGTCATTTGATGTACTTAAGATAGATAAAAAATTAATTGATGAGATTGATAACTCGGAGAAGGCAGGAAGCGTAGTAGTCAGCATTATCAGAATGGCTAGATGGCTTGGTATGAAGGTTGTTGCCGAAGGAATTGAGAAATGCAGTCAGGCAAATTTGTTAAGGAATATAGGATGTGATTATCTTCAGGGATATTTATATTCTAAACCGGTTGATGTGGATGTGTTCCTCGGCAAGAAGGATGAGGCTGTAACTATAGCCAATATGCAGGTTAAGAATACCTTGAGCCTTGAAAATGTATTTACTACTAAGGACCTGTATACAAGGATGTTTTTTGAAGAGTTAATCGGTCCGTTGGTAATGTTTGAGTTAGAGGGAGAGGACTTCCGTTTTATAGAGGCTAATGAGCAGTTTAGCAGGAAATATGAGGTTGATGCTGAGAAATTAATTGAGCAGTATGACCTGGCGAATAAAGGACTTATCGGCAGGACAAGAACCAAGCTTATTACCAAATGCAGGGAGGCATATGCCAATAAGACACAGGAACACCTTACAATAACGAAGAAGATAAGTGAATTTGAACGTCAGTGGATTAATATTAAGATAATCTATGTTGGTGACAGGGATAATGCACAGGCGTTTGTGTTTGGTATTACTGATGTAACCAAAAATGTAATTGAGAATAACAGAAAAGAGGCAATGGAATTATATCCTCTTTTGTGTACTATGTTTACGGAAATTATAGAGTTTAATTATACGGATAATACCTTGACAACCTTGTATAAGAATGATTCCAAAATAAATACCAATCATGTAAGTGTGCCTCTTGATGAAATGCTGGACAGATTATGTGAACATATGATTCTGCCGGATTGTGTCGGAGATGTAAGGAGTTATTTTTCCGAAGAATTCATCAACGACTTTGTTGAGGGCGAACAGAAATTCTTTACCTTTCAGCTGGATATGTATGACAGGGAGCGGCAGGCGCATCCTTGCGAGATGACAATAATTAAGAAGACATTAGATGCATCCAAGCTTTCCGTTATGGTATGCACGAAGGTTTTGTGATGAAGGTATTACATCAGATATTTAATTTCATTAAAAAAGAAGCTGTTTTATGTATTGCCGGTGTACTGGCAATAGTGTCTGCGTTTATTGTTAAGCCTTCATCAGCATATCTGGATTATATTGATTTCAGAGTACTTGCAATTCTGTTCAGTCTTATGCTTGTCGTTGCCATATTGCAGGAGATGGGACTGTTTAGGAATCTGATTGTCTTTATAACTAAGCGAATTCATTCGGCAAGAGTGTTAAGACTTGCTTTGGTTTTGGTATGCTTTTTTTCATCAATGGTAATTACCAATGACGTTGCACTAATTACTTTTGTACCATTTGCAATTCTTCTTCTGGATGTAATCGGAAGAAGACAGGATATGATATATATTGTGTCTTTGCAGACGATATCAGCCAATCTCGGAAGTATGGTTACGCCCATTGGGAATCCCCAGAATGTTTTTCTGTTTTCAAGATATGATATGAATATGGGGGATTTTGTGCTTACTATGCTTCCGTATGCGGTGACAGCATTGATACTTTTGACAGTACTTACATTGGTATTGCCGGAAGTCAGGGTAGAGGGCGTTAAGGTTTCAGAGGAACAGATGTCAATTAAACCATTTAAATATATTATTCCGGCGGTATTGTTTATTGTATGTATTTTATGTGTTATCAGAATCGTGGATTTCAGAATAATGCTTGCATTGACAATTGTCGGAATATTTATATGGAATTACAGAACCTTTGCGAAAGCAGATTATATGCTTTTGCTGACTTTTGTTGCATTCTTTATTTTTGTAGGCAATATGAAGCAGGTACCGGTAATTAATGATTTTATTGCAGGAATTATTGATAATAATGAGATTCCTGTAGGGGTTGTGAGCAGTCAGATAATAAGTAACGTTCCTGCGGCTGTACTTTTATCCGGATTTACGGATAATGGCAGAGAATTATTGATTGGAGTTAATATTGGAGGCCTTGGAACCCTGATTGCATCTATGGCAAGTCTGATTTCTTTTAAATTGTATGGTGCAGAGAAGGATTCGAAAAAGGGAAGATATCTGCTTGTTTTTACAGGACTTAATATAGTATTTTTAATAGTAATGTTTATAATTGTGTATTTCTGTATATAGAAAAGAACTGTTTTGGAGGAATAATGATTTTAAATGTAGAGATGCTTAGCCATGGTTTTGGTGACAGAGCTATTTTTAATAATGTGTCTTTCAGACTTTTGAAGGGAGAACATATCGGACTTATTGGAGCCAATGGTGAGGGTAAGTCTACTTTTATGAATATTGTTACGGGTAAGCTTATGCCTGATGAGGGCAAGGTGGAATGGGCCAAAAATGTTCGTGTAGGATATTTGGACCAGCATACGGTTTTGCAGGCAGGAATGACGATTCAGGATGTGCTTCGTTCCGCTTTTGCATGGCTGTATGATATGGAAGAGAAGATGACAGCTATTTTTGAAAAAATGGCGGATGCAACTCCCGAAGAGATGGAGAACATGATGGAGGAGTCGGGTACCATTCAGGATATGCTGACTAATCATGATTTCTATGTTATAGATTCTAAGGTCGAGGAGGTGGCAAGAGCATTCGGAATACTTGAGCTTGGACTGGACAGGGATGTAACAGAGCTTAGCGGCGGACAGAGAACGAAGGTGCTGCTTGCAAAGCTGCTTTTGGAAAAGCCGGATATTCTTCTTTTGGACGAGCCGACTAATTATCTTGATGAGAATCACATTGCATGGCTAAAAAGATATCTGTTGGAATACGAGAACGCTTTTGTACTTATCTCGCATGATATGGAGTTCCTAAATAGTGTTGTTAATATTATATATCACATGGAGAATCAGGAGCTTAACAGATATGTGGGCGACTATGAGAAGTTCAAAGAAGTCTATGAGGTCAGGAAGGCACAGCTTGAGGCTGCATACAGAAGGCAGCAGCAGGAGATTGATGAGCTTAAGGACTTTGTTGCACGTAATAAGGCAAGAGTTGCCACCAGAAATATGGCAATGTCACGTCAGAAGAAGTTAGACAAGATGGAGGTTATTGAACTTGCCAAAGAGAAGCCGAAGCCTGAGTTTAATTTCAAAGAGGCAAGGGCTGCAGGAAAAGTTATTTTTGAGACCGATGATTTAGTAATCGGCTATGATGGCAAACCGCTTTCAAAACCTATTAATCTTAGAATGGAGCGGGGAGATAAAATAGCCGTTGTAGGTACTAATGGCATTGGTAAGACAACATTTCTAAAGAGTGTGCTTGGACTTATTGAGCCGGTTTCGGGTAAAGCACGGCTTGGGGATTATTTATACAAAGGATATTTTGAGCAGGAGATACAGCCGGGTAATAATACCTGCATTGAGGAGATTTGGGAGGAATTTCCTTCAATGACACAGTATGAGGTGCGCTCCGCACTGGCGAAATGTGGTCTGACTACCAAGCATATTGAGAGCCTTGTGAGAGTATTAAGCGGAGGTGAGCAGGCTAAGGTTCGTCTGTGCAAGCTTATCAACAGGGAGACCAATATTTTATTGCTGGATGAGCCAACCAATCATCTGGATATTGATGCCAAGGATGAGCTTAGGCGTGCACTTATGGAATATAAGGGTGCTATACTTCTGGTGTGCCATGAGCCGGAATTTTACAATGGTCTGGTAGACAAGGTCTGGAATATTGAGGAATATTCACTGTTGGCAAACTGGAATTTTTAAATTCAGGAGGGCAGAGAATGCAGGAAAAACACTCCAAAAAGGTCAGCTTTGTAGTACCTTGTTATAATGAAGAAGCTACAATCCGGATATATTATGAGACAATGAATAATTTATTGGCACAGAATATAATAGGAAAACTTGATTACGAATATGTATTTGTTGATGACGGCAGCTGTGACGGAACACTGGAGATATTAGAGCAGCTTCAGGACAAAGACCGTCGTGTTCACTATATATCTTTTTCAAGAAATTTTGGAAAAGAAGCCGCACTTTTGGCAGGTATGGCTAATTCATCAGGAAATTATGTGGTGACCATGGATGTTGATTTGCAGGACCCGCCGGAATTAATCGGGCAGATGTATCATGCAGTCGTTGCAGAAGGGTTCGACTGTGCAGCGGCAAGAAGAGTTAACCGCAAAGGAGAGGGGAGAATACGTTCTTTTTTCTCAAATGCATTTTACAAGGTCATGAATAATCTTGCCGATGTTCAGATTGCGTCAGGTGCCAGGGATTACAGATTTATGAGGAGAAGTATGGTTAATGCCGTGCTTTCTCTTGGAGAATATAACAGATTTTCAAAGGGTATTTTTAACTGGGTCGGTTTTAATTGCAAGTGGATTGAATATTCCAATGTAGAGAGAAGTGCAGGAAAGACAAAATGGTCATTTTTTAAATTGTTTTCTTATGCTAAGGATGGGATAATTGCTTTTTCCACAAGGCTTTTAAATATTGCATCTACTTTGGGAATTGCCTTTTGTATTATAGCTTTTATAGCTCTGATTTTTATTGTGGTTAGAGCTGCAATATACGGAGATCCGGTTGCAGGCTGGCCATCTACAATGTGTGTAATCGTACTGCTTGGAGGACTACAGCTGTTATGTATTGGAATTCTTGGAGCATATCTGTCCAAGGTGTACCTTGAGACCAAAAGAAGACCGATATATATTATAAGGGAACAGGATAACAGATTAACAGATGAAGACTGGTAAAGGATATTTTGATATATGAAATATGATTATTTGATTGTAGGAGCCGGGCTTTATGGAGCAGTTTTTGCACATGAGGCAGCTTCTAAGGGAAGAAAGTGCCTTGTTATAGACAGAAGAGAACATATTGCCGGCAATGTATATACTTATGAACAGGAAGAAATTAATGTCCATAGATACGGGGCACATATTTTTCATACCTCTGACAGGAGAATTTGGGAATATGTCAATTGTTTTGCAGAGTTTAACAATTATATTAATTCTCCTGTTGCTGTTTATAGGGATGAATTATATAATCTGCCTTTTAATATGAATACTTTTTCAAAAATGTGGGGAATTAAAACTCCTGCCGAAGCGAAGGCAATTATAGACCGTCAGATTGAGGAACTTAATATTACTGAACCGGAGAATCTGGAAGAACAGGCTTTATCGCTTGTAGGAACGGATGTGTATCAGAAGCTTATTAAGGGATATACGGAAAAACAGTGGGGCAGGCCATGTAGTGAGCTCCCGGCGTTTATTATTAAACGTCTGCCCCTTAGATTTACATATAATAATAATTATTTTAATGACAGATATCAGGGAGTTCCTATTGGCGGCTATACCGCAATCGTAGAGAAGCTGCTTGAAGGTTCGGATGTGCTTCTGAATACTGATTATAAAGAATTTATCAGCAGCAGGGATGCGGACTGGGATAAAATAATTTATACCGGGATGATTGATGAATATTACGATTATTGTTTTGGACATCTCGCATACAGGACGGTTCGCTTTGAGAATGAAGTTGTGGATTGCGAAAATTATCAGGGTAATGCAGTTGTGAATTATACGGACAAGGATGTTCCATGGACGAGAATTATAGAGCATAAGCATTTTGAATTCGGAACACAACCGCGTACCGTGATTTCCAGGGAATATTCTGCTGAGTGGCAGCCGGGCATGGAACCATATTATCCGGTTAATAATGATGAGAATAATACGCTTTTTGAGCAATACAGAAGACTTGCAGATGCAGAAGAGAAGGTTGTTTTTGGTGGAAGACTGGGTAACTACAAATATTATGATATGGATAAGGTAATTGCTGCGGCGTTGGAGCTTGCAGAGAAGATGTTATAGGAGTGGAATAATAGTGAGTTATAATGAGATTAGAGATAAATTAATACAATATGGACAGATTCATGTTTTGAATTTCTGGGAGGGTCTTAGTGAGGCTGAACAGGCAGAATTGAGTGAACAGATTAAGAATACAGATTTTGATATAATTGAGAACAGTATTAACAGCATCAATTCAGAGACAAATGGCGTTATATCACCAATAGGCGCATTAAGTGTGGATGAAATTGAAGCTGATAAGGAAAAATATTACGAAACAGGCTTGAGAGCCATTAAGGCTGGCAAGGTGGCAGCAGTACTTCTTGCGGGCGGAATGGGTACAAGACTTGGTTCTGATAATCCCAAAGGCATGTATGACATAGGAATTACACATTCTGTCTATATTTTTGAGAGACTTATTGAGAATCTTATGGAGACAGTTGCAAGGGCTGAATGCTATATTCATCTGTTTATTATGACAAGTGAGAAAAATAACGACGCTACAGTTGAGTTTTTCAAAAATAACGATTATTTTGGCTATCCGTCAGACTATGTGCATTTTTTTGTTCAGGAAATGGCTGCGGCGACTGATTATAATGGCAAAGTATATATGGAAGAGAAGTCAAGGATTGCTACATCTCCTAATGGTAACGGCGGTTGGTATGTATCACTTAAAAAAGCAGGTCTTGATAAGGTAATTGAAGCAAATGATATTCAGTGGCTTAATGTGTTTGCTGTAGACAATGTGCTCCAGAGAATTGCGGACCCATGTTTTGTAGGTGCAACCATAGAGCAGCAATGTGTATGCGGTGCCAAAGTAATCCGTAAGGTGGACAGGGACGAGAAGGTTGGTGTGCTTTGTCTTGAAGATAATCATCCTTCGATTATTGAATATTACGAGCTTACTGATGAGATGAAGGATGCATTGGATGATAAGGGAGAGCCGGCATATAATTTCGGTGTCATACTCAATTATCTGTTTGGAGTACAGGAACTTGACGAAATTGTTGCACAGAAGCTTCCTTTACATATTGTAGAGAAGAAAATTCCTTATATTAACGAAAATGGTGAACCGGTTTCACCGGATGAACCAAACGGATATAAATATGAGACATTAATTCTTGATATGATTAAAATGCTTGATTCATGCTGTGCATATGAAGTAATCAGAGAAAAGGAATTTGCACCGATTAAGAATCTGACAGGCGTGGATTCGGTGGAGAGTGCAAGGGAGTTATTGAAGAAGAACGGTATAGAGCTTTAGAAAATTAACCTGATAAGTGTGGTTATGTTTTGGCAGATTAGTGCATAGAATGTACAAACACTGATTCAGGAGAATTTTTTGAAAGGATATATCGAAGAACGTGCCATAAAAATGGCAGAGTATATAGTAGAGAATAAGGCGACGGTCAGACAGACGGCAAAAGTGTTTGGAATCAGTAAAAGCACTGTGCATAAGGATGTTACCCAAAGACTTTTACATATTAGTCCTGGTCTGGCAGAGGAAGCCAGAAAAGTACTGGATGTGAACAAATCGGAACGTCACATTCGAGGTGGTCTCGCCACCAAAGATAAATATCTCAAAGAAAAACAAAAATAAATTATGTTAAGAAAAACAAGAGATTTGCCGATATAAAAGGCAGATTTCTTGTTTTTATATTTTAAGAGGATTTAAGAAATGTATCAGGAGAGTAGAAATGAATGCTGTTGTTTCGGTTATTATCCCATGTTATAATGCAGAAAAATATATACAATGTTGCCTTGAATCTATAGTTAATCAGACTATTGGAGTTGAGAAACTTGAAATCATTCTTGTTGATGATGCGTCTACTGATAATACAGTAAGTATTTTGAAAGCGTATGAATTTAGATATCCAGAGCAAATTATGTTGATTTTGTGCGAGAAGAATGGGAAGCAGGGAGCAGCCAGAAATATTGGATTGCAGTATGCAACCGGAGAATGGATCAGCTTTGTGGATGCTGATGACTGGATTAGAAGAGATATGTATGAATGTCTGCTTAAAATGGCTGAAGATACGCAAAGTGAATTGGTACAGTTCAGATATAAGTTCTATAGAAGAGAAGTCGGGGATTCCGCTCTTGGAGAGGTTGAATATACGACATACGACTTGAGTAATATTATACAGAGAAAAGAATGCATAATTAATGACACTATACTTAATCAGTCGTGTACGACAAAACTATATCACAGGGCTCTGTTGGAAAGAACCGGTTCGTGGTATGCAGAGGACGTGATTTGCGAAGAACCTCTGTTTACATATCCATTTAAATTTACTGCAAATAGAGTATGCGTGACAGAGTATGCGTTTTATTATTACAGATATAATAATGAAGGTACATGTCTTAAAGATATGGCCAGAGTTAGCTCGATAACGGATCACATTAAAGTTAATTTGGATACGTTTGAATTTATCAGGTCTAAGACTTATTTTCCGGTATACAGGATGGAAGTGGAATTCTATGCTGTTCATACAATATATATAGAAACCTGCTATTTATTAAAAGTGCGTAAATTGAATGTGCCTCTGGATTTATTTCTGTTTGTACATCAACTGATAAATAGAATTATTCCTGATTATAGGAGTAATCCATATTTGCAAGGAGAGATGTATAAGAGTATATTTGAATTAGCTGATGATAACGAAATAATAAATAGTGAAATTAAATTAAACGAGCGATTTGAAGATATATTTAAGCTCTGATATAAGAGGAAGAGTAAAATATGTTATTTAAAAAAATATAAATTCCCTCTTTTAAAATATACAATTATTGTTTATAATGTTTACGTATGCATTTTGTAATTGAGACTAATAACAATAATATTTATATATACTTTTTGAAAGGGGTACAGTATGATCAGTACAGATATTGGAATTGATTTGGGAACAGCCAGCATTCTTGTATATATTAAGGGCAAGGGTGTTGTTTTAAAAGAGCCTTCAGTAGTGGCTTTTGATAGAGATACTAATAAGATTAAAGCGATTGGAGAAGAGGCAAGACTTATGCTCGGTAGAACACCGGGGAACATAGTTGCCGTAAGACCATTAAGACAGGGAGTTATCTCGGATTATACAGTAACAGAAAAGATGCTAAAATATTTCATTCAGAAAGCAATCGGAAGAAGAATGCTTAAGAAGCCAAGGATAAGTGTCTGTGTACCAAGCGGTGTTACTGAGGTTGAGAAGAAGGCAGTTGAGGATGCAACCTATCAGGCAGGAGCAAGAGAGGTTGCAATTATTGAGGAGCCTATTGCAGCAGCAATCGGTGCCGGAATAGATATTTCAAGACCATGCGGAAATATGATTGTTGATATCGGAGGTGGAACTACTGATATTGCAGTTATTTCTCTTGGCGGAACAGTAGTAAGCACTTCCATCAAAATTGCAGGTGATGATTTTGATGAGGCGATTGTCCGTTATATGCGTAAGAAACATAATCTTCTTATTGGTGAAAGAACTGCCGAGGATATTAAAATTAAGATTGGCAGTGCTTATCCAAGACCGGAGGTTGTATCGATGGATATCAGGGGACGTAACCTTGTAACAGGTCTTCCTAAGACTGTAACAGTTACCTCGGCAGAGACGGAGGAAGCTCTCAAGGAGGCAACCTCACAGATTGTTGAAGCGATTCATAGTGTGTTGGAGAAGACTCCGCCGGAGCTTGCAGCTGATATTGCAGACAGAGGAATGGTTCTTACAGGCGGCGGAAGTTTATTGCAGGGACTTGAGGAACTTATTGAAGACAGAACAGGAATTAACACAATGACAGCTGAAGATCCAATGACAGCTGTTGCAATTGGTACAGGTAAATTTATAGAGTTCCTTGCCGGGGACAGGTAGGTTAGTGCTCGTTTATATGTAACATAATGAAATTTAAATTTAAATATATAAGTAAGGAGTTGAGTTAGAATGGTTAGAGGATTATATACAGCAAGTACAGGCATGGTTAACCAGATGGCAAGATTAGATGTTATTTCTAACAATCTTGCTAATTCAGACACAACAGCTTATAAGAAGGAAGGCTCAACATCACAGGCATTTGATTCAGTGCTTGCGCTTAAGATTAATGACAGTTCTGTACATTACATTCCGCAGGCAGTCGGACATCTCAGCCTTGGAGTTAAAATTGGAGAGACCTACACGGATTACAGTGATGGTAATCTTGAGGAGACCGGTAATACTCTTGATGTGGCTTTAGCAGGGAACGGATTCTTCGCAATTTCTTATGCTGACAGAAATGGAATGGAGTCTGTCCGATATACAAGGGACGGTAATTTTGCCGTAAGTTCGGATGGAACGCTTATGACCAAGGATGGAGATTTTATTTTAGATGAAAATGGCGATTTGATTAACATTCCGGTTGGAACAGAGATTTCAATTAATGAGAGTGGAGTTATATTTGCATCGGGGCAGGAAGTTGCCCATTTGCAGCTCGTGGATTTTGAAGATTATAACTATCTTGAGAAGTTTGGCGAGAATATGTATATTGCCATCGATGGTGCAGTAACCAAAGAAGCTGACTGCAAGGTATATCAGGGATATCTGGAAGCTTCCAATGTTAATGTTATTAACGAAATGGTTGAGATGATTACTGTTGCAAGAGATTATGAGAGTAATCAGAAAATCATTCAGTTCATCGATAGTACACTTGAAAAATCCGTTAATCTCGGCAGAATTTAGAAAGGGGACTGATTGACCTATGATGAGATCACTTTATACTGCGGCTTCAGGAATGAAGGCACAGCAGACTAATGTAGATGTAATTTCCAACAATCTTGCAAATGTTAATACGACGGGATATAAGACTTCTTCGGCGGAGTTTAAATCTCTTCTGTATCAGACCTTACAGACCAAATCTACCAGTGCTAACGGAGATTTTAAGCCGATTCCTGCACAGGTAGGAACAGGTACACGTAATGCATCTATTACAACGCATTTTACACAGGGCTCTGTGACTGCGTCAGCTAATCCATTTGCTTTTGCAATTGAAGGAGACGGATTGTTTGCAGTAATGGATGGTGATGAGATTTTATATACCAGAAATGGTGATTTTAATATGGCGGTTGCATCTGACGGCGGGTTCATGTTATGTACCAGTGAAGGATATCCGGTACTTGATACAGATGGAATGCCGATACAGTTTGATTCTACATATGAGACATCCAAGATTATTGTAACAGGAGACGGAACAATCTGTTATCCTGATGAATCTAATAATCCACAGAGTCTTGGAATCAGAATAGGACTTTACCAGTTTACTAATCCGTCCGGTCTGGAGAGCGTTGGCAGCACTATGTTTAAGGAGACGGAAGCATCGGGAATTGCAATGGAGGAATCTTCATATCCTGAGCTTAAGGCAAGTAAAGTTAATCAGGGATATGTAGAAGCATCCAACGTACAGGTTGCTGATGAAATGGTTAACTTAATTGTGGCTCAGAGAGCGTATGAGATGAATTCAAAGGCAATTCAGGCATCTGATGAGATGCTTGGTCAGGCTAATCAGCTTAAGAGATAAGGAGAGTAATTTATGAGTGATTATATTAATAGCTTAAGTAATCAATTCGTATCCTCTGATTATTCACAGTCAACAAGTGCACTTAAAGGTAAGCTTAATAACACTGATTTTTCCAATGCAACCGATGAAGAACTGATGGAGGCCTGCAAGTCCTTTGAAGCATATTTTGTTGAACAGGCATTCAAAGGAATGGAGAAAATGATTCCTAAGGATGATGAATCAGGCTCAACATCATATACTGAGATGTTTAAGGATAAGCTTTATCAGGAATATGCTGATTCCGCAACTGAGCGGGGTGATGGCCTTGGAATCGCAAAGATGCTCTATGAACAGATGAAACGAAATTACGATATCTGATATACAATAATATAAGCCGTCCGGGGAATTTACAGTACCCGTGCGGTTTTTTTATTAGAAAGGGAATATAGACTTGGAAGTAAAAGGCTACGTTGAACGAATAATTTTTACCAGTCAGGACAGTGGACATACTATTTTAGAAATAACGCTAAGTTCTGAGGAAATCAAAAGAATAATTGCAGAAAAACCTGAATATGAAAATGAACTCTCAGAAGACCTTGTGTGCACGGGAGTTTTGTATCTGATTCATCCCGGAGAGTATGTAGTTTTTAAAGGCGATTTTGTAATGCATCCCAATTACGGTTTGCAGTTTAAAGCAATAGGATATGAAGAAACCGCACCGGAGGATATGGACGCAATAGAGAAATATCTTGGTTCCGGAGCAATTAAGGGTATAGGACCTGCTCTTGCCGGAAGAATTGTAAGACACTTTAAAGAAGATACCTTCAGAGTTATAGAAGAGAATCCTGAGGAACTTGCGGTTATTAAGGGTATCAGTGAGAGACTGGCCATGGAGATTTCTGAGCAGGTTGCTGAGAAAAGGGATATGCGAAGGGCTATGATTTTTCTTGGCAAGCTTGGAATAGGTATGAATCTTGCAGTTAAAATCTATAAAAAATATGGAGACTCATTATACAATATTATAGATGAAAATCCGTACAGACTGGCAGATGATATAGAGGGTGTAGGATTCAAAATAGCAGATGAAATAGCCAGAAATTCCGGTGTTAAAGCTGATTCACCATACAGAATTAAAAGCGGTATCCTCTATACACTTATGCAGGCTGTGGCAAACGGACATACTTATCTGCCTAAAACTGATTTGATTGAGAGGGCATCCAATATATTAAATACTACAATTGAGGAACCGGACGAGTTGCTTATGGACATGATTATAGCCCGTAAAATAATAGTCAGAAAAGTGGAAGATACAGATGTAGTGTATACTGTAAGCCTGTATAATACAGAGCTTGCCGTTGCGGGAAAACTGTTGGAGCTTAGCAGGAAATATACGGTTGATGACAGAAATTTTGAAATTCAGATTGGAGGTATTCAACATAGAGAACATATAGAATTGGAGGAACTTCAGAAGGCGGCTGTTAAAGCAGCAGCCGGAAATGGACTTCTGATAGTTACCGGAGGACCCGGAACAGGTAAGACGACTACGATTAACTGTATGATTAAGTATTTTGAAGATATGAATATGGAGATTAAACTTGCTGCACCTACGGGAAGAGCTGCAAAACGTATGACTGAAGCAACGGGATATGAGGCACAGACGATTCACAGACTGCTGGAACTGTCAGGATTGTTATCCGAAGAATCCGGTAATGCTGTTTTTGAACGTAATGAACAGAACCCTCTGGAGGCTGATGTTGTGATTATAGATGAAATGTCCATGGTGGATATTTTCCTTATGAATAATCTGCTTAAGGCAGTCGCTGTGGGTACAAGACTGATTTTAGTGGGGGATGCTAATCAGCTGCCTTCTGTCGGTCCGGGTAATGTGCTTAAGGACATTATTGCTTCCGGATGCTTTGAAGTTGTAAGGCTTAATCGTATTTTCAGACAGGAGGAGGCGGGGGATATAGTTATTAATGCCCACAAAATTAATGGGGGTGAGCACTTTTTAATTGGCCCATCAAGCAGGGATTTTCCTTTTATAAAAAGAACTGATGCCAATGCAGTTATTAATGCCACCGTTACGCTTCTTAGGGAGAAGCTTCCGAAATATACGAATTCTTCGATTAATGAAATTCAGGTATTAACGCCCACCAGAAAAGGCAATCTTGGTGTAGAAAGGCTTAATGTTATTTTGCAGCAGTTTTTAAATCCAAGATCAGATAATAAAGTTGAAAAAGAGATTAATGGCGTAATTTTTCGCGAAGGCGATAAGGTTATGCAGATTAAAAATAATTATAAAATAGAATGGGAAATACGTGGAAAGCATGGAATTCCTGTAGATAACGGTATGGGTGTTTTTAACGGGGATGTTGGGATTGTTAATAACATTAATCTGTTTTTATCAGAGATGACAGTTAAGTTTGATGATGAAAAATTTGTAACATATAATTTCAAGGAACTTGATGAGCTGGAACACGCTTATGCTGTTACCGTACATAAATCCCAGGGAAGTGAGTATCCTGCGGTAGTGCTTCCGTTATTGGACGGCCCCCGTATGCTTATGAACAGAAATATTCTCTATACAGCAGTTACCAGAGCCAGAAAATGTATATGCATTGTAGGTGATGAGCGTGTGTTTAATGAGATGGTATCGAATGAAAATGAGCAGAGGAGATACTCTTCACTTGCACTTAGAATAAAGGAGGTAAGTCTATAGAACTGATTAATAAGTTTGTAAAGACAATTTATGACTGCGTATATCCGCCAAGATGTCCGGTATGCGATGATATTTTATACATTCGTAATAGTGCGTTCAGACCTGATATTTGTCCGGGTTGTTTTATGAAGATTAAAATAATAAAATCTCCACTGTGTATGAAATGCGGAAAGCCGATTTATGAAGATGAAAAGGAATTTTGCAGGGACTGCAGCGTGAAAAGATTTTCATTTGAAAGAGGAGTTGCCGGATTTGCGTATTCCGCAGCAATGAAGCAATCAATGTATGCCTTTAAATATAACAATCGGCGTGAGTATGCAAGCTATTATGCAGAGGTTATATATGAGAGATATTATAATACAATTAAAAACTGGGATTGCGATGCGTTTGTTCCTGTTCCTCTGCACAGAAGCAAATATCTGAAACGTGGTTACAATCAGGCTGAGGTGCTGGCAAAAGAACTTTCAAAAAGATTTAATCTGCCGGTGGATTCGGATGCTTTAATCAGAACTAAAAATACCAGACCACAGAAGGAATTAAACGATACGGAAAGAAAGAACAATATAGAAAAAGCTTTTCAAACGGTAATAAATAGTTTAGAATATAAGAAAGTAATATTGGTCGATGATATATATACGACGGGGGCAACGATTAATGAATGCGCCGGAGTTTTAAGACGTGCAGGTGTGGAAAACGTATATTTTGTCACGGCCTGTATTGGGAATGGTTTTTAGGAGGTATATGATAATGGAAGTTAAGAATTGCAGAGGCTGCGGACGACTTTTTAACTATATAGGCGGCGGATATTTTCTTTGCCCCTCCTGTATGGATGAGCTCGATAAGAAATTTGTAGATGTTAAGAAATATATTCGTGAGAACCCTAAAGCGACTATACAGCAGATTTCTGATGACAATCAGGTAACAATTAATCAGATTCAGAGGTGGGTAAGGGAAGACCGGCTAGCCTTTTCGGATGATTCACCTATTGGAATTGATTGTGAGGTTTGTGGCAGGATGATTAAATCGGGAAGATTTTGTAATTCCTGTAAGGATACGATGCAGAAGAATCTTGGAAGTATGTATAGCAGTTCAGAACCTGCTAAACCAAAGAAGACAGAGCAGAGGGATAAGGACAGGATGAGATTCTTAAGTAAATGATGGAACAATATGGAGTGGATGCTGATGAAATGGTATTCACTCTAATTTTTTTGTTTTTGGGTATAATGATTTTAAAAATTGAACCGATAAATACTTTAGATTCTATATTAAGAATGCAGAATATCTATTCATGGAAGGAGAGATATATATGAGAATCGATGCGTATAATCAGGTTAACCGTATATACCGAACCAGTGGTAAGTCAAGCGTTGGCAAGGATAATAAGGTATATGGCAGCGATAAATTAGAAATTTCGCAATTTGGAAAGGATTACCATATTGCAAAACAGGCAGTTGCTGATGCACCGGATATAAGAGAGGATTTTGTTGCATCTGTAAAGTCGAAAATTGAAACCGGAAACTATAATGTAAGCGCAGATGATTTAGCTGCAAAGTTATCAGAGAAATATGGTACAAATATTTTTTAGGAGAGTTTTGAGTGGCAAGTTTAATTGATAATCTTATTGACACATTAACTAAAGAGAATGAGGAATATGAAACTCTTCTTGAGCTGTCCACTGAGAAAACAGGGATTATTGTAAAATCAGATCCGGAAGCACTCAATATTATGGTTATGAGAGAGCAGGAGGTCGTTGACAGAATTAATGCCTTGGAGAAGCGCCGTGCAGAGGTCACTAAGGATATTGGAATCGTCCTTAATAAGGAACCAAAGGATTTAACGCTTCCAAGACTGATTGAACTTCTTTCAGGTCAGACTAAGGAATGTAATGAATTGAGGAATATTCACGATAAGCTTTCCGGAACTTTGTCGAGAATGAGTAAGGTTAATGAGAGTAATAAAGCACTTTTAAATGAATCTATTGAGATGATTCAATTCGAAATGAATTTGCTTCAAAGCATGAGGCAGGCACCTGCTACAGCAAATTATTCAGGAAATACGTATGCGGATAATTCGTATGCGTCAAGGGCATCATTTGATGCCAAACAGTAATTATTATATACCCAAAGGAGACACAATTATGGGAATGTCAGCATTGTATGTTGGTCTTTCTGGTTTGCAGACCAGCAATAATTCGCTTAATACAACTGCAAATAATTTAAGTAATGTAAATTCAGACGGATATGTAAGACAACAGGTTGTAAATAAGGACCAGGGATACAATAATGTCACTACCACTTCCAAGGTTTCAACTGGACAGAGAGGCCTTGGTGTTACAATTGCGTCTGTTAATCATGTTCGTGATATTTTCCTTGATGCGGCATATCGTAAGGAATATGGAAGACAGCTTTTTTATGATAAGCTGTATGATGCTGTGTATGAAATTGAAACACAGATGGGAGATACTGAAGGCATCGAGGGTATCGCATATCAGAGTGCACTTAATGACTTGCTTGAGGCAGTTAATGAGGTTGCCAAAACACCGGGTGATCAGGTGGCGAGATCGGCATTATGTCAGAGTGCAGCTGAATTTATTGATAAATCACAGTCCATATATAACGGACTTAAGAAATACCAGCAGACTGTTGATGAGGAGATGCTTTCAACGGTTAACAGAATTAATGAAATAGGATATGGTATTCTTGACTTGAACCAGAGAATTGCCAAAATTGAAGTGGGTCAGATGGAAACTGCGTCTGATTTAAGGGATGCAAGGGATTTGCTTCTTGACGAGCTGGCATCCTACTGTAAAAGCAGCTATTCTGAACAGGCAAACGGTGCAGTGGAGGTTTCGATTGAAGGAACGCAGTTTGTCGATGAGTTATATGTTAATACTCTGGGACTTAAGAAAATAGAAGGTTCGGAATTCATGGAGCCGGTATGGACGCATATGAATGACAAACCGCTTTATTATGTGGATGGAATAATATCCACAGAGAAAAATACTGATATTGGTGGACTTAAGGGACTTCTTGTTGCAAGAGGAAATGTTACACCTACAGTAGTAAGTATGACAGAACCGGATCCGGCATTTTATCCATTAGGAACAGCCGATCCTGATTATATAAATGCAGTTAAAGAACATGAAATGTATGTTCAGACACAGGACACATCAGTACTTGTTAACACACTGGCTAATTTTGATAAATTAGTTAACAGTATTGTAGAAGGCATTAACGATGTACTTTGTCCCGAAACGGAATATATTGCCGCAGATGGTACGGTTTATCAGGTGCTTGATACTTCTAAGGCTTCAATGGGTAAGGATGGTACCTATGGCGAAGAATTGTTCAGCAGAAGTTATACAGCCAGATATACAGAACAGATAATTGACGGACAGACTTTCTATGTACGCAATAATGTGAATACATTTGGCAATGCAAGTGCATACACTATTGCAAATATTACCGTAAATACCAATGTTATGGATGATTATTCAAAACTTCCGTTAACAACTGTTGTAGGTGAAGATGATTATGCAACAGCAGCCAGACTTGTGGAGATTTTCTCAGAGGATCGTCTTTTCTACAATGGTGGATTTGATGGCCTCACCTTTGAAGAGTTTTATGAAACCCTAACTAATGATGTAGCTAATACGGGTAAGGTGTATTACAGTATGGCGGAAAATGAATCAAGTCTTGCTTCTTCTCTTGATAACCAGAGGCAGCAGGTGATGGGAGTTTCTTCAGATGAAGAACTGTCTAACATGATTAAATTCCAGCAGGCATACAATGCGGCATCGAGATACATAAATGTCATAAGTGAAATGATAGAAACACTTGTTATGAGAACAGGAGTGTGATTAAATGGCTAATACTTTTTTTGGACTGACAATAGCAGGTTCAGGACTTTCTGCCAGTAATATTGCTATTAATACAACAGCACATAATATATCCAATGTTAATACAGAGGGCTATACCAAGCAGTATGCGGATATGTCACCATCATCTTCCATCAGGGTATACTCTACCTATGGAACAGTTGGAACAGGTGTTGTGGTTAATTCAATCGAACAGCTCAGAAGTTCATATTACGATAATAAATTTTGGAACAATAATGCTAACTATGGTGAATATTCAACACTTGAGAGATATTCACTTCTTGCAGAGGATTACCTGGATGAGTTTACTCTTGAAGGATTTAAAACAGAATACCAGAATCTTTTTAACACAATTATGAATCTGACAAACGATCCGACCAGCGAGGTTAACAGGAACCAGTTTATGAATTATTCACTGAGTATCTGTAATTATTTTAATACTTTGTCTGTAAACCTTGCAGATATTCAGAAATCTGCTAATGACGAGGTTAAAACAACTGTTGATGCCATTAATACCAAGGCAGAACAGATTGCCTCACTCAATAAACAGATTAATATTATAGAAATTAATGGTGGAGATGCCAACGATTTAAGAGACACAAGAAACCTTTTGGTTGATGAACTTTCACAGTATATTAATACGTCAATTTCTGAGAAGCAGCTGGGAAATGGTGCAACCGAGTATACGGTGTATATTAATGACCAGATTCTTGTTGATTCATACAGCTATAATACAATTCTCTGCGAAGCAAGGGAATCCGGTGACCGCAGAAATGCCAGTGATATTGATGGACTTTATCAGCTTAAATGGAATAATGGTCTCACATTTAATGTTTATAACAGTGCTATGAGAGGCTCTTTGAAGGCAGCAATTGAGATAAGAGATGGCTGTAACAGCGGATATGAGATTCTTGGAATGGTAAATGGGGACGGCGAATTTTACCAGAGAGATGGGGAAGTGGTTCGCGTATATGATTTGACTGATACAGAGTACAATGATCTTGTAGCACAGGGTTATCGGAAAGAGCTTACAACAGTAGTTGCTCCTTATCGTAACTCAACATATAAGGGAATTCCTTATTATCAGCAGCAGATTAATGAGTTTATGCGTACTTTCACAGGTGCGGTTAATGCAACGATTAAAGGTGATGATGATTCGGTAATTGACTTTTTTACCAATTCTTATGGTGAATCATATATAAATGCCGCTAATGCAACAGTTAATCCGGAAATCGTCAAGGATTTATCATTGCTTCCGTATTCATATGACCCTACGCAGGGTGCTGCTAATGTTGATATGGTAACTGCATTATACAAACTCAAGGATGAGAAAATACTTAATAATGGTACTTTCAGTGAGTATCTTTCGACAATTGTTTCTGTAATCGCCATTGATACAAAGAGAGCGGGAACTTTTTCAGAGAATTACGATAATATTAAATCAACTGTTGCAAATCAGAGATTGTCAATATGCGGTGTTGATGAGGACGAAGAGGCCGTGGATTTGGTAAAATTCAAAGAGGCGTATAATCTGTCATCAAAAGTAATTTCTGTTATGCAGCAGATTTACAGCAAGCTTATAGAAGAAACAGGCTTGTAATCGAAAAGGAGGAATATCATGAGAATTACAAATACCATGATGATGAACTCAACACTGAGAAATGTTGGTAAATCAAAAAATAATCTGGCGGATTTGGAGAACCAGATGGCAACTGAGAAGAAAATAACCCGACCATCTGATGATCCAATCGTAGCAATCAGAGCACTATCCTTGCGTTCAAGTCTTGCAGAAATTGAACAGTATCTTACAAGTAATATTCCGGATGCTGAATCATGGCTGGAGGTTTCGCAGAGTTCACTTGATAATATGGATTCAATTTTATCGGATATATATAAATATTGTGATCAGGGTGCATCGGATCAGTTCACATCAAATGACAGAGGTGCGATTATTGAGGTGCTCCAGCAGTATAAGGACGCATTATATGCAGAAGCTAATGCAGATTATGCAGGAAGATATTGTTTTACCGGTTATAAGACTGATACCTCATTTACCTTCCTTACTGATGAAGATGCCAATAAGGCATATAAGATTGAAGAGAAATTTACCGGAAATGATATGGATAAATCTATGATAATCCGCAGACCGGTGGATGATGAGACAATAACAGATATTGATGCTGCAGATATGCCGGATGGTATAACAGTACACAGATTGAGAGTCGCTTATGAATGGTGTTCAGGTGAGAACTACAGTGATGTTACAGTGGATGGAACCGCATATTCGATTACACAGGCTGTTACGCATGAGGAGATGGAAGCAATAGCTGCAGATCCTGATTATAAAACAAGAACTAATGAAATCTACTTTGTATATGATACAGGTGAATTAATTATTAGTGACGATTTGTACAATACCTTCAGAAATGCGAAGGATATATCTTTTACATATCAGAAGGACAGCTTTGCAAAGGGTGATGCGAGGCCGGAAATGTATTTTAACTGTACGGATATTACAGATGACGCTAATCCTATTGTATATACCCAGACAGAAGGCGGTCAGAATATTAATTATGCAATTAACTTCAACCAGAGCCTTAAGGTTAACACTTTAGGTAAGGATACTCTCAGTTATAAAATAGCAAGAGATATTGATGATATGTGTAATGCACTTCAGAATGTTGCTGATATCGAGGATAAGATTAAGAAGTTAGAAGATATGTATGGCAGTGAGATATATTCTGATACAGAAAAGGAATCAATTACAACAATGCTTGAGGCATGTGAAAGAGAACTTGATTATGCAATAGAACATATGGAGAGTATCTTCTCTAAGGAAATTACCAGAGTGGGAGGGTATCAGCAGGTAGTTGACCTTCAGCTTGCAGACCTTGGTGCGAGAAGTAAACGACTTACGCTTACCAAGAGCAGACTTACTGAACAGAAAACGACTTTCAGTGATTTGAAATCCAAAAATGAAGATGCAGAACTTGAGGATACAGTTGTTAAGCTTTCGGCAGCAGGAACATTGTATGAGGCGGCTTTAACGGCAGCATCTGATTGTGTTAAGCAGTCATTATTGAATTACATTTAAAAAAGGAGAAGCGTTATGCAGGTTAATTCTAGATTGTTTGGGGAAATGGAAATCGAAGATGAGAAAATCATAACTTTTGAAGCCGGCTTGATGGGTTTTGAGCAGTATACACGATATGCATTGATTTTTAACTCTGAGAAGCAGTCCGGTAAGGGCATCATGTGGTTGCAGTCATTAGAAGAAAGTGAACTGGCTTTCTCAGTTATTGATCCGGGTCATATATTTAATGAATACAGTCCAATCGTGGAGGATGAGTGGCTTGCTCCAATCGGAGAATATAATTCTGACGAAGACTTACTCGTGTTATGCGTTCTCACTGTTCCTTCCGATTTAACACAGATGACGGCAAATACAAAAGCACCATTGATAATTAATACGATTACCAAAAAAGGATGTCAGATTATAGTTAATAATGAAGACTATGTAGTCAGATACAATGTATATGACTGTATTGAGAAGCTGAAAAAGGAGGAGGTATAATGTTAGCTTTATCCAGGAAAAAGAATGAATCAATAGTTATTAATAATGACATTGAGATTACTATTCTTGATATCAAGGGTGATCAGGTTAAAATAGGCGTAACTGCTCCTAAATCAGTTCCGGTATATCGTAAAGAGGTTTATCTCCAGATTCAGGAAGCTAATAAGGCTGCAAGTGTTTCAGATGGTATTGAAGCCTTGAAAAATTTATTGGGGTAATGTAAACTATTTTTAATCTTATGCCGAAATAAATATAAGGAAATTACAATAGCAATTAGTTTGCTTCGCAAATTAATTACATTAAACACATGGAGGTGTTATTAAATGAAGATTGATGGAATTAACAACATGGGAGGCCAGTCCTACGTAACAACGGAGGTTAAGAGTACTGGAGGCACTCCTGACATCAGCACAACAGCTGTAACAGGTGAGAATTTTTCGAGTACGGAAGAGTCTTCACAGAAAAATGCTCCTTCTGAGAGCACGGTTAAACAGGCTATCTCGGATATCAATAAGAAGATTAATCCGAACACGGTAGCACAGTATGGTTATCATGAAGAAACTAATCGTGTAACAATTAAAATTGTTGACAAGGACACAGATAAAGTTATCAGGGAATTCCCGGCAGAGGAGACTTTGGATATGATTGCCAAAGTATGGGAACTTGCAGGTGTATTCCTTGATGAGAGAGGTTAGAAAGGAGGAAGATTAATATGCCTATCAGACTTTCCGGAATGTCTTCGGGACTCGATACAGATGCAATCGTTAAGGACTTGGTAGCTGCTTATTCGACCAAGAAGGACAGTTATGTTAAGAAGCAGACTAAGCTTGAATGGACAATGGATGCATGGAAAGAAGTAAATACAAAGGTTTATGGATTTTATACTTCTACATTGTCCAATATGAGATATTCATCAGGCTATAATCTTAGAACAACAACTATTACAGACAGTAAGGTTGCGCAGGTATCTGCTTCAGCAGGAGCAGTAACCTCTACACAATCACTGGCGGTTAAACAGTTGGCAGCTTCCGGATATATGACCGGAGGAGAAATTACTTCAGCCTCAGGTGATAAGGTTACTAATAACACTAAGCTTTCAGACCTTGGTATTACCTCGGGCTCTGTAATGGTTGGTGATAAGGAAATTGATTTATCCGGAGATATGTCCGTTGCCAAACTTACAGCACGACTTAAGGAGGCCGGTGTAACAGCGACCTTCGATGATGGAACCGGACGATTTTTCATCAGTTCTACAACATCGGGTGCCGCAAAGGAGTTTTCTCTTACAGCAGGAGACTCAGAGGGATTTGATGCATTAAGTAAGCTTGGACTTGTGTCCTTTACGGATGTTGATGGAGAAGAGACAACAGAATTAAAGAGATACAGAGAATATGCTGCAGATGATTTTGATGCAGCAGTAGAAGCAGTTGAGAGGTTTGAGTCGGCTAAATGGACAGTTGATTCGTATACATCATCGTTGACGAATGCTGTTAAGAGCGCTAATGACAGCATCAAAAGCCTTACAGAGAGTAATGAGAAATTGCAGAAGCAGTTGGATGAATTAAAAGCAGAGGATTATGATACAGAAGAGGCATTTAGCGAGGCTCAGAATAAGCTGCAGAAACAGATAGATGATAATAACACTAAGCTTGCAGAGCAACAGGCGATTGTGGATGAGAATCAGCCATTGCTTGATAACCCGGATGCTCTTCAGGCGAAGATTGATGAACTTAATGCAGCTATTCGTGCAGAAATTGAAACAGATATTAATGATGAAATTAATATTGCCAAAGATATTGTAAGCAGATATGATAGCGGAATCCTTAGCAATTCTTCCGATTCAGCAAGAATTGTCGGAAAGGATGCAATTATCAAGCTTAATGGTGCTACATTTACCTCTAATACCAATTCATTCTCAATTAATGGATTAAATATTAACGCTACATCAACTACTGTTACAACAGAGGTTGATGAGAATGGCAACATTGTGGAAAAAGATAATGCGGTAACAATTAATACAGCAGTTGACACAGAGGGAATTTATAATAAGATTAAGTCAATGCTTTCTGCTTATAATGAGATGATTTCCTACATTGATGGCCTATATTATGCAGACTCAGCAGATGGATATGAGCCTCTTACAGATGATGAGAAGGAGGCCATGACGGAGAAGCAGATTGAGGATTGGGAAGAAAAGATTAAAGAGTCACTTCTCAGAAGGGATGCAACTCTTGGCAGTCTGTCTTCTTCATTAAGAACAGAATTTCTGTCCTTTAGCCTGACGGTCAATGGTAAGAGTTACTCGCTTTCTTCCCTGGGAATTGGAACCGGCGGATACTTCACTACGGATAAGGAAAACAGAAGCGTATTGCATATTGATGGTGATGCAGATGATTCTGTTACCTCAGGTAATGCAGATAAGTTAATGGCTGCCATTTCAGAAGACCCGGATGCAGTTATTGAATATTTTCAGAAACTGTCACAGAATATATATAATACTTTGGGTAAGAAAATGTCTACAAGCTCACTCAGCAGTGCTTTTACAATTTATAATGATAAACAGATGTCAAGCCAGTATAGTGAATATCAGAGCAAAATAGATGACTGGGAAGAACGTTTGGATAAATATGAGGAGTCATATTATCAGAAGTTCTCTGCAATGGAAACAGCACTCTCCAAACTACAGTCACAGCAGACTGCACTGTCAAGTATGCTTGGGGGCTGATGAACAAGGAGGTTCATAAATGATTAATAACTCAGCGGGATATGATACATACCAGAAACAGAAAATCTTAACCGCTACACCTGCGGAACTTACACTGATGCTTTATGAAGGAGCGATTAAATTCATTAATATTGCAATAATGAGCATTGAAAAGAAGGATATAACGAAAGCTCATAATAACATAATGAAGGCACAGAGAATAATTGAAGAGTTCAGATCAACACTTAATTTTAAATATCCGGTAGCAAAAGAGTTTGATGTTGTATATGAGTATCTTTTGAGACGACTTGTTGAAGCTAATTTGAAAAAAGATATAAATATTCTTGAAGAGTGTCTTGTACACCTTAGAGGGATGAGAGACACATGGAAGGAAGTTATGGTGGCAACCAAAAATGCCGTTGGAGAATAGTTTTCAGGAGATTATATGGAAAACACGAAAAATTATTTACTGGTACTTGAAGAGAGTCTTAATAAGAAAATAACAATACTTGACGAACTTGCTGCTTTGACCAATGTTCAGAAGGATATTGTTACCAAAGAACAATTTGATGATGAAGCCTTTAATACTAATGTGGAGCAGAAAGCAGCATTAATAAATGAAATAGAAAAACTTGACAGAGGCTTTCAAATACTATATGATAATGTTAAGGCTCAGATTGAGTATAAGAAGGAATTATATAGGGATGACATTCAGAGACTGCAGCAGAGCATTACTCTGATAATGGATAAGAGTGCCGCCCTTATGGTAATGGAGTCAGGTAATAAGGAGCTTATTAAGAGCAGATTTTCAAGTCTTAAGAAGGAAGCGCGTCAGATGAAGAAGAGCAGAGAGCTTGCGGCGAATTATTATAAGACCATGAACAATATATCTTCTGAACCGTATTTTCTTGACAGGAAAAAATAATTTAAAAAAATTATAAATTGGGGTTAAGTATTTTAGATTTACTCCGATATATAATACAGTAAGGGAGTTACTTACAACCTGGCGGGTAACCGCTATAATCAATCAACACATCGGCAGGGAAGCCGGGTGAAATTCAAGGAGGAAAATATTATGGTAGTTCAGCACAATCTTACAGCAATGAACACAAACAGACAGTTAGGAATCATCACAAACAATCAGGCTAAGGCAACAGAGCAGTTAGCTTCAGGTTACAGAGTTAACCGTGCAGGTGATGATGCAGCAGGTCTCTCAATCTCAGAGAAGATGAGAAGTCAGATTAAGGGTCTTAACAAGGCTTCTGACAACGCACAGCATGGTGTATCTCTTATTCAGACAGCTGAAGGTGCATTAAACGAAGCACATTCAATTCTTCAGCGTATGAACGAGCTTGCTACTCAGGCAGCTAACGATACTAACACATCTGTAGATAGAGATGCTCTTCAGCAGGAAATCGACCAGCTTACATCTGAGTTAGACAGAATTTCTTCTACAACTCAGTTCAACACAATGAATCTTCTTGACGGATCATTCACTGGCAAGAATCTTCAGGTTGGTGCACTTTCAGGACAGAACATTGAGCTTTCTATTACTTCATTAGCAGCTAGCAAGCTTGAAGTAACAGGTCTTAGTGTTTCTTCATTTGATTCAGCTGGTACAGCAATGGAGGCAGTACAGAAAGCTATTACAACAGTATCAACACAGCGTTCTAAACTTGGTGCTATTCAGAACAGACTTGAGCACACAATCGCTAACCTTGATACAACAGCTGAGAATACACAGGCTGCTGAGTCTCTTATCAGAGATACAGATATGGCTTCAGCTATGGTTGAATTCAGCAAGAACTCTATCCTTGCTCAGGCAGGACAGTCAATGCTTGCTCAGGCTAACCAGAGTAACCAGGGTGTTCTTTCATTACTTCAGTAATTTAAAGATGACTATCATGAATAGAGCCACTGCATAGCAGCGGCTCTATTTTTGCCTAAATTGATAGAAGCTGCCTGACTTTATCATCAAAATTGAATAAAGAAGATACTTTATTATATCCGTTTTGTGCAATAATATTGCGTTCGTCATCATTTGCAAGATAATATTGTACTTTTAATATTAAATCAGGAATATCCTCATATATTATAAGATCTATACCCGGTTCAAAGTATTCCAACAGTTCAGGCTGGTAGTTGGTAATCAAAAAACCTCCGCTTGCCAGAATATCCAGAATTCGTAAAGGGATTCCTGACTGAATAATCTTGAGCGAAATATTCAGATTGATCTTACTGTTGCGGAATACCTTTGGCATCTGAGTGTAGTAATCAACATAACCTAATTGGTTGATATGTGTAAGTCTCTCATCTTTATCGCCTGAATATAAATTAACATGACAGCGGTTTTGAAGAAGTGCTAATGCTGTAACCCTTTCTCTTGAAGTTATTTCGCAAGCGAGTGCAAATTCAAGTTCTTCTTTAGTGACGGAAAATGTTCCTTTTGATGCTTTTAAATAGAAGCTGTTAAGCTCTTCTAATAAGGTATCCGTTAAAAGTTCGTCAAGTAAATATGCACCATATATATTTTGCTGGGCGTTAAGGATTCCTTCAAGGTATCCTCTGTAATATTGATTTAAAGGTGTACATAGATAAGCATAATCTGACTTATAAAGCTTGCCTATAAATGACACATCGCAGTGATAATCGTTGTCTGCTATAGATGTAGGATTGAAGAAAACAGGTTCTTTTTTGGAGAGTCTGTTATTAATTGTCTCATTAATGCCTTCATCGGAAAAAATATATGTATCAGAAGCCAACGGCATATGATGAACATTAAGGATCCCCTGTTTCTGATAATGCTCGGCTTGAATTCTGTCAAAAAAATACATTCGGTTAACAGAATTCATTAGGGAGACTGTTTTTCTGATATGAAGAGGAGCATCGTATATCCATGAAATATATATGATGCCTCGAGCGTTGCAGATATCAGATATTAATGGTGAAAAATTTACTGAGAAAACAACATCGATATCCGGTGAGCTGTTTAATTTATCATTAAACAGCTTGCAGAATTTATCATCATAATCCCAATCAGAAAAAATATAAAAAAACTTTTCATAAGAAATATTCAACCGGTTAAAGGCGGTTTCAATTCCTTTTTGCATAAAGGCATTCCATTGAAAAAATAAAATATGCATAGTATGTACCTGCTCATAAAATATAATAAATAAAATTTTTAAAGCTATTTAAATGCAAGTGAAATCATCTGACCGATTCGTACTGTATATGTATGATTGGATTTTACATATTCGTAGCCATTTCTTGCAATTTCTTTTCTTAATTCCGGATGTTCCAAATAAAATTGTATTTTATTATCTAAATCCTCAATGGATTCATATGCTTCAAGATGTTCTCCGATTGAGAATAATTCCGGCAACTCTGACTGATAATTTGTAATCAGAAAACCACTGCATCCTAACACATCAAATACCCTTAATGGAATTCCTGAACGAATTGGCTTGGAGGTAATGTTCAGGTTAACTTTGGTATGATTAAAGATTAAAGGCATTTCAGTGTGAGTCTTTGCAAGTCCGCGGTTATGCAGCTTAGGAAGAGATGTGGTATCGCTACCTGTATATATATCCACGTCATATTTCTGTGAAAGTCTGTGAAATACACGTAAACGCTCCTCGGCGGATATTTTACTCCCTATATACAACTGTGATACCAACCCCCTGTTATCAATACGATATTTATCCGGAAAAACATAGTGTCCCGGCATTTGATTAAGTATTTCATTTGACAGTTCTTCTGTAAGAAGATTATCAATAAAATAGTAGCCATAGATTTTCAACTGAGCCTCTATCAGACCATCAACATAGCCTTTTATGTAATCCGGTGCATTGTCAAGATTTAACGGGGATTTTTCAGTATACAGAGAGCCAACAAATGAAACCTCACTGGAGAAGCGGTCAGAGGTGTCGGCTTCAATAACTCTGTTCCACCTTCTGACATTAGTTGCAAGTGGAATGTGAAAAATACAGTCAGGGTTATATGGATGAAATTCGTTATATAATGCCTTGTCAAACAGGAAAATCCTGTTATATGAATTTCTGATAGACTCTGAATACAGCTCAAGCACCGGGCTGTCAACTATCAAACATAAATAAGGTATATGATATATGTTGCATACATCCGATACAGTTGGGAAAAAATTAATACTGAATACAAAGGAATAGTTCTCTTTATTCAATGCAGAATTAAGAATTCTGACACAATCTCCCGGAAGAAGATGCTTGTTATACACTTCCTCCAATATTTCATTCGTATCTATTCCATATTCTTTAAATGCTTCAATTACATCCTCTTCGCAAATACTTCCGTATCGATAAAACAGTATTTTCATATATTATGAACACACCTCCAATCATTAGCTTTTAAGGTATTATAACATATTTTCTTCTTTAAATATATAGTATGATAGTGTAATATATTAATAGGAGGTAAAATTATGAAGTTACTGTATTGTTATTCCGAGAGTAGTAAATCTCAGGATATTTTATGGGGATTTTTGGAACTTGGTATAGAAATATTTGCTAATGAAAAATGTAATAATGAGTATGCGACTGGTGCAGAGTTAGAACAGGAAACACAGGAAATTGAAAAGCTGATTAAGCGGGAAAAGTGTGATGGAGTGTTGTCCTGGAATTACCATCCATCAATATCCATTGCATGCGAAAGAATTGGGGTTCCGTATATCGCATGGTTATATGACAGTCCGCTTATCCATGTGTATTCCAAAACCATATTTAACAACTGTAATCACGTTTTTTCATTTGATAAAATGCAATATAAAGAACTGAAGGATATGGGGGTAAATTGTTTCTATCTTCCGTTAGCTGTTAATACAACACGACTTGGTGCATTGGAGATTACAGATAAGGAAATTCAAAAATATTCAGAAGAGATATCATTTGTAGGAAGATTATATACGAATAATTTATATAATGGTGTGACTCGGCTGTTAAGCCAAGAAATTACTTCCAAATACACGGATGTTTTTAAAAAACAGTTCGGTAATTGGAAGGAAGATGTCTTGTATACTGATATAACGGAAGAGGATTTGGATGTGCTGCAGAAAGTGGCACCGATACAAGGAGCTGATAATTATCCGTTTATTTCAAAACGTGAACTTTATTTAGGGCTGATTGTTGCAAGGAAAATGGCAGAATATGAGAGACATAGAATTTTGGATGAGCTTGCACAGCATTTTCCTGTTACTCTGTATGACTCGGATGATGATACATCCGGACTTTCGAGGGTAATATGCAAACATAGTGTTGCATATGAAGAAGAATGCCCGAAGGTATATTTTTCATCGAAAATCAATCTTAATATTACTCTTAGGTCTATTAGAAGTGGTCTTCCGATCAGAGTATTTGATATTATGGGAGTTGGTGGTTTTCTGATGAGTAATTATCAGAAGGAATTTGAGGAATTATATGTACCTGACAAGGAAGTGGTGCTCTATTCCTCCATGGATGAGTTGATTGACAAAACAAGATTTTACCTCACCCATGAAAGAGAAAGACTTATAATTGCAATGAATGGTTACAAAAGAACACTTGCTGAACATACCATGAAACACAGAGCTGCCGCAATTATTAAAACGGTCTATGGATTAGAGTTTTGAAAAATTGTTTCAATTATGGATGATAATACTGTTTCAAAGGAAAAGCACTCTTTAACTTTGCTATAGCCATTTTGGGCAATAGCTCTTCTTGCAGTATCATTTTCTATATAGAAACGGCATTTGTCAATGAGATCTTTTTCGTCCTCATAATATACATAATCAACATCCGGTTCAAAATGCATTATAAAATCTGACTGGAAATTAGTCATAAGGAATCCTCCTGCACCCATAATATCCATTGCTCTCAGAGGAATTCCTGCATGAATACTTCTAAGAGTGATATTCAGGTTGATTTTGGCACATTTAAAAACATAAGGCTGTATATCGTGCGGATGTACAATGCCCTTATTATTAATATGTGGCAGATACGGAGTTGCGTTCTGTGTATATAGATTAACATTAAAATTTTCTGATAACGCTGCGAGAATGGACTTACGTTCACGCTGCGTTATTTTTCTTTCAATAAAATATCTTGAATATACATATGTATCGGTCTCTGCTCCATCGGGATATGGTTCGTAGGGTGACACACGACGAAGTTCATTTAGCACTTCACCTTTTAAAAGGGGTTCAATAAAACTATAGCCTGACACCATTGACTGTGCTTTCATAATGGCATCCAGATATCCCTGACTGTATTCTGAAATACCCTTTAATGTGTCAAAATAATCCTTGCCCTCATCATACATCGAGCCTACAAATGCAATATCACAATCATATTCATGATGATGGGCAGTTGTAGGAATCATTGAATCCAGACGTCTGGTATTGGCTGCCAGTGGCATATAATACACATTGTTAATTCCTGAATTTCTAAAGGTCCGGTAATCCTCGCTATCAAACAGAAAAACATAATTACAGGAATTAAGTATCGTAGCAGAATATATTTTAACCAGAGGGCTGTCATATACCCATGAAGCATAGGGAATGCTGTGCTTCTGACATATATTGGATACAACCGGAGAGTAATTTGAAGAGAATACCAACTCCGGTTTAACCTTTTCAATTGTATTGTTGAGAGAAGCTGCAGTGGGAGATTCTTCCCTGTGGTTAAAATCCGGATATTTAAAGATAGTTACTTCATGCCCCAAATTTCCAAGTGCATCAACAATATCTTCTTTGCCAAAACTGTTCCATTCAATAAAAATTATTTTCATATAATCCGACCTCTGTATTTTGTATAGAATCAGTTTAACAATTAAATATGAATTAAACAATAAATATTTAATTCTTTTGCAATGTATTTTGTTAAGTGATATCATTGGATGTATAAATAGGGAATGTTGCAAAGGAGAGGTATTGTGGAAATTTCAGTATGTATAATTACCAGGAATGAAGGTCAGATGCTGGATAAAACGCTTGCAGCACTATCATTATATCCATTTGAACTTGTGGTGGTTGATACTGGTTCTACCGATAATTCAATTGAGGTGGCTAAAAAATACACTAATTGTGTATATGAATATAATTGGAATAACAGCTTCTCAGATGCAAGGAATTTTTCCATCAGTAAAGCTGGCAATGATATGGTGCTGATTCTGGATACGGACGAGATTCCTACTGATATTGACTGGAAGCTGTTAATTAAAATGGCGCAGAATAATTCTGACAAGGTTGGACGAATTGAGATAGTTAATGTTTTTACACGTAATAAGGAGAAGAAAGTTAACAGGGAAAGAGTTAGCCGTTTCTTTGACAGAAAAAAATTCTGCTATGTAGGTTCAATTCATGAACAGGTGCAGAGTCTTGACGGAACACCATACAGAACCTATGAGATTCCGGTGACAGTGATACATTCAGGTTATGATGGAACGCCGGAGGAACTTAGAAAAAAAGCATTCAGAAATATTGAACTGCTGAAAAAAGAACTTGAGATACAGGAAGATCCATACATACTGCACCAGATTGGCAAAAGCTATTATATGATGGGTGAATATGAAGATGCGTTAGTGTATTTTGAAAAGGCAACGTCATATGATTTAGAGCCAAGACTTGAATATGTTGAGGATTTGGTAGTTTCATATGGATACACTTTGATTAATACAAAACGAATGGCTCAGGCGCTTATGTTCGAAAATTTATATGCTGAATTTTCTTACAGTTGCGATTATGTATTTCTTATGGGTCTGATATATATGAATAATTCTTTGTTTGATGCAGCAGTGGAACAGTTTGTAAAAGCTACGGAGTATAGTAGCTGTAAAATGGATGGAGTTAATTCATTTCTTGCTTTTTATAATATAGGAGTTATTTATGAATGCCTCGGACATACAGAAGAAGCTCTTAATTATTACAGACAGTGCGGACGTTATGAAAAAGCTCTTTTACGAATAAAGGAACTGGTGGGATAAGAATTATGAGAATTCTGACATATAAATGGAAAGCATATAATCAATTGGATATTGTAAATAACCTTATTAAAAGAGGACACACAGTTGAGGAAATGCAAGGAGCAATGTGCAATTTTGAAACGGATGCGGATTTTATCGGAAAGTTTGCCGCGAAAATCACTTCTTCAAAATATGATATGGTATTTACAGTAAATTATTTTCCAATGATATCTGACGTGTGTGAACGATTTAATATTCCTTATATCAGCTGGTGCTGCGATTGCCCTCTCGGGACTATGTATCATGAATCAATATTTAATTCTGTAAATACAATTTTTACATTTGATAAGCTTAATCAATTGGAATTTGAGGCAATGGGTGCGAATGTGCATTATCTTCCACTATGTGCTGATGTGAACAGAGTGGATAAGGTTCTTTTGGAAAAGACAGAATCTGACAAATATAATGCTGATATTTCTTTTGTTGGAAGTATGTATAACAAGAATTCTTTTGATGATGTGAGTGAGAAGCTTCCTGAATATATTCGAGGGTATTTTGAAGGAATTATGAAAATGCAGATGAATATATATGGCGATTATCTGCTGGATGATATGCTTGACAGTCATATCCTATATGAGCTTAACAGGCATTTTGTACTTGCCAAATCTGACAGGTCTTTCTCAGATTTGGAAATGGTTTTTTCCTCTACAGTTCTTGGCTTTAAGATAGCACAGATGGAGAGAAAAAGTATGCTTGCGGAATTGTCCAAAAGAAATACAATTGCACTGTATACAGATGATGAAGGAGTGTCTATGCCGAGGGTGGAGAACCGTGGACTCGCAGATTACTGGAATGAGACACCTAAAATTTTTAACAACAGCCGGATTAATCTGAATCTGACTTTAAGAAATATCAGGAGCGGCATTCCTCTAAGGATATGGGATATACTTGCGGCAGGTGGTTTCTGCATTACCAATTACCAGCCGGAGCTTGAGATATATTTTGAAAATGGCAGGGATCTGGTGTATTTTGACTGCAAAGAAGATATGGCAGCCAAGGTAAAATATTATCTGGAGCATGAGGAAGAACGTAAAAAAATTGCTCTTAACGGATATAATATAGTGAAAAAACTGCATACATATAACCATCGTTTTGACGAAATGCGACAAATTATTCCCGGTTTATAGTGACCATATTACACAAAATCCCTCTTATATTATAGAAGATAATATAGGAGGGATTATTAATATGTGTGAAGAATATAAACTTTTAGAGGAACTGTATCAGAAAGAGTATGGACGATTGTATGATATGGCTTTAAATCTTCTGCATGATGAATATGATGCTGAGGATGCGTTAACAGAGGTGATGATGAGTATTATGGGCCATAAAGTGTGGTGGGAGAAGCAGAATGAAAATGTTCGTTTGGATTATGCAGAGAAAATTTGCAAAAAGGCATGTCAGAAAATTATTTCTGAAAGAGGTGCAGTTCATAAAGTTGAGTTTGTCGATAATAAACCCAAAAAGGGAATGGATATTGAGTTTGAACTCAAATTGCTTGAACATGAGAATCTCATTGAACTTTTCGGACACCTGAGGGAAATTGACAGAGAAATTTTTACTGCCAGATATATAGAGAGAAAGAGTGTTAAGGATATTGCAGCAACAATGGAAACATCAGAGAATAATATTTCCAAGCACCTTTCCAGAGGCAGAAAAGAATTGAAAAAGCTGTTCCTTCTTCAAAAATAATTAAAGAAGAAACAGCTTAACAATAACCGTTATACATCATTCCGGAATAAAGTGAAGTCATATATGGATCTGAACTTGGTCTGGAAGGATTCTTGTAGCTGATAATGGTCTTATTAATATATTCCATCGGATTAATCATTATCTTTCCAGCTTCGTGCTGTAGTGCGTTCTTAAATCTTCCAATCTGGGACAGAGTGTTAAGTATTGAACCTTCATCAGAAGCCTGCTTGAGCTTATCATCATTAATATTCAATAAACCTTCTTCATTGATGGTTATTCCGTTGGAATCCAGTACTCCTTTGTAAGAATGTGCAATACGGACCATATCATTATATAAATGGCGGCCTCCTGAAGTATTGCTTTTACCGGCAAGAGCTGTAAGAGTGTTATATTTGTCAGTAAGCTCACGGAGGCTGTCAACAAGTGAATCAAAATTCTGCTTGAGACCAACCGTTACGTGTTCGCCTTCCTCATTAACCTTCTTGAGTTGTACCTCGAATTCTCTGTCGACGGTAAAGGAATTGGAAGAGGAAATTTTCTCTGTTCCATTGAGCTCAAAAACAGCATTAGCAGGATATTCTGTTGTGTTATTAAGACCGAAGGCACTTACTGCACCCGGAAGTGCTGAAGTGTTATCGTCAGTTATGTTAAATATTACAGGCCTTTCACCCACACCTGTCATATTTGACTGAATTATTAAAGCAGTGTCGTCTATCCGGTTCTTGTCAACTCTGGCATTAAGACCGATGTTGGAATTATTGATTAGACGGGCAAGCTTGTTCTGGATATCCAAATTATGTTCATTATCCCTGACTGTAAACTGCAATTCATAAGTAATTGAAGAGATATCTACATCAAAAGAGTAAGTTCCTGAATATAAAAATCTTGCACGGGGATTAATGTAATGGCCTTCATTAACCTGAGGTCTTGCAAGCTGTTTCACTGAAAGCGTGAATTCCTTTGAGGAACCTGCTGCCTGATTGTCGCCGATATACCGTACATCTAAAATCTCAGGATTATCCGACTGGGCGATGCTCTTAAATGTCATACTGCCATTGGATGCATCTGTGAGATCTGCTGTTATGTCGGACAGCTTACGTGCATTCTCTTTAATATCAATTGCGAGTTTCTGGGATTCTTCAGAAATATCCACATCAAAAAAAGGACTTGACCTGCTGATTTTCACAATGTTATTGTAAATATCACGTAATTCACTTTTCTTGTGTGTACTATGTCGTGAGTTCGAACTCAGACCGTATTCAGCCATATAATAGCTGTAAACATTACTAATCATTAACAGTCACCTCCTTGTCTGTATAATGAATTGATATAAAGAAATAAGTAAAAAATCCATTTTTACATGTATTATTATATAATGTTTTAAAATATTTGTCACTATTTTTTTAAAAAACCTTTAAATTTCCAAAAAACAGTTGACTTACTGATGGAGAATATGTTATATTGGATAAGCTACGGGAAATAAAGGCTTTTTTTTTATGCCCAAAATTCATAGATATTTTAATTGGAGGTGTCAGTCATGCGTGTAAAAATCACATTAGCTTGTACAGAGTGCAAACAGCGTAACTACAATATGACAAAGGATAAGAAGACTCATCCTGACAGAATGGAGACTAAGAAATATTGTAAGTTCTGCAAGTCACACACATTACACAAAGAGACCAAATAATTGGCTCGTTTCCAGTGGGGACAGGTATATTGCAATGAATATGGAGGTCAGTTGATATGGGTGACTTAGAGAAGAATGTTAACAACAGTTCATCTTTGGATGATATTACTGTTGAAGAGATGACAGCTAAGACAGCCAAACCGGCTAAGAATACCAAGAAAGATAAGTCACATAAGAAAGGCTTTTTTTCAGGAGTAGCAGCCGAGTTTAAGAAAATTATTTGGCCAAGCCGTAAATCACTTTTAAAACAGACAACTGCCGTAATCGTCAGTTCAGTAATCCTCGGGGTTATAATTTTCCTTGTTGATTTGCTTGTTAAATATGGAATTGATAAACTGGTTCAGTAGTTTTATTAAAAAGTGAGGTTGCTTTTGGGCAACGGGTTATGGAAAGGTGATTAGATGTCAGAAGAAATGTCAGCAGCCAAATGGTATGTAGTTCATACGTACTCAGGCTATGAAAACAAAGTTAAAGCCAACATTGAAAAGACTATCGAAAACAGAAATCTTCAGGATCAGATCCTTGAAGTTTCAGTTCCTCTTGAGGAAGTTGTTGAAATAACAAAAACCGGCGCTAAGAAACAGGTCCAGAGAAAGATTTTCCCGGGATATGTTTTAATTCATATGATTATGAATGATGATACTTGGTACGTTGTAAGAAATACCAGAGGCGTAACAGGATTTGTTGGTCCCGGCTCCAAACCGGTTCCATTAACCGATGAAGAGATGAATAATCTTGGAATTAACAGTGCTGCCAAGGTTGCCTGTGATTATGAGATCGGCGATATGGTTATGGCAGTATCAGGTGTATGGGAAAACACAGTTGGCAATATTAAGAGTATTAATGAAGGAAAACAGACAGTTACAATTATGGTTGATATGTTTGGCCGTGAGACACCTGTTGAGTTAGGCTTCGCAGAAATACGACACATGTAATATCCGTAAGGATTTCATGATATTTCCATTTAATATGGAATATGGAAGGTCACGGAATCGTAAGATTTCAAACCGGACGTGGGAGGGTGATTCCCGCAAATACCACAATATATTAGGAGGTGCCAAAGATGGCAAAGAAAGTAACAGGTTATATTAAATTACAGATTGCTGCCGGAAAAGCAACACCAGCTCCACCAGTTGGTCCAGCACTTGGTCAGCATGGTGTAAACATCGTTGAATTTACAAAACAGTTCAACGCAAAGACAGCAGACATGGGAGATACAATTGTCCCTGTTGTAATCACAGTTTATGCGGACAGAAGCTTCAGTTTTATTACAAAGACTCCACCAGCAGCTGTTCTTCTTAAGAAAGCATGTAACATTAAATCTGGTTCAGGTGTTCCTAACAAGAATAAGGTTGCAACAATTTCTAAAGCAGATCTTCAGAAGATTGCTGAGACAAAGATGCCTGACTTAAATGCCGCTTCAGTTGAGGCAGCAATGAGCATGATTGCAGGTACTGCAAGAAGTATGGGTATCACCGTTGAAGAATAATTAACGGTTGTGTATTAAGAAAATATTATCAACGTGGGAGGGCAGACCCCGCAAATACCACTAGGAGGTTTTTATAATGAAAAGAGGTAAAAAATATGTTGAAGCGGCTAAATTAATTGACCGCGCAACACTTTATAACGCTGAAGAAGCAGTTGCTTTAGTTAAGAAGGCTTCTACAGCAAAATTCGATGAAACAGTTGAAGCACATATCAGAACAGGATGTGACGGACGTCATGCTGACCAGCAGATTCGTGGTGCTGTAGTACTTCCTCATGGAACAGGTAAGACTGTCAGAGTACTTGTTTTTGCTAAGGGAGCAAAGGCAACAGAGGCAGAAGCAGCAGGAGCAGATTTTGTTGGCGGCGAAGAACTTATTCCAAAGATTCAGAATGATGGATGGTTTGAATTCGACGTTGTTGTAGCTACACCTGATATGATGGGCGTTGTTGGACGTCTTGGTCGAGTACTTGGACCAAAGGGCTTAATGCCAAATCCAAAAGCAGGAACAGTTACTATGGATGTAACAAAGGCTGTTGCTGATATTAAGGCTGGTAAGATTGAGTACAGACTTGATAAGACAAATATCGTTCACGTTCCACTTGGAAAGGTTTCTTTCACAGAGGAACAGCTTCAGGATAACTTCAAGGCTATTATGGATGCCATTGTTAAGGCTAAACCATCAGCAGTTAAGGGCCAGTACATTAAGAACATTACAATTACTTCTACAATGGGTCCGGGAGTTAAAATTGATCCTGCTAAATATGTAGGTTAATCCTAAATTTAGCAAATTATTGTTGACAAATAATTCAGTAATGATATAATTTGTTCGTTGGCTGAGTACAGCCATTGCCGTAGACAGCAGGTGCCGTAAGGCATAAGGAGTAAACGCCTGCCGAGGATATTTAAAGTACTATTTGACTTTTAAAGCCTCTTGCGTCTGCGAGAGGCTTTTTATATTTCAAGAGGCTTCCTTTAAATGCGGCATATTTGAAAATATTCTAATAAGGAGGAACTACTCATGGCAAAGGTTGAAATCAAGAAACCTATAGTTGACGAAATCATTGAAAACCTTACTGATGCTAAGGCAGCAGTACTTGCTGATTACCGTGGACTTACAGTTGAGCAGGATACAGCTCTTCGTAAGAAGATGAGAGAAGCAGGTGTTGTATACAAGGTATACAAGAACACAATGATTAAGCGTGCAGTTGCCGGTACAGAATTTGAAGCTCTTGTAGCTGATTTGGAAGGACCTACAGCAATTGCAATTTCAAAGGAAGATGCTACAGCTCCTGCAAAAATTCTTTATGATTTTGCAAAAACAGCTGATAAGCTTCAGTTGAAATCAGGTATTGTTGAAGGAACATACTATGATAGCAAGTCTATCAATGTTATTGCAACAATTCCATCAAGAGACGAACTTATTTCCAAATTCCTTGGAAGTATTCAGTCCCCTGTTACCAATTTTGCGCGTGTTATTAAACAGATTGCAGAAAAGAAAGAAGCAGAGGCTTAAGAAACAGTTTATATTAATTTATTAAATTTATTAAATGGAGGAAAATAAAATGACAACTCAGGAAATTATTGAAGTAATCAAAGGTTTATCAGTATTAGAATTAAATGATCTTGTAAAAGCTTGCGAAGAAGAATTTGGCGTATCTGCAGCAGCAGGTGTTGTAGTTGCAGCAGCAGGTCCTGCAGAAGCAGCTGAAGAGAAGACAGAATTTGACGTTGAACTTACAGAGGGTTCAGGCGTTCCTGTAATCAAAGTAGTTCGTGAGATTACAGGCTTAGGTCTTAAGGAAGCAAAGGATCTTGTTACAGCAGCTCCAAAGGTAGTTAAAGAAGGCGTTAGCAAAGAAGAAGCTGAAGATATCAAGAAGAAACTTGAAGAAGCTGGTGCTAAAGTTACTATTAAGTAATTTAATCCGAAAGAATATTTTTCAAAAGATAACCGTGGAACCCTGGTGGTTCTGCGGTTTTTTTGTTAATAGAAAATTATTCCATTTTTTTCAAAAACCGGTTGACTTTAAAAAAATGATATGTTATTATGGAAAATGCTTTATTGTGGTCGCATAGACCTATAGAGAGATAGATTATAATGAATATAGAAAGCGCAAGGGGTGAAACGTCAATGGAAAAGAACATATTACGTCCACAGAAATTTGGCAAAAATACCAGAATGAGTTATTCCAAGCAGAAGGAAGTTCTGCAAATGCCGAATCTGATTGAAGTTCAGAAGAATTCATATCAGTGGTTCTTGGACGCAGGACTTAAGGAGGTCTTTGAAGACATTTCTCCGATTACAGACTACAGTGGCCATTTAAGTCTGGAATTCGTGGATTTTGTTTTGTGTGAAGATGATGTAAAATATTCTATTGAGGAATGTAAAGAAAGAGATGCTACTTATGCTGCTCCTTTAAAAGTGAAGGTAAGACTTTACAACAAGGAGACGGATGAGATTAAGGAACATGATATTTTCATGGGAGATCTTCCGTTAATGACAGCAACAGGTACATTCGTTATTAATGGTGCAGAACGAGTAATCGTTAGCCAGTTAGTGCGTTCGCCGGGCATCTATTATGATATAAATCATGACAAGATTGGTAAGAAATTATATTCTTGTACAGTTATCCCGAATCGAGGAGCATGGTTAGAGTATGAAACAGACTCTAATGATGTTTTTTCAGTGCGTGTTGATAGAACAAGAAAAGTTCCTGTAACTGTACTTGTGCGTGCACTTGGCTTTGGAACTAATGCGGAGATTCTCGAACTTTTCGGAGAAGAACCAAAGATTCTTGCCAGCATTGCCAAGGATCCGTCATGTTCAGAAAAGAATCCGGGAGGAAGCTATGAGGAAGGTCTTCTTGAATTGTATAAGAAGATAAGACCGGGCGAGCCGCTTTCCGTTGACAGTGCAGAGAACCTTGTTAATGGTATGTTCTTTGACCCTAGACGTTATGACCTTGCTAAGGTTGGTAGATATAAATTTAACAAAAAGCTTAACCTCAAGAACAGAATCTCAGGCTGCAAGCTTGCAGAAGATGTTGTTGATATGTCTACAGGTGAGATAATTGCCTCCGCAGGTGATGTACTCTCAACTGAGACTGCTCTTGCAATTCAGAATGCAGCTGTTTCCTTTGTATGGGTGCTTGCAGAGGAACGCAAGGTTAAGATACTTTCAAATATGATGGTTGATATTACATCACATGTAGCCATTTCTAAGGCAGAGGCAAAGGAATTAGGCATTCATGAGGATGTATATTATCCTGTATTAAAGACTATCCTGTCTGAAAATGACAATGTTGATGATATTAAGGCTGCAATTAAGAAGAATGTTGCAGATCTTATTCCAAAGCATATTACTGTTGATGATATTATTGCGTCTATTAACTATAATATTCATCTTGAATATGGAATCGGAACCAAGGATGATATTGACCACCTTGGTAACAGAAGGATAAGAGCAGTTGGTGAGCTTTTACAGAATCAGTACAGAATTGGTCTTTCAAGAATGGAAAGAGTTGTCAGAGAAAGAATGACTACACAGGATCTTGAAGGTGCTTCACCACAGACATTGATTAATATTAAGCCTGTAACTGCCGCTGTTAAGGAATTCTTTGGAAGCTCACAGCTGTCACAGTTCATGGATCAGAATAATCCGCTTAGCGAGATTACACATAAGAGACGTTTATCAGCACTTGGTCCGGGTGGTCTTTCAAGAGACCGTGCCGGTTTCGAGGTTCGAGATGTTCACTATACACATTACGGAAGAATGTGTCCTATTGAGACCCCTGAAGGACCTAATATCGGTCTTATTAACTCACTTGCAACTTATGCAAGAATTAACGAGTATGGATTTGTTGAGGCTCCTTATCGTGTAGTTGATAAAACAGACCCTAAGAATCCTAGAGTAACAGAAGATGTACGTTACCTTACAGCTGATGAAGAGGATAACTATTATGTTGCGCAGGCTAATGCTGAGCTCGATTCAGAAGGTCATTTTGTAAAAAATAATGTTTCAGGACGTTACAGAGAAGAGACATCACAGTTTGAGAAAAGTAAGATTGACCTTATGGACGTATCCCCTAAGATGGTATTTTCTGTTGCTACTTCAATGATTCCTTTCCTTGAGAATGACGATGCTAACCGTGCCCTCATGGGTTCTAACATGCAGCGTCAGGCAGTACCTCTTTTAACAACAGATTCACCTGTTGTTGGTACAGGTATGGAATATAAGGCTGCCGTTGACTCCGGAGCATGTGTTGTGGCTAAGAATGGCGGTACTGTTGAGAAAGCAACTTCCACAGAGGTTGTTATCAGAAAAACAGATGGAAACAGAGATGTTTATAAATTAACCAAGTATGCAAGAAGCAACCAGAGTAACTGCTATAATCAGAAACCTATTGTATTTAAGGGTGACGTTGTTGAGGCAGGCGATGTAATTGCAGATGGTCCATCAACCTGTAATGGCGAGATTGCACTTGGTAAGAACCCATTAATCGGATTTATGACATGGGAAGGCTATAACTACGAGGATGCAGTTCTTCTTAGTGAAAGACTTGTAAGAGATGATGTATATACATCTGTTCATATTGAAGAATATGAAGCAGAAGCAAGAGATACCAAGCTGGGACCTGAAGAGATTACAAGAGATGTACCGGGTGTTGGTGATGACGCATTGAAGAACCTTGACGAGAGAGGAATTATCCGTATCGGTGCTGAGGTTCGTGCCGGAGATATTCTTGTTGGTAAGGTAACTCCTAAGGGAGAAACAGAGCTTACTGCTGAAGAGAGACTTTTAAGAGCAATCTTTGGCGAAAAGGCAAGAGAAGTAAGAGATACTTCACTTAAACTACCTCATGGTGAATACGGAATTGTTGTAGATGCTAAGGTATTTACAAGGGAGAATGGTGACGAGCTGTCTCCTGGAGTTAATCAGTCAGTTCGTATCTATATTGCCCAGAAGAGAAAAATTTCCGTTGGTGATAAGATGGCGGGCCGTCATGGTAACAAGGGTGTAGTTTCAAGAATTCTTCCGGTGGAGGATATGCCTTTCCTTCCAAACGGACGTCCGCTTGATATCGTGCTTAATCCACTCGGTGTACCTTCACGTATGAATATCGGACAGGTACTTGAGATTCACTTAAGTCTTGCTGCCAGAGCATTGGGCTTTAAGATTTCTACACCTGTATTTGATGGTGCAGATGAAAATGCAATTATGGATACACTTGATCTTGCCAATGACTATGTAAATATGGAATGGGAAGATTTCCAGGCAAAATGGAATGGTAAGATTAATGACGGCCTTATGGAATATCTCGGAGAACACCTTGAACACAGAGAAGAGTGGAAGGGTGTGCCGATTTCAAGAGATGGTAAGGTAAGACTTCGTGATGGTAGAACAGGTGAGTATTTTGACAGTCCTGTAACAATCGGACACATGCATTACCTTAAACTTCATCATCTTGTCGATGATAAGATTCATGCCCGTTCAACCGGTCCGTACTCACTTGTAACCCAGCAGCCGCTTGGTGGTAAGGCTCAGTTCGGTGGACAGCGTTTCGGAGAGATGGAGGTATGGGCTCTTGAGGCTTATGGAGCATCATATACTCTTCAGGAAATCCTTACAGTTAAGTCCGATGACGTTGTGGGACGTGTTAAGACTTATGAGGCAATCATTAAGGGCGACAATATTCCTGAACCTGGTGTACCTGAGTCATTCAAGGTATTGCTTGAGGAGCTTCGTTCACTTGCACTTGATGTTACTGTATTGGATGAAGATGGTAATGAAGTTGATATTAAAGAAAATGTCAGCGCCGATGTCGATGCCAGTGCTGTTGCTTTTGAAATGGATAACAAAGAAGCTTATGGTTATGAAGAACCATTGAGTGAATTTGGATATCAGAGACAGGAAGTTGTTGATGGTGAGTTCCAGTCGATCGAGGAAGATGCGATTGAAGACTCGTATGAAGACTTTAATGATTTTGACGTAGAAGAATAGAAGGGAGCACTTGAAAAATGCCTGAGATGAATAATAATGAAACATATCAGCCAATAACATTTGACGCAATTAAGATTGGTCTTGCATCCCCTGAAAAGATTCGCGAATGGTCACACGGCGAGGTTTTAAAGCCGGAGACTATTAACTATAGAACATTAAAACCTGAAAGAGACGGTTTGTTCTGTGAGAAAATTTTTGGACCTAGCAAGGACTGGGAATGTCACTGTGGTAAATATAAAAAAGTAAGATACAAGGGCGTTGTCTGTGACAGATGTGGAGTTGAGGTAACTAAAGCAAGCGTTCGAAGAGAGCGTATGGGACATATCAACCTTGCAGCTCCTGTATCCCATATCTGGTATTTCAAGGGAATTCCAAGCAGAATGGGATTAATCCTTGATTTATCACCAAGAATTCTTGAAAAAGTACTCTATTTTGCATCATATATTGTTTTGGATGCAGGTGAGACAGATCTTTCCGTGAAGCAGATTCTTTCAGAGAAAGAATATGCTGATGCTGTGGAGAAGTGGGGTAATCGTTTCAGAGCCGGAATGGGTGCTGAAGCAATTAAAGAGCTTCTTCAGAATATTGACCTTGAGAAGGATTCAACAGAATTAAAAGCTGAATTGCAGGAAGCATCAGGACAGAAGAAAGCAAGAATTATTAAGAGACTTGAAGTCGTTGAGGCTTTCAGGGAATCAGGTAATAAGCCTGAGTGGATGATTCTTGACATTGTTCCGGTTATTCCTCCTGATTTACGTCCGATGGTTCAGTTGGATGGTGGCAGATTTGCAACATCAGATTTAAATGACCTTTACAGAAGAATTATTAACCGTAATAACCGTCTTGCAAGGCTTATGGAATTAGGTGCTCCTGAGATTATTGTTCGTAATGAGAAGAGAATGCTTCAGGAAGCAGTTGATGCGCTTATTGATAACGGCAGAAGAGGACGTCCTGTAACCGGACCTGGTAACAGAGCACTTAAGTCACTTTCTGATATGCTCAAAGGTAAACAGGGACGTTTTCGTCAGAACCTGCTTGGTAAGCGTGTTGACTATTCAGGACGTTCAGTTATCGTAGTAGGACCTGAATTAAAGATTTACCAGTGTGGTCTTCCAAAAGAGATGGCAATTGAGTTATTCAAGCCTTTCGTTATGAAGGAACTTGTTGCTAATGGAACAGCACATAATATTAAGAGTGCCAAGAAAATGGTAGAAAGACTTGAGACAGAGGTTTGGGATGTGTTAGAGGATGTAATCAAGGCACACCCGGTTATGCTTAACCGTGCTCCTACACTCCACAGACTTGGTATTCAGGCATTTGAACCAATCCTTGTTGAAGGTAAGGCCATTAAGCTTCATCCATTGGTATGTACAGCATTTAACGCCGATTTCGACGGTGACCAGATGGCTGTGCATCTTCCGTTGTCAGTTGAAGCACAGGCAGAATGCCGTTTCCTGTTACTGTCACCTAACAACCTGTTAAAACCATCCGATGGTGGTCCGGTTGCGGTACCTTCACAGGATATGGTACTTGGTATTTACTACCTTACAATGGAGAAACTTGCGGACCACAGTAAGGATCCGGATGCAGTGCCGGTATCAGATACAATTTTTACGGATTTGGAAGTAATTAAAAAAGAAGTTACCGAAGGAAAACTTGGAATGGATGACGAAATTCATTTTGAGGATATTGCAGACAGAAACCGCAGAGTGATTGCTACTCCAAGAGATTTGCTCGGACATTACTTCTCAAACATGAATCAGGCACTTCTTGCTTATGAGAATAAACAGATTTCGCTTCATCAGGCGATTTTCGTTCATAGAGAGATGAAAACTGATAAAGGTGTTATTTCCAAGAATGTTAAGACAACATTGGGAAGACTTATTTTTAATGAAATTATTCCACAGGATTTAGGATTTGTTAACAGAACCAACCCTGAGAATCTTCTGGATTATGAAATTGATTTCCATGTTGGTAAAAAAGGCTTAAAGAAAATACTTGAAAAAGTTATTAATACACATGGTGCAACAAGAACAGCTGAGGTGCTTGATAATATCAAGGCTATGGGTTATAAGTACTCAACAAGAGCAGCTATGACCGTATCAGTTTCGGATATGACCGTGCCTGCACAGAAGAAACAGATGATTCTTGATGCAGAAGCAACTGTTGAGAAGATTACCAAGAATTTCAGACGTGGATTTATCACAGAAGAAGAGCGGTACAAAGAAGTAGTTGATACATGGTTTAAGACAGATAAGGAGCTTACAGATGCACTTATTTCCGGACTTGATAAGTATAATAACATCTTTATGATGGCTGACTCAGGTGCCCGTGGTTCTAACCAGCAGATTAAACAGCTCGCAGGTATGCGTGGTTTGATGGCGGATACATCTGGACGTACCATTGAGCTCCCAATCAAATCCAACTTCCGTGAAGGTCTTGACGTACTTGAGTATTTCATCTCTGCTCACGGTGCCAGAAAGGGTCTTTCAGATACTGCTCTTAGAACAGCCGATTCAGGATACCTTACAAGACGTCTCGTAGACGTTTCACAGGAGTTGATTATCCGTGAAATGGATTGTTCAGAAGGCAGAGAAATTCCGGGTATGGAAGTTGAAGCTTTTATGGATGGTAAGGAAGTAATTGAAGGACTTACAGATCGTGTTACAGGACGTTACCTTGCAGAAAGCATTCTTGACCCTGAGACCGGAGAGGTTCTTATTAAGAAGAATCATATGATTACACCGAAGCGTGCAGAGATTATCAGTAAACTGGGACTTGAAAAGGTTAAGATTAGAACAGTTCTTACATGTAGATGCCACCTTGGCGTATGTGCAAAATGTTATGGTGCTAACATGGCAACAGGACAGCAGGTACAGGTTGGTGAAGCAGTTGGTATTATCGCGGCACAGTCAATCGGTGAGCCTGGTACACAGCTTACCATGAGAACATTCCATGCGGGTGGTGTAGCCGGTGACGATATTACACAGGGTCTTCCTAGAGTAGAAGAGCTTTTCGAGGCAAGAAAACCAAAGGGACTTGCAATTATAGCTGAGTTCGGTGGAACTGCTAAGATTGTTGACACTAAGAAGAAACGTGAAGTTGTTATTACAGACGAAGAGGGTAATTCTAAGAATTATCTTATTCCTTATGGCTCAAGAATTAAAGTAATGGATGGTGCAGTACTTGAAGCGGGTGATGAGCTTACCGAAGGTAGTGTTAATCCACATGACATTCTTAAGATAAAGGGTGTTCGTGCTACTCAGGACTACATGTTACGTGAAGTTCAGAGAGTATACAGACTTCAGGGTGTAGACATCAATGATAAGCATATTGAAGTAATAGTACGTCAGATGCTTAAGAAGATTCGTATTGACAATCCGGGAGATTCTGAATATCTTTCAGGAATTACAATGGATGTACTTGATTTTAATGAAACTAATGAAAAGCTTATTGAGCAGGGCTTACAGCCGGCAGAGGGAACACAGATAATGCTCGGTATTACCAAGGCCGCTCTTGCTACCAATTCATTCCTTTCAGCAGCATCATTCCAGGAGACAACAAAGGTTCTTACAGAAGCTGCTATTAATGGTAAGGTTGATCCGCTCATTGGTCTTAAGGAAAATGTACTGATTGGTAAACTTATTCCTGCCGGAACAGGTATGAAGAGATATCGTTCAGTAAGACTCGATTCTGAGAACGCGATGTTGGAAGAGATTGCGGTTGAAGAAGATGATCTTATTCCTGAGAATTTTGATGAAAGCTTGGATTATGTAGAAGATACAGAAGATTTCGAAGAGACAGTTGATACCGTAGAAGAATAAAGTGATTTGGAAAAGGCTCCAAAACGGAGCCTTTTTTAAATTTAATAAAGAAAAATTATTGACATCCCTTGAATTTGAATATATAATACAATCTGCGTGCATTAGAAGCATGGCTTATTTTTGTGCGTAATTGTAAAGAATTTGAAATTTTCAGATTCGCAACCAAGGAAAATATTTATCAGGAGGTGAAAAAGAATGCCTACATTTAACCAGTTAGTAAGAAAGGGTAGACAGACAACTGTTAAGAAGTCTACAGCACCAGCACTTTTAAAGGGATACAATTCTCTTCAGAAGAAAGCTACAGATACTGCTTCTCCACAGAAGAGAGGTGTATGTACAGCTGTTAAGACTAAGACACCTAAGAAACCTAACTCAGCTCTTAGAAAGATTGCCAGAGTTCGTCTTTCTAACGGTATCGAAGTAACAAGCTACATTCCGGGTGAAGGACACAATCTTCAGGAACATAGTGTTGTACTTATCAGAGGTGGTAGAGTAAAAGACTTACCAGGAACAAGATACCATATTGTTAGAGGTACACTCGATACAGCAGGTGTTGCTAAGAGAAGACAGGCGCGTTCAAAATACGGTGCCAAGAGACCAAAAGACGCAAAATAATATTCACTTTTTAGTCGTTTAGTGCCGGAGATAATTATTTTTCCTGTAGGTTGCAGGGTTAAAATATACCGAGCGCGAACACATTAAAATTATGTGAGTACCGATGAATTAATTTTATTAAGGAGGGAAGAACCGTGCCACGTAAAGGACATACTCAGCATAGAGATGTATTAGCAGATCCAATGTACAATAGCAAGGTTGTTACTAAGCTTGTTAATAACATTATGTTAGACGGTAAGAAGAGTACAGCTCAGAAAATTGTATACGGAGCATTTAATAAGGTAGAAGAGAAGACCGGTAAGCCAGCTCTCGAAGTATTCGAGGAAGCTATGAATAACGTTATGCCTGTTCTTGAAGTAAAGGCAAGACGTATCGGTGGTGCTACTTACCAGGTGCCAATTGAAGTTAGAGCAGACAGAAGACAGGCTCTCGGACTTCGTTGGTTAACAAATTTCTCACGTACCAGAGGCGAGAAGACTATGGAAGACAGACTCGCTAACGAGATTATGGATGCAGCCAACAACACTGGTGCAGCCGTAAAGAGAAAAGAAGATATGCACAAGATGGCAGAAGCAAACAAGGCTTTCGCACATTACAGATTCTAATATCTTATTTTAATATAGGAGGAAAAAACCTTGGCTGGAAGAGAATATCCATTAGAGAGAACCAGAAATATCGGTATTATGGCTCATATTGATGCGGGTAAGACTACCACAACAGAGCGTATTCTTTACTATACCGGTGTTAATTATAAGATTGGTGATACTCATGACGGAACTGCTACCATGGACTGGATGGCTCAGGAGCAGGAAAGAGGTATCACAATTACTTCCGCAGCGACAACCTGTCATTGGACATTGCAGGAAAATTGCAAGCCAAAAGCAGGAGCATTAGAGCATCGTATCAACATCATTGATACTCCTGGTCACGTAGACTTCACTGTAGAAGTTGAGCGTTCACTTCGAGTACTTGATGGTGCGGTTGGTGTATTCTGTGCTAAGGGTGGTGTTGAACCACAGTCTGAGAACGTATGGCGACAGGCTGACACTTATAATGTACCACGTATGGCTTTCATCAATAAGATGGACATTTTAGGTGCAAACTTCTATGGTGCAGTTGACCAGATTAAAAACAGACTTGGAAAGAACGCTATCTGTATCCAGTTACCAATCGGTAAGGAAGATGAATTTAAGGGAATCATTGACTTATTTGAGATGAAAGCCTATATCTACAATGATGATAAAGGCGATGATATTTCAATCGTTGATATTCCGGAAGATATGAAAGAAGATGCAGAACTTTATCATACAGAATTAGTAGAGAAAATCTGCGAGTTAGATGATGATTTAATGATGATGTATCTTGAAGGTGAAGAGCCTTCTAATGAAGAATTAAAGAAAGCATTGAGAAAAGGAACATGTGAATGTACAGCAGTTCCTGTATGCTGTGGTACAGCTTACAGAAACAAAGGTGTTCAGAAGTTATTGGATGCCGTTATCGAGTTCATGCCTTCTCCACTTGACATCCCTGCTATCAAGGGTGTTGATATGGAAGGTAACGAAATCGTCAGACATTAATCTGACGATGAGCCATTCTCAGCACTTGCTTTCAAGATAATGACTGACCCATTCGTTGGTAAGTTAGCATTCTTCAGAGTATACTCAGGAGTTTGTAATTCAGGCTCTTATGTATATAATGCAACAAAGGACAAGAAAGAGCGTATCGGACGTATCGTTCAGATGCACGCTAACGCAAGAACTGAAATTGACAAAGTTTACTCAGGCGATATCGCTGCCGCAGTAGGATTTAAGGTTACCGGTACAGGTGATACAATCTGTGACGAGCAGCACCCTGTTATCCTTGAGTCAATGGAATTCCCAGAGCCTGTTATCGAGCTTGCCATTGAGCCTAAGACAAAGGACGCTCAGGGTAAGATGGGTGAAGCTTTAGCAAAGCTTGCTGAAGAAGATCCAACTTTCAAAGCTCATACTGATCAGGAAACAGGTCAGACAATTATCGCAGGAATGGGTGAGCTTCACCTTGAGATTATCGTAGACAGACTTCTTCGTGAGTTCAAGGTAGAGGCTAACGTTGGTGCACCTCAGGTAGCATACAAAGAGACTATTACACAGTCTGTTGACGTTGACAGCAAATATGCTAAACAGTCAGGTGGTCGTGGTCAGTACGGACACTGTAAAGTTAAATTTGAGCCAATGGATCCTAATGGTGAAGAGGTATTCAAATTTGAATCAACTGTAGTTGGTGGTGCTATCCCTAAGGAATATATCCCTGCAGTTGGTGAGGGTATTGAGGAAGCAACTAAGGCTGGTATTCTTGCTGGATTCCCTGCACTTGGTGTACACGCAAACGTTTACGATGGTTCATACCATGAAGTAGACTCTTCAGAAATGGCATTCCATATTGCCGGATCTCTTGCATTCAAAGAGGCTATGCAGAAGGCAAAACCTGTTCTTCTCGAGCCAATCATGAAGGTAGAGATTACAATGCCTGAAGAATACATGGGTGATGTAATCGGTGACGTTAACGCTCGTAGAGGTCGTATCGAAGGTATGGAAGATATCGGTGGTGGTAAGATGGTTAAGGCTTATGTTCCACTCGCAGAGATGTTTGGATACTCAACAGACCTTCGTTCTAAGACTCAGGGACGTGGTAACTACTCAATGTTCTTTGAGAAGTATGAACAGGTTCCAAAGAACGTTCAGGATAAAGTTATTGCAAGTAAAGCAAAATAATTATTGAAATTATTTCATATATGAAATATAATTATCTAAGCTGAATAAAATTACCCAATAAGGGTTATTAAAAGGAGGATTTATAAAAAATGGCTAAAGCTAAATTTGAAAGAAACAAACCACATTGTAACATTGGTACAATCGGACACGTTGATCATGGTAAAACAACATTAACAGCTGCTATTACTAAGACTCTTAATGCTAGACTTGGTACAGGTGAAGCTGTAGCATTCGAAAATATTGATAAGGCTCCGGAAGAGAGAGAAAGAGGAATCACTATCTCTACAGCACACGTTGAGTATGAGTCAAAAAACAGACATTATGCTCACGTTGACTGCCCAGGCCATGCTGACTACGTTAAGAACATGATTACAGGAGCTGCTCAGATGGACGGCGCTATCCTTGTAGTTGCTGCTACTGACGGTGTTATGGCTCAGACAAAAGAGCACATCCTTCTTGCTCGTCAGGTAGGTGTACCTTATATCGTTGTATTCCTTAACAAGTGTGATATGGTTGATGACGAAGAACTTATCGAATTAGTTGAGATGGAAGTTACAGAGCAGCTTGAAGAGTATGGTTTCACAGATTGCCCAATTATCAAAGGTTCTGCTCTTAAGGCTCTTGAAGATCCTAACAGCGAATGGGGCGACAAGATTCTTGAGTTATTCGATACTATTGACAGCTACATTCCGGATCCAGAGAGAGAGACAGATAAGCCATTCCTTATGCCGGTAGAGGACGAATTCACAATCACAGGTCGTGGTACTGTTGCTACAGGTAGGGTAGAGAGAGGAACACTTCACCTTAACGACGAACTTGAAATCCTTGGTGTTAAGGAAGAGACACAGAAGACAGTTGTTACCGGTATTGAGATGTTCAGAAAACAGCTTGATGAAGCTATGGCTGGTGATAACATCGGAGCTCTTCTTCGTGGTATCAACAGAGATCAGATCGTTCGTGGTCAGGTTATCGCTAAACCAGGTACTGTAACATGCCATAAGAAATTTACAGCACAGGTTTACGTTTTAACAAAAGACGAAGGTGGACGTCATACTCCATTCTTCAATAACTATCGTCCACAGTTCTACTTCAGAACAACTGACGTTACAGGTGTTTGTGAGCTTCCAGCTGGTACAGAAATGTGCATGCCTGGTGATAACGTAGAGATGACAATCGAGCTCATCCACCCAATCGCTATGGAGCAGGGTCTTACTTTCGCTATCCGTGAAGGTGGTAGAACAGTAGGTTCAGGAAGAGTTGCAACTGTTATCGAGTAATCTGTGCGTTAACAACGAGAAGATTATAAAATAAGCATAATAAGCCCGGTGCAAGTTTACTTGTATCCGGGCTTTGTTGTGCTTATTTTTAAGCGACGACTGTCGCGACCGAGATGAAGCGAAGCAGAATCGAGGTGTAATCTTCGAGGTGTGTAAACTTAAATACAAGCTGCAATTCCTCATTTTATGAGGAGTTGCGGTTTTCTTTTATTAATGGAAGATGGTCGAACACAAAGAAAAGCCCACTTCGAGATTTCTCTCAAAATGGGCTCGTGATACAAATTTGATACACGTCAAAAAAACAAACAATTATCCGGTGTATCTGTGGTACGGACATTATATGTATTATCTTTTAATCTTCACTGTGCGGTCAGTTAATCTTCCATTCAAAATACTCTTCTTTGGTAATCTTACGCTTGCGGCAAAAAAGGACAATAGTAAGATGGGAAATCTTATGTGGGATTATAAGAATGAGGTATTAAAGGAAACTGCCCATTTAAAGTTGAACTTGGAACTGATGGAAATTGATAAATGGGATATGGAAAGAATTGATGCCAGAACCAAGGAATTAATCGAAAAAATATGTGTTATTTATCCGTATCCTGAAGTTAGTGTAACTCAGAAAATAGATGACAGTGTTGTAGATGAAATGACAGCTCTTGATATGTGTGTTGAAATGGCTATTGACGAACAGCCAATAAACTGTATTAGAAAGAGACGGACGTTCAAGACAGATTATAATAAAAAAGGCTATACATTAATATCATCGAAAATGTATCCACAAGGGGATAAAGAAAAGTATTGGTTTGGATATCGTGATAAACGATTTGAAGATATTGCAACTTGTGACGAACAGTATATGATTTTAGGGTGTAGAAGTAAAACTCTTTCGGTTGTCAGATTCCCAAGAGAATTTATCGAACAGAATCTAAGTATGTTAAATACTTCTGTAGATAGTGAAACAGGTGAAACGTCGCATTATCACATTGTTATTTTCAAGAATCCAGACGGTAAAATGACAATGCTTCTTTCAAAGCCAGTATTGCGTGAAATTGATATTTCACAATATGTGGTTGGTGAGGTATAAAAACGTATAACATTATTTCTTTATACGAAGATGATGCGTAGGTTTATGAGTTAATAGCGATGCGTTTTATAATGAAGGGAAAAATGTATGAATCTTTATCGAATAATTTGCTTAGAGGCTTTTGTTGACATTTTATATAATAGGCGTGAGAGATATGTGCGTCCGGATACTTGGGAAGATACATTTGAAGGTTATTTGTATTCAAAATTGTACAATGAAGGAGAAAGGAAAAATTTAATTCGTGACATTTATTATAACGTATGTCCGAGAAATTATAAGGCAACAATAGACAATATATTAAAATTAGAGCATGCCAAATGGTTTGTGTACGGGCAGAGTTGGTCAACAATGGACGAAAGTGATGCTATGTGGCGGGTTTACTCATACAATAAACATTCTATTCAGATAAAGACAACAGATGTTCGCTTGAAAAAATTGCTTAACGCGAAAGAGGATATCAATTATGTAATAAAAAGTATTAAGTATGATGTAGAACCTCAGGATAATCTCATGCATATGCAGGTAGAACAATTAAAAAAGAGTTTAAGTATTTATGAGCCTTTTCTACATAAAAGGAAGGCATTTAGACACGAGGCTGAAAAAAGAATCTTAATAGATGATAAAAGATGGAACGAAGTGTTAGGGTTAAATATTATGGGAGCAAATTGGCATATTTTTGAAACAATGCAGGATATGTCGGATGAAGAGCGACTAAAGGAAATAGAAGAGCGACTTGGTAAATACTTGGGACATATCAATGAAAAAAACATTTCAAATAATTTCTATGTAGAAGAAATTGACTTGCCTAAGTATATAGTTGGAGTCAAAGTAAATCCTTTTGCAGAAGATTGGTATGTTGAGTTAATAAAAGGATTGTGTGACGAATATAAATTAAATTTTTTGGGTCGTTCTCAATTATATGTATGTAACGAGATTTAGGCTGTGGTTATGCAATGAAGATTGCAATAAAAGGATAGAATCTATAATATGCGAAAGAATATAAGCGTTGTTGTGAAAGGAGAAATTTATGGAACAGATTATTGAACAATTAATTGAAATGAATAAAAAAGATCTATGGGATATTGTTGGAATAATGATACCCATAATTTTATCAATTGTAATTATTGTGCAGAATATTGTGTTCTTTAAAAGAAATGCAGAATTGCAAAAAGAAATTACAAACAGAGAAGAGAGGAATAGATATCATAATGATATAATGCGTATATATAACGTATATTATGCATTTTGTGATTGTATATTAGGTTCTGGGTTTTCAAATAATGTACGTATCGGAAATTGCAATATGGCAATGGCATGGATGAATAATTTGATATATATGAAGCAAGACATAGGAAGAACGAAGGAATTGGCGAAATTATTTTTAAAGAAAAGCGATCCGGAAGTGTATGATATAGTAGATGAGAGATTAAACTTGGCAATTAAAATTATTGATAAATATGTAGATTACATATCTTCGGGGAAATTGTATGGTGTATCTGAAAATGCATGGAATACAATATGTGAAAATCTTGTAATGCATAAGTATAATTATCAATGGCTTTATCAAAATAAAATCAAATATGATAATTATTTGAAATTATGCGAGAGCGATGATATTAAAGAAATTGAAGCATTGCTGAGAACTTATGAAGAACAGCATAGTTATGAGAATTTTGATAAGTATTTTGAAAAATATTTTTCGCTTAACGAAATAAAATGATTAATAAGTATATAGTATAAGGAGGTATGGTGTTAGATGCACCCCATCGACCAACAACGAACCGGACAAAAACTAAAAATCATGTTTAAACTGGCAGGCTATGATGTGAAGTACATCCAAGAGTACTTAAACCTCTCTTGTCCGCAGCCGATTTACCGTTGGTTTAAAGGTCAGAATCTGCCAACGGTAGAGAACCTTTATGCATTAAGTATTCTTCTTGGTGTGCATATGGAGGAACTGCTGGTTTTGCAGGGACAGCCTATGAATATTGGCTTGTATAAGGTGGCGCAGGAGCCGAAGGACAAGCGTCTTTTATACTACGCCCAGTGCCTGCAGAGGGCAGCATAAGTGTTTTGGACTATCCGTCCAATGACAAAGACTTGACTTTGAGATATCCTTTTACCAGGACCTCTGAATGGGTTCCGGTAAGAGGATATTTTTATTAGGAGAGGAGGATTGTCATGGGAACCAATTATTATTTTATGAGCAGGAATAAAGAACTGATGCAGACTTGTTTTGCAGAAAAGTCGGAGTGGGGCGTGCTTGGCGAGGAGTATACCATCGTGGATGAGCCGTATCTTGGTTATCGGTGTCACTTGAATAAATTAAGTTGCGGATGGCGGCCCTTGTTTCAGAAAAATAGAGCGTTTGATAGTTTTCAGAAGCTGGAGGCGTTTTATCGGGAGCATCAGGAGGACTTGGAAATTTATGATGAATACGGGAGGCAGTATTACTGGGAAGAATATTTTGAGACGGTTTATGCACATAGCCGGTGTCATCCGGAACCGATGAAGTGGGTGTATGAAGTGACCTCTATTTCTCCGGATAAGAAGCCGCATCTGCGGACTGTGGGATGCAGTGAAGAAGAGGTGGAACTTTATAGTCCTTTTAATCATATTGAGTATGAAAAGACGCTGCAGAAAGCAAGGCAGAAATTCGGTGTGTATGAGCGGTCGTATGGGGATATGAAGTATTGGAATGATCCGGATTATTTGTTTGATTGGACGGAAGGTGAGTTTATGTAGGTATAAAGCAAGCAAAAGAATAACAATTGTCAATTCCGCAAACACTATAGCATAAATGTAGATTTAAGTAAAAGTACACACAAAAACAGATAGTGTGTGCTTTTACTTAAATATTTATTGACGAAGTATCTGTGTAATGCTAAAATTTGAGTAAGGATACACACAAACTATAATTGTGTGTATAAACACTTAAATGGAGTTGGTGGATTATGGTTTTAACATATAAGCAATGTATAGAGAAATATGGTAGCGACTATATGTTGAAAAAAGAAATAGCGGAAGGGAATCTTTTTCAAAAGGAGAAGGGCATTTATTCCTTGGGCAGAAATTGTTCTGAGCTGGAGATTATCAGTGTGAAATATCCGAAAGCTGTATTTACCGGTGAGAGTGCTTTTTATTATCATGGATTAACGGACGTGATTCCTGATTTTTATCATTTGGCAACAGTCAGAACCGATGGCAGGATTAAAGATGAACGGGTGAAGCAGACTTTTTTGAAAGAGGATATTTTTGATATGGGACAGGTTAAGATATCATATCATAACACGGAAATATGCATTTACAACTTGGAAAGAATGCTGATTGAGCTTGTGAGATTCCGTGGTAAATTACCATTTGACTATTACAAGGAGATTATCGGATCGTACAGGAATCGTGTGGAGACTATGGATATTGCGAAGGTAGAAGAGTACGCAGCCAAGTTTAAGCATTCGGATAAAATGATGCAGGTTATTGAGTTGGAGGTGTTGTAGTGAACTTAATGGATGAAGTAGATAAAATAAAAAAAGACGGATACAGCGAAGCAAATGCAGAAGCCAAGTTGTGCCAGGATATTATTATAAAGGCAATTTCACAGAGCAGTTTGAATAGAAATGTTACCATTAAGGGTGGTGTAGTTATGCGTAGCCTGTCCAAGAATGCAAGACGAGCTACGCAGGATTTAGACTTGGATTTCATTCGATTTTCCATATCGGAAGAATCTATAGGTATATTTATTGAAAAGCTGAATTGTATAGATGGGATTCGATTGCGGATGTCAGCACCCATAGAGGAATTAAAACATCAGGATTATAAAGGCAAGCGTATTCATATTGAGATATCCGATGATTTCGACAATGTACTTTCGTTGAAAATGGATATTGGTGTTCATAAGGATTTGGATATTGAACAGGAAGAGTATTGTTTTGATGTATGTTTTCAAGAGGATTCTGCCAGCGTGTTAATCAATTCATGCGAGCAGATGATTACTGAAAAAATGAAATCTCTGATGCGTTTTGGAACCCGGTCTACAAGATATAAAGATGTATTTGATATCTGTTATTTGTCTGACTTGGCAGATATGGAGAAACTTCGATTCTGCATACAGAAGTACATATATGCTGACACCACAATTGATGTAAACGATGCGGAAGAAATTCGAAGAAGGGCAGAAAGAATTTTTAACAGCAGTACATACAAAAAGCAAGTGGAGCGGTCTAAAAAGAATTGGCTTGATTTATCGGTGGATGAGGTGCTGAAGAAGGATTTAGAATTCCTTTATAGAATATAGCGAAAGGAGAAACGGCGATGCTTTACAATTATATAAAGGAACATTACAAAGAAGCAGAGCCGATTTTTCTTTCGGATTTGTTAAGAACGAATATTAATGGGCTGGATTTAAACCAGAAACTGAAGGAACTCTGTGAAAAAGGTTTATTGCAGCAATACAATGAAGAGGTATATTTCATTCCTAAGAAGTCAAAATTAAACCTCGCTGTTGGTCCTAACGCAGATATGGTAGCAAGATATCGTTTTATTTCCAAAGGGGATAATGTAGATGGTTTCTATGCTGGGAATACATTTGCTAACCAGCTAGGGATTTCTGTGCAGGTCCCTTATGTGATTGAGATTGTAAGCAATAATATTTTGGATGATGGAGAAGTCCTGATTGGTAACAGACGATTTATTGTAAGAAAGCCGGTTGTACCGATAACAAAAGAGAATGTGCATGTGTTACAGATGCTGGAGCTATTGGCGAAGCTTGATGCATATCTTGATTGTAGTTATGAAGAGGCCAAAGAGAAATTTGTGGAGTATATCTCAATTCACGGAATCAAACAATGTGATGTGGATTTATATATCAGAAAATACCCAATAAGTACATTTAAGCACTATCATGAATTGGGCTTAGACCATTTACTTGTATAAAGATAATAGAGAATTATTTCGTGAGGCAATTTTGCTAATGTCAGTGAAGATATCATAGAGAAGGGTGGAATATAAATGGCACTTAGAAAAGCACAGAAGGAAATGGCAATAACTTTGTTTGCAAAAGCATTTGCTGCTGCGGATGAAAAGGTTCGAAAGGAACTTTATATTCAGTTTGCCGATGCATATGAAGGCGGTATTAAAGATTGGAAAATAGAAGTTGAAGAAGCACTTGAAGATGAAGAACTCAAAGAAGCATTTAGAAAACTGGATAAAAGAACAGAACAAAAGACCTTTGTGGAATTTGTTACAATAGAAGTTTTGAAGAAAGAAGATTTAGAGCAAATTAGTTATCTTGCATCCAAGGAATTAGATATGATGCCTTGGGTTGAAAATGAAACAGGTCCGGATTAGATAAATGATTTTGTGAATAGTGGTTATTCTTATGTTGCAAAAAGAGAAAATGAAATCTTGGGATTTATATTGGCATATAAATGTCCAACTTTTGGCGGACATTATTATCTCTATATAGATACTTTTGTTGTGAATAGTGATGCACAAGGGAACGGAATTGGAAAAATGCTCTTACAAAAGCTTAAGGAAAGTATGTTCAGGAATCGAATATTTAGGGTGAAACTTATGACTAAAAAGGAAATTCCGGCATACAACATATATAAGCATTTAGGTTTTGAGGATGTAGATGGTTATGTACATATGCAACGTTGGTAATGCGGGTGTATCACGCCACAGCGTTATGGCACCTGTGTCACATTAAAAACCGGAACACAGTTCCCTATGATACATAAAACCGCGTATCACACCCTTCAAAACGTGTATCACAATCTGCGAAATATGTATCATATCTAAATTTTTGTAAAAAATGCCGATTTACATTGTTTTTCGCCCATGCTATATTATGGGGTAGGTGGACGAAAAAGAGCAAAAATCCGTGATACGTTTTTGATACTTTCCCTCGGGAAAAGGCTAAATAATAGGTAAAATACCCATAATATGAGTCAAAAAACGGCAAAAACCGTAACAATTAAGTTTCTAAATAAGCAAAATCAGACCGTGAAGGTGGTAGAACAGTAGGTTCAGGAAGAGTTGCAACTGTTATCGAGTAATCAATAGCAATTTAGCATCTATAGAGTGTGTTCCAAAAGTCATTTCATGACTTTTGGGACACACTCATTGTTATTTATTAAAAAATTACTTGCATAACGGCGTATATAATGAAAGTATATACAAAAGGATATAAATTAAGTATATAACGAGGTGTGCTATTGCAAAAAGACTTTTTTCGACAGATAAGAGGGCAGAGACAATTTTGAGTAATCTTCGTGAACGTGGAGAAAATTTATCGGGATTTATTAGTGCCGCTGTGGTTGATGAGGTATTACCTGTATATAGTCAGTTGCGTATAGAAGACTTATATTTGTTAGATGTTATAACTGATGGTGCAAAGGATTGGACGGGACAAAAATTAATGATTGGAACAGAGAACGGATTGATAGATTCTCGTCAAGATGTTGAATTTGTTACTCGACAGACTATTGGTAGAGGCGTTTCATGGCTTGCAAGAAATCATCATATTAAAAAAGTTGATGTGTTAAGAGAAGTTGTAGGACATTATCATGAATGTTCATGGAATGGCGGCATTAGTTTAGAGGTTGTAAATGAAAATGTGAAAGCTGAAGTGATACGGGTTAGAGAAAAACTGAAAGAGATTGATCCGAACTATAGTGATTTAAGATTGGGGTTAGGCAGTTTGGCAAGAGATGTACTTAATCATTGGGATGAACTATGGGATTGGGATGACTCGTATAATGTAATTATGTCAGTGGTATACTGTGAAAATTCTATAGGTAGAATTGAACCAATGAAATCAATACAAATTCTTCAATGGATGGAGAATCAGTTTATTATTGAGGCTATAGGAGAAAGAACGAACTAACGAGAGATGTAAATATATACAAGAGGAGGGGGAAACTTTAAATATGATAGACCATGCATATGAAACCGTGTTTAATAGTTTTAGTAAGAAGGTACAAATGCAGATATTGGAGGATACATGAAGATAGATAGTGTTAAGGTTAAAGAATTAATGAAAAGCTTAGGCGCGGATTTGTGCGGTATTGCAAGCTTAGATAGATTTCATAGTGCACCAGAAGGGCATCATCCAACAGATGTATTTCCGGCTTGTAAATCTGTAATCTCATTTGCCTGCAGATTTCCGGTAGGAACATTAGCGTGTAATTCGCATACGCCTTATACGCAGGTTAGAAATACCATAACACCAAAGATGGATATGATAGCACTTAATTTTTGCATAGAGATGGAAAAATATGGAGTAATTTGTGTTCCTATTCCGACAAATGACAGTGAATGGGATGTGAAAACTAATAGATGGCGCTCTATAGTTTCGCAGAAACATGCAGCACAAGCAGCCGGATTAGGAACAATAGGCAGACATTCTTTGTTAATTACACCGGAGTTTGGAAGTATGGTCTGGTTGGGAAATGTGCTTTGTTCGGAAGAGTTGGAACCGGATGAATTGAAAGAGCAAATTTGTAATAATTGCAATTTATGTGTAGAAGCTTGTCCGGTAAATGCACTTGAGAAACAGGAAATGAATCAGCAAGCGTGTTGGGATTATGCGTTTGGAGATGATGAAGAAAAGAAGTCATGGAGAATTGCTTGTCATAAATGCAGAGATATTTGTCCGTACAATTTTGGAAGGCAGAATAGTTATATTAAATAACATTGGAGGATGCTAAGAATGAATAATGTTGATAGAAAGTCTCAGGCAGACCGTATATTACATGAATTTGGATTATTAAATAAACTGGAAGAAATCGGAGTGCCCCATATTGTTGGTAGTTATAGAATGGATATGATGGCATGGAATGACTTGGATATTGATATAGAAAATTATGGTATGTCAGTGGACAAGTTGTATGAGCTGTCTGCATTTATTTTAGATACGTTTCATCCGATATGGTATGAAGTCAAAGAAGAAATTAATGGAGAAGGAAAGAAAGTATGGTTTCATGGTTTTGAGACTATGATAACAGGGGAATTATGGAACATTGACTTGTGGTTCTTCGATAAGGATACTATTGCAAATGCAGAAAGATATTGTGATAATATTGTGCAGAGAACAAGTCAGATTCAAAAGGAAAGAATCGTCCAAATAAAAGAGGGATTAATTACCCGAGGCTTATATTCATTTGAAAAGTATAAAAGTCTGGACGTATATAAGGCAGTTTTGGAAAATGATGTAGTGAATGTAGAGGGATTTCTGGAACTGTTTAATTAAAATAGATGAAATTTGTGGAGGATACATAGATGAAAAATAAAATATTCTCAAAATGTGGTATGCGATGCGATTTGTGTCTAATATATCGTCCCAATGTAGAAAAAGAAGATAGGCGAGTTGAGATTTGTAACGCTTGGAGAAAGATATGGCAGGGATTTGAACCGAACCCTGAGACAATTATTTGTGATGGCTGCTGTTGTGAAAAAGATGACGCTATATTATTCAGTCCTGCTTGTGAAGTAAGAAAATGCGTTATAGAAAAAGGCTATGCTCATTGTGGCTATTGTGAACATTACCCTTGTAATATTTTTCCGGCGGAGCCGTCAGAAGAGGAGACTATTCAGAAAGTAGAATTTGAGAAGCGTTGGACATGGGAAGATGAAAAACTAATGGAAGCGTATGCATGTAAGAAGTATATGGATGAATTTAGAAAAGATAGAAATCTAAAAGTATAGTAATTAAGGAGGCAGATGATGAATATTTATGCAACAAAAGAAAGGATGACAGAGGCTATTGGATTTTGGCATATGTCATATGAAAATGGCTGGTTTGTCAGACTTTCTATTGTGGATAAAGCTGCATCAAGTGTAATTGGAACGGTTGAGCTGTGTTTAAGAGCATCGGAAGATGAATTTAATAATACAGGAATCTTAAGAGTTGATGTGAGAAGTGACTACGAACAGGAGACTGCATTATATGACATTTTTGAGCTTGTAGCACCAAAGCTCGAAACGATGTTAGGATGTAAAGGTGTTATTACCAAGGCACCAATATATGCGGTTGAAAGAATTAAAGCTATTCAGAAGGTGGGTTTTACAAAATCAGAGCATTTATTAGTTGGAAAAACCGGTTATGCTTATGATGGATACTGGACATATTCGAATAACTGATTGGAGGGATTACTATGAACATAACCGACCCAAACATCGACAAGGGCAAAGCTTTTGACTGGGGGCGAACCTCTGATGACTATGCAAAGTTTCGTGATATTTACCCGCAGCTTTTTTATGAAAAAATCATAGAGCGTAATTTGTGCGTAAAAGGTCAAAGTGTTCTTGATATAGGAACGGGAACAGGAGTTATCCCTCGCAATATGTACCGCTACGGTGCCAAATGGACGGGCACGGATATTTCCGAGAACCAGATTGAGCAGGCAAAAAATCTTTCAGAGGGAATGGACATTGATTATTATGCTTTGTCAACAGAGAAACTGGACTTTCCGGTAGGTTATTTTGATGTTATTACGGCTTGCCAGTGTTTCTGGTATTTTGACCATGAAAAAGTAATGCCTATGTTACATAGATTTTTGAAAGAAAATGGGCACATTTTGGTTCTATATATGGCTTGGCTGCCTTATGAAGATAAGATTGCAGGAGAAAGTGAAAAACTTGTTCTAAAATATAATCCGGACTGGAGCGGTGCCGGGGAAATCAGACATCCGATATATATTCCGGACTGCTATAATGAAAAATTTGAGCTGGTATATCACGAAGAGTATTCGGTAAAAGTTCCTTTTACCAGAGAAAGCTGGAATGGCAGAATGAAGGCTTGCCGAGGTGTGGGAGCTTCACTTACGGAGCAAGAAATTGCAAGCTGGGAGAAGGAACATCTTGAGTTGCTTGAAAGAATTGCACCGGGGAAATTTGAGGTTTTGCATTATGCGGCGATTGCCGAATTGAAAAAGAAATAGCAGGAGGCATCATGTTAGCAATTTACAATGGAAAAGAATACGTATGTCAGAATAACAATCGTCAACGCGAAGATGGAACATGGACTAAGTGTTGGCTGGAACTTAGAAGTCATACGAAGGATGATGAGGATTTTATTTTATAGTAAGGGATTTTGTGGAAAATGAAAATCCCAGATACAAAAATGAAAGAATAACCCCGGTTAGCAGAGAAGAAGCGGAGAACTATTTAAAATTAGAATTAAGTGAATGGTGTAAATAATGTGATAAAATATCGGATTTTATGATGTTTTATATTGATGAGGAAAATTTGGGAGCAGTTAAAGCTACTCTTTACAATAACGGAGAAGTTCTGATATATGTCTATGGGGACTGTGGAAAGACTATTAACCAGAGGCTTAAAACCTGCATAGAGACTTCCGAGGAAGAGCTTTTAAAGCTGGCAGCGGTGCTTAGAAATGAATCTGATGAGAAATAAATATGGGATGGAAAATCGGATACATGTGCCGTGATGAAGCACCTAGGGTTATTACATATTGATAAGTTATGGTTCAGTTTATTGAAAATGATATATTGAATATATAGAGAAGAATTTGTCTGAAAAACGATATTAATCTTTGGAAAAACACTAGGGGAGAGTTTTTGTGTTGATATATGAGCCTGCAATATGGTAGAATTGTAGAAATAGATTTATTTTTTGATATTCGGAGGTATCATGATGAGCAGACAGAAGAAAAAGGGTATAAGTATAAGACTGAAATTAATTGTAATTGTAATTCCGATTGTATTAGCTTTAATTATATCTTTTTTCGCATTGGCAAGTAATGTAGTACTTAAGACATCACAAGACAAGCTACAGGCTTCGGCACAGGTTAATGCAGAGAAGATAAGTAAATGGACGGATGGTATTTTTTCAGAGCTTAATGTTTATAAGAACAGCGTTGAAAATGGCGGATTTGCAGATGATGAAGCAACTCTTAAATATTTGGAAACTACATATGAGTTGCATGAGGCATATCCATTAGGCTTATATATGGGTGATGAAAGAGGTATTTATCTTGATGGTTCGGGATGGGTTCCGGACGATGACTGGGTGCTTGTTGAACGTGACTGGTATGTTGATGGCAAGGATAATCCTGAGTTTGCTTTTGGCGAGCCATACTATGATTCTATGACAGGCCAGGTGTGCGTAAGTGCTTCTGTACGAATTGACTATGATGCTGCCGTAAGGGTTCTGGCAACAGATGTATATCTTGACTATGTATCAGGTCTGGTAGAGGATATATCATCAGAAGGAGAAGTTAATGCTTTTCTCGTAACCAAGGAGAATCAGACAATTATAGCTCATATTGATGAGGAAATGATGGCAGTTTCTCTTGGAGATGAGAAGCTTGATTCTTTGTATACTTCTATCGGTGAAGCTTTGGAAGCTGATAAAAGTGGTATGATATCAGTTAATGGTGGTGACGGCAAATATTATGTTTGCATGAATCCTGTAGATAATACTGACTGGTATCTGGTTACATATGTAGCAAAAAGCAAGGTATTAACTGACTTGTATCAGATGGAATTTATAATGGTACTGATTGCGGTTGTGGCAGCTGCCATACTCATTATCGTTATTTTAAACATGATGAACCGAATTGTTAAGCCGATTGGCAAAATGACCAGTGTTATTGACAGAATCGCGGAGGGTGACTTTTCAGAAAATCTTGAGATAAAGGGCAATGATGAAATCGCTGTTATGAGTAATAATATGCAGACTTTTATAACTCAGATGAGAGATACGATTTCTGAGTTGTGTAGTATTGCCGGATGGTTGGAAAGACAGTCCGTGGATAACGGACAAATTTCAGATTCACTTAAGGAATCGGCGAGCAACCAGAATAAAGAGATGGAAATGTTAGATACAATGGTGGAGCAGCTTACAAGGTCAGCAGAGGAGGCTTCTGCAAAGATGGAGAGTCTTGCCGAATTAACTCAAAATGCTGATATAGAGGGCGAGACAGCTGAGAGACTGATGCAGGAAAGTGTTAATATGTCCCAGAACGGCAAGAGGGATATGGAACAGATTAACAACGGAATGATTAATATAAATACCTCTATAGTAATATTATCCGAACAGTTCCAAAATGTCAGCAATATTGTTACTCAGATTGTTGATATGGTAAATCTGATTGTTGAGATTGCGTCTGAGACTAATCTGCTTGCTTTGAATGCATCAATTGAAGCGGCGAGAGCAGGAGAAGCAGGAAGAGGCTTTTCTGTTGTTGCGGAGCAGATTGGCAAGTTAGCTGCTAACAGCAGTTCCGCTGCAGATAAGATTTCTAATTTAACAGTTGAAATCAGAAGCACAGTTGACACTGCAGTAATGTATATGAATTCCAGTGTTGAAGAGGTTAAGAACAACGTAGGAATTGTCGAAGATGCGAGTGCAACCTTTAGCGAGTTGTATCAGAAGGTCGAAGAAACCAGTCAGCGGGTAAAACAGATGATAGAACTGGTTGATAAGGTAGATGAGGTTTCAAAACAGGTAGAAGAAATCTCCAAGGCTCAGCTTGAGGCTACAGAGCAGATTGCCGGCTCAACTGATGAGTTGAATCAGCATACCCAGAATGTATCTGAGAGTTGCCGTATAGTTGCAGAGGGAGCAGACAAGTTGAGAGAAGAGTCAGCAGAACTTATTGAGAGAATGAATAAGTTTAAGGTATAATAAAGTGTGATTAGAAAGGGGCAGGTGTTTTTTGAACTATCTGCCTCGCTATAATTTTGCGTAAAGGTTGATAATTTACAATAAAAATGTTAATATCACAAAGAGAATATAGTCATTAGAGAGGTGAACAATGAGCGAATATGTATTTTTGTTCGATTTAGACGCAACAATCACCAAAGTTGAGATTCTTCCTGAAATTGCAAGAGCAATTAATAAGGAAAAAGAGATGCGTGAACTGACTGAGCTTACAATGCAGGGTGAGATTCCGTTTGAACGTAGTTTTCTTGAGAGAATTGAATTACTTAAGGATATTCCTGTAACTGAGGTTGAATATATGGTAAGGGATATTCCGGTTAATGATAAATTAGTTGATTTCATTAAGGAGAATGCTGAACGGTGTTATGTTGTAACCGGCAACCTTGATGTATGGATTAACGGGCTGATGGATAAAATGGGAATGAGAGACCATTGTTTATGTTCGAAGGCGATAGTAGAGGATAACAGAATAGTTAAGGTTGATTATGTAATTGATAAATCAAAGGCTGTTAAGTCAATAGACAAGCCACTTGTTGCAATTGGTGATGGTAATAATGATGCGGAAATGATAGCGGCAGCAGAGGTTGGAATTGGTTTTGGCGGAGTAAGAGATATTGCACCTTCGGTACTACAGTCCGCCACACATGCAACATATTCGGAGGAGAAATTATGTCAGTTTCTAAGACAATTGTTATAAGCTGTGCCGGAATGGGAAGCCGGCTTGGGATAGGCTCAACCAAGGCACTGATTGATATTGATGGCAAACCGCTGATTATAAGGCAGTTGGAATTATTGAAAGATTATGATGATATCCGAATTGTTGTGGGATATCAGATGGAAAAAGTTATAGAAGTCGTTAACAGTTACCGTAAGGATATTTTATTTGTATTTAATCATAATTACCGTAATACAGGAACGGGCGGAAGCTTTTCTCTTGCAATGAAGCATGCGGGAGACATGATTGTATCACTTGACGGAGACTTGTTAGTACATCCGGACGATTTAAGAATGGTGCTTGAGAGTGATAAGGAATGTGTATGCGCAACGGCAATCGGAACAGATGACCCTATGAAGATGAAGACTATTACTAAGGATGGTAAGATTTATGGAGTGGGATTCTCAAGAGAAGAGGGTGAATACGAATGGACGGGACTTGCACAGGTTAAGACGGACAGACTTGTTCCGGGCGATCGTCATGTATGTGATATGATGACACCGCTGATGCCATTGGAAATGGTATATATAAGAACCAGAGAAGTCGATACAATGGCTGATTATAAACATGCAGTTGCATGGGTTAGAAATGGATATACTGATTAACAGTTTGGAGGGATAAGGATATGCAGACAGTGATTCTCGCTGCCGGAGTCGGAAAAAGACTTAAAGAGTTAACAAAGAATCATACTAAATGTATGGTTGAGATTAATGGCAGGACATTAATAGAGAGAGCCATGGAGAATCTTTGTAAAGCCGGAATGGACAGAATTATTATTGTTACCGGTTACAAGGGAGATGTCCTTAAGGAGTATGTTGAGAAGCTTGATATTAGATCAGAAGTTGTTTTTGTTAATAATGACCGCTTTGGTGAGACGAACAACATCTATTCTCTTTGGCTGACAAAGGATTATCTTGTTCAGGATGATACTATTGTTCTGGAATCCGATATTATTTTTGATGGTTCAATGGTTGAGACCTTGGTTAAGAATGAGAATGACTGTGTGACTTTTGTTGCAAGACCTGAGCCTTGGATGGATGGCACAATTGTTAAGCTGGATGTCAGAAATAATATTACGGAATTTATTGATAATCATTCATATGATATGAATAATATTAATGAATATTACAAGACTGTAAGCATATACAAATTCAGCAGAGAATTTATTGAGAAAAAATATATGCCTTTAATGGAGGCATACATTAAGGCATGGGGCGATTCGTCAGTATATGAGTCAGCGCTGAAGGTTGTTACTATGGGGCATAAGACTTCAATTCCTGCTTTGGTGGTTTCTGATGAGAGATGGTATGAGATTAATGATATTCAGGATGTGGATATTGCAGAATCAATTTTTGCTGAAGGAATAGATAAAGTTAATAAATATTCACGACGTTTCGGAGGATATTGGAGATATCCTGCAATGCATGATTTCTGTTATCTGGTTAATCCTTATTTTCCGAATGTCAGATTTATGAATGAGATGAAGGCTAATTTTGAGACTCTTATTCGTGAATATCCGTCGGGAATGGGAGTTAACAGTCTTCTTGCAGGTAAATATTTTGACATTCTTCCTGAGTATGTATGTGTTGGAAACGGCACCGCGGAATTAATTAAATCATTAATGGAAAACCTTCATGGAAGAATCGGAACGATTTATCCTACATTTGAGGAATATTCACACAGAAAGAAAGTGGAGGATATAGTTCCTTATTATGTTAAAGAAAATGATTTCAACTATACAGTTAAGGACTTGATGGATTTCTATGAAATAAATCATGTGGAAGCAATTGTCCTTATTAATCCTGACAATCCATCAGGTAATTTTATCAAAAAACCGGATATTTTGGAATTGGCGAAATGGGCAGCAGTAAGGAACACATTATTAGTTGTTGATGAGTCGTTTATTGATTTTGCAAAGGACAGTGAGAAACATACTTTAATAAGTAATGAGATTCTTGAGGATAATCCGAACCTTATTGTATTAAAGAGTATTTCCAAGTCATTTGGTGTTGCCGGCTTAAGACTTGGAATAATTGTTTCTTCTGATAAGGACAGAATTGCCTTCATGAAGAAGGATGTCGCAATCTGGAACATTAACTCCTTTGCTGAGTACTATATGCAGATAATAGAGAAGTACAAGGAGGATTACGAGGAGGCTATGGAGCATATCAAAGTGGTCAGGGATGACTATATTGAACAGCTCCAGAGTATTAAACAGCTTCATGTATATCCGTCACAGGCTAACTATGTTATGTGCCGTATTAAATCTGACATAACCTCAACACAGTTAGCGGATGTAATGCTTAATAAATATAATATTCTGATAAAAGACCTTTCCAGAAAAGACGGACTTGATGGGGGCAATTATATCAGATTATCAGTTAAGAATGAAGAAGAAAACGCAATAATGATTAAGGCTTTGCGGGAAATCTTTGATTGACTTTACTTTGATAAAATGATAATCTACTATAGTATTATAGGATAGTTGTATTTAGGAGGATTACTTTATGAAGAAGATTTTGGTGGTTTTACTTGCATTGGTTATGGGATTGTCAACATCAGGATGTATTTATATGAGTGGCAATATTGGTCTTTCATCTGATTCTGATTTGGACTATGTTAAGGACAAAGGAACATTGGTGGTAGGAATTACCGAATTTGCTCCGATGGATTACAAGGATGATGACGGAAACTGGATTGGTTTTGATGCGGATATGGCAACTGCATTTGCAGAGAGCCTCGGTGTTGAGGTCGAATTTGTTTTGATTGACTGGGATAACAAAGCTCTTGAACTCGAATCAAAGACAATTGACTGTGTATGGAACGGGATGACATTGACAGACGAAGTACTTTCAGCAATGGATTGTTCAAATGCATATTGCTCTAACGCACAGATTGTAATAGTACCTGCAGGAATTGCAGTAAAATATCAGACGGCAGAAAGTATTTCAGATCTTAAGTTTGCAGTTGAAGCAGGAAGTGCAGCTAAAGATTTGGCAGAATATTTGAAGCTTGAATATACAGAGGTCTTAACACAGGCGGATGCGCTTATGGAGGTTTCAGCAGGAACTTCTGAAGCTGCAATTGTTGATTCGTTAATGGCAAAAGCTATGGTTGGTCCGGGAACAAGTTACAACAATCTTACATATACAATTGAGCTTAATACAGAAGAGTATGGTGTAGGATTCCGTAAAGGTTCTAATCTTGTTGAAGCGCTTAATGATTTCTTTGAAGAGAGTTATGAAGATGGAAGCATGTTGGAGTGTGCTGAGAAATATAATGTTCAGAAATCTGTTGTTGAACAGTAGTGCTACAGAACTTAAGGCATATAACGGTATAGAGAGTTCCGCAAGCGGAACTCTTTATTGCGTGAAATATATTTTTATATAATGGAAAGGGATTACAATGGATGTTTTTAAAGAATTTCTTGAGCAGCTGCCAATAGTAATTAAATCGTTGAATATGGGTTTTCTCCAGACCCTAAAATTATTTGTTGTTACATTGATTGGAGCATTACCGTTAGGACTCATTATATCCTTCGGCTCAATGTCCAAATTCAAGCCTCTTAGCTTTGTAACCAGGCTTTTTGTAACAATTATAAGAGGGACACCGTTGATGATTCAGCTTCTCATTATTTTCTATTTTCCGGGACTTGTTCTCAAGAATCCTATCTGGGGTAGTGGAGAAACCGGAAGATTTATGGCGGCTTCACTTGCTTTTATAATTAACTATTCATGTTATTTTTCTGAAATATATCGTGGCGGAATACAGGGAGTACCCGGTGGTCAGGAAGAAGCAGGGCTTGTGCTTGGTATGACAAAAAGTCAGATATTTTTTAAGGTAAAACTCCTTCAGATGATAAAAAGAATAATACCACCTATGTCCAATGAGATTATCACCCTTGTTAAGGATACATCACTTGCAAGGATTATTGCATTGCAGGAGATTATATGGGCTGGACAGGCATTTATGAAGGGCTCACAGGGAATTTCAGGTGTTATATGGCCACTTTTCTTCACTGCAGTTTATTACCTGATTTTCAATGGTATTTTAACCGTTCTTTTGGGCAAGCTTGAGAAGAAACTTGAATATTTCAGATAGGAGGAGAAAATAATGCCGATTTTAGAGGTCGAACATATTCAGAAATCATTTGGCAAAACAGAGGTTTTGAAGGATATCAGTTTTTCGCTTGAAAAAGGGCAGGTAGTGTCGATTATCGGTTCATCAGGAAGCGGCAAAACAACCCTCCTTCGCTGTCTTAATTTTCTTGAGAGAGCAGATGGCGGAATGATTAAAGTTAATGGAGAGGTTCTTTTTGATGCAAATGATAAAAATACATTAAGGGAATCTGAGATTCGCAGGAAGAGACTGCATTTCGGTCTGGTGTTTCAGTCATTTAATCTTTTTCCGCAATATACGGCTCTTAAGAATGTAATGCTTGCAAAAGAACTTCTCGCAAAAGAACGTCCGGATTATAAACAGAGAAGGAAAAAAATCAATGATGAAATTAAGGCTGAGGCAGAAGCTCTGCTTACGCAGATGGGACTTGCAGACAGAATGAATAACTATCCTCATCAGTTATCAGGGGGACAGTGTCAGCGTGTAGCAATTGCAAGAGCTTTGGCAATGAAGCCGGATATTCTGTGCTTTGATGAACCGACATCTGCACTTGACCCTGAACTTACCGGTGAGGTTCTTAAGGTAATTAAGGAGCTTGCAGATAAAAATACGACCATGGTTATTGTTACTCATGAAATGAGCTTTGCAAGGGATGTTTCCAGTCATGTTATTTTTATGGACGGCGGTCAGATTGTTGAGCAGGGAAATCCGGTGGATGTAATTGAAAATCCGCAGGAGGAGAGAACTAAACAGTTTCTTGCGCATTATACACAGGGTTAGAAAGAACTCTGTCTGAATAGATTGTAAAAATACAGTTATAATTATTTTAGGAGGATACGCCTTTGGCGTAGAGAGTTATGCCTGAGTTTTATGAACCTGAAGTGCTTAGTAAGCTTCAGCACATAGAAATGGATATTGTTAGGGATTTTGTAAAAATCTGCAAGGAGCATAATCTTATATATTTTGGTTATGCAGGAACCGGAATAGGTGCATTACGACATAAAGGCTATATACCTTGGGATGATGACATAGATATTTCCATGCCAAGAGCAGATTATGAGAAGTTTCTTAAAATTGTTCAGGAGGAAATGGGAGACAAGTATTATGTGCTTAATACTGATACGGATGAAAATTATCCTCTGGCAACAACCAGATTATGTCTTCGTGGAACTGTTTTCAGGGAGCAGGTCATGAAAGATGTTGACTGCCCTTGGGGAATCTTTCTGGATTTGTATGCGCTTGACAATGCTGCTGACGGTTGGTTTGCTTATCACTGGCAGATGTGGACTGCATGGTTCTGGGGCAAGCTTCTGATTCTCAGGATTATGCCAAGACCGTATCTGTATGTGCATGGATTTCTTGCAAAAATTGTTACAGGAGCCTGCATTGCAACTCACCATATTATGAAATTTTTTCATATATCCAAGAAGTGGCTGGTAAGAAGAAGAGAAAAAGCCAATCAGAGATATAATAACAGAGAAACTAAGAGGATGGCGTATTTCTGCGACCCTCTTCCATATACAAATACCTTTTCAAAGGATGAGATATATCCATTGAGAGAACTGACTTTTGAGGATATTACACTTCCGTTTCCAAATAATCTGGAGGAGCTTCTTACAAAGATGTATGGTGACTATATGACACCGCCACCTGTTGAGAGAAGAAAAACCCATTATCCTTATGAATTGGATTTTGGACCCTATAATAACATTGATTAGTGGAGTAAGTACAATGAATAATATAGAACGCAGACAGGCTGAAATGGCATATATTTGTGATTCGTCAGTAATGGAACAGCAACGTAGATCTAAGAAGCTGATATATGAATTGAATCAGACAGATTTTTCGGAGTTTGAGAAAATAAGTGAAATAGTCAGAAAGCTTTTCGGAAAATCGGAGAATGCCTTTGTTACACCTCCTTTTTATTGTGATTATGGATTTAATATTGAGGTTGGCAGAAATTTTTATGCAAATTTTAATTGCACAATTCTTGATGTAGCTAAGGTTATCATCGGTGAGAATTGTTTTATGGCTCCGAATGTTTCCATATATACAGCAGGTCATCCGATTCATCCGGATTCCAGAAACAGTTTGTATGAATATGGCGCGAGTGTAACGATTGGGGATAATGTATGGATTGGCGGAAGCACCGTTATAGTTCCGGGAGTACATATCGGAAGCAATGTAGTAATCGGTGCAGGAAGTGTTGTTACCAGAGATATTCCGGACTGGTGCGTAGCAGCAGGTAATCCATGCAGGGTAATTCGACCTATTACAGAAGAGGACAGGAAATATTATTTCAGGAACAAAGAGTTTGATTTGGAAGCATGGGAGAATATTAACAGGAAAGAGAGGTCTGATAATGAGTAACGAAGGATTTCAGTATGAGCTTACAATCTTAATGCCTTGCCTTAATGAAGCTGAGACATTGGAAATATGTATTCAGAAGGCTCAGACTTTTTTGAAGGATAACAATGTGAACGGAGAAGTGCTTATTGCTGATAATGGAAGTACTGATGGGTCGCAGGATATCGCAAGAAGAAATGGCGCAAGAGTTGTGGACATACCTGTAAAGGGCTATGGTGCTGCTTTGATTGGAGGCTGCAATGCTGCACTTGGTAAATATGTTATTATGGGAGATTCTGATGACAGTTACGACTTTCTGCATTTAATGCCTTTTGTAGAGAAACTTCGAAAAGGATATGACCTTGTAATGGGTAATCGTTTCAAGGGTGGAATTGAGAAGGGCGCAATGCCTTTCAGCCACAGATATATTGGTAATCCTGTATTATCTTTTATCGGAAGGTTATTTTATAGCAGTAAGATTAAGGATTTTCATTGCGGACTTCGTGGATACAATACCGCAAGGATGAGAGAACTGAATCTTAAAACTACAGGTATGGAATATGCCAGTGAGATGGTTGTTAAATCAACAATGTCAGATTTTAAGATTACAGAAGTTCCGACTACCTTGAAGAAGGATGGAAGAAGTCATCCGCCACATCTTAATACATGGCGTGATGGATGGAGACATTTGAAATTCCTGTTAATGCATAGTCCAAACTGGCTGTTCAGATATCCGGGACTTGTTTTATCTGTAGTGGGATTTGTGTTTATGGTGATTCTCACAATCGGTCCTTTATCCGTTGGCAATGTTACCTTTGATATACAGACGCTTTTGTACTCAAGTGCAATGCTTTTATTGGGAGTAAATATGCTTCTGTTCTCAATGTATACGGAGACATATGCAAGAAGCACGGGTTTTATTCCAATGAAGAAGCCAAAAGGCTTTGCAAAGCTATTTACGGTTGAGAAGGGAATTATACTTGGAGTGCTTTTATTCATAGCAGGAATTGTTTGTTCAATACTTGCCGTTACTGTATGGTCAAAGATGTCCTTTGGCGAACTGAATCCTACGAATTCCATGAGACTTACAATTCCGGCATTTACGGCGATTGTACTAGGTGCAGAGCTTATTTTTTCAAGCTTTTTTATCGGCATACTGCAGATTGAACATAAATAAATTGAATTGTGCGTAATATTATACATGTGAAAATATGGAGGCAATTATGTCATTTAAAAAGGACACTTATGAATTAACTGCACAAGGTATTATTAATAACCTTGCAAAAAGAAATATGGAAGGTTTTTACTGTAAGGATTCAGCTGAATTGGTTGAGAAGGTTCTTTCTATTATGGAAGAAGGTGCAACTATCGCCTGGGGCGGTTCTGCTTCGGTTAAAGAATCCGGATTAATGGATGCGATTCATTCCGGTAAATATAATCTTATTGACAGAATGAGTGCTAAGACGCCTGAGGAGAGTAGGGAGATTTTTGCAAAAACTGTTCTTAGTGATTATTTCCTTATGAGTACAAATGCAATTACTCTTGATGGCGAGCTTGTTAATATTGATGGCAACGGAAACAGACTTGCAGCACTCATACATGGGCCTAAGCATGTAATTATTGTTGCAGGAATGAATAAGGTGGCAGCGGATGTGGAGACGGCTTATAAGAGAGTTAAGACCGAGAGTTGTCCGCCTAATGCAGTAAGACTTGGAAGAAATACACCATGTGGGAAGACCGGACGATGTGGGGATTGTCTTTCACCTGACTGTTTCTGTAATCAGATTGTAATTACAAGACGAAGCGGACACGCAGGAAGAATTAAAGTATTTCTTGTGGGTGAGGAATTAGGATATTAAAGTTTGTTGCAAAGGAGTGTTAGTGGTGGAACCGATTAGTGTTACAAGGGAGCAATTTCCCAAAAGCTTAATTAAGGCGGACGGAATGCAAGTTATAAATCCGGTCTGTGATAATTATGAATTGGCATATTATTATGATGTTGAATATGCGGTGCGTGGGAGCCGGAAGTTATTTTTGCAGATAATTGAGCCGGTTTGTACTGATGGAAAAGTGCCTTTGATTGTATATATACCGGGTTCTGCTTTCCATAGGCAGGATGTAAAGGGACGTGTGGCACAATTAGCGTTACTGGCTGTAAAAGGCTATGCAGTTGCACTTTTGGAATACAGAGGTTCTGAGGAGGCTGGATTTCCGGCAATTGTGGTTGACGCAAAAGCAGGAATTACATATATGAAAAAGCACTCAGAGGAATACAATGTTGATGCGGATAAGATATTTGTAATGGGTGATTCCTCAGGAGGGTATACAGCTTTGATGGCAGGATTAACAAATGGTGTTGAGTCATTAGAGGATGAATTTTCAAGAAACAATGATTATTCTGTAAGAGGAATAATAGATTTCTATGGACCTACTGATATAACCACAATGAACGACGAGCCGTCTACTCAGGATCACAGGACAGCTGATTCTCCGGAAGGCTGTTTGATTGGCTGTCAGCCGGTACTTGAACGCAGGGATTTGTCAGAACCTACTATTATAAAAAATTATGTTGCTGATGGCAGAAAATTACCACCTGTTATAATGTTTCACGGAAGTAATGATGAGCTCGTTCCCTTTGGGCAGAGCTGTCAGTTGTACACTGCATTGAAAGAAAACGGACATGAGGCTGCGTTATATCAGATAGATGGTGCCCATCATGGTGACAGACAGTTCTGGTCTGAACAGATTTTGGGAATTATTGATGAATTTATCAAAAATAATTGTTTATTTTGATTATTTCTGATAGTATAAATATACAGGATTGAAGAGGAGTTGATAACATGAAGAGGTATCCTTTGGTATCAATTAAACATATTGAAGACGGTAAATTGCTTTATACCGATGAGAATAATGATATGAAGGAAATCATTTTAAAGGATAGTGGTAATGGCTGGTGGGTTAAGCATAATAAGAATAAGCTTAGTCCGCAGAGACTTATGAATAAGTATGTAGCTGATACCCATTGGACGGAATCCGGTGAGTGCTATATGGAGTTTTTCTCAGGTAAGGACACAATCAGATTCTTTGATGAGATTACAGCAGATATGGATTCAATTGATATCAGTGACCTTAAAGAGGTTTGGGATGGTATTATTTCCATCGTTAAGCAGGAAGGCTTCTGGCTTTCGGAAGAATAATTACTGTTATTCAATATATGAATTTACAGATTTATGAGTTTATGGCTGTCGGCACTCCGTTGGATTGATCCAATGTAGTGCTGACAGCTTTTTTGTAAATTTATTTTATTTTTCCCATCTGCCGCTTGCACCACATGGCAATATAAGTCCGGTGCTTGTTACGGGAAGTCCTATTTCTTCTGCTTCCACATGACCATCATGTTTTGGACAAATGGCAGTTCCTATCATATAAGTAAGAACTGCAGGAGCTAGTCCTGTTGTGTATGAATTAATAAGGAAGAAAAGTGCATCATCTGACAGAAGCTGTTCACATAACTGTACAAGCGGATATATTGCTTCTTCTATTTTCCAGATTTCACCCTTTGGACCTCTGCCGTAGGATGGAGGGTCCATAATTATTCCGTCATATTTGTTGCCGCGGCGGATTTCGCGTTCAACGAATTTAACACAGTCATCTACAAGCCAGCGAATCGGAGCATCTGCAAGTCCTGATGAAGCGGCATTTTCTTTTGCCCAGCCGACCATTCCTTTGGATGCGTCTACATGGGTCACACTTGCACCGGCAGCAGCTGCTGCAAGAGTTGCACCGCCTGTGTATGCAAAAAGATTAAGAACCTTAACAGGTCTTTTGGCATTACGGATTTTGCTGCTAAACCAGTCCCAGTTAACCGCCTGTTCAGGGAAAAGACCTGTATGCTTAAAAGAAAATGGTTTTAAATTAAAGGTAAGGTTTTTGTAATTAATACTCCACTGTTCAGGCAGGTCAAAAAATTCCCATTCGCCTCCGCCTTTACTGTTTCTGTGGTAAAGGCCGTTCTTTTTGTACCAGCCATTGTGGGTTTTGTCCGTATTCCAGATAACCTGTGGGTCCGGACGTACTAAAAGGTAGTTTCCCCAACGCTCTAATTTCTCACCCATGGAGGTGTCTATAACTTCATAATCCTGCCAATTATCAGCAATCCACATAAAATAACCATCCTTAAAAATATTTCCTTCTATAATATAAAGGAAAGCCTTGTTAATAGCAAGCAAAAAAGCTATAATTTTAATATTAGGAGGTAAGTGCTAATGAAGAAAATTTTCAAAGGGCTTTTAGGGGGATTTTTAACATTAGCATTATGTTTTGGCACTTTTGCTAATTTGAATGATGTTGGGACGAAGGCGGCGGTTACTAATATAACCAGTCGGGCTGTAAGTAAGCCCGCAGGACAGCAGGACGATATACAGGATGGAGTCACACTGCATTGCTGGAATTGGTCATACAAAAGCATAGAGGCGAATATGGAGTTAATCGCAGCTTCGGGATATACAGCAATCCAGACCTCGCCTATACAGCAGTCCAAGGAGGCTACCAAGAGTTATTCCATGGATGCGTGGTGGTTATACTATCAGCCGATGGGCTTTATTATTGATAATACAGGTAACAGTGCATTAGGTACTAAGGCAGAGTTTATCAGTATGTGTAATACGGCTCATCAATATGGAGTTAAGGTAATTGTTGACGTGGTTGCAAATCATCTTGGAAATCAGACAAGTAATAATCTTTCAACATCAATTCCATCAGATATTAGAGACGATGCAAGCTGTTGGCATGATATAACCAAAAACACAACTAATTATGACAGTAGATATGAGATAACACAGTTCTGTATGAATGGTGTTCCGGATTTAAATACTTCAAATACAAAAATACAGAATTATGTAATAACCTATTTAAAAGAGTGCATCGATGCAGGTGCGGACGGCTTTAGATTTGATGCAGCAAAGCATATTGAACTACCTATTGATACGGATTACTGTGCCAGTGATTTCTGGCCAAATGTAATTAATGCGGCAACAACCTATGCAACCTCTAAGGGTAAGGATTTATATTGCTATGGAGAGCTTTTGGATACTCCGGGTGGCGGAATTCCTGCAAGTGCGTATACTACGTATATGAGTATAACCGACAATAGTTGGGGTAATCAGCTGAGAGGTAATGTAGCAGGGGGGAATGCTTCGGGATATAGCTATGGTTATCATAAGGGCAATGGTGTGTATGCTGACAAATTAGTTTTGTGGGCTGAATCCCATGATACCTTTGCCGGTGGGGAGTCCAAGGACGTATCAACGGATAATATTAATAAAACATGGGCACTTGTAGCCACAAGGTCGGATGCAATGGGATTGTATTTTGCACGTCCGGGCTATACTGATTTGAATAAAACACCAATGGGAACCGGTGCAGTTACAGGTTGGGCGGATGCAGAAGTCGCAGCTATTAATAAATTCCACAATGCTTTTGCGGGACAGACAGAGTGGCTAGCTAACGAGGGAAATATTGCTTATTGTGAGAGAGGAACATCCGGTGTGATTTTGGTAAATTGCAGCGGAACGAATGCTACAGTAAATGTTACGGCAAACACTATGGTAAATGGTACATATAAGGACCAGATAACTGGTAATACATTTACTGTTTCCGGTGGCAGAATTAAAGGAGACATAGGCGGAACCGGTATTGCAGTTGTATACAATGCTATAAGTACTAATACATCTAAGAAAAATATTGCTTATATAGAACTTCCGGGTAGCTGGGGGAGTAAGGTTAGCTGCTATGCATACAGTGCTGATGGAAGCAGCAATGGTGACTGGCCGGGAGTTGCAATGACAAAGGTCTCCGGTAATCTTTACAAATATGAGGTTCCAAGCAATATCAGTAATCCAAGGGTTATTTTTTACAGTAGTGACAGTAATCGTTACCCTGCTGATTTACAACCGGGGCTTTCATTATATGGAAACATGATTTATAAATCAGGCCAGTGGACGGTTTATTCCACTGACACGGGTAGTAATGACGAAAATAATAGTACTACAGAAAATTCGACACAGAGTGAGACACCAACCCGTAATGAAACCGCAACCGAAGGAGAAAATCCAACAAAGGGAGATTCTCTGACACATGGAAGTTCTGATAATGGTGCCTCCGGTAACGGAGATTTAAGCGGTGATAATTCCGGAGGCAATGTTAACGATAATGATTCCGAAGAATGCACGGATAAATCAGGTGAAACAACTAAAGCTACTGATGATGCCACGGAAGAAAATCCAACTGAAGAAAGTACGGAGAAAAATGGAGAGGGTACAGAAAACAGTGAAGCTTCCGCTGATGAGCTAAAAAATGATGAAGGCGGAGAAGACAATCCTGAGACTACGGGAACAAGCTTAGTTGAGAATAATGGGGAAAATAAACCGGACAAGAAATTCCCATGGCCAGCAGTAGTTATTCCTATTGTAGTAATTGGAGCAGGAAGCGCAGTTTGTGTGTACTTCTATACCAATAAGAAACATTGTTCTTAAAAAAAAACAATTTTAGGGTCTTGCAATTTAGCAATCCTTACTATATACTATTACTTGCTGTGACATGATAGCTATGAAGCGCGAGGTTGCTGTTGTAATAACAGGTTTTCCGTGGAGCGAATGTCAAGTTAGGAAACTGACGACAAGTCACTGTACAATTTACCATCTGCATTTTGCAGAGATGACCGCGATAAGGTTGTGAGATTATGTAAGTAATTGCGACACACGCGGGGAAGTGTACAGTCACCACTTGTTGTACTGAGATACGAGATAACAACGTATCAGTTTTAAAAGTACGAAAAGGAGGCGGCTTTTTTTATGGCAAGTCAAGTAATGAGAATTACACTTAAAGCTTACGATCATCAGTTAGTTGATCAGTCAGCTAAGAAAATTATCGAGACTGTTAAGAAGACAGGATCTCAGGTGAGTGGTCCGGTACCTCTTCCAACTAAGAAGGAAGTTGTTACAATCCTCAGAGCTGTTCATAAGTACAAAGATTCAAGAGAACAGTTCGAGCAGAGAACACACAAGAGATTAATCGATATCATTACTCCAACACAGAAGACTGTTGATGCATTATCTAGATTAGAGATGCCGGCAGGTGTGTACATTGACATTAAGATGAAGAACAAATAATTCATCAAATGTAATTTTATTTAAGTAAGAAGTCCTCGAAGGGTTTTATATAGAAGCAACATAATTTAGCAATTAAGCAAAATAAGTTCCACTTATATTTAACTGTTCTAGGATGTTTTCGGAGAATACCGAAAACCGCTGTAGATTAAACAGGAGGAAATTTATTATGAAGAAAGCGATTTTAGCTACAAAAGTTGGAATGACACAGATCTTCAATGATGAAGGCGTGCTTGTTCCGGTAACTGTTTTGCAGGCTGGTCCTTGTGTAGTAACACAGGTTAAGACAGTAGAAAATGACGGCTATGCAGCAGTTCAGGTTGGTTTTGTTGACAAGAAAGAGAAAATTGTTAATGTTGACAAGAACGGCAACAAAGAAATCAGAAACAGACATGGTGTGACAAAGGCTGAGAAAGGTCATTTTGACAAAGCCGGAGTTTCATACAAGAGATTTGTAAGAGAATTCAGATTCGAGAATGCTGAAGAATATTCTGTAAAAGACGAGATTAAGGCTGACATCTTCGCAGCAGGCGATAAGATTGATGCCTCTGCAATTGCAAAAGGAAAAGGTTTCCAGGGCGCAATTAAGAGACTCGGACAGCACAGAGGACCTATGGCTCACGGTTCTAAATTCCATCGTCATCAGGGTTCAAACGGTGCTTCTTCTAATCCAAGCCGTGTATTCAAAGGAAAAGGAATGCCTGGTCATATGGGAGCTAAGAAGATTACAGTTCAGAATCTTGAAGTGGTTAAAGTAGATGTTGAAAACAACTTAATCTTAGTTAAGGGAGCTGTTCCTGGATCTAAGAAATCTTTAGTAACTTTGAAAGAGTCAGTAAAGTCAGTTAACTAAGCTGATTTTCAGGAAGGAGGAACACACAGATGGCAAAAGTATCTGTTTACAATATTGAAGGCAAAGTAGTTGGAGATATGGAACTTAACGATGCAGTGTTCGGTGTTGAAGTTAATGAACATCTTGTACACTTGGCAGTAGTTAGCCAGCTTGCTAATAACAGACAGGGAACCCAGAGCGCAAAGACACGTTCTGAAGTCAGCGGTGGCGGAAGAAAGCCATGGAGACAGAAAGGTACAGGACATGCTCGTCAGGGTTCAACAAGAGCTCCACAGTGGACCGGCGGTGGCGTTGTATTCGCACCAAAGCCAAGAGATTATTCTTTCAAGATGAACAAGAAAGAGAAAAATCTTGCTCTTAAATCTGCACTTACATCAAGAGTTGCAGAGGACAAAATTATCGTCTTAGACAGCATTAAGTTCGAAGAGATTAAGACTAAGAACATGGTAGCTGTTTTAGATAACCTTAAAGTTAACAAAGCATTAGTAGTTCTTAATGATAATGATCAGAATGTTGTTTTATCAGCAAGAAATATTCCTAATGTAAAGACAGCATCAACAAATACAATCAACGTATATGATATTCTTAAATATGACAAGTTGATCGTAACTAAAGATGCAGTAGCAACAATCGAGGAGGTGTATGCATAATGGCAAACGTACAGTACTATGACGTAATCCTTAAACCGGTTATCACAGAGAAGAGTATGGAAGACATGGCAGCTAAGAAATACACTTTCCTTGTGCATCCGGATGCTAACAAGACTCAGATTAAAGAAGCTGTTGAGAAAATGTTCGAAGGAACAAAGGTAGCCAAAGTTAATACCATGAATCTTGATGGTAAGACCCGTAGAAGAGGAATGACTTTTGGAAAGACCGCTCAGAAGAAAAAGGCAATTGTTCAGCTTACAGCTGACAGCGCTGATATTGAAATTTTCGCAGGTCTTTAATCAGATTCCGGCGTAGAAAAAGTGATGAAAATATTGCGTCGGACAATGACTCTGCAGATTGCAGGGTTAAATAAAAAACGCCAGGAAGCGTTGTAAAACAAGAGACATCGAAAGGAGAAACAAAAATGGGAATTAAGACATATAACCCATACACACCGTCTAGAAGAAACATGACAGGCTCAGACTTCTCAGAAATTACTAAGAAGACTCCTGAAAAGTCATTACTTGCTTCTAAGAAGAAAACCGCTGGTCGTAACAATCAGGGTAAAATTACTGTAAGACATCACGGTGGTGGAAACAGACAGAAATACAGAATCATCGATTTCAAGAGAAAGAAAGACGGAATTCCGGCTACAGTTATTGGAATTGAGTATGATCCAAACAGAACAGCTAACATCGCATTAATTTGCTACGCAGACGGCGAGAAAGCATATATCATTGCTCCACAGGGACTCACTGATGGAATGAAGGTTATGAACGGGCCGGAAGCGGAAGTTCGCGTAGGTAACTGCCTTCCACTTGAGAACATTCCTGTAGGTACAGAAGTTCATAATATTGAGCTTTATCCTGGAAGAGGCGGACAGTTAGTTCGTACAGCAGGTGGTTCAGCTCAGTTAATGGCTAAAGAAGGCAAATATGCAACACTTAGACTTCCATCAGGAGAGATGAGAATGGTTCCAATCATCTGCCGCGCAACAATCGGTACAGTTGGTAACTCAGATCACAACCTGATTAATATTGGTAAAGCAGGACGTAAGCGTCATATGGGTATCCGCCCAACAGTTCGTGGTTCTGTAATGAACCCTAATGACCATCCACACGGTGGTGGTGAAGGTAGAGCACCAATCGGTCGTTCCGGACCACTCACACCTTGGGGTAAACCTGCACTTGGTCTCAAGACCAGAAAGAAGAATAAAGCTTCTAACAAACTTATCGTAAGAAGAAGAGACGGTAAGGCTATTAAATAAAGGAGGTCAAATATATGGCTCGTTCATTAAAAAAAGGACCATTTGCGGATGAAAGCTTACTCAAGAAAGTAGACGCTATGAACGCTTCAAATGATAAGTCAGTTATTAAGACTTGGTCACGTCGTTCTACAATTTTCCCTCAGATGGTTGGACATACAATTGCAGTTCATGATGGCAGAAAACATGTTCCTGTATATATCACAGAAGATATGGTAGGACACAAACTTGGTGAATTCGTTGCCACAAGAACATTCAGAGGACATGGAAAAGACGAGAAAAAATCTAAGTCTCGTTAATAACAGTATTCGGAAGGAGGTTTATCCATGGCTACAGGACATAGATCCCAGATTAAAAGAGAGAGAAATGCCAATAAGGATACAAGACCATCAGCTAAGATTTCTTATGCTAGAGTTTCTGTTCAGAAGGCATGCTTTGTTTTAGATGCAATCCGTGGAAAAGATGTTAATACAGCTTTGGCTATCGTAACATACAACCCAAGATATGCTTCTACAGTAATAGAGAAACTTTTAAAATCAGCTATCGCAAACGCTGAGAATAACAATAACATGAAGGCAGAGAACCTTTACATTGAAGAGTGCTACGCTAACAAAGGACCTACAATGAAGAGAGTACAGCCAAGAGCACAGGGTAGAGCTTATAGAATCGAGAAGAGAATGAGCCATATCACAATCGTGCTTAATGAAAGATAGGAAGGAGAACACACATGGGACAGAAAGTAAATCCTCATGGCTTAAGAGTCGGTGTAATTAAGGACTGGGACTCAAAGTGGTATGCTGAGGCTGATTTTTCTGATAATCTTGTAGAAGATTACAACATCAGAAAGTTTGTTAAGAAGAAACTTTACAGCGCAGGCATTTCAAAGATTGAGATAGAAAGAGCATCTGACAGAGTTAAAGTATCCATCTATACTGCTAAACCAGGTGTAGTTATCGGTAAGGGCGGAGCTGACATTGAGAAACTCAAAGCAGAAGTTCAGAAGCTTACAACAAAGAAATTATCTATTGATATTAAAGAAGTTAAGAGACCTGATGGAGATGCACAGCTTGTTGCTGAGAATATTGCACAGCAGCTTGAGAACCGTATCTCATTCAGAAGAGCTATGAAGTCATGCATGACAAGAACAATGAAGTCTGGTGCTAAGGGTATCAAGACATCAGTTTCAGGACGTCTTGGCGGAGCTGATATGGCTCGTACAGAATTCTATAGTGAAGGAACAATCCCTCTTCAGACATTACGTGCAGACATCGACTATGGTTTTGCAGAGGCAGATACCACTTATGGTAAAGTTGGTGTTAAAGTATGGATCTATAAGGGTGAGGTTCTTCCTACAAAATCAGTTAAGGAAGGGAGCGAACAGTAATGTTAGTACCTAAGAGAGTTAAACATCGTAAACAGTTCCGTGGTTCTATGGCGGGAAAAGCAACAAGAGGTAACAAAATCGTATATGGTGAATATGGTATTGTCGCTCTTGAACCAAAGTGGGTAACTTCAAGACAGATTGAGGCAGCCCGTATTGCCATGACACGTTATATCAAGCGTGGCGGTAAAGTATGGATTAAATTATTCCCTGATAAGCCTTATACACATAAGCCATTAGGTGTCAGAATGGGTAAAGGTAAAGGTGGAGTTGAATATTGGGTAGCAGTAGTTAAACCGGGACGTGTAATGTTCGAAATCGCTGGCGTACAGGAAGAAGTTGCCAGAGAAGCATTACGTCTTGCAATGCACAAACTTCCTTTGAAGTGTAAGATTGTATCTCGTGCGGAATTAGAAGGCGGTGATAACAGTGAAAATTAATAAGTATGTAGAAGAATTAAAGAGCAAAACATCTGCAGAATTAAACAATGAATTAGTAGCTGCTAAGAAGGAATTATTTAATTTAAGATTCCAGAACGCAACAAATCAGCTGGATAATACAAGCAGAATTAAAGAAGTTCGTAAGAACATCGCAAGAATCCAGACAATTATGGCACAGAAGGCCGCTGAATAATCCGAGAAAGGAGGAATTTGTTGTGGAAGAAAGAAATTTAAGAAAAACACGTACTGGTAAAGTCGTAAGCAATAAGATGGACAAAACAATCGTAGTTGCAGTTGAGGATCACGTTAAGCATCCTCTTTACAACAAGATCGTTAAGAGAACTTACAAATTACAGGCGCATGATGAGAACAATGAATGCCAGATCGGTGATGTTGTGAAGGTTATGGAAACAAGACCTTTGTCAAAGAACAAGAGATGGAGATTTGTTGAACTTATCAGCAGAGCTGAGTAATTATCGAATATTTTGAAGGAGGATTACCTGCATGATTCAGCAAGAGACAAGACTTAAGGTTGCTGATAACACTGGAGCAAAAGAACTTCTTTGCATCAGAGTTTTAGGCGGATCTACAAGAAGATATGCTAACATCGGTGACATCATCGTTGCTTCTGTTAAAGATGCAACACCAGGCGGAGTTGTTAAAAAAGGTGATGTTGTTAAAGCCGTTGTAGTGCGTTCAGTAAAAGGCGCTCGTCGTAAAGACGGATCATATATTAAATTTGATGATAATGCTGCCGTAATTATCAAAGATGACAAGAACCCTAAGGGAACTCGTATTTTTGGACCGGTAGCAAGAGAGTTAAGAGATAAACAGTTTATGAAAATTGTTTCATTAGCTCCGGAAGTATTATAAGGAGGTATGTTACTGTGTCAGCTATTAAAATCAAAAAAGGCGACCTCGTAAGAGTTATTGCCGGTAAAGATAAAGACAGAGAAGGTAAAGTCGTATCAATCGATGCGAAGAACCACAAAGCTATTGTTGAAGGAATCAACATGGTAACAAAACATGCAAAACCAAGTGCACAGAACCAGAATGGTGGAATTGTACATCAGGAAGCTCCAATTGATATTTCCAACATTATGTTAGTACACAAGGGAAAAACAACAAAAATCGGTTACAAGATTGATGGCGATAAGAAAGTTCGTATTGCCAAGTCAACCGGAGAAGTTATCGATTAATTTAGGAAAGGAGGTCTGTAACGGTGAGCAGGCTCAAAGACTTATATAAAAGTGAAATAATTGATGCTATGGTTAAAAAATTCGGTTACAAGAATGTAATGGAAGTACCAAAGCTTGACAAAATCGTTATAAATATGGGTGTTGGAGAAGCTAAAGAGAATTCAAAGATTCTTGAAACAGCTGTTAAGGAATTAGAGACCATCGCTGGTCAGAAGGTTGTTACAACAAAGGCTAAGAATTCAGTAGCTAACTTCAAGATCAGAGAGGGAATGCCAATCGGATGTAAAGTTACACTTCGTGGCGAGAAGATGTATGAATTTTTAGATCGTCTCGTAAATCTTGCATTACCTCGAGTTCGTGACTTCAGAGGCGTAAGTGTTGATTCTTTCGATGGAAGAGGAAACTACGCAATGGGTATTAAAGAACAGATCATCTTCCCTGAAATCGAGTATGATAAGATCGATAAGGTAAGAGGTATGGATGTAATTATTGTTACTACAGCTAAGACTGATGAAGAAGCACGTGAATTATTGAGATTATTCAATATGCCATTCAAAAAATAATTTAGGAGGGAAATTCAATGGCTAAGACCTCGATGAAAATCAAACAGCAGCGTAAACAGAAATTCTCTACAAGAGAATATACACGTTGTAAAATTTGTGGACGTCCACACGCTTATTTGAGAAAATATGGAATTTGCAGAATTTGCTTCCGTGAATTAGCATATAAGGGCGAAATCCCAGGCGTTAAAAAAGCAAGCTGGTAAATATCGCAGGGAGGGACCCGCAAAGCGGGAGAACCCCTCGACCATCCGGCTAATTAACATGTAATAGGTTTTGGATTAGGGTGACTGCTTATTGCAGCATCCAATAACCATACCGCGATTGAAGAATATAAAATTCTTCAGTATTCAGTAGATTTATAGGAGGACGAATCAGATGACAGATCCAATTGCAGATATGCTTACCAGAATTCGTAATGCAAATACATCTAAACATGATACAGTTGATATTCCTGCTTCAAAGATGAAGACAGCTATCGCTGAAATTCTTTACAATGAAGGATATATCCAGAAATATGAGCTCGTAGAAGATGGTAATTTCAAGAGTATCCGCATTACACTTAAGTATGGCAAGGATAAAAACGAGAAGATTATTACCGGTCTTAAGAGAATCTCTAAGCCTGGTCTTCGTGTATACGCAGGCAAAGATGAGTTACCAAGAGTACTTGGCGGACTTGGTATTGCAATCATTTCTACAAACCAGGGTGTTGTAACTGACAAGCAGGCTAGAAAGCTTAATGTTGGTGGCGAAGTACTCGCTTACATCTGGTAATTTAAAAGGGGTATATCCTCGTTTATACAGAAACCAATAATTGTTTATGATATATATCATAACATCACTCAATTAAGGAGGTACACGGCATGTCACGTATAGGAAGAATGCCTATCGCTTTACCGGCTGGAGTAACAGTTGATATTGCAGAAAATAATAAAGTGACTGTAAAAGGACCAAAGGGAACACTTGAGAGAGTATTACCTGCGGAAATGGAAATCAAGCTTGATGGAACAACAGTTACTGTATCAAGACCAAACGACTTAAAGAAAATGAAATCTTTACATGGTCTTACAAGAACATTAATTAATAACATGGTAGTTGGTGTTTCACAGGGATTTGAGAAGAAGCTCGAAGTAAACGGCGTTGGTTACAGAGCTCAGAAGAATGGTAAGACATTAGTTCTTTCATTAGGATATTCTCATCCGGTTGAGATGACAGACCCTGAAGGACTTGAAGTTGTTGTTGAAGGACAGAACTTAATTACCGTTAAGGGTATTGATAAAGAAAAAGTTGGCCAGTACGCTGCTGAAATCAGAAGCAAGAGAGAGCCTGAACCATACAAGGGCAAGGGTATCAAGTATGTTGATGAAGTTATCAGACGTAAAGTTGGTAAGACTGGTAAGAAATAATTAAAGGAGTGTAACAAAGATGGTTAGTAAAGAATCAAGAGCTAAAGTTCGTATGAACAAGCATAGAAAAATACGTAATCGTTTCAGCGGAACAGCTGAGAGACCAAGACTCGCAGTATTCAGAAGTAATAATCATATGTACGCTCAGGTTATTGACGATACAGTTGGAAAGACTCTTGTAGCAGCATCAACTCTTGAAAAGGACGTTAAAGCGGAATTAGAGAAGACAAATGATGTTGAAGCAGCTGCTTACTTAGGAAAAGTTATTGCTAAGAGAGCAATTGAAAAGGGAATTACAACTGTTGTCTATGACAGAGGCGGTTTCATATATCAGGGCAAAATTAAAGCATTAGCAGAGGCAGCTCGTGAAGCTGGTCTCGAGTTCTAATCAGGAAGGAGAAACAGATGAAACGTACAATTATTGATGCTGGTCAATTAGAATTAAATGAGAAAGTAGTATCAATCAAGCGTGTTACCAAGGTAGTTAAAGGTGGACGTCATATGAGATTCTCTGCACTTGTTGTAGTTGGAGATGGTAACGGACACGTTGGTGCCGGAATTGGTAAGGCAATGGAAATTCCTGAAGCAATTCGTAAAGGAAAAGAAGATGCCATGAAGAAGCTTGTTTCTGTTCCTGTAGATGAGAATGGAAGCATTCCGCATGATTTGATTGGAAAATTTGGTAGCGCTTCAGTACTTTTGAAGAAAGCTCCTGACGGAACCGGTGTTATCGCCGGAGGTCCTGCTCGTAGCGTAATCGAATTAGCAGGTATTACAAACATCCGTACAAAATCTTTAGGATCTAATAATAAGCAGAACGTTGTTCTTGCAACAATTGATGGCTTAGCAAACTTAAAGACTCCTGAAGAAGTAGCTAAACTTCGTGGAAAATCTGTAGAAGAGCTCTATAAATAATAGGAGGTAGCGAAGATGGCAAACAAATTAAGAGTAACTTTAGTAAAATCAACAATCGGTGCTATTCCAAAGCAGGTTAAAACTGTTGAAGCACTTGGACTTACAAAACTTAACAAGACTGTTGAATTACCTGATAATGATGCTGTTAGAGGTATGATTTTTAAGGTAAATCACCTTGTTAAAGTTGAAGAAATTTAATTTCAAAACAAGGAGGTGCAACAATGGATTTATCAAATTTACAGCCTGCTGCTGGTTCAAAGCACAGCGATAATTTCAGAAGAGGCCGTGGACACGGTTCAGGAAATGGTAAGACAGCCGGTAAAGGACATAAGGGTCAGAAAGCTCGTTCAGGAGCTCCGAGACCGGGTTTTGAAGGTGGTCAGATGCCATTATATAGAAGATTACCTAAAAGAGGTTTCACAAACAGAAATAGTCTTGAAATCATCGGAATTAGCTTAAAAGCACTTGAGTCTTTTGAAGATGGCTCTGTTGTAACAGTTGAATCTTTAATTGAATCAGGTATTGTAAGCAATCCAAAAGATGGTGTAAAGATTCTTGGAAATGGAGAATTAACTAAGAAGCTTACTGTTAAGGCAAATGCATTCAGTGCTAAAGCTAAAGAGAAAATCGAAGCTCTTGGTGGAACCTGTGAGGTGATTTAATGTTTAAAACATTAGCAAATGCATTTAAGGTTAAAGAAATTCGTATAAAGATTCTTTTTACATTATTAATGCTTGTTATTGTCAGAATAGGAAGCTTGCTTCCTATTCCTGGCATTGATACCGGTTATTTTGGAAAGCTTTTCAGTGGAATTGAAGGACTGGATTTCTTAAATCAGGCAACCGGTGATGCACTTACAAAAGGTTCAGTATTTGCATTAAGTATTGGACCATACATTACTTCATCAATTATAATGCAGCTTCTTACAATTGCGATTCCTAAATTGGAAGAAATGCAGAAGGACGGAGAAGATGGTCGTAAAAAGATTGCTTCTATAACACGTTACGTAACAGTTGCACTTGCATTAATAGAAAGTATTGCAATGGTTGTTGGTTTCGCTAATCAGGGATTGATTAATGGATTCTCATCAATGAATACGGTAGAGAAAATTTTCTCGGGCTTAATGACAGTTGTAATATTAACCGCTGGTTCAGCACTTCTTATGTGGATAGGTGAGCAGATTACCGAAAAGGGTGTAGGAAATGGTATCTCAATTGTCCTTATAATTAATATTATTTCAAGTATGCCGGATGATTTTAACTCATTGTTTAAATTATTTGTTAAAGGACAGAGCGTTCTTAAGGGAACAATTGCAGTTGTTGCAATTATTTTGATTATATTGGTAGTTGTAATTCTCACTGTAATCCTATGTGATGGTGAGAGAAGAATACCGGTGCAGTATTCAAAGAAAATTCAGGGAAGAAAGACGTATGGCGGACAGTCATCTCATATTCCTCTTAAGGTTAACACAGCCGGTGTTATGCCTGTAATTTTTGCACAGTCTCTTTTATCAGTACCTGTAATTATAGCATCATTCTTTAATGTTAACTATAATACAGTTGGCGGAAAAATCTTATTAGGTTTATCCTCACATAACTGGTTTAACAGATCAAATATGATTTACACATTAGGTGTGATTGTATACATTGCATTGATTATTTTCTTTGCATACTTCTATACTTCCGTTTCATTCAATCCTATTGAGATTGCAAATAACATGAAGAAGAGTGGCGGATTTATCCCTGGAATCAGACCTGGTAAGCCAACATCAGATTATCTTACTAAGATTTTGAATAAGATTGTTCTTATTGGTGCATGTGGTCTTACAATAGTAGCTATTATTCCTATTATTTGTTCAGGTTTATTCAATGCAAACGTTTCTTTCGGTGGTACATCAATCATTATTATTGTTGGTGTTGTACTTGAAACATTCCGTCAGATTGAATCACAGATGGTGGTTCGCGATTACAAAGGATTCCTAAATGACTAATTATAGGGAGGTTAATTGTATGAAGATTATTATGTTAGGTGCTCCTGGAGCAGGAAAGGGTACTCAGGCAGACAAAATCTGCGCTAAGTACAACATTCCTCACATTTCAACAGGAGATATCTTTAGAGCAAATATTAAAAATAATACTGAACTTGGTCAGAAGGCAAAATCATACATGGATCAGGGATTACTTGTTCCGGATGAGCTTGTAGTTGACTTAGTAGTTGACAGAGTTAAGGCAGAGGATTGTCAGAACGGATATGTTCTGGATGGTTTCCCGAGAACTATTCCACAAGCTGAAGCCCTTGACGCAGCACTTGCAAAGAGTGGTGCTAAGGTTGATTTCGCAATTAACGTTGAAGTTCCTGACGAGAACATCATTAATCGTATGTCAGGCAGAAGAGCTTGTCTTTCCTGCGGAGCTACATACCATATCGTTCATATCCCAACCAAGGTTGAGGGTATCTGCGATAAGTGTGGAGCTGAATTAGTACTTCGTGATGATGATAAACCTGAAACTGTTAAAAAACGCTTAGATGTATATCATGAACAGACACAGCCATTAATTGATTATTATAATGGTAAAAAAGTTCTCTATGATGTTGATGGCACACAGGATATGGAAGACGTATTCAACGCCATCGTGAATATTTTAGGAGCGTAAACATGTCTGTAACAATAAAGACACCAAGAGAAATTGAACTGATGCGGGAAGCCGGAAGGATTCTCGCAGATGTTCATACTGAACTTGGTAAAATAATAGAGCCTGGAATATCAACACTGGAAATAGACAAGGTAGGGGAGAAGTTGATTCGTAGTTATGGCTGCGAACCTTCTTTTTTAAACTACAATGGATATCCTGCTTCAATCTGTGTGTCAGTTAATGAAGAGGTGGTTCATGGAATCCCCTCAGCAAAGAGAATTCTTAAAGAGGGTGATATAGTAAGTCTTGATGCAGGAGTCATATACAAAGGATATCACTCAGACGCAGCAAGAACTCACGCAGTTGGAAATGTTTCTGCTGAGGCAGCAAAATTAATTGAAGTAACCAAGCAAAGCTTTTTTGAAGGAATTAAATTTGCAAAGCCCGGTAATCATTTACATGATATTTCAAATGCAATCGGTAAATATGCAGAAAGCTTCGGCTATGGAGTTGTAAGAGATTTAGTTGGACATGGAATCGGTTCTCATTTACATGAAGACCCACAGATTCCTAATTTTATTCAGAGATCCAGAGGACTAAGACTTGTATCGGGTATGACCTTGGCGGTTGAGCCAATGATTAATGCCGGAACCTACAAAGTAGTCTGGCTTGATGATGACTGGACGGTAGTCAGTCGTGATGCTTCTTTATCAGCACACTATGAAAATACTATCCTTATTACCGAAGACGGATGTGAAATTCTTTCATTATTAGAATCTTGAGGGAAAGCATGACAAAATTTGAAAAAGGCAGTTTTTGTAAATCAACAGCAGGTCGCGATATAGGAACTATATATATTATAGTAGAGAATATATCATGTATTAAGGTCGCAGACGGCAGATATAAGACAATAGAAAGTCCGAAGCTTAAGAATCCAAAGCACTTGGAGCGGATTGATTATAAAGACGAAACTTTAGCAGAAAAGTTTTTTACCGGAAGGCTGAAAAACGAAGATATAAAATATTCCATTAAAAATTATCTGATTAACACCAGTAGTAAGTAGGAGGTTAATGAATGTCTAAAGCAGATGTAATTGAAATTGAAGGAACAGTTGTTGAGAAGTTGCCAAACGCCATGTTTCAGGTTGAACTTGAAAATGGACATAAGGTTTTAGCTCATATAAGTGGAAAACTCAGAATGAACTACATCAGAATTATTCCGGGAGATAAAGTTACAATCGAGTTGTCACCTTATGATCTTTCAAAGGGAAGAATCATTTGGAGAGACAAGTAAAAATATTTTTATTTTGTACTTGTATTCTGTATATTGTTATGCTACAATATCAGACGAACGTTTTTTTTCAACTTTATCAAAAGTTGCTTTTTCGTGGAAAGGAGGATTTACCATGAAGGTTAGATCATCAGTAAAACCTATTTGTGAAAAATGCAAAGTCATTAAGAGAAAAGGAAATATCATGATTATCTGTGAAAATCCAAAACACAAACAGAGACAGGGCTAATTAAGCTCTTATTCTGTTGTTTATCATTTTGATATGGATGAACAGATATTTTGATAAATTGCTCTTACGGTTGCATTTAACAGTAGGAGTACCGCAAAAGATGGGTTTACAATACTAATTCATCTATATTTATGCGGCTGCAGTGGCGAACCACCAGGGTGTGTTGTCAGCCACTTTAAATAATATTTTAAATTTTAACAAATGGAGGTGTAATGCGCACATGGCTCGTATCGCTGGTGTAGATTTACCAAGAGAAAAACGTGTTGAAATCGGCCTTACCTATATTTATGGTATCGGCAGAGTAAGTGCAACCCGTATTCTTGCTGAGGCAAAGGTAGACCCTGACACTCGTGTTAAGGATCTCACTGATGAAGAAGTAGGAAGAATCAAAGAAGTAATTGATGCTACTCAGTTAGTAGAAGGTGATCTCAGAAGAGAGACAGCTCTCAACATCAAGAGATTACAGGAAATCGGATGCTACAGAGGCATTCGTCACAGAAAAGGTCTTCCTGTTAGAGGACAGAAGACAAAGACAAACGCTAGAACTCGTAAGGGTCCTAAGAAAACAATCGCAAACAAGAAAAAATAATACCCGATGAATAAACGGGAACCC
>JBGVJZ010000024.1:0-80098 GCA_045129695.1 Lachnospiraceae bacterium | reverse complement strand
TATCAGAATAACTCCTTTCTTGGGTGAATGGTTTATAGTTTCTGGCAACTCTATTATACCATATCCAGTGAGGAGTTATTTGTTTTTTATAGCAAAAAAATGCCGTATTAATGCGGCTTGTGGCGTTTCGCAAACGCCTATTTAGAATATATTTATATCAGGAGGTATCTTTATGGCACGTTTTACTCTTCCTCGCGATTTATATCACGGAAAGGGCTCACTTGAGGCACTCAAATCTTTTAAGGGCACAAAAGCAATTATTTGTGTTGGCGGCGGTTCAATGAAGCGTTTCGGTTTTTTAGACAGAGCAGAAGCATATTTGAAAGAGGCCGGTATGGAGGTTAAGATTTTTGACGGTATTGAACCTGATCCTTCCGTTGAGACCGTAATGAGAGGAGCTGAAGTTATGCTGGAATTCCGGCCTGACTGGATAGTTGCCATAGGTGGCGGTTCTCCTATTGATGCGGCAAAGGCAATGTGGATTAAATATGAATATCCTGACTGCACTTTTGAAGATATGTGCAAGGTGTTCGGTATTCCTGAACTTCGTAAGAAAGCACATTTCTGTGCTGTATCATCTACGTCAGGTACTGCGACCGAAGTTACAGCCTTTTCCATTATTACTGATTACAGCAAGGGAATTAAATATCCTATTGCTGATTTTGAAATTACTCCGGATGTAGCAATTGTTGACCCTGAGCTTGCAGAGACCATGCCTCAGAAGCTTGTTGCACATACCGGTATGGATGCAATGACTCATGCAGTAGAAGCATATGTTTCCACTGCTAACAGTGATTACACTGACCCACTTGCAATACATGCAATTGAGATGATTATGAAGGATCTTGTACCTTCTTATAACGGAGATATGGACGCACGACACCGCATGCATAATGCACAGTGTCTTGCGGGTATGTCATTCTCCAATGCACTGTTGGGAATTGTTCATTCTATGGCACATAAAACAGGTGCGGCTTTTGCAGATTATGGTGCACACATTATCCATGGCGCAGCCAATGCCATGTATCTTCCGAAGGTTATTGCTTTTAATGCAAAGGATGAAACAGCAAAGAAGCGTTACGGTGTAATTGTTGATTATATGGGAATTATCGATAGGAATGCGTCTGATGATGATAAGGTTGCTTCGCTGATTGCATATCTTCGTAAGATGAATGATGATTTGAAGATTCCTCATTGTATTAAAAACTATGGTGCTGACAGTTATTTTGCTGAGGAGGGATTTGTACCTGAAAATGTTTTCCTTGAGAGAGTACACGACATTGCGGTTAATGCCATTGCTGATGCATGCACAGGCTCTAATCCTCGTCAGCCTTCAGTTGAAGAAATGGAAAAACTTCTTAAATGCTGTTATTATGACACGGAAGTGACTTTCTAGGTAAAAATAAGTGTGACAGGTCTTGAAATGTAAAGCATAGTGTGCTATAATAGCGGTCTGGTGTGATTTACATCATTTTAAATTATATAGCACTTATATAAATTCATAATTGGATGAATGTTTCTACGAACTACCGTAATAGTTTTGCTATAAGTATTTATTAAAGATAGCAAAATAATTATGGTAGTTTTATATTGTTGACCTGATTTTAAGGAGGTCATATCAAAGCTTGATTAAGGACTTCTGAGAGACGCAAGGGTATTGCTGCATATATGACTGGATTCAGCGGAGGAACAATGATTACTAACCCACACAAACATGATATTCCGATACTTAAACTTATGTGGAAAAAAATTTTTGATGACAGCGATAAGCTTATAGACGAATTTTTCGCTGTTCTTTTTGAGGAACAGAACACATTAATATGGAAAGATAATAACATAATTGCCGCCATGCTGTACATGATACCGTACAAGCATGGTGTCTATTTGTATGCTCTCGGAACACTGCCGGAATATCGAAAACAGGGGATCATGTCAGCACTTATTAACAAAGCTTGTGAAATGTGCAAAAATATTGGTGCAAAAGGTATTTTTCTGGTTCCATCGGATATAACTATGGATAAATATTATGTAAGTTTCGGATTTGTAAAATCTGACTGTAAACGGTTAATTAGGAACAATATTTTGAATGATTACGAAAAAAGAATTCGACAATATGTTGAATTTATTGAATTACATGAGAATAACGACATGAAATTTGTGCCGAATTATTTTATGGTAAAAGATTTTGACAGATTTGATATTAATGCTATTAGCGGATATATTCCGTTTTAGGCAGGAGTAGAGATGAATTTTAAAAAAGTATGTGATACGGATATTGAGTTGATAAGAGAATACACGCGTAAGGCTGATACGGATAATTGTGAGTTTTCAGTTGCAAATATTTTTATGTGGAATGATGTGGAAAAGCTTCATTGTGCAGTCTTTGACGAAGTGCTGGTATACAGGCTTATTGATAATGGCAAGGCTATATATTCGCCTGTTAGTCTGCCCGATAACACAAAAGAGTTTATTGAAATGTTGAAAAGAGATGCTTTAGACAACGGGTGTGGTTTTATGCTTAATAATCTATCGGTTCAGATGATGGAGCAATTGCAGGAAATATTTGGTGACAGATTTAAATTTGACTATGACAGGGCGGACAGTGATTATATTTATTCTGTGGAAGAACTAATTAAATTATCAGGAAGCAAATATCACAGCAAGAAAAATAACCTGAACAAATTCTTGAAGAATAACGAATTTGTATACGAGAAAATATCAAGGAATAATATAGAGGAATGCCTCTTAATGAAGAATAACTGGGCAGAGAGAAAGTCTAACAGAGAAGAGTACGAAGAGGAGCTTCTGATACTCGATAAAGCTTTTTCGGAATATGAAAAGTTTGGTTTCATCGGCGGATTAATAAGAATTAAAGGTGAAGTAGTGGCTTTTTGTTTTGGAGAGGAATTGAACGAAGAGGTTTTCGTGACACATTTTGAAAAGGCATATGATATTCCGGGCTTGTATCAGGCAATTAATCAGCAGTTTGCGGCAAACAGCATATCAGGATACAAATATGTAAACCGGGAAGATGATATGGGGCACGAAGGAATTCGTAAAGCCAAGTTGTCGTATAAGCCGGTATATTTAAGGGATAAATTCTATACTGAACAGAACTACCGGTCAACAACATAGGATGATTGGATGCCTACTAGAGAATTAATTATAAAACAAGCCTGAAGAAAACAAGTCTTCAGGCTTATAATGATCATTATTTAAATAATTTTAGTACATGGGATTTTTCTTCCTGTTCTTTCTTCATCATCATGATTCTGTATTCATCAAGAAGTCTTTCCTTTTCCAATTCAGAAATTGCCTTAGGCATATCCAAATCCTCAATTGTACTCTTTGCAGAGGTCAGATTGTATGATGCATATGAATTATAATTCATAGCATAGTCAAGACGATTCGAGTTCGCACCCAGTTCGCTTCTTGCAGAATTAACTTTGTTAATTGCCTCATCAATAACCGAGATATCAAAAGAGCCTGTTACATCGTAATCTGCAATACCAAGAGCTGCCAGGGTTGAATCAGGCATATCAATGTCCATTCCGCTTCCGTCAGGGTTGGTGGCAATGTGGAAATTGCTCATGCTGCCGTCCAAAAGATTCATTGTGTTAAACTGTGTATTATCTGCAACATAGGATATATGCTCTTTAAGACCATCAATCTCCTGCTGTATTGCATTAATCTCATCCTCACCATATACGGCGGTGTTGGATGCCTGTATACTTAATTCACGAATTCTCTGTAAAGAGTCTGTTACTGATGCAAGTGCTCCGTCTGCGATGTTAATCATGCTCTGGGAAGCGGAAGCATTAGCCCCTCCAATGTCATAACCATTGGTCTGTGTCTCTAATTTCTCTGCGATTGCGAGTCCTGCCGGGTCATCTGCTGCGGAATTAATACGCTTTCCGGTCGAAAGCTGTTCATATACATTATATGTATTACTACCAATTGATCGGATGCTCATAGAGATACCTCCTCTCTGATATTTGAATGTCATACTTTAATTTAATTATATCAGTTGTAATGATATAATACAATATTTATTTTAGTGTTAAATTTTTTTTGATTTATTCAAGCTCTTAGCGGCTTATACAAGTAATTAGCAAATCTATAAGAATATGGTATTTTTCCTGTTTGGTCTAATTCTGTGTCAGATTGAGATAATAATCAATTATCTCAATGGCACGATTAATAAATTTATGACGCAATAATCCGTTTGTACATTTTGTACCTCCCCGTTAAATATAGTAGAATTATAGCATAAGTTATAAAGTCGGACAAATATTATATTTATATAGAAATAAGGTGTATTATTATTGAAAAAATGTTATACTTTAAAAACATAAACATAAGATGGAGGTATATAGATGGATGGTATTGAACAGCAGTTTTTACAGTTGGTTAACATTGTAAATAATATGCAGCAAAGGCTTATTGCACTTGAGAATTCGAACAGAATATTACTGCAGTCGAACAATCAGCTTATAAAAATGATTGAAAACAATCAATCTGAAACTGAATGGCTGAGAAGAAATATATATTATGAAATAAATGATCCAAGATATAAGAATAAGGAGTTATTTTATCCCAATATTCTGCCGGCAGATAAAACCATTGATGAAATTGTAAATAATCACAAATCATTGGCACGTTTTGGAGATGGTGAATTTTCAGTAATAGCGGGAAGAATAAGACATAAATTCCAGACGATTACGGATGAGCGGTTAAAAGAGCGGCTTATGGAGGTACTTTCCTGTGATGATGACAGACTTTTAATCGGAATAGCGGATAATTATGGTAATCTGGATAAATATTCTGAGCAGACGCAGAGAGAAATACGATGTTATATGTCGGTACAGGTAAGAGCGGAACATACTGCTTTGCTAAGACCGGATAAACAATATTGTGATACATACGTTACAAGACCATATATTGTATATGCGGATAATCAGTCAGATGCACCATTAAAACGTTTTAATAATCTCAAAAGGATATGGGACGGAAGAAATTGCGTTTTTGTTGAGGGATGTTATACAGGTCTTGGAGTCGGAAATGATTTATTCGATAATGTCGCTTCAATTAAGAGGATTCTTGGTCCGGCAGAAAATGCATTTTTACGATATGATGAACTTCTTGGGATGTGCCTGAATCAGGATAAGGATTCGCTTTTCCTTATTGCACTTGGACCTACGGCAACAGTGCTTGCATATGATTTATGTAAAGCAGGCTTTCAGGCAGTTGATATCGGACATGCTGACATGGAATATGAATGGTTTCTGCGAGGCGAAGGCGTGAGAACGTCAGTTGAAGGTAAATACAATAATGAGTGGATGGGCGAAATGCAGCTGGCACCAATCGAAGATGAAGTCTACAGGAGTCAGGTAGTCGGGGAGATTTATTGACCGCATATGGATTCGCTTGAATATGTCTGCATGTAAGCAGGCTTACGGCAGACAATTCAGCCAATCCATGCATGTCTCACTAAAACACGGTGCCAACCGCTTCCTCAATCCTCAAGATAGTCCTTCGGACTATTGTAAATCTTAGTTTTACGCCATCATAGCTGCCTTATTTATGGTTGGAGAGGTTCTTATGGATTTACTGCAGCCGGAAATTATGAGCAGAATTGTGGATGACGGAGTATTAGGAGTTAATAATGGTGGAAGTGGAGATATGAAGCTTGTATGGTCCATGGGAATCAGGATGATAATTCTCGTTGTTTTTGGAGGAGCGTGTGGTTCACTCAACAATGTATTTGTTCATATGAGCGGACAAAATATTGGAAATGAAATACGTAAAGACTGCTTTCGCAGCATTATGACATTTTCTTTTCCACAGGCTGACAGGATGGGAGCAGGTTCACTTGTGACCCGTGTGACTAATGATATTACCCAGGTACAGAATTTTGTTTCGCAATTTGTACGTGGGATGATTCGTACCTCCATGCTGATGTTTGGAAGTATATTCTTTTTATTCAGGCTGAACAGACAATTTGGATTGATTGTGCTTTGTGCTTTTCCGTTCATAGTAGGCTGCCTTGCTTTTTGCTTATATAAAGCGAATCCTTTATTTACCGGGCTGCAGGCACAGCTTGATAAGATTAACGCTGTCATGCAGGAGGATGTATCAGGTATACGTATGATAAAAGCCTGTGTCAGGGAAATATACGAAAAGGTTCGTTTTGGAAAAGCAAATGGAGAACTGATAAAGACGCAGCTTCAGGTGCTGACAATTTTTGCATTTATGAATCCGGTTATAAATGCGTTAATGTATGTTGTTGTTACGATTATTCTTCTGTTGGGATCCTATGAAGCAGACAGAGGGGCTGCTACTCCGGGAAATATTATGGCGGCTATTACATATACCACCCAGATGCTTAATGGTATTCTGATGCTTGTTATGTTATTTCAGAATATTTCCCGTGGTCTTGCCTCCTGGAAGCGATTGAAGGAGGTGTTGCATAGTCAGCCGGAATTGAAGGATGGTGCTTATGAGGGAAAATCAGATATTCGCGGTCAGGTCGAATTCCGCAATGTGTCATTTGCTTATCCGGGAAGTGATCACATTATTCTGAAAAATATTAATTTAACAATTCAACCCGGTGAAACAGTTGCAATTATGGGGGCAACCGGGTGCGGAAAATCCTCGCTTGTGAATCTTATTCCACGTTTCTATGATGTGAACGAGGGTGCTGTTCTGGTGGACGGTGTGGATGTACGGGAATATAAGCAGAAGCACTTAAGAGACAAAATTTCGATTGCATTGCAAAAAAGTGAATTATTCAGTATCTCTATTAAGGAAAATATTGAATGGGGAAGTCCGGGTGCAAATGAAGAGACCGTCGTTCAGGCTGCCAAAATCGCGCAGGCAGACGAGTTTATACAGTCCTCACCTGATGGTTATAATACAATGGTTGCAGAACGCGGCATGAGCTTATCCGGAGGACAGAAGCAGCGTGTTTCCATTTCGAGGGCTATTATAAAAGGTGCTGAAATACTGATTTTTGATGATTCGACAAGTGCATTGGATTTGAGAACAGAGGCGGATTTATATGATGCTTTAGAGAAAACCGGTTCGGAAAGTACCAAAATAATTATTGCACAGCGTATTGCATCGGTGCGCAGAGCGGACCGTATTATTGTTATGGATAATGGTTCTATTACTGCCTGCGGTACCCATGATGAATTGATGGGAACCTGCAAGACATATCGTGATATATATGATTCACAAATGGGAGAGGAGGGAGATAACAATGGATGATAAAAAGCTTATTGAACGTACTATTCCCGGCATGAATCGTGGGGCGGGATTTAATGAGGTGGAACATGCTGAAAATGTCGGAAATACTCTTAAGAGGATAATAACATATTTTACCAAAGAAAAATTGATGGTTTGCTCCATGCTTGCCATCGTGGTATTTTGAACCTTATGTGGTGTATATGCACCCAGCCTTCAAAGTAAAGCCATCGACATTATTGCAGGAAAATTGGAGGGGAATTTAATAACTACACTAATATTGATGCTTGCCTCATATCTGATTTACAGTGCAGGCCAGCTTTTACAGGGGCTCATTAGTGCGAAGCTTAGTCAGAGAATTGTTAAACGGATGAGAGAGGAGTTGTTTGGTAAAACTATAGACTTACCGATACGTTATCTTGATACACATTCTCATGGTGATGTGATGAGCCGTATGACCATCGACATTGAGAATATCTCCTCCACTGTTTCACAGGCACTTCCTTCTCTGATTTCAGGCGTGCTTACTATTACAGGGACTGTGGCTATTATGCTGTGGTACTGCTGGCAGTTGGCACTGCTCAGCTGTGTAACGGTTGTTCTGACTCTGATTGCTACTAAAATATTGTCAAAAAATGTGCGTAAATTTTCCCGTAAGAGACAGATGCTTCTGGGACAGCTTAACGGAACCGTGGAGGAAATGATTTCAGGTTATCGTACAGTTGTAGCATACAATCATCAGGATATTACTGTAAAAGAATTTTGTGATACCTCCGATTCACTTACCAAAGCAGGTATCTGCACTGATATATTCAGTGGTGTAATGGGTCCGGTCATGAACTGTATCGGTAATATCGGATTTGTTATAATTGCTGCATTTGGCGGTTATTTTGCAAATAACGGACTGATTTCAGTCGGTGTTATTTCTGCATTTATTGTATATGCCAAACAATTCAGCAGACCCATCAATGAAATTGCACAGATTTACGGGCAGCTTCAGACTGCCATAGCAGGTGCAGAGCGTGTATTCACAGTGCTGGATGAAGCCGGAGAGGATATGACAGGTGAAGCATTGACAGAGAAGAATGATGCAACGGTATTTTTCAGAAATGTTAACTTTTCTTATGAGCCGGGTCATCCTGTTATCCGGGATTTTAGTCTGACAGTACCTTCAGGTAAAAAAGTGGCACTGGTAGGCTCGACGGGCAGTGGGAAGACTACCGTTGTTAACCTGCTGATGAGGTTTTACGATATTGACAGCGGTGAAATACTGATTGGTGGTCAAAATATAGCAGAAGTATCCAGAGACAGTCTACGAAAGAATGTAGCCATTGTTTTGCAGGATACGGTGCTATTTTCAGATACTGTTCGCAACAATATGATGTATGCGAATGAAGCGGCTACACAACAGCAGCTTGATGAGGCTGTCAGGATGAGCTGCTGTGGGGAGCTCTTAAAAATACTGCCTGAAGGATATGATACTATGCTTACCGCCTCAGGCGCAGGTATAAGTCAGGGGCAGAGACAGCTTCTTGCCATTGCCCGGGCATTTGTTGCTGACCCTGAGATACTGATTTTGGATGAAGCAACATCCAATATAGATACCAGAACTGAAAAAACAATCCAAAATGCAATGCAGATCCTTATGCGTGACCGAACCAGTATTGTGATTGCTCACCGTCTGTCTACGATTCGTGATGCTGACCTGATTGTTGTTATGGACAAAGGTCAGATTGTTTAAAGCGGAAATCATGATGAATTGCTGGCACAGAGAGGGAAATATTATGATTTGTATATCACACAGTATGCCGGATTCGAGACATAAAGGAGTATATGGCAGATGTAAGGCTGATGTTCTTTTATGAATTCTTTTTATTAAACGGGTACATACTAATTATACTAAAATAATTGAGGATAATTGTATGGAATCATTATGGCAAAAAGAAACACCGTATATAAGAGCAAAACAGTATGTGTCAGGTGATAAGCACCGGGATGTTATTGTTATCGGGGCAGGCATGGCGGGAATTCTGACTGCCTATTATCTGAGGAATAAGGGACTAAAGGTTCTGGTACTTGAGGCAGATGAAATTGCTTCAGGACAGACAGGAAGGACAACTGCCAAGATAACAAGTCAGCATGACATTAAATATAGTAAATTAGTCAGAACTGTCGGCATGAAAAAGGCAGCACTTTATGCCAAAGCTCAAGAGGCAGCAATAAAGGAATACGATAGAATTATTACAGAGCAGGGAATAGAGTGCGAATTTGAACGGGTTCCGGCATATTTGTATACACTGGAGGACGAACAGCTTGTAATTGATGAGGCAGAGGCGGCTGTTAATCTAGGGATTGATGCTTATTTTACCAGAAATACGGAATTACCTTTCCCTGTAAAAGGAGCAGTGTGCTTTAGAAATCAGGCACAGTTTTCACCAATAAAATTTGTCAGGCATATTGCTTCCGGCTTGGAAATACTTGAGCATACAAAGGTTTTGGATATTAAGGGTAATAAGGTCATTACAAAGAATACGGTGTTCAACGCTGATAGAATTGTTGTAGCAACTCATTATCCGATTATAAATGCACCCGGCTTTTATTTCTTAAGACAACATCAGGAAAGAAGCTATGTACTGGCACTTTCCGGATGTCCACAAATTAAAGGAATGTATTATGGAATAGACGAAAATGGATTATCATTAAGGCAGTCGGGAGATAAGCTGCTGTTAGGCGGTGGGGCTCACAGAACAGGTAAAAACCGTAACGGTGGATCATATTGCTTTATTCGTCAGGAGGCACAGAAATACTATCCACAGGGGACGGAAACGGCTCACTGGTCAGCACAGGACTGTATGCCTCATGATGGAATTCCTTTTATAGGAAGGTATTCTTTTTTTACACCTAATCTGTATGTTATAACAGGATTTCAGAAATGGGGAATGTCTGCTTCAATGGTTGCAGCAATGATTATCAGTGATGAAATATGCGGAATTAAAAATCCTTACAGAAAAGTATTTTCACCACAGAGAATGAATGTTGTTGCAGGGTTAAAAAAATTTCTGGTTGATATTGGCGTAAGCGTAAAAGGTCTTGCAACAGGATGGCTTGGGGCAAAACAACGGCGTTGTCCTCATATGGGTTGTGAGCTTAAGTGGAATGAAGAAGAGCAGAGCTGGGACTGCCCATGCCACGGCTCAAGGTTTGCCACAGGCGGAGAGCTTCTGGACAATCCGTCCCAAAAATCCTGTTCAGAAAAATAAATTTATATTCATGAAAAAGGAGCGGCACAGAATTTTTGTGTTACTCCTTTTTCTTATGCATTATTCGGGTAAATCAAGGCTTTTTAGTGATTTTTGTGCTCTGATATATGGTATTGTATAGCTGTAAAATTCTTTATTCTCATCCTTATAATGATAAGAGAGTCTGGAAAGATTTAGAATTAATTCTTCATAAACACTCTGCTCTTCTTTGTCTGCGGTATTCTTATCTATTCTCGATTCAAGCTCTTTTGCAAGATTTACAAGCTCCGGTACTGAGGAATCACCAAGCTTCAGTAATGCATCAATATCAACCTCATCAAGAGTTCCGTCGAGATAGCAGTTTACATTATATTTGGCGATTAATGAATCCGTATTGGCAACCGTCAGACCTGCAAACATAACAACACATACTGTTAATGAGCATGCAACGATTTTAAAAGCCGGAACAAACTGACGGATTATAAGCAGTACAAAAATAATTGCTATAACCGCCATAAGCCATGTGGAGTATACTCTTTTCTGCGTAAGTCCGTAATAGCTTATGTACATAAACATTTTGGATAAAGCAGTACTTATTAGTATCAAAGTAACAATCGAATAGGCAATCGATATTGCTTTGAGTAATTTTTTTCCAAAGGCATCCTTTTGTTGCATGAAAATCGATGCAATAATAATAACAATAAGATTAATTACGGATACAGTACACAGCTGGAAAAAACCTTCTTTTGCATAGTCAGCATAGCTTAAGCCATCGGGAAGAACTCCGGTAAAGCCCGAAATATAATAATCCAGCTGTGAAATGAAAAATAAAACATATACTGCCAATAAAGGTATAACAGCGGTAAGTGTTGTTGCTGCCGGAAGAAATTTTACCTTAGAACAAATTCTGCTGCAGGTATCCTCGGTAAGTACATTACTGCATTTGTGTTCGGATGCAGAAATGAATAATCCATAGACATACATTGCAGTCGGAATTGCAAGAGTCAGGCGCACCGTGAATGTGAAAAAATCTATAAACCTGAAATTGAAAATATTCTTCAAAAGCTCCCTGAAATTATTGTCGTAAGACAGAAGATAGATAACAATTCCGGTGGGAATAAGTGCAATTGCAATGCCCAAAATGATTTTGAGAAAGTTTTTTCCGTTACCTTTGCCCCTGCCGGTAAAAATAGCTTTAAATAAATATCCGAATGAGCAGAAGGGAAGAATGAAAAGTGATTTGATAAAATCCACAAGAATTAAATCATTAAACCCCGACTTAGTTGAATTACCATTAACTGCGTAAATAAAATAACAGTATGCTGCAAGTGCGTAGCAATATGCAAAGAAATACAAAAATGTATTTGAACATATTATCAGAGTAGTGGATACTATTATCGCCGAAATTCCTATTATAACAGGCAGCGGGCGCAATACGGCACCTTTAATACGGGAAATGATTGCAGTGCTTATAAATGTAATAACCACCAGCAGAAATCCGCCCAGCGGAGCCCGGTCAACAGGCAGGAATCTCCAGAACACATATCCTCCTATAAGACATAACCACGCAAAAAAACATTCACTGATTGTAAAAAAACGTTTTGGTGTATCGGTTGCGTAAAGATTGTAATCGCTATTTTCATTCATTTTGTATGACCTCCTTTTTCCAAAAAATAACATAATATTTTTCGTTTGTCAATCATTATTTATCGAAATACAATAAAAATATATCGCGAATACGATATAATTTAATGTAAAATGGCAAAAGCAATTTGTTGTATGTTAAAAAAGAGTAGTGTTTTAAAGGGAGTTTAATGTTATAATAAAATATTAGAAAAATATTTGGAGGTGCAGCATGAGTGAGGCATTTGTCAGATGTGAGAATGTCAGAAAAGAATATAAAACCGGTGATATTGTAATTAAAGCTGTGGATGAGATGAATTTTGAAATTAATCAGGGAGAATTTGTTGTAATTGTAGGTCCTTCAGGTGCAGGAAAGACCACAGTCCTTAATATTCTGGGAGGAATGGATACACTTACCTCAGGAAGTATGATTGTGGACGGAGTAGATATAAGTAAATTTAACAGTAAGGAATTAACTACATACCGCAGATATGATATAGGCTTTGTGTTCCAGTTTTATAATCTGGTTCCCAATCTTACGGCACTTGAGAATGTTGAACTTGCCAATCAGGTAAGCAAAAATCCTCTGGATGCAAAAAATATTCTTAAGGAGGTTGGTCTTGAGGACAGAATGCTAAATTTTCCTGCACAGCTGTCAGGTGGTGAGCAGCAGAGAGTATCCATAGCCAGGGCACTTGCTAAGAATCCAAAGCTTCTTTTATGTGATGAACCGACAGGTGCCTTGGATTACAATACGGGTAAATCAATTCTTAAGCTGTTGCAGGATACCTGCCGTGAGAAGAAAATGACGGTTATAGTTATTACACATAATCAGGCTATAGCTCCAATGGCAGATCGTGTTATATCCATTAAAAACGGTAAGGTGAATTCGGTCAGCATGAACTATAATAAATTACCGGTTGAAGAGATTGAATGGTAATATTGGGAGATACTACAATGAAAAAGAGAAAATCTTATAAAGCGTTAAGAAAAGATTTTTTTGCGGAATTAACCAAAACATATAATAAGTTTTTATCGCTTCTGCTTATAGTAGCACTTGGTGTTGCTTTCTACTCCGGAATTCGTTCTACTGAGCCGGATATGGAGATTTCAGCAGATAAAATTTTTGATGACAGTAATTATATGGATGTGAAAATCCAGTCAGCAACAGGAATAACAGAGGAATTGCTGGAACAGATTAAGGCGGTTTCAGGCGTTAAGGACATTGAAGGCTGCTATACATATGATGCGATTGATGCAACTTTGAAGGATACAGCGGTCGTACGCCTTATGTCTTACAGTGATTTAATTAACGTTCCTGTTATTGTTGAGGGAAGGAATATTCAGAATGATGATGAATGTATTGTGGACGCACAATATCTGATTGACCAGGGCTATGAAATCGGAGATGTAATCAGAGTTGAATCAGGAACGGAAATTAATATTGCTTATACATTAGAGAAACAGGAATATAAGATAGTGGGTACTTTTACCAGCCCTTTGTATTTGAAAAATGACAGGGGCAGCTGCAGCGTAGGTAATGGTAAAATAGGTGGGATTGTGTATATTGACAAATCCAACTATATGCTTCCGGTATATACAGAGGGTTATGTTACCATTGAAGGAGCAGGGGAGCTGCTCTGCTTTGATAATGAATATGAGGAACTGGTAGAGCCGGTTGTTTCCGATATTGAGGAGTGCACGGACGGGCTTTACGTTCTGGACAGAAGTACACAGCAGCAGTATGTGGAATTTAAGATGGACAGTGAGCGAATCGGTAAAATCGGAGACATTGTTCCGCTTATATTTTTTGCGGTGGCGGCACTGGTAAGTCTTACTACAATGGTTCGTATGGTAGAGGAGCAGAGAACACAGATAGGAACCCTTAAAGCGCTGGGGTACGGAAGTGTTACAATATCCATGAAGTATATTATGTACGGTTTACTTGCCACGATTCTGGGAAGCCTTATTGGTGGATTTGCGGGAGGAAAGGGAATTCCTCTTGTAATTATTAATGCATATAAAATCGTCTATCATAATCTGACTATAATAGAAGTACCTATTAATTATTTTCATTTTGCGGTAGCATTTGGTATGGCACTTGTGTGTGTGATTGGTGCAACAATTGCGGCATGCTATAAGACTCTTTCATCCTGTGCAGCAGAGCTGATGAGGCCGGCGGCACCAAAGAATGGCAAAAGAATCCTTTTGGAAAGAATCGGATTTATATGGAATAACATGAGTTTTATCTGGAAATCAACAATAAGAAACCTTATGCGCTATAAGAAAAAGATGCTTATGACTATATTTGGAATCAGCGGATGTACAGCACTCCTTATTATTGGTTTTGGTATTAAGGATTCAATTAATACTATTGTAGACACGCAGTATGGGGAGCTTCATACATATAACGAAGTACTCACTTTTGAAAACGGAATTACTGAAAATATTAAGGATGAGGTATGTGATACACTTCTTCAAATGGAAGAAGTAGAGGGCGTATTCGGAATGTACCAGGGCGGAGGGACCTTTACTGCACATGGGGACAAGCTTGAGGGTTATGTATATGTTCCTGATAATACAGTGGATATGGGTAATTATGTTCAACTTAAGGATTATTTTACCGGGGATGCACTTGTGCTAAAGGATGATGAAATTGTTATAACCTCCAAAATATCGAAGCTGCTTGACTTGGAAACAGGAGACACGATGGAGATAAGTCTGGCCTCAGGAGATAAAGCTACGGCAACCATTGGAGCTGTTACAGAGAATTATGTTTTTCATTATGTGTATATGAATAATGCAACATTTGAGAAATTGTTTGATACACAAGCGGAATCTACACAGGTATTCATTAATATTAAAGAAGAATATCAGTATAAGGATTTATCCGGAGAATTTCTTGCAGTTAACGGAATAGGTTCTACTAATTCAATAGATACATTGCGGGGAACATTTTCAGAAATGCTTAAGGGGCTGGATATCATTATTGTTGTAATTGTTGCGGCAGCAGGCGGTCTTGCTTTCGTTGTATTATATAATCTTAATACTATAAATATCAGTGAGAGAATAAGAGAACTTGCAACACTTAAGGTACTTGGATTTTATGACGGAGAAGTATCATCTTATGTGTTCAGGGAAAATATAATCCTTACAATAATTGGTATTCTTTGTGGATATCTGCTGGGAAATGCACTTCATAAATCCGTAATTACTACAGTGGAGCCTGATTCCATAATGTTCGGCAGAAATGTATATGCTCCAAGTTATATGTATGCAACCCTGATAACATTGTTTTTTGCAATTATTATTAATTTTTCGATGCACTATAAGCTTAAGAAAATTGATATGTCTACTTCTATGAAGAGTGTAGAATAATATATACAGTGAAATTATGTTATTATGTAATCAGTTTGCTTATCATCATGTGAAATCAGGAGGCGGATTATGGCAGAAAAAAGAAAAAATTTAATTCAGTTGTTTATACCGATATGCCTGGAAACACTTTTATATATGCTTGCAGGTATGGTGGATACATTAATGTTATCCTCTGTCAGTGACCATGCAGTCGGAGCAGTCGGAACTGCCAACACATATATCGGAATGTTTATCGTAATGTTTTCAATTATTACATCGGGAATGATGGCGGTTATGACACAGAATATCGGTGCAGGGCGACCGGGGGTGGCATATCAGGCAAAACAGCTTGGAATTGTGTTTAATAGTGTTTTAGGTATTATTATTTCGATTGTTTTATTTGTGTTTTCAGATATTATTCTTGAGACTGTCGGAATTGCGAAGTTACTTAAGGATGATGCTTCAGTTTATTTGAAAATAGTTGGCGGATTCAGCTTTTTTAATGCTCTTATACCTATTTTTTCAGGATATCTCAGGGCATTTGGACATACAAAGCATTCGCTTATTGCTACGGTAATGGGAAACCTTATTAATTTTGTACTTAATGCATTATTTCTTTTTAAATTTAATATGGGTGTTAAAGGTGTTGCAATTGCAACGGTTATATCCAAAGTTGTAAACCTTGTAATAGTGGTAGTTATTTCACATATTCTGGTTAAGGCTCATAAAGACGAGAATCGTCTTGAGGTTAAACAGATTTTAAAGCAGATAATATTTATAGGACTTCCATCTGCACTTGAAACAATTATTTATAATCTGGCGATGACCATAATTATTAAATTTCTCAATCAGATGGATGCAGAGGGATTCAATGTTACAGCAAGGTCATATGCTGCCCAGATTACTAATTTTTCATTGACTGCCGGTGCGGCACTGGCTCAGGCAAATGCTATTATGACAGGCTGGAGAATCGGTGCAAAGGAATTTGATGAATGTGACAGGGGAACACGAAAGGCAGCAGTAACCGGAATAGCTGTTGCGGTGATTCTTGAGGGTGTTTTTGCCTTATCTGCCGGATGGATTATGAGAATATTTTCGGATGATCCGGAAATGGTAAAGCTTGTACAGATTTTATTAACGATTGACATCGTATTGGAAATAGGCAGAATAACTAATCTTGTATATGGTAATGCATTAAAAACCAGTGGGGATGCAATTTTTCCTGTTGTAATAGCAACGGTATTCATGTATCTGTGTGCAGTCGGAGGAACATATTTATTCGGAATACGGCTTGGCATGCTGGCGGTGGGAACATATATAGGGCTGGCGATGGATGAATGTGTCAGGGCGGTTGCCATGTTCCTGCGCTGGAAGAGTGGTAAATGGAGAACAAAGAGCCTCGTTAAGTAAAATCTAAATCAAATTCCGGTAAAATCATTCTTTGCTGAATCTTAACCATTGTGATGTTAGAATTGTGAAGAATGACTTGACTCTGACATATATTTGTGGAGAAGGTCATTACAATTTGAACAGATGAAAGGATTTAGTATGAGTGTTTTTGATGTATTGACACTAATTGGAGGATTGTGTTTATTCCTGTATGGAATGAATGTTATGGGTGAAGCACTTGAGAGAAGTGCAGGCGGTAAGCTGGAGGTTTTACTTGGCAAGCTTACAACTAATAAAATGGCGGGGTTTGCAACAGGACTCGGAGTTACATCGGTTATTCAGAGTTCGTCTGCTACAACCGTAATGGTAGTTGGTTTTGTTAACTCGGGTCTTATGACCTTGCGTCAGGCTATTAATGTAATTATGGGTGCCAATGTTGGTACAACTGTTACTGCATGGATTCTCAGTCTTGGAGGAATTGACAGCGATAATGTTTTTGTTCAGTTGTTAAAACCAACTTCTTTTACACCGGTTTTGGCATTGATTGGTATTATTCTTTACATGTTCAGTAGGAAAAAAAAGCATAAGGATACAGGAACAATTCTTCTTGGTTTTGCAGTTCTTATGTTTGGTATGGATACAATGACAAATGCGGTTGCAGGTCTTAAGGATGTTCCTGCTTTCCAGCAGTTATTTGTGTTGTTTAAGAATCCTGTTTTAGGTGTTATTGCAGGAGCAATTCTTACTGCAATTATTCAGTCAAGTTCAGCATCAGTTGGTATTCTGCAGGCACTTGCAGCTACCGGACAGGTATCATATGGTGCTGCGATTCCTATTATTATGGGACAGAATATCGGAACCTGTATTACAGCAATTATGTCCTCCTTCGGAACTAACAGAAACGCCAAAAGAGCGGCACTTGTACATTTATCATTCAATGTTATTGGAACTGTTGTATGGTTAACAACTTTCTGGATTGTCGATGTTGTTGTGGCACCTGCAATTTTTGATCAGGCAGCAACACTTACGGGAATTGCAGTTTCACATTCTGCATTTAATATTTTATGTACGGCACTTCTTCTTCCAATGTCATCATTGCTTGAGAAGCTTGCTTACAAGCTTGTACCTGAAACTAAACAGCCTGATAAAATTGCAGAGCTTGATGAGAGACTTCTTGCAACTCCTGCTGTTGCATTAGAGCGTTGTAACGACCTTGCAGCAGATATGGCGGCAAGTGCAGTTTGTTCATTACAGGATGGTATTAAATGTTTGTTTAATTATACGCCTGAACTGGCGGAAGCCGTTAAGGAAAATGAGGACAAAACTGATCATTACGAAGATATTATTGGTACATATCTTGTAAAATTAAGTGCAAGTAAGCTTAGTGACAAAGATAGTGCAGAATCAGCAAAAATTCTTAAAATAATCGGTGATTTAGAAAGAATTTCGGACCATGCTACTAATTTAGTGGATTCAGCGGAGGAATTGAAGAATAAGAAGCTTCTGCTTTCTGAGTCAGCAACAGAAGAGCTTGAGAAGCTTTCAGGAGCAATTAATGAAATTCTTGATCTTGCATACAATTCATTTGTAAATAATGATTTAAATGCGGCAGTTACTGTTGAACCACTTGAAGAGATTATTGATGTAATGAAAGAGCAGATGCGTTCAGCACATATTCAGAGATTGCAGCAGGGTAACTGTGGTATTGAAACAGGATTTATCTGGTCAGATATTCTTACTAATTTGGAGCGTACATCCGACCACTGTTCAAATATTGCAGGATGCATACTTGATGTAGAAAACAATAACATGAACATACATGAATCATTAAGGCTCATGAAAAAAGAAAGTCCGTATTATCAGGAGCAGTATAAAGTATTTGCAGGAAAATATTTATAATAATAGTAAAAACGCAGCACCTTAATTAGAGAGTGCTGCGTTTTATATATTGAAATAAATATTAAGAGGGGAGCAAATTATTCAGCGGTATCCTGCAATGCTGCATATCCTTCTTCACCGGTACGGACTTTTACAACGTTTTCAATATCATATACAAATAATTTTCCGTCACCAATTTTACCTGTGTGAAGAACCTTTCTTGCAGTTGCGATAACTGTATCAACAGGAACCTTGCTTACTACAACTTCAACCTTTACCTTTGGTAACAGATTCATATCAATTGCAGCACCACGGTAGTAGTTAATAGCACCTTTCTGTGTACCACATCCAAGTACGTTAGTTACAGTGATACCGGTAATACCGATTTCGTTGAAAGCTTTCATGAGCTCACTAAGCTTATTCTGTCTTGTAATAATTGAAATCTTAGTAAGCTTTGCGGATGGAACAACATCTCCGCTAACCTTTTCGGCAGGTGCCTGTTCTGCACTTGCAGCAACTGTACTGACCGGAAGACTAATCTCAGGTGTGCCTGCTGTACTGTCAAAGGTTAAGAAGTCCGCATAGCTGCTTGTAATACCATGTTCTCTTATATCAAGACCTGCGATTTCTTCATCAGCTGTTACTCTTAAGCCTACGGTGCGTTTTATTATCTGGAATACAATTGTCATTGTAACGACAACCCAGGCAATAACTGCTACAACACCAAGAGCCTGTGTTCCGAGCAATTTAGCATCTCCGCCAAGGAAGAGACCAAGAACACCATTGGTTCCTGAACCATCTGAGAAGAGGCCTACACAGATAGTACCGGTTAAACCGCAGAGACCATGTACACCGATAGCGCCCACAGGGTCATCAATCTTAAGCACCTTATCAATAAATTCAATACCGAATACAACTACAAAGCCTGCAATAATACCTATGATTGCTGAAGCGCCTGGACTTACGGTATCACAGCCTGCCGTGATTGCTACAAGACCTGCAAGAGAACCGTTAAGTGTCATTGACACATCAGGTTTCTTATATTTAATCCATGTAATAATAAGTACGGTACAGGTTGAAACTGCGGCTGCAAGATTAGTAGTTACGAAAATCTTACCTGCGGAGACGATTGCTTCACCTTCCATTGATACGGTAGAAGCACCGTTGAAACCAAACCAGCAGAACCAGAGAATGAAAACACCGAGTGCTCCAAGTGTTAAGCTGTGTCCCGGAATAGCTTTAGGCTTTCCGTTTTTGTCATATTTACCAATTCTTGGTCCAAGTATTTTAGCACCAACAAGGGATGCAACACCACCTACCATATGTACAGCGGTGGAACCGGCGAAATCGTGAAAGCCAAGGTCTGAAAGCCAGCCTCCGCCCCAGATCCAGTGACCTGAAATTGGATAGATTACAAGGCTGATAATAAAACTGTAAATACAGTAAGAAGAGAATTTGGTTCTCTCTGCCATAGCTCCTGATACGATTGTTGCTGCTGTTGCACAGAATACTGTCTGGAAGATTAAGAATGCCCAGAACGGAACTCCGTCAGGGAGCATTGAGCTTCCGTAATTGGCCTCGGAAGCAATTCCTTTTAAGCTACCTATAAAATCACCGGAGCCTCCAAACATAAGACCAAAACCTACTATCCAGAATACAGGTGTACCAATGCAGAAATCCATCAGGTTCTTCATAATGATATTGCCTGCGTTTTTTGCTCTGGTAAAGCCTGTTTCTACCATTGCGAATCCTGCCTGCATGAAGAATACCAGAGCTGCACCGACGAGTACCCAGATTGTGTTTACTGCTGAAAATTCATTCATATTCATTCCTCCTTCTGCACGTCATTGTGTGCAAATAATAAATTGAAAAATGCGCCCCAATACACGAAGTAGTTGGAGCGCACCTTTGCGCTAAATAAATTCTATATACTTTATAAGGGATAATTATTATCAAAACATGCTTTACATATCGCCAAATCGCCGGTCATCTCAGATAAATCTACGATTTTCATATAATCAAGGGAATCGGCTCCGATACGTCTGCAAATCTCTTCAGTTGAGTTGGAAGATGCAATCAGCTGCTCATTGCTTGGAACATCGGTTCCGTAGTAGCAGGGATATAAGAAGGGTGGAGAGCATATTCTCACATGAACCTCCCTGGCACCTGCTTCCTTTAGCATTGTAATCAGATTTGCAATGGTGGTGCCTCTTACAATGGAGTCATCTATAAGGACTATGCTTTTGTCCTTAACCACGCTTTCGATTACACTAAGCTTAATGTGAACCGCTGACTCGCGTTCTTCTTTGGTGGGCTTTATAAATGTTCTTCCCACATAGCTGTTTTTATGAAATGCTAACTGAAACGGAATTCCTGAATATTGAGAGTAACCCATTGCTGCAGCAAGACCTGAATCGGGAACACCTGTTACAAAATCAGCTTTAACGGGGTTGAACTTTGCGAGAGCCATACCTCCCCTGATTCTTGCGTCATAAACGGATATTCCGTCCAATTTGGAATCTAATCTTGCAAAATAAATATACTCAAAAATACAGTGTGCATGCTCTTTCTGACACAGGTCCCGGTTGGAGCTTATACCTTCGGGAGTTATTACAACCATTTCACCGGGAAGAATGTCTCTTACAAATTCTGCATCAATAGCCTTAATGGCACAGCTTTCAGATGCGAGTATATAATTATTACCCTGTCTGCCGAGGCAGAGCGGTTTGAGTCCCCAAGGGTCTCTTAATCCGATAAGCTTTCTCGGACTCATAATTACAAGAGCATAACCGCCTTTAAGCTTTGTTGCTGTATTGAGAACTGCATCCTCAACTGTTTCAGTACTGAGTCGTTCTTTGGCGATATTATATGCTATTACCTCGGAATCGGTAGTGGTCTGGAAGATTGCACCTGACTCCTGCAGAGTACGTCTAAGCTCTTCTGTGTTGGTAAGATTGCCATTATGTGCAAGAGCAAGAGTCCCTTTTATATAATTCAACACCAAGGGCTGTGCATTTCGTACTGTGCTGGCACCTGTGGTTGAATAACGAACGTGCCCTATTCCTAAATTTCCTTGAAGAGTTTGTAGCTGTTCATTGTCAAAGATTTCACTGACAAGTCCCATATCCTTATGCCAGTTTATGTTTCCGATGGGTCCTGCAGTGTTGCAAACCGCCATTCCTGCGGACTCCTGCCCCCTGTGCTGAAGGGAGCATAAGCCGTAATATATGGAAGGGGCAACAGGCATGTTGTCTGTGTTATAAATTCCGAATACACCGCATTCTTCATGTAATTTGTCACTTAAAGGATATTCAAAATCCATCTTTTATCTCCGTTTCAGCGTTTTTATGCTTTATACATAGAAGAGCAGCTTTTCATAGCTTGGGTATGGAAGGAAGTCATCAGGGAGTAATTCCTCTGCCGTGTCAGCAACACTTCGGATGTCATCCATATCGGTAAGGATTGTATCATGATAGAATTTGGCTGCCTCAAGCATATCCTCAATAGCTTCAGCTTTTGCAATATCTTCAACAAGCTTATCAGTCTTTTCCGTTAAGTCATCATAATAGCCCGAAAGCTTTGTAATTAATTTAGCTTCAGCTGAAGACTTGATTCCAAGTGCCTCTGATTTTGTCTGGTAAGCAGATGTAAGTACACCTGTGTAATCCAGCAGAGCAGGAAGGAATTCCTTAACAATCATGCTCTGAAGTGTTTTGGCTTCAATGTGTAATGTTTTACTGTAATTCTCAAGAAGAATTTCATATCTTGAATTAATTTCGCTTTCTGTATATATGTGATGTTCAGTAAATAACTTAACATTCTTATCTGCAACAAAATAAGGTAAAACATCAGGAGTTGACTTTAAGTTGTAAAGACCTCTCTTTTCAGCTTCGGCAACCCACTCATCCGTGTATCCGTTTCCGTTGAAAATAATCTTCTTATGCTCAAGAATTGTTTTCTTAACAAGTGCATTAACAGCATTCTGAAGCTCGTTTTCAGGAACATCCTTCAATTCGTTATAGAACTGTGAAAGCTCCTCTGCAACAGCAGTATTAAGTACGATGTTAGGACCTGCAACTGAAATTGAAGAACCAAGCATACGGAATTCAAATTTGTTACCGGTAAAAGCAAATGGTGATGTACGGTTTCTGTCAGTATTATCCTTAAAGAAATGAGGAAGTACGGCAGCGCCTGTTTCCATCCGGATTCGCTGCTGTTCACCAAAAAATGTATCATTTTCAATAGAGTTGAGAACTGCATTTAATTCATCTCCGAGGAAAATTGAAACAATTGCAGGAGGTGCTTCATTAGCACCAAGTCTGTGGTCATTACCTGCACTGGCAACAGAAAGTCTCATCAAATCCGCATAATCATCAACTGCCTTGATTACAGCCATGAGGAATACTAAAAACTGTGTGTTTTCAGCAGGGGTTTTACCAGGATCCAGAAGATTAATTCCGGTATTAGTAATCATTGACCAGTTATTGTGTTTGCCGGAACCGTTAATTCCTTCAAAAGGCTTTTCATGAAGGAGACATACAAAATTATGTTTGTCTGCAACCTTTTTCATTATTTCCATTGTAAGCTGGTTGTGGTCAACTGCCACATTGGCTGTATCGAATACCGGAGCAAGCTCGTGCTGTGCAGGAGCAACCTCATTATGTTTGGTTTTGGCCGGAATACCAAGCTTCCAAAGCTCCTCATCAAGGTCGTGCATATAAGCAGCTACACGCGGCTTCAAAGCTCCGAAGTAATGATCCTCCATTTCCTGTCCCTTAGGTGGCTTAGCACCCAAAAGAGTACGTCCTGTAAAAATCAAATCCTTACGTTTTGCAAACATCTCTTTGTCAACGAGAAAGTATTCCTGTTCAGGTCCGACTGTTGTGGAGACACTTGTAACCTCCGTATTGCCGAGAAGGTTAAGTATCTTAGTGGCTTCTTTGCTGAGAGTCTCCATTGAACGGAGAAGAGGTGTTTTCTTGTCAAGCGCCTCACCACTGTATGAGCAGAAGGCTGTTGGTATGTAAAGTGTATTGTCTTTAATAAATGCAGGAGATGTAGGGTCCCATGCCGTATAGCCTCTGGCTTCAAAGGTGGCTCTTAATCCGCCCGAAGGAAAGCTTGAAGCATCCGGTTCACCCTTAACAAGCTCCTTGCCGGAGAACTCCATGAGAATCTCTCCGTCACCAACCGGATTAATAAAGCTGTCGTGCTTTTCGGCTGTGAATCCTGTTAATGGCTGGAACCAGTGGGTAAAATGTGTTGCACCATTTTCCACTGCCCATTCCTTCATTGCAAGTGCAACCGCATTGGCTACATCAAGCTCTAAGTGGGTGTTGTTTTCAATTGTTTTTCTAAGTGCTTTGTAAATGTCTTTTGGAAGCTTATCACGCATTACCCTGTCATTAAAAACCAGACTTCCATACATTTTTGGAATACATTTATCCATACTCAAATCTCCCTTCAAAAATATCAATAAAAATAAAAAAAGACGCTTCGGGTTCTACCCAAAGCGCCTTTGCTTTATGAGTGTAGTATACAACGATTTTTTTAAAAGTCAAGAACTTTTTTTTAAAATTATAGTGAACAGATATCAATTAAAGCTGTCTTCTCAGGAGTGTAATTCATACTAAGAACACGAGTCAATGCTTTTGCGGTGTCAAGACTTGTGAGGCATGGAATACCAAGCTCAACGCTTTTTCTGCGTAATTTTACACTGTCCCTTAATGGTGAACGTCCTTTTGCAGATGTGGAAATAATGTAATTAATTTTGCCGCTCTCAAGTAATGCAATTGTATTCTGCTCCGATTCATGTATTTTATGAACCATTGTTGCAGTAAGACCGTTTTCACGCAGTTTATTGGCAGTACCTTCCGTTGCATAGAGGTGGAATCCAAGTGAATGGAATTCCCTTGCAATTTCCACAGCCTCCTCTTTGTCTGAATCCCGAACCGTAATAAATACTCCTCCCTGTGACACGAATTTGTAGCCGGCACCCAGCAGGCCCTTATACAGAGCTTCATTGAGCGTTGGAGCGATACCGAGAACCTCGCCGGTGGATTTCATCTCTGGTCCTAGTGTGGTATCAAGTCCTGCAAGTTTTTCAAATGAGAATACAGGAACCTTAACGGCAACATTCTGTGAATCAGGATATAAGCCTGATGAGTAGCCCATGTCCCTGAGTGTTCTTCCCAGCATAATCTGAGTAGCAATATCAATCATCGGTACACCCGTAACCTTGCTTAAATACGGAACAGTTCTTGAAGAACGCGGGTTAACCTCTATCACATATATTTCTCCTTTGCTTATTACATACTGAATATTAATCAGTCCCTTAGTATGAAGGGAGAGTGCGAGACGTGTTGAATAATCAATTATTTTGTCCTGTTGTGATTTGGTCAGATTCCATGCAGGATATACTGCAATAGAATCACCTGAATGAATTCCGGCCCTGTCGATATGCTCCATAATTCCGGGCAGCAATACATCTGTACCGTCACATATTGCGTCAACCTCCAGTTCAGTTCCCATCATGTATTTGTCGATTAAGACAATGTTGTTGCTAAGATGTGAGAGTATGATTTTCATGTATTCACTGACATCTGCATCAGAGAATGCGATAATCATATTCTGACCGCCAAGTACATAGGAAGGGCGGAGGAGTACAGGGTAGCCCAGCCGGTTGGCAACAGAAAGTGCCTCCGCTTCAGTCTGTACGGTATCGCCCACAGGCTGCTTAATATGTAAATCCTTTAAGAGCTGTTCAAAGCGGCTTCTGTCCTCTGCTGCATCAATACTGTCGGCAGGTGTTCCGAGAATAGGAATATTATTATCTGATAACCATTTAGTAAGCTTGATGGCAGTCTGACCGCCGAAAGCCACAACAACCCCGATTGGTTTTTCTATTTCAATAATATCCTTAACATCCTCAGCTGTCAGAGGTTCAAAATATAGTCTGTCAGCAGTATTAAAATCCGTTGAAACTGTTTCAGGATTATTATTTACAATTACAACCTCATAGCCGGCTTTTTTCAAAGAGAGTACACAATGCACTGAGGCATAATCAAATTCAATACCCTGTCCGATTCGTATCGGACCAGAGCCTAATACCATTATTACAGGTTTTTTATGAGCGTAATCGTTAACATAATCAAGTGCTTCATCCTCTTCACCATAAGTAGAGTAGAAGTAAGGCGTTATTGCACTGAATTCTGCAGCACAGGTATCAACCATCTTATAGCTGTATGGCTTTGAGGATATTTCCTGCATTCCGCTGATTCTGCGTATTGTTTTATCAGTAAATCCATAGAATTTTAATTCATTAACAAGTTCATCAGTCAGAGGTTCTGATGTTAATTTTTTCTCCAGCTCAGTTAAATGTAGTAATTTAGATAAAAACCATTCGTCTACCTTAGTCAATGAATGCAGTTCCTCTATGGTAAAGTCACGATACAATGCTTCGTAGAGAGCAAAGCACCTTTCATCATCCTGTTCAAGTATTTTGCACATAAGCTCAGAATCTGATAATTGTCTCAAATTCTTATCATCAAGATAATCGTGGGAGATTTCAGCACCACGGACAGCCTTTAAAAGAGCCTGTTCAAAGTTTCTTCCGATTGCCATTACCTCGCCTGTAGCCTTCATCTGAGTACCGAGAGTTCTGCTTGCATAGACAAATTTATCAAAAGGCCATTTAGGGAACTTAATTACAACATAGTCCAAAGCAGGTTCAAAACAGGCAGTTGTCCTGCCGGTGATTTCATTTTTGATTTCGTACATGGAATATCCGAGTGCAATTTTGGCTGCAACTCTTGCAATAGGGTATCCGGTTGCCTTACTTGCAAGTGCGGAGGAACGTGACACTCTTGGATTAACCTCGATTACTGCGTATTCAAAGCTTTCAGGATTCAATGCAAACTGGACATTACAGCCGCCCTCAATTTCCATTGCACTTATTATTTTTAAGGCAGCAGAACGAAGCATCTGGTATTCCTTATCAGCCAGTGTAACGGCCGGTGCAATTACTATGGAATCTCCGGTGTGAATTCCGACAGGGTCAAAATTTTCCATTGAGCATATTGTTATAACATTACCCTTGCCGTCTCTCATTACCTCGAATTCGATTTCTTTCCATCCGGAAATGCATTTTTCGACAAGAATCTGATGTATTGGGGACTGACGTAAGCCCTGTGAGGCTATTCTGCGAAGCTCTTCCTCTGAATGTGCAATACCACCGCCGGAGCCGCCGAGGGTGAAAGCAGGTCTTACAACAACCGGGAAGCCAACCTCACCGGCAAAGCTCATGGAAGCCTCAAGTGAGTGGGTTACGGTTGAAGGAACAACGGGCTGTTTTATTTTGGACATGGTTTCCTTAAAAATCTGTCTGTCCTCTGCTTTGTCTATTGTCTCAGGATTAGCACCTAACAGAGTTACTCCATGCTTATCCAGAAATCCTTCTTTGGCTAACTGCATTGACAGTGTTAAGCCTGTCTGACCACCAAGTGTAGACAGAATACTGTCAGGCTTTTCCTTAAGTATAATCATTTTAAGATAATCAAGAGTAAGAGGTTCTATATATACATGGTCAGCAATGGCAGAATCCGTCATAATTGTGGCAGGATTCGAATTTGCAAGTACCACTTCAAGTCCTTCTTCCTTAATCGCAAGACAGGCCTGCGTACCTGCATAATCAAATTCGGCAGCCTGACCGATTACTATAGGACCGGAACCGATTACAAGAACTTTTTTTATATTTGGGTTTAAAGGCATGGCTGTGTCACTCCTTTCATAAGCCTGATAAACTGTTTAAAAAGAAATTCCGTATCATGCGGACCACCACAGGCTTCCGGGTGGAATTGTACGGAGAAGCCCGGGAAGGCGGCATACTCAAGCCCTTCGCAGGTTTCATCATTTACATTTATATAAGAGATGCGGCAATTATCCGGCAGAGAATCATTTCTGACGGCATATCCATGATTCTGGCTTGTTATGTAGGTTTTACCGGTGCTTAAATCCTTCACAGGCTGGTTGGCACCACGGTGACCGTATTTAAGCTTCTCAGTATCACCGCCATTGGCAAGTGCAAGGAGCTGGTGTCCCAGACAGATTCCGAATACAGGAATTTTGTGGGAGCATATTTTTTTCAGCTCCTTAATAATTGAAGTATTATCCTTCGGGTTGCCCGGACCATTGCTTAACATTATTCCGTCAGGCTTAAGGGCAAGTATTTCTTCGCAGGTGGCTGTAGCAGGAACTACTGTAACATTGCAGTTAAGACGAAGAAGCGAACGGAGTATATTTTCCTTGGCACCGAAATCCCACAGAACGACCTCATGCTCAGGCAGTCCTGACTGATGACGTGTTGTATTATTGCAGGATACATTTTTAACTGCATCATTAATTTTCCAGGCTGAGAGTTCTGAGATTTTGTCAGATGACAATTGAGAAGTGCTAAGACAACCGGTCATAACACCCTTTGAGCGAATTTTTCTGGTTAATGCACGTGTATCAATATTGCATATACCCGGAACATTATTTTTCTTTAAAAAAGAATCCAGACTGAACTGACTTCTGAAATTGGATGGTGCATGGCAGTATTCATGGACTATATATGCACTCATATGAATTTTACTGCTTTCAAAATCAGAAGGATTAACACCATAATTACCCACAAGCGGGAAGGTCTGAATAACCATCTGTCCGTAATAGCTTGGGTCCGTAAGTGTTTCGACATAACCGGTCATTGCTGTGGTAAATACCACTTCAGCAACTACATTATGTAAAAGTGGGGCACCAAAGGCTTCTCCTTCATATATACTGCCGTCTTCTAATTGGAGAAATATTTTCTGATTCATAATGTCACCTCTTTACATTTTATTATTACAGTTGATTGGAAAATGAAATTTTCCCTGGTATAATGAAAAAAAGGCGTCAAGTAATACACTTGAACGCCTTTGTCCGCAAAACATACTATCACGTTTGCCTCAGGCAGTCAACAGGAAAACTTTAATTTTTATTTTAAAATACGGGAAAATCTTAACAAAATAAATTTTATTAAAAAAATACTTTACAAATTAATCTTAATCCGTTATTATGCTAACATAAATAAAATAATTTTGATGACAATGACGTCAGACAGTTGCATTGATGCGGCTTGTTTGGCGTCTTCTTCTCTTTTTTGCATTAAATTAAGGAACCTACATAAAATACGGAGGTAAAAGATGGTTAAATATATTTTTGTAACAGGAGGAGTCGTATCGGGACTGGGAAAAGGAATTACGGCTGCTTCACTCGGAAGACTTTTAAAATCGCGTGGATACCATGTAATAATTCAGAAGTTTGACCCCTATATTAATATGGACCCCGGAACGATGAATCCAATTCAGCATGGTGAGGTGTTCGTGACGGATGACGGTACGGAGACAGATTTGGATTTGGGACATTATGAAAGGTTTATTGATGAAAATCTTGATAAAAATTCCAATGTTACTACCGGAAAAATTTATTGGTCCGTATTAAATAAGGAAAGACATGGTGATTACGGTGGAGGAACTGTACAGGTAATTCCGCATATTACCAATGAAATTAAGTCCCGTTTCTATAAAGCCAAGGACGAAAATGATTCAACCATTTCAATTATAGAGGTAGGAGGAACCGTCGGAGATATTGAGAGCCAGCCGTTTCTTGAAGCGATAAGGCAGTTTCAGGACGAGGCAGGAAGGGAAAATGTAATACTTGTACATGTTACACTTATTCCTTATTTAAAGGCTTCGGGAGAGATGAAGACAAAGCCAACCCAGATGAGTGTTAAGGAATTGCAGCGAATGGGTATCTGGCCGGACATTATTGTATGCCGTTCTGATTATCCTCTGGATGACCAGATAAAAAGTAAAATTGCATTATTCTGTAATGTGAAGAAGGAGCATGTATTGCAGAATCTTGATGCGCCTTCATTATATGAGGTTCCGATGATGTTAGAGAAGGAAAGATTTGCAGAGGCGGTTTGCGAGTGCCTTAATATTCCTTGCCCAAAGCCCGACCTTACGGATTGGGAAAATATGATTGATAATCTGCATGCTTCGGATGGAGAAGTTAATATTGCACTTGTAGGTAAATACATTTCATTGCATGACGCTTATCTGAGTGTTGCAGAGGCATTGAAGCATGGTGGAATAGCAAATAAGGTTAATGTAAATATTAACTGGATTGACTCAGAGATGCTTAATTCCGACAATGCAGATGAGCTTTTAAAGGATATGAACGGAATTCTGGTTCCGGGTGGCTTCGGAGCAAGAGGCATTGAGGGAAAAATAACAGCTATTAATTATGCAAGAATTCATAATATCCCGTTTCTTGGGATATGTCTCGGAATGCAGCTTGCGATTGTGGAATTTGCAAGGAATGTAGCAGGGCTTAGTGACGCTGACAGTATAGAGTTTAACAGAGAAACCTCTAATCCTGTGATATCTCTTATGTCGGAGCAGAGAGAAGTTGTTGATATAGGAGGAACCTTAAGGCTGGGAGCATATCCTTGTATATTGAAAAAGGATACGCTCGCATCGTACCTTTATAAATCTCAGGAGATTTTTGAACGACACAGACATAGATATGAAGTGAATAATAATTACAGAAAAATTCTTATAGAGAAAGGACTTACACTTTCAGGTCTGTCACCTGATGAAAAGATTGTGGAAATGATTGAGCTTGACAGTCATCCGTTCTTCATCGCAACACAGTCACATCCGGAATTTAAATCCAGACCGAATAGCGCACATCCGTTATTTAACGGCTTTATTAAGGCTGCTTACAGAAATAAGAATCAGGAGGATTTTAAGTATGAATCAGCAAAATAACAGATACGGATTGTATAATCCCCAGTTTGAACATGATAACTGCGGTATAGGAGCAGTAGTAAATATTAAAGGCAAAAAGAGTCATCAGATTGTAACTGATGCTCTCAAAATAGTTGAAAATCTTGAGCACAGGGCAGGTAAGGATGCAGAAGGCAAGACCGGTGACGGTGTTGGTATCCTTACCCAGATTTCACACAAATTCTTTTCAAAGGTATGTGCTGCCGAAGGCATTGCAATCGGTGGTGAAAGAGAATATGGAATCGGAATGTTTTTCTTTCCACAGGATGAATTAAAGAGAAATCAGGCAAAGAAAATGTTTGAGATTATCGTTGAAAAAGAGGGAATGAAATTCTTAGGCTGGCGTGTTGTTCCTGTTGTTGAAAATGTTCTTGGAGAGAAAGCGAGAGACTGCATGCCATATATCTGTCAGGGATTCATTGAGAAGCCTGCAATGGTTTTAGGGGGTCTTGATTTTGACAGAAAGCTTTATATTGTAAGACGAGTTTTTGAACAGAGTAACGACAATACATATGTACCATCACTTTCAAGCAGAACAATTGTATATAAAGGAATGTTCCTTGTCGGACAGTTAAGAACCTTCTTTAAGGATTTGCAGGATAAGGATTATGAATCAGCAATTGCTACCGTACATTCCAGATTCTCAACCAACACCAATCCAAGCTGGGATAGAGCACATCCAAACAGATTCATCGTTCACAATGGTGAGATTAATACAATAAAGGGCAATGCAGACAAAATGCTTGCCAGAGAAGAGACAATGCAGCTTTCAAAGCTTTCAGAGGAGGATATAACCAAGGTTTTACCAATTGTAAACACACAGGGCTCCGATTCGGCAATGCTTGATAATACTTTGGAATTCCTTGTAATGAATGGAATGGACCTTCCGCTTGCAGCAATGATTATGATTCCTGAGCCTTGGTCACATAATGACACAATTTCTCAGGAAAGAAGAGATTTCTATCAGTATTATGCAACTATGATGGAGCCATGGGACGGACCTGCTTCAATCCTGTTCTCAGACGGAGATTTGATGGGAGCAATCCTTGACAGGAACGGACTCAGACCTTCACGTTATTATATAATGGATGATGATCGCCTTATCCTCGCATCGGAGGTAGGAGCATTAGACCTTCCGGAGAATCATATTTTGAAAAAAGAAAGACTTCATCCGGGCAAAATGCTTCTTGTAGATACAGTTGAAGGCAGAATTTTCTCTGATGAAGAGATTAAGGAAAAATACGCGAGAAAAGAGCCTTACGGCGAATGGCTTGACGGCAATCTTGTAACTTTAAGTGAATTAAAAATTCCTAATGAGGTTATTCCGGGCTTTACCAAGGAGGAAAGAGCCAGATTGCACAAGGCTTTCGGTTATACCTATGAGGAATACCGCAATGGAATTTATGCGATGGCACTTAACGGACAAGAGCAGATTGGTGCTATGGGTGTTGATACTCCGATTGCAGCTCTTTCCAAGGAATATCAGCCGTTATTCTATTATTTTAAACAGTTATTTGCACAGGTAACGAATCCTCCGATTGATGCAATAAGGGAGAAAATCGTAACCTCAACCAATGTATATATTGGCAAGAATGGTAATCTTCTTGAAGAAAAGCCTGAAAACTGTCAGGTATTAAAAATAAATAATCCAATCCTGTCAGATTTGGATATGTTAAAAATTAAGACCATTAAGAAAAAGGGCTTTAAAGCTGCACAGGTACCTATTATTTTCTATAAAAGTACACCAATGGACAGAGTACTTGACCATCTTTTTGTGGAGGTTGACAAGGCATATCGTGAGGGCGCCAATATACTTATTCTGTCAGACAGAGGCGTGGACGAGAATCATGTGGCAATCCCTTCACTACTTGCTGTGGCAGCAGTTCACAGTCATCTGGTTCAGACCAGAAAATGTACGGCAATGTCATTAATTATTGAGTCCGGAGAGCCAAGAGAAGTGCATCATTTTGCAACATTATTGGGATATGGTGCAAGTGCAGTTAATCCATATCTTGCTCATTCAACAATTGCAGAGCTGGTAGAAGAAAAGCTTCTCAATAAGGATTATTATGCAGCAGTTAATGATTATGATGAAGCAATTCTTCATGGCATTGTTAAAATTGCTTCCAAGATGGGAATTTCAACAATCCAGTCATATCAGGGCAGCAAAATTTTTGAGGCAATAGGTATTTCTGAGGAGGTTATTGACCGTTATTTTACAGGAACGGTGAGCCGTATCGGCGGAATTACTCTTGAGGATATCGGGGCACAGGCTGATAAACAGCATTCCAAGGCGTTTGATCCTTTGGGACTTGATACCGACCTTACTCTCACTGCAATGGGCAGACATAAGATGAGAAGTCAGGGCGAGGAGCATCGTTATAATCCACAGACAATACACCTTCTTCAGCAGTCAACAAGGGAGGGTGATTATAATAAATTCGTTGAATACACTAAGCTTGTAGATGACGAAAGAACAGGATATATAAGAAGCATTATGGACTTTAATTATCCTGAAAAAGGAATTGATATTTCAGAGGTTGAGGATGAGATGTCAATTGTCAGAAGATTTAAAACAGGTGCAATGTCCTATGGCTCAATTTCACAGGAGGCACATGAGGCTCTTGCAATTGCGATGAATCACCTTCATGGTAAGTCAAACAGTGGTGAGGGTGGTGAAAGTGATGAGAGAATTGAATCATCAGGAACAGACAGGGACAGATGTTCGGCAATTAAACAGGTGGCAAGCGGACGCTTCGGTGTAACCAGCCGCTACCTTGTAAATTCCAAGGAAATCCAGATTAAATTAGCACAGGGGGCAAAGCCCGGCGAGGGCGGACACCTGCCTGCAAAAAAGGTATATCCTTGGATTGCAAAGACCAGACATTCAACACCGGGGGTAAGTCTTATCTCACCACCGCCACATCACGATATCTATTCAATTGAGGATTTGGCACAGCTTATTTATGACTTAAAGAATGCTAATAAAAATGCAAGAATTTCCGTTAAGCTTGTATCAGAGGCAGGAGTCGGTACAATTGCCGCAGGTGTTGCCAAGGCCGGAGCACAGGTTGTATTAATCTCAGGTTATGACGGAGGTACGGGTGCAGCACCGTTAAGTTCAATTCATAATGCAGGTCTTCCTTGGGAATTAGGCCTTGCGGAGACACATCAGACGTTATTAATGAATGGTCTCAGAAACAGAGTTGTAATTGAGACGGATGGCAAATTAATGAGTGGCCGTGATGTTGCAATCGCAGCATTACTCGGAGCTGAGGAATTCGGTTTTGCCACGGCACCGCTTGTAACACTCGGCTGTACAATGATGAGAGTATGTAATCTTGATACCTGTCCGATGGGTGTTGCAACACAGAATCCTGAGCTTAGAAAAAGATTCATGGGTAAGCCGGAATATGTTGAGAATTTTATGATATTTATTGCAAGACAGCTGCGTGAATACATGGCTAAGTTAGGCTTCAGAACAATTGATGAGATGGTTGGAAGAGTTGATATGCTCAGGAAAAAAGATAATCTTAATGAACGTGAGTCAAAGCTTGATTTAAGCAGAATTATCGGAACTTCTCCAGAAGTGGAAACAGCAGTATTTAAGCCTGAATGTGCATATGATTTTCAGCTTGAAACAACCAAGGATGAGAAATGTATTCTTAACAAAAAAGATATTATCCAGGCAATTGAAAAAGGAACAAAAACCTCAATTGATATTAAGTTAACCAATATAGACAGAACTTTTGGAACACTTCTTGGTTCAGAAATTACAAGAAAGAATCCGGCAGGACTTAATGAAGATACAATTGTTATTAATTGTAAGGGTTCAGCAGGACAGAGCTTCGGAGCTTTTATTCCGAGGGGACTTACACTTTCACTTTGCGGTGACAGTAACGATTATTTCGGCAAGGGACTTTCAGGAGGTAAGCTTACGGTATTTGCTCCTGATAACGCTTTATATGAGCCGGAGAAAAATATTATTATCGGTAACGTGGCACTCTATGGAGCAACCTCAGGTGAAGCGTATATTGCCGGAATGGCAGGAGAACGTTTCTGCGTACGTAACTCAGGTGCAACGGCAGTTGTTGAAGGTGTCGGCGAGCATGGTTGTGAATACATGACGGGTGGTCATGTAGTAATTCTGGGACCTACCGGAAAGAATTTTGCAGCAGGTATGAGCGGCGGTATTGTATACGTTCTTGATGAGAATAATTGTCTGTACAGAAATCTTAATAAAGAAATGGTTCTTATGGAAAAGGTTGAAAGTAAACCAGATCAGGAAGAATTAAGAAAAATTATTGAAAAACACGTTGAATCAACCGGCTCAATAAAGGGCAGGACTGTACTTGAAAATTTTGAAGAATATCTTCCTAAATTCAAAAAGATTATACCTGAGGATTACAAGAGGCTTATGCAGTTAACGTGCCGGTTTGAGGAACAGGGAATGAGCAGGGAAGAAGCTCAGATTGAAGCATTTTACGCAAGTGTTAATAAATAATTCGTTGGAGGAGAGACTATGGGAAAAGCAACAGGTTTTTTAGAATATGAACGTAAAGACGGTCCTACAGTTCCGGCAGATGAAAGAATTAAGAATTTTAAGGAATTTCACGGGGACTTAAGTCTTGATGAACAGAAGATTCAGGGTGCAAGATGTATGGATTGTGGAGTTCCGTTCTGTCAGGCAGGCATAATGATTGCCGGGATGGCATCAGGATGTCCGCTTCACAATCTTGTACCGGATATAAATGATCTTGTATATCATGGTAACTGGGAGCAGGCATATGACAGATTAAGCAAAACGCATTGTTTTCCTGAATTTACTTCAAGGGTATGTCCGGCACTCTGTGAAGCAGCATGTGCATGTGGTCTGCATAGTGCCCCTGTGTCAACAAAAGCCAATGAGAAGGCAATAATTGAGTACGCCTATGAAAATGGACTTGTACAGCCTGATATTCCTTCTGTCAGAACCGGCAAGAAGGTAGCTGTTATCGGAAGCGGTCCATCAGGACTTGCAGCCGCAATGCAGCTTAACAAAAGAGGGCACAGTGTAACGGTATATGAGAGAAGCGACAGATTGGGCGGATTATTAAGATATGGTATTCCTAATATGAAGCTTGATAAATCCGTAATTGACAGAAGAATTGAGATAATGAAGAAATCCGGAATAGAATTTATCTGTAATACAGATGTTGGTAAAGATATTAAGGGCAAGGAGCTTTTAAAGCAATATGACAGAGTTGTTCTGTGCTGTGGTGCCTCTAAGCCAAGGGATATCAATGTTCCCGGAAGAGATGCAAAGGGTGTATATTTTGCGGTTGATTTTTTATCAGGAGTTACGAAAAAAATTCTGGACAGCAATTTTTCACAGGTGCCTTATGAAATGGCAAAGGGTAAGAATGTAATAGTAATCGGAGGCGGTGATACAGGTAATGACTGTGTGGGCACGGTAATTCGTCTTGGAGCGGGGAGTGTAGTTCAGTTAGAGATGATGCCAAAGCCTCCCGTATGCCGGACGGAGAGCAATCCATGGCCTGAATGGCCAAAGGTCTTAAAGACTGATTACGGTCAGGAGGAAGTCATTGATAAATTCGGAGAGGATCCCAGAGTGTATCAGACTACTGTTACGGAATTTATTAAAGATGATAAGGGACAGCTTACCGGTGCTAAAACAGTACGGCTTGAATCTAAATACGATGAAAAAACTAATAGAAACATTATGGTACCGGTTGAAGGCTCCGAAAAAGAACTAAAAGCAGATTTAGTATTAATTGCAGCAGGATTTTTAGGCTGTGAGGGTTACTTAATTAATAATTTAGGTGTAGAATGTAACGAAAGAACCAATGTTAAGACTGATAAGGATTCATACAAAACATCGGTTGACCGCATCTATACTGCCGGAGATATGCACAGAGGACAGTCTCTTGTGGTATGGGCGATTGCAGAAGGCCGGGCAGCTGCAAAAGAAGTGGATGAGTCATTAATGGGCTATTCAAACCTCTGATTGCCGGGTAATAAATTATTAAGGAGTAATGTATGAGAACTAAGGAAGAAATATTAAATCTTGTAAAAGAGGAGGATGTTGAATTTATCCGTTTGCAGTTTACGGACATGTGCGGAAACCTTAAAAATATAGCGATAACGGTTAATCAGCTTGAGCACGCATTGGATAACAAATGTGTGTTTGACGGTATGGCTCTGTATGGTTCAAAACGCGGTGCTGCGGATATGTATTTATATCCTGATTTGGATTCATTTGTCATACTGCCTTGGAGACCACAGCATGGAAAAGTAGCAAGACTTTTATGTGATGTGTACGATAAAAACGGACAGGAAAGTGCCCTGAGTTCCAGAGCAATTTTGAAAAAAATCATTAACCGGGCGAAGGAAAAGGGATATACCTTCTATATTGACCCTGAATGTGAATTTTTTCTGTTCCATACGGATGAAAACGGAACGCCTACTACAGTTACCCATGAGCAGGCAGGTTATATGGATGTCGGACCGGTTGATCTGGGTGAAAATGCCAGACGCGATATAGTACTTTCTCTGGAGGAGATGGGCTTTGAAATAGAGTCCTCCCATCATGAATGTGCACCTGCTCAGCATGAGATTGACTTCAGGGAGGCTGAAGCCTTACAGACAGCGGATTCCATTGTCACCTTTAAGTCAGCAGTTCGTGCGATTTCCAAGAGATTCGGACTTCACGCAACCTTTATGCCTAAGCCGAAGAATGGCGTGGCAGGTTCGGGAATGCATCTTAATCTTTCTGTATATAAGGACGGAAGAAATATTTTTAATAATCGCAGCAATAATGATGAGTATACGGACGAAGCCAAGGCCTTCATCGCGGGAATTATGGAGCATGCAAGAGCAATGTGTTCAATAACCAATCCGCTTGTCAATTCGTATAAAAGATTAATTTCCGGAATAGACTTATATTATGATGACATTATAGAGGATATTCCGCGTAATGCTCTTATGAGTGTAAGAAGCAGAGCGGGTGAGGACACAAAGGTTGAATTAAGATTTCCTGATCCGTCGGGCAATCCGTATATCGCCATTGCAGTATGTATTGCAGCAGGGCTTGATGGTCTGGAGAGAGGTCTTAAGCTTGGTAATACTTCCATGAGCAGTGAGACGAGGGAGACGAAGATGGCATATCTTCCGGTTAATCTTAAGGACGCTGTGGACTGTACAATCAATGACGATTTTATAAAATCAGTTCTCGGAGAAAGATTTACTGATATCTATGGTAAGTTAAAATATCAGGAATGGAATGAATATATGGAGGAAGTTTCTGATTGGGAAATAGAAAAATATCTAAACAGAGTATAAAGAGGTGACGTACTATGGGCTGCATAATTATTGCTTTGCCCAAAATTGAGAATGCGAGAAATTTAAGCAATATTTTAAAACGTCATGGATTTGCAGCAGATATTATATGTACTACCGGTTCAAATGTACTTTCAAACGTAAATCAGTTGGATAGTGGAATTGTAATAACAGGAGTACGTTTAATGGATATGTATTATACTCAGTTATCGGAATATTTACCGGATAATTTTGAAATGCTTCTGATTGCTTCTGAAGGTGTAATAGAGAAATGTTCACCCGATATTATGTCACTTGCAATGCCAATCAGGGTAAATGAGCTGATTGGAACGGTTGAAATGATGCTGGTACAGCAGCAGAGATGCCGTAAAAAATTAAAGAACAGCCATAGGGTCAGAAGCGAACAGGAGCAGAATTATATCAATAATGCGAAATGGCTTCTAATGGAAAGAAATGACATGACGGAGCAGGAGGCATTCAGATATATACAGAAATGCAGTATGGATTCAGGCACCAACATGGTTGAAACTGCGCAGATGATTCTGACGTTAATGTTTGGCGATTAATTGCATACTTTAGTAGAAAGGCGAGAGATAAATGTATAGTATTAATGAGAATTATTTAAATTTACAGGGTAGTTATCTTTTCTCAACCATTGCCGGGAAGGTAAAAGGTTTCAAAGAGGCTAATCCTGATTCTAAAGTGATAAGTCTTGGAATAGGTGATGTAACACAGCCGATTGTACCGGCTATCATCGAGGCACTTCACAAGGCAGTTGATGAGATGGGAACAGTGGAGGGATTTCACGGCTACGGTCCTGAACAGGGCTATGAATTCCTTCGTAGTACAATTGTACAGAACGACTATCGGGAGAGGGGCTGTAATATAGCGCCTGATGAAATTTTTATATCAGACGGGGCCAAATGCGATGTCGGAAATATTCAGGAAATCTTCGGAAAGAATAATGTTGTTGCCGTGTGTGACCCTGTATATCCTGTTTATGTTGACTCTAATGTAATGGCAGGCCGTTCAGGCAGCTTTAACGCAAAAAAGGGTGGTTTTGAGAATATTGTGTATATGCCTTGTACCAAAGCAAACGGCTTCGTTCCTGCCAAACCTGATAAGGCACCTGACCTTATATATCTGTGCTTCCCTAACAACCCTACGGGAATGACAATTACCAAAGCTGAATTGCAGGCCTGGGTTGATTACGCAAATAAGAACGGCTCAATCATTCTCTATGATGCGGCTTATGAAGCATATATTTCAGAGGCAGAAATTCCACACAGCATTTACGAGTGTGAGGGTGCAAGAACCTGTGCAATTGAAATGCATTCCTTCTCAAAGAATGCAGGCTTCACAGGCTTAAGACTTGGTTATACGGTAGTTCCGAAGGATTTGGTATGTAACGGAGTAACACTTCATTCACTGTGGAACAGAAGGCATACGACCAAATACAACGGTGCGCCTTATATTGTTCAGAAAGCAGGAGAGGCGGTATATTCAGAAGCAGGCAGGAAGCAGCTTAAGGAACAGGTCGCTTATTATATGAATAATGCAAGAATTATCAGAGAGGGGCTTGCGGGTTATGGATATGAGGTATACGGTGGTGTTAATGCACCATATATCTGGCTGAAAACACCTGATAATCTGACCTCATGGGAATTCTTTGACAGACTTCTAAACAAGGCTCAGATTGTTGGCACTCCGGGCTCAGGCTTTGGAGCAGGCGGTGAAGGCTTCTTCAGGCTGACAGCATTCGGAACCAGCGAAAATACGTTGGAAGCGTTGGAGAGAATTAAGAGATTATAGAGAATATATAAGCGTGCTTTATTCCCAAAAATTCACAGGCTCGTAATCCTGCAAAGGAGCAAGGAAACCACGCTTGTTCAGGATTTCAAATATGGCATCCAATGTTTCCTCATCCTCAGCGATTATGGTGTGATAGTGATAACCTGAGGTGGTATTCATAAGAAGTGAGGATTTTCCGGAAGCTATTTTATCAAGAAAGTTCTGCACATCACGACGGGATTTGATATTCATATCCGCACGCAGAACCCCGTAAACCTTATGATATACAAATATGTCCTGTACGATTCCGCCCAAATCCACAATCATATTCAGCTCATCCATTACCTCTTCGTTGGAATGAATGAGCTTGAAAACCCGTGAATGTGGATGCGTTCCGGTGATTACGTAGCCTTTAGTGGTTGAGAGAACTTCATAGCCGTTTGCACGAATAAGTGCCATGTCCTGAACAATAACCTGACGGCTTACACCTAACTGCTTTGCAAGTCCGGTGCCTGATACCGGTTCATGGGCGTTGGTTAATATATGGATAATCTGTTCTCTTCTTGATTTACCGTTCATAAGTGGATCCTTTCTGAAAAATCGCTTAAACCATATGCAGGTTTTTCAACGACAAATCCAATATTGGTGCTGAATGTGTTAATGCACCACTTGAGATATAGTCTACACCAAGGTCTGTTAACGCTGCAATATTTTCTTTTGTAACATTTCCGGAGACTTCAACTTCTGCCCTGCCATCAATATAATCAATTGCGTGTCGCATTTCCTCGTGGCTCATATTATCTAACATAATGATGTTGGCACCGGCTTCAACAGCGTCTACAACCATTTCGTAATTCTCAACCTCAACCTCAATTTTACGTACAAAAGGTGCATATGCTTTAGCCATTGTGACAGCTTCTTTAACGCCGCCGGCTGCTCCGATGTGGTTGTCCTTGAGAAGTACACCGTCTGAGAGGTTGTATCTGTGGTTATTGCCGCCCCCGACCCTAACGGAATATTTTTCAAATATTCTGTTGTTCGGCGAGGTCTTTCTGGTATCAAGAAGTCTGATTCCGGTACCTGTAAGAAGACTTGCTACTGAGTTGGTATATGTAGCAATTCCGCTCATTCTCTGAAGATAGTTAAGAGCGGTTCTCTCTCCGCTGAGAAGAATTTTTATATCACCATATACTTTTGCAAGAAGCTGTCCATTGGTAACCTTGTCACCATCCTGAACATAGAATTCAACATTGGTCTTATCATCAAGAAGTGTAAATACACGTTCAAAAACCTGAAGCCCGCAGATGATCCCGTCCTGTTTACAGATTAAGTCAACAACGCCTGCCTGTGAGTGTGGCATAACGCTGTTGGTGGATACGTCCTCACTCGTGATGTCCTCACGAAGAGCATTGAGAATTAATGGGTCAACATTTAATTTTAAAGTTGCATTATCGTACATTGCAAATACCTCTTTCATTTTATTTTGTATTGTATTTATTAATAGCATCGCGAACACTCTGCATGTATTGGGAGGAGAGCTTTTTGTAATCCGAATATTCTTCAAGTGGAATATCGGTATCAGGTGGTGTAAGTGTATTCCAATGTGATGAAATATCCTTAGCAGCCCGTTTGGCAAAAACAAGACTCTCAAGAAGCGAATTACTTGCCAGACGATTTTTGCCATGCACACCGTTGCAGGCAGTTTCACCGATTGCATATAACTGCTCCATTGATGTATGGCTCTCATGGTTAACACGTATTCCACCCATAAAATAGTGTTGGGCGGGAACTACGGGAATACATTCTCTGGAAACATCATAACCCTGATTGTGACAGTGTTCAACAATATTTGGAAAATGTGATTTAAGCTCATCAGAAGGAATTGTCCTCAAATCCTCCCATACATGGTTGGTACCATCTTTTTCCATACGGCTGCGAATCTCGGCTGTAAGTAAATCTCTGGGTAAAAGCTCATCAACAAAACGCTCCATGTTTTTATCATACAGGCGTGCACCTTCACCTCGTACCGATTCGGATATAAGAAATCGTCTGTCCTCCTCTTTTTCAGAAAAAAGAGTTGTAGGGTGAATCTGAACATAGTTGATATCCTTAAGCTCAATATTATGTTTCAAAGCTATTGCCAAAGCATCACCGGTAAGATGTCTGAAATTGGTGGAGTGCTTGTACAAGCCACCGATTCCGCCGGTTGCAAGGATTGTATAGCCTGCATATATTATGTCAGTTTCACCTGAACTATTCCTTACAATTCCACCATAACAAATATTATTGTCGCTTATGATATCTAATAATGTAGTGTAAGTAAGGATTGTTACATTAGGAAGCTTTTTGACCTGCTCTAAAAGCTTTCTTGTGATTTCTTTGCCGGTAATATCCTTATGGAATATAATTCTTTTCTCTGAATGTGCCCCTTCCTTGGTATAGGATAATTCGCCGTCAGCTTCCCTTGCGAAATCCACACCATAGGAGAGAAGGTCACTAACCGTATCCTGTGAGGAACGAATCATTATATCGACGGAAACAGGGTCATTTTCATAATGACCTGCTTTCATTGTATCTTCAAAATAACTGTCATAATCGGACTCATCCTTAAGCATGCACATTCCGCCCTGAGCAAGAAATGAATCGCTTGATTCAAGGTCGGATTTGGTAATTATCGTTATATGCCTGTTCCTCGGAAGCCAAAGTGCACAGTATAGACCTGAACATCCGCATCCCGCTATTAAAACATCTGTTTTCATCTGTAATATCTCTCTTGATTAATCGTTTGCGGGTTATTATAGCACCTAAATTGTCATGTGACAAGACACCTGTTCAATAAAAGTGTAAAGTTTTTGTTTTGATTGTCTTGACACTGAACCTGACCTTTAATATAATTTCAAAGAATAATTTTTTAATATAAAAGAGGTTTTTATATGTTTACAACGGCAAAATTACAGGAAGAAATACTTAGATTAAAGAAAGAAAATGATATATGCATTCTCGCACATGCCTATCAGAGTCATGACATACTTGAGGTTGCGGATTATGTAGGAGATTCTTATGGTCTGAGCCTTAAAGCGGCAGAAGCAGCACAGAAAACAGTTATTATGTGTGGTGTACGTTTCATGGCAGAGACGGTTAAAATCCTGTCACCGGACAAGAAGGTTATTCTGTCAAATTCACAGGCCGGCTGTCCGATGGCATCGCAGATGGATGCAGAGATGATTTCCCAAATTAAGGAAGAATATCCTGACTATACTGTAGCGGCATATATAAATACCACCTCTGAGTTGAAGACGGTATGTGATGTGTGTGTAACATCTTCATCAGCTGTTAAGATAATCAAAAATGTTCCTAATAAGAATATTTTATTTATTCCTGACTGTAATTTGGGAAGCTGGGTTGCAAAGCAGATACCGGAGAAGAATTTTAAATTTCTTAAAGGCGGTTGTCCTGTTCATGCACAGATGAGTGCAGAGGATGTTAACAGGACAAAATCCATGCATCCGAATGCAAAGCTTCTGGTTCATCCTGAATGTATTGCTGAGGTTAGTGATAAGGCGGATTATATAGGAAGCACTACAGGAATTATGGATTATGTCAGAAACAGTAGCGAGGAGGAATTTATAATCGGAACAGAGAACAGCATTGCTGCACATCTTCAGTTTGAATTTCCTGATAAGAAATTTTATCCTCTTTCCAGAGACTGCGTATGTAAAAATATGAAGCTTACCACATTGGTTGATGTATATAATTGTGTGAGAGGCATTGGCGGGGAGGAGATAATTCTTCCTCAGGAGATTATGGACAAGGCACGAAAATGCATTGATACGATGATTACTTTAGGACAATAAACATTTAAGAGGGGAGAATCTATAATGACACAGGCAAAAGAAAACAAATTTAAAAAAATCTGGAATTACTTTACAACTTATGAGAAAATCTGGTTTTTTGGCATTACGGTACTGGCATTTATATTTGCATTTATTTTTCCGGAGGAGGATGCCAACGGAGTCAAGGGTGCAGTCATAATGGTGCTGTATCTGTTGGATACGCTGTTGAATATCTCATGTGAGCTGCTGATTTCCAAGCAGAGCAAATGGAATTTTATTGTATCGGTTTTTGTAGAGCTCACGGAAATTGCAATCTGTATAGTGCTGGCATATCGTTTTGCAACGATGGCAACGACTCTTTTCTTCTGGCTGCCGATTGATATTATCAGTTTTATTAACTGGCACAGACATCCGGATAAGAAGGAAGAGGAAGTGACTGAGGTCAGAACACTGACCGGACTTCAGGAGGTTTTGGTAATTGTCGGAATTATATTATGGACAATAGGTGTCGGATATTTCCTGACAACATTGGATTTAGGCGGGGATTTTATTAAAAACCGTAACATAGAGATTATAATCTGTTATATGGATGCCTGCGTGAGTGCCGTCGGTATTGCAAATGGTGTATTTATTCTGTTAAGACTCAGGGAGCAATGGATTGCCTGGTATATATCATCACTGCTAGAGGCAGCAATTAATATACTGTCAGGACAGTGGGTGCTGCTGGTGCTCAAGGTCGGTTACCTGACCAATACCACTTATGGATATCTTAAATGGACTAAGTATATTAAAGAACACAAAAAAGAAAAATCTTGAAATTTCATTCTTACATTTTGGGTAAAAAAGTGCTATAATTATCTTACAGCGTGTGGCTTATGACTGCGTAAATCTTGTGGTGTGCCACACGTTTATTGTATAGCAGGAAATATCCTGGAATTGTGAAAGGATGGTATAATATGTTCGAAATTGGAACCTATGTGGTATATGGTAATACGGGTATTTGTAAAATAGAGGATGTTACGACCTTAGATATACCGGGGGCTAATGCAGAACGACAATATTACGTGATGTCTCCCATACGTGAACAGGGCAGCAGGGATTATCTCCCTGTAGACAATACAAAGGTTGTTCTCAGAGAGGTTATCAGTAAGGATGAGGCACTTCAGTTAATCGACAATATTACTGAAATAGGATTATTGGAAGTGGATAACGATAAACTGCGCGAAGAGAAGTATAAGGAGCTTGCAAGGAGAAGTGACTGCGCAAGCTGGATTACTATTATTAAGACTATCTATCTGCGCAAACAGGAACGAATTGCACAGGGCAAGAAGATTACTGCAACGGATGACAGATATTATAAGATGGCGGTTGAACATTTGTACAGTGAGCTTGGCTTTGCTCTGGATAAGGAACCGTCGGAGGTTGAGGAATTTATAACTGATAGAATTGAACTATATAAGGGTCAGAATGTATGAAAAAAATAAAGTCGCACATTATTAGCACTATTATCATAGTGGTTTTGGTGTTAGGTGTATCACTAATCACATATCGTTGTTATAGCTATTGGGGAATTAAGAAATTATATCCAAGTGATACAATTAATATTAACTTTTTTCGTCTTAAAATATATCGAGAAATTGCAGTGTGGATTCTTACTATTTTACCTATAACATATTTGTTCCATGTAGTTACAGATAATTATAAGAAGTGGCAAACATACTTGCTATTGGCAATAAATGTTATAGTATTTGTAATTGGCTTGTTCTCTTTATATATTTTGTGTGAGCATGTTAAGGTGAAGGTGTTTTTTATCACATTTATAGTATATTGCTTTATGGCAGTTATTTGTTCAGTTGCAAATCTGATTTACAATAAGAAAAATAATATTACAAACATAGAATAAAACTGTTGCTTCAGTAGAATAATCTACCGGGGCAACAGTTTTAAATTTCTACATACCGCTTTCGGTATTATCTTTCTTCTTATTATTAACAACAATCGTAACGAAATCAATAACTGCTTCGACAATCAATGTGATTCCTGTGAATATCCAGAGTATTGCAGTAGTGGCAAATGGTCTCATAAGAATTACAACGCCGCAGATAATTGATATTAAGGCACCGATTGCGGGGATGAACCATTTGTTATTCTTCAAACGAAGCATATCAACCATCTTCTGAATCTTACTGAGTCCTGAGACAAGAATTACCATTCCGTAAATTATTGTAAGTATGGTAAAAGTAGCAACTATCCATCTTGAACGTATTGTACAGAATCCGCCGGCAAGTAATGAGATAAGACCCTTGAGAAGTAACTGCTTCGCAGAAGCTTCATTAACCTCTGTTCTAAAATAATTAATAATGCATACAATTCCGAGAATAATTAATGCACATCCGACACCTACAACAATCGTAGAGGTGAATCCCAAAGGATTGATTAATAGCAATACGCCTACAATAATTTCTACGAGACATAAAAAATATCCGCTGAGACTCTCTTTTAATGATTTCATATAAATCCTCCTATAAAGCATATTAACAATGCCATCAGAGGATAACATTGTTAATAATACTATAGTATGTCATTGGAAAATCTGCAAGTTTTTTTAAGCCGGATTTGTACGCTGTTCTTTTATTTTAATTAATGCAAGTGATATTGCTAGAAAAGCTACGGCAAATAATAACTGGATTCCTATACTTACTACGGCATTGCTGCTTAAGCTACCGTCAAAATATTTTAATTCCTCTGTTACATTAATATACCAATAGGTTGGCATACATTTTGAAAAGGCGATAACCTTATCCGGAAGAAGGCTTCTGTTAATGAAAACACCACATAAAAATGCTGAGGAGAGACCGAGTACATTGGAAAATATATTAAGCATATTTATATGTCTGGTAAGCTGTGATACAAGGAATGTCAGTGACACACTTACTAACAGGTAAGCAAAAGCGTTTAATAAATATAATCCGCCTCTCTCATTAAAAATTTCACCTTTATACATAATTGCAGCAAAAGCAATAAGTATTCCAAAAAGGAAGATTGAGTATGTTCCTGCTGCTCCCATAAGTGCAGAAGTTCTTTTGGTAAGACTCAGACTTGAGATGGCGGTTCTTGATTTGATTTCCGGTCTGTTCCAGATAACTAACATAGGTCCAAGACTGTTAATTAACATACACAGCATGATGTATGGAATATAGGTAAAATAAAAGCTTCCGGGTGTTGGCTTAGGCTGTGTATTCTCTTCATTGAGATAATTAACATCAGCGGAAAGAGCAACTGTATGAGCTGTTTCATTAACTGCATCTACGGTTGTCATTCCGGTAACAATATATCCTTTAATAGTATTAAGATATGTGTTTACCTGTGATTCAACAATGTATGATGAATTAGAGGCAGGGTCTTCATAAGCGGTTATTAAATTCTCGTATTTTTCGGATTCGATATTTTCTTCCATGCCCTCGTTGATAACAAGGATATATAAAACATTACGGAAGAAAAGTTCGTCCCTCCATTTTTCTTCGTCAGCACCAATATCCACAATTGTATGAGTCTCGTCAAGGTAGTCATATAATCCCTTGCTTAAGGTTGAATTATCATTATCAATAACAGCTATTTTAAGCCTGGTCGCGGTAAAGGTCTGCGAACTGCTGTTTTGTACTGTATTTGGGAGAATCATTGACAGTACTCCAAAAATTATTACATAGATAATTGTTGATGGAAGAAAACGCAATGATATTTTGAAAAAAGTCTTAAATACTTGCATGGCTTTCCCTCCTTGTCATAAAAATTGATGCAATCAAAAATACAACTGCTATAATTGCAAGTGTAATAATATTTGTAAAAAATCTTTCGTAAGTGTCATAAATAGTTAATGAGTATAAGGCATCTGAAATCAGCGTTGCAGGATTGATTCGGTTAATAATCGGTACTGATTTTTCAATAATCATCTTCATATCCGCAACCATAAGTCCCGCAAGGAATGAGGACCCAAGGGAGTAGGCAATGAAAAGAGTTACCTGCATTGCTTCTTTGATACGAGGCAGTGAGCCGATAAACAGACCGACGGATATACCGGATAACGAACCTACAGCACCCGTAAGTGCGACATAGCCCACTTTGTTGCCCAAATTAATACCATATACAAATACCATAACCAAAATTACAATAAGCATGATTATAAGATGTATTGTATAAGTAGCAAGAAATTCAGCCGTAAGAAATTTCCATCTTGGAACGGAGCTTATTGTTTTACGCATTCCCTGTGCTGTTGAAGTTGCCTTGAGCTGTCTTGCGCATGTAAGGCCGAAGAAACCGCCGCAGAGTGCGGTAAAAGCAATCAGCGAAAAATAATATGTTGCCATTGGGTCCATTCTGTCTTCAGTAAAAGTCTCCTCTTTAATGAAGGAGATATTGTTGTCCAATTCTTCTATAAGCGTTTCAAGGGCAGCAGGATTACTTGCGGCGACAGTCTCAAACATGGAAGCCTGCTGAATATACTGATTAATAAAACTCTGAAGAGCAGTCTGATTAATGTCACTTTTATTTACCAGTAATGAAATTTCATCGTCTACAACAATGATTCCATCAACTTTTTTGTCAGTGAGAAGCTTTTTTGCCTCATCATAATCGGTATTTGTCACTGTTAAGAATGGTTCTCCCTGTGAATCATCTTCAGAAATGCTTTTAATGGTGGTTTCAAAGGTTTCGTTCTCCCGTTCGTATACAATTGCAACCGGAATGGAATGAAATGTATATGCCTTATCATTAACACCTGAAAATCCAACCACAAAGCACAATCCGAGTATAAGTGGGAAAAGAAGACTCCAGAAAATTTCTTCTTTTTCTCTCATAAAGGCTTTTAAACGATATAAATATATATGTCGGAACATCTAAATCCCTCCTAGTCTCTTAACTCTTTGCCTGTTATTTCAAGGAATACATCATTCAATGTAGGAAGCTCGGAATATACCTGACCGAATGCAATTTCTTTTTCCTTGAGATAATCCATTACATGAATCAGATTATGTCTTCCGCCGGTAAAAGCAAGTGTGAGAATATTATCAGAATATTCACATTTGTATACATGCGAAAGTTCTTTTAATTCACTAAGCTGTTTGTCATTCAGAATTACTGAATGGATTTTAATGGTTTCTGAATTTTTGATTAACTTTTTTAATTCATCCGCAGTTCCGAGTGCAAGATTTTTTCCTTTATCCATAATGGCAATGCGGCTGCAAATCTGTTCAACCTCTTCCATATAATGAGAGGTGTAGATTATTGTTGCACCCTGTCTGTTAAGCTTCATAATGCCTTCAAGAATATGATTACGGCTCTGTGGGTCGACTGCCACTGTCGGTTCGTCAAGAATGATAAGCTCCGGTTTGTGTGCAATTCCACAGGCAATATTGAGACGGCGAAGAAGACCGCCGGAAAGCTTTTTAGGACGGAACTTTCGGTATTCAGACAAGCCTACAAATTCTATTGCCTCTTCAACGTATTGTTTTCTTGTGGCTTTATCCTTAATGTACAGTCCACAGAAATAATCAATGTTCTCATATACTGTTAATTCATCAAAAACAGCAACATTCTGCATTACCACACCGATTCTGCGTTTGATGTCATAGCTGTCAGGGCACATTTCCTGTCCCCAAATACGAATATCACCTTTATCATATGTAAGAAGTGAGAGAAGACAGTTAATTGTTGTTGTTTTGCCTGAACCGTTTGGTCCAAGTAATCCAAATATCTCTCCATTTTTAATCTCAAGATTGAAGTGGTCGAGTGCAATAATTTCTTTGTATCTTTTTACAAGGTTTTCAATTTTTACAATTGGTTCGCTCATAATAATCCTCCGTTTCATTGTTGATGATTTTATTTTATGTTTTTGAAGATAAAAAAGTAAGTGAAGAAAGTAATTAAATAAAGTGACAAATGTCATGTTTGTTGTGATATACTATTTACAGTAATTCGCGAAGGAGAATTAAATTGAGCAAAATAATTGACAGATTAATTTTGTTATTAGTATGTATTGGCAGTGTTTTTTTTCTCGAGGATTTTAAATATGCAATTGTAATTGTTCTTGTGGGAGTTATATATAGCGGTGTGGCATTTTACGCTTCTGATAGCAGAGTGCATACTTTTATAGATATTGCTATGGGTGCTATGATTATGGCATATGACGGATTTATTATGTTATTACCACTTTTAGTATACGAATGCTTTTACGGATTTTTTAAAAAGGATATGAAAGAGCTTGTGGCGGTTACGATAGCAATTCTGGGGTATATTATTACTGTTATCTCTGGCAGAGAATGCCTTACAGTGGATATTTTAATCCGAAAGCCTATACTTTTTGGTACTATGATGCTTGCAGTATTGGTTGGGATATATCTCGCATATAATACAACAGAAATTCTCAAGCTTCGTAAAGAAAAATTAAAAATAAGAGATGACGGCGAGGAATTAAGACAGGTAATGATAGCCAAGAATCGTCTTATGAGAGAGCAGCAGGATAACAATATTACCATGGCTACACTCAAAGAGCGTAATCGTATTGCAAGGGAGATTCATGATAATGTAGGACATCTGCTGAGCCGAAGTCTTCTTCAGGTGGGTGCTTTGAGAACTATTTATAAGGAAGAGCCGCTTGCAGAGGCTCTTATGGGGTTACAGGATACTCTTAATGAGTCAATGATGAATGTAAGAAACAGCGTGCATGATTTGCATAATGAGTCATTTGACCTGCACAGAGGAATTAAAGAGCTTATTACGAAGCACGATCGTTTTATAACAGATTTGGATTATGATATATCAGATTCCATTCCGCGTAAAATTAAATATTGCATTTATTCAATTGTCACAGAGGCGTTTCATAATGCCGAGAAATATTCCAGGGGTGACAGGGTAGATATTACTGTAAGAGAGCATCCCGGCATATATCAGTTGGTTTTTAAAGATAATGGGGAAAATGCAGTTGTCAAGGAAAATGGAATCGGGTTACACAATATGCAGAGCAGAGTTGACGAATTAGACGGAACTCTGACAATTACAACGGATAATGGATTTAAAATATTTATCTCCATTCCTAAGAAGGGAGTATAGTTAGTATGCGAGTTATTATAGTGGATGATGACGCAATTGTGGCAGCGTCTATGAAGACCATTCTGTCGGCAGCAGAGGGTGTGGAGGTTGTTGCAACAGGGCATGACGGCGGGGATGCAATTGAGCTTTATGAAAAGTATCTTCCTGATGTGCTGCTTACGGATATCCAGATGAAGGAGGTTAGCGGACTTGCTGCAACTGCCGATATTATGTCGAAGCATGCTGATGCCAAAATAATACTTCTTACAACTTTTATTGATGATGAATATGTGAGAGAGGCATTCAGAGTAGGTGCAAAAGGTTATATTCTCAAACAGGATTTTGAGGGAGTATTACCTGCAATTCGTTCTGTATATTCAGGTCAGAATGTATTTGGAAATGAAATTATGACTAAGCTGCCTCAGTTGATAGAGGAAAAAGATATGTCTGTGTATGAGAAGCATGGTATAACTGAAAAGGAATATGATATAATTAAATTAGTAGCAGATGGGCTTTCGAATAAAGAAATCGCTGATAAATTATACTTAAGTGACGGAACAGTCAGAAATTATCTTAGTACTATTCTAGAGAAACTGGAGCTTCGCGACAGGACACAGCTCGCAGTGTTTTTTTATAAACATTAGGAGGGGATTAATATGGCGGAACCTAAATCAAACGGATTTTCAATTGCATCAATGGCATGCGGAATTGCAAGTATTGTTTTATCAGGAAGTGTTGGAATTGCACTTGCAATAGTTTCATTGGTAATGAGAGCTATTTACAGAAATAAGCATAATGGAATGGATAATTCTGAAACTCAGGCAGGTTATATAACAAGTATTATTGCACTTGTAATATGTGGAATTCAACTTTTAATGGTTATTGCATTAATAGTGCTGTTTTTTGCTCTGGGCATGGCTGGAATAATGTCAGGAGTATAAGTTAACATAAGATTATAGTAAGAAGTTTAAATATCAGAGCTCGGATAGAGGCTCTGATATTTTTTATAAAGCTTTTAAAGGCAGTCCATTTTTCTTGCACAGCTATTTAAAAATATTTTTAAATAGCTATTGACTTAACATGAAAGAGAGCATATAATCTATTTAAAATAATTTTTAAATAGGTGCGAGTCATGAGCGAATCTAATATTTTTAAAGTCCTGTCGGATAGTCAGAGAAGAGATATTCTCGTAATGCTGAAAGATGGAAGAATGAGTGCCAGTGAGATAGCAGGGCGACTGGATATAACGCCACAAGCATTATCTTATCATTTGAAACTGCTGAAAAATGCAGATTTGGTAATGGAATATAAATATAAGAATTTTATATATTATGAAATTAATACTACGGTTTTTCAGGATTTGATTTTATGGATAGGACAGTTTGGAGGTAGTAAGCAATGAAAAATACAATGAAAAAAGTGATGTGGATTATATCATTTATTCCTTTAGTGATTACGGCAGTGGTATTGGGATTTCTTCCGGACAAAGTTCCTATGCATTATAACAGTGAAGGTGTAATTGACAGATGGGGTTCAAAGTATGAGAATTTACTTTTTCCGATTATTATTATAGCCTTAACGTTATTCTGGCATCTGTTTATACGCTATTTTGAGAAAAAAGCCATAAAAACACAGGTGGAAAAAGAACATAAAGAGGCATTATCCAATGCAAAAGTGTTATGCATAGTGTCCATTTCGATGTCGGTGATGTATTGTATCATGCAGTGCTTTTTCCTGTATGGAGCATATGTTGAAGCAACCACGGATGCAACCCATTCTGTAATTGATGTGGCACAGATATCCTGCATTCTGTTAGGTGCCATGTTTGTTGTAATCGGTAATTTTATACCAAAGACCAGAATGAATGGTGTGGTTGGATTACGCATTGTCTGGAGCATGCACAATGATGTGACATGGGCAAAGTCAAATCGTTTCGCCGGAGTTGCATTGATTATTGTTGGAGTGCTGACAATTATTACTGCAATTTTTACAAAGGGAATGCTTGCAACCGGATTGATGCTGGTTTACCTGTTTGTTAGCCTGATTGTAATATTGATATATTCGTACAGAGTGTATAAAACACAGGTGAAATAATAGATGGTAGTATTCTCCGAAAGTGAGAACATTTTATGAGCATACGCCATAAACGTTTATACTAAACCTAGCATAGAGTGTCCAACGGTAGGTATCGTTGATATCTTCCGTTGGACATAACGCCGGTGATGAATTAAGCAGTTAATGACGTTTATACGAAAATATATTCCCTGTAAAGCGGCGTTTGTATGCCTCGGTACTTAGATGACATCTTTTGTCATCTTATGTACCGCTAGGCAGACAACCGAGTGAGAACGTCCGATTGAAGGGAATATATTTTCGCTATTAAGTCACTAAATGTTTAGTTCACTAAAACGTTATTTCTGCTCTTGTATCAACTGGTCTAAATAATCATAATTAAATACTTCACGTATTTTCTTATAGCAGTCAGTATATCCGCCCTCGGCCTTATATCGCCAGCCGATGCTGTAAGGGGTAGCATTATTGTCTGCAAGTGGTTCATAGGTAATCAGGCAGTCAGGGTGCTGTGCCTGAATCTGCTGCCAGTCGGCGGCAGTCATGCCAACTCTGTTGCCTGAATTTACATAGCTTAACAGCTCAAGCGAAAGATTGTTGAGTGGTGACAAATCACTTACTCTGGTATGTCCAAGGTTAAGATATTTAAGACTTGAGCATGACGCAAGTGGTGAGACATCCTGTACCCATCCACACCACGCAATCTCAAGGAAGGTTAATTTCTTGCAGCTAGCAAGCGGTGTCAGATCAGTAATAGGGCTTCCTGAAAGGATTGCCATTTCAAGGTCAGGCATATATGCGATGAAACTTAAATCTGTCATATCGGTATTATGACCTAAATCCATATATTTAACTTTTGTAAGATACTTAAATGGTTCACTGTTGCTGTCATCAACATGGTATACTGCTCTTAATATTTCTGTATCTGTAAGCCAGCTTCTCTCCCATACATATATACGCCATACCACTTTAATACCGGGATAGTCATCGCGGATTGAAGCAACGATTTCATTGTCGATACCACAATCATCCAGCAACAGATAGGTGCAGTTTGGAAGAATGTCCAATGCATCACGTACTGTCTGCGCACCATCATTACCAATATCAGTCTGTACATACTCAAGTGTTGTATCAGAAGTAGAAACAGTTTTACCGAATAAATCAAAAGAGTAATTAAATGTTGCTGTTGGTGCATACTGTTTCATTAATTTAACATCTGCAATTGAAAAACTGCTTTTGCCATTAGTATTCGTAAGTTCTACATATGTCAGATTTGGCATCTGACCAAGAAGCGGAGCGATGTCGGCAACCTGTGAAGGCTCAAGTGCAGACAGGTTTATCTCTGCTGCATTCATATCAATATCTACATCCGGTAAATCTACAGTGTGATTCACTTCAATATCAGGATAAAAATCTTTAACAGCTGTTATTTGTCCGCTTGTAAGATGTGTTGCAACCAATGTTAGTGAAGTAACATCAGGAAGGTACTTCAAATTTTCAATCAATGTTTCATATTCATATGTGCCACCCAAAAGTGAAATATGGGTCAGATTATTTTTGACGGATGCATCACCAAAGGATACGGTATAGGTAACATTAACCTCAGGGTGATTTTCTATATATTCAAGTATGGCCTCATAACAGGTGCTTCCACTGAGGTCAGCTTCTTTGAGCTGTGGATAGCTGTCAAGCTGTGAAATGGTATCTTCTGTTACCACCATAACGACACTCTCATCATATCTTGTAATGTTTGACGGAGTGGTTGACTCAGGTGTTGTAGCATCTGATGAAGACTCAGATTTACACCCGCTTATGGAGAGTAACAATATTAAAGCAAATGATGTTATGGCACATAAGCAATGTATTTTGGATTTCATGGTATAATACCTCCGAAATTTAGTATTTAATGAGTTCTTTCACACCTTCATCAATATACATTGTGTACTCGCCATGGTCATTATCTGCATGATAAAGTGTAAAATTATCAGTGCTTACATCTTTGATTGATTCAGCACCTCTACCCATAGGAAGAGTAGCACCCTTTCGTACAAAAATCAATACTTCATTAAGTCTGACATCTACATAGTGGTGTCCTGCACTCATAGGAATAACGTCTTTATCATCAAGGCTTCTGAAGCGAAGCATAAGCATATCCTCAGGAAGGTATACATATCTTCCTGTAGCATTCTGTTTATAAACAGGTGCAATCATTATACTGTCACCAACAATAAGCTGGTCTTCAATCTGTCTGCATGCTTTGTCATCAGGATATACAATTGCAAGTGGTGCAAACATAAGGCTGTTATTATCAATTGCTTTCAGATATTCGCTGTAGATATAAGGAATAAGTCCGTATCTGATATTAATGAGATTACGGAAATCATCAATATTTTTGAAACGGAATAATTCCTGATCTCTTGTGCCGATAGCGGCATGGTTACGGAACAGAGGCGTAAACATTGAAAGCTCAACAAATCTCATTACATAATCTTCTGTTGCATTAGAGCCGAAGCCGCCTGTGTCTGCACCGGTGTACAGGAAGCCGCACATATTAAGGTTAGGAAGCATGTGAATTAATAATTCAATATGTGCCCACCAGGATGAGTTATCGCCTGTCCATATTCCGCCATATCTGTGCATTCCCACGTATGATGAACGGGAGAACATAAGAATGTTCTTGTCAGGAACAAGCTCGTCAAAAGCTTCTGAGGCCGCTCTTGTCATATTATATCCATATAAGTTGTGTAATTTGTCATGGCAAATCATTTCACCATTTACATTATGGTAGAAGCTGCTGTAATCCTTAGGACTGTTGGCAAGGCTGTTAACCAATCCCTGAAATTCCCATAATTTCCATATATCAAGGTCGGCATTGGCATATTCAGGTAATTTTTCAAAAACCTCGTTTAACTGTTTCTCAGAATAGAAGAGTGCCGGTTCGTTCATATCATTCCAGAAACCGTCAATTCCTGCATCAAGAAGAACCTTGTATTTATGTCCGAACCATTTTCTTGCCTCAGGATTAAGAAAATCCGGCATATATACTTTGCCGGGCCATACAGCCGCAACGAAATCTTCACCATTTTCGTCTTTACAGAAATAGCCCTTTTCAACACCCTCCTCACATACATCATAACCTTCTTCGATTTTGACACCGGCATCGATAATCGGAACAAGATGGATGTCCTGACTCTGCATCTCTTTAACAAACTTAGGGAAATCAGGGAAGGTTTCTTCGTTGACTGTAAAATCCTTGTATCGTTCCATATAGTCAATATCAAGATATATAGCATCCAACGGAATATGATTGTCGCGATAACCCTTAACAATTTCTCTTACAACATCAGCACTGCCATAGCTCCATCTTGACTGCTGATATCCAAATGCCCATTTCGGAGCTGCATAGCTTTTACCGATAATGGAACGGAACTCCTTGATAATATCCACATCATTATCACCTGTGATTACATATAAATCATAGTCATCGCCATCAATGGTAATAGTGAGAGTGTCCAAATCCGTATATCCGATGTCAAAAGTAACTGTTGCAGGAAAATCAATAAATAATCCATAGCGTATTACACCATCAATCAGAATAAAATTATGTGAAGCATATAATGAATTCTTGTCCTCGTGGTGGTGTGGCTCATCAGAATTGTTGCTGATATATTTAAAACCACGCTTGTTAATGCCACGCATATTTTCACCAAGCCCAAAAACAATATCATCTTTATTCATGTTAGTGCTGATGGTTCGTTGATCATTACTGAATGTAAGAAAATCCGGCAGATTATTTGAAACCGGAATATCTGTAATTACAGCCTCTGTATTAAAAGGCGTACCGAATGTGAATTTCTGAATCATAAAAATACCTCCGTTTATGTGATAAATTTATCATACATAAAATGGAGAAAAAACTCAATTACAAAAAAATAACTGTTTAAATAATGATAAAGTATTTAAATATTTTAAGGATTTCTCTCTATATAGTTAAAAAAGAAAAGTAAAAAATCTGACACATAAAAACCACTGAATTTCATCAATAATTTTTGTTAAAATTTCAGTGGTTTTCCATGTTGTAATTCTTTATAGTAAGGAGTATTCTAATAATATCCTTTCCGCTTAAAATTAACATATTTTAGGAGGAAAATGCTTATGGCAAATGAAATCAACAGAGAGTATAAAAATTCACTTTTTACTTATATGCTTTCACACAAGGAGTACGCTCTACAGGTATATAATGCTCTAAATAACTCTAATTATATTAACCCTGAAGAAGTTGTCATTACCACTTTGGAAAATGTGGTGTTTATCAACATCAAGAATGACGTGTCATTTCTTTTGGAAAACACATTTAGCCTTTATGAACATCAGTCCACCTATAATCCTAATATGCCGCTACGAAGCTTGTTTTACATAGCTAATTCGTATGAGAGGATTATTAAGGGCAAGGGTGTCAATATATATGGCTCTACACTGGTTAAAATTCCAACGCCAAAATGCATAGTATTTTATAACGGAGAGCAGGAATATCCGGACAAGATGTATCTGCATCTTTCAGATGCATTTGGAAATAAAAACGTGGAAGGTGATGTACAGTTAAGGGTTACGATGCTTAATATTAATTATAGTCATAACAAGAAATTACTTGAAGACTGTGAGGTTTTACGGGGGTACAGCCTTTACAATGAAAAGTTTCGGGAATATAATAGAGACGAGAGCATAAGCGAAACAGAAGCTGCCAATAAAGCAATTGACTACTGTATTGAGCACAATGTGTTGGTCGATTTTTTCAGAAATAGGAGAAATGAGGTTGTTGGTATGATTTTGGAGTATACAGCTGAACAGGCAAAGAAGGATATGGCGATTTTAGAGCATGAGATATCTGAGAAAGAACAGCAGATAGAAGGGCTGGGTCAGAGATTATCACAAAAAGAACAGCAAGTAGAAGTCCTGGGTTATGAGCTGTCAGAGAAGGAACGCCTTTTGTCAGAGAAAGAACTGACAATTAAAAAGCTCCTGGAGGAAAATGACAAATTAAAATCTGCAAAATAATTTAAAAGGCTAAAAGCATCAAACAAAATGTGCTCTTTATGAAATACAGTGAAATATATAACACTGTTAATTATAAAGGACCATTTTTGTGTCAGGAAATAAATTAATGTCAGAATAAAGAGTAGGATATAGAGAGTTTTAACTGAGGTTGCCGTGGCATTTGACGTATTGTCCGGCGCCATAATACGCTCCTTCGTGTGAAAGCACCCGACGGGCATATTATTACGCCGTACAGTATGGCTCTAGTGATGGAATAACCTGATTCCTGTAAAGCACATTGCCATATTATACTTATTACACGTCTCGATAACATTGTCATCCCTTACAGAGCCGCCCGGCTGAGCAATATATTTAACACCGCTCTTGTGAGCTCTTTCAATATTATCGCCGAATGGGAAGAACGCGTCTGAGCCAAGTGCAACGTCCTGCATCTTGTCAAGCCATGCTCTTTTCTCTTCTCTTGTGAATTCTTCAGGTTTCTCGGTGAAGAATTTCTCCCATGTTCCGTCAGCAAGAACGTCCATGCATTCATCACCCATATATACATCAATTGTGTTATCTCTGTCAGCACGACCAATACCTTCTTTGAATGGAAGGTTAAGCACCTTTGGATTCTGACGAAGAAACCAGTTGTCAGCCTTCTGACCTGCGAGTCTTGTACAGTGGATACGAGACTGCTGACCTGCACCGATGCCGATCGCCTGTCCGCCCTTTGCGTAGCATACAGAGTTGGACTGTGTATATTTAAGAGTAATCATTGCAATTGCAAGGTCGATTTTGGCCTGCTCCGGAATTTCTTTATTGCTTGTAACAACATTTGAGAAGAGCTCATCGTTGATTACAAGCTCGTTTCTTCCCTGCTCAAAAGTAACACCATATACATCTTTACGCTCAATCGGAGCCGGAACATAATTTTCATCAATCTTGATTACACAGTAGTTGCCCTTTTTCTTGGCACTTAAGATTTCAAGTGCTTCAGGCTCATACCCCGGAGCGATAACACCATCAGAAACCTCTCTCTTAATTAAGTTGGCAGTAGCAACATCACATACGTCAGAAAGTGCGATAAAATCACCAAAAGAAGACATTCTGTCAGCACCTCTTGCTCTCGCATATGCATTAGCAAGCGGGGTTAATTCGCCCATATCATCCACCCAGTAGATCTTGCGCTCAACCTCTGAAAGAGGAAGACCTACAGCGGCACCGGCAGGTGATACATGCTTGAAAGAAGTAGCAGCAGGAAGACCTGTAGCAATTTTTAATTCCTTAACAAGCTGCCAGCCGTTAAAAGCGTCAAGAAGGTTAATATAACCCGGTCTTCCGTTCATAATTTCGATTGGAAGTTCACCTTCCTGCATATAAACTCTTGAAGGCTTCTGGTTAGGGTTACATCCGTATTTTAACTGAAATTCGTTCATTATATTTCTCCTATATATTAAATTTATTTGTTCTTATTGATAATCTTGGTCTCGTATGTTCCGTCAGCAATGTTGATGTATCGGATGAAAAGAGAAACCTTATTATCCTCATTAAGGTTGTTCCAGACAATATCAGCAAATTCATCAATGCTGTCCGGAATGTCAACCAATGTTGGCTCGCCCTCAAAGCTTGGAAGCGGATTGCCGTCGCCCATATAAGTATGAATGAAATGTCCTTCTCCTGCAACAGGATTCTCATATGCAAAAGTGTATCTGTTGCATGCGTCAGGATTTTTGTTGTTACTCTTTAAAATAGACATTGCATAGTTGTAGCTATTGTCTTCAATGTGAAGTATGCCTGAAATTCTAGGTGTGTAGTTAGGAGCATCAGGCTCAAACTCTCTTGTTCTTAATGCCTGTTCAAAAGTATACTGCTTATCCATTAATTCATAGATTGTATCAGTCTGGTCACCGTTGGTAACGATTGTCTTGTTGCCAAGAACTCTTACAGGTGCATAGATGATAAGGCTTGGGTCTTCAAGCTTTGAAGGATCAAATGCCTGTGTGCGGATTCCTTCGCCATCCTCTACAAATACACGATTACGGCTGTTCTCACTTCTTCCCATAATGAAATAAGCGATTGCTGCCTTGGTTTTGTCAGGTGTCTTGCCGATAATAATACCTCTTCCCGGATAAGATGTTGAACTAAGTTCTGCTGCTAATGATTTTTTCTCCATGTGTACCTCCATAAATGTTAAAAAACCGCCGGGGTACCCCAAAACGGTGCCCAGACGGTCGGCTTCATACTTCATTGCGCTCCCTGTGGTTAATTCCACTTCCGTCAGTCACGCAACTGCTAAAATAATTATTACAATAAAAAAATAAAAATGCAAGTCCTAATTTATTATTTTCAAAAGTTCGTTAAAATCTCCTATTTCGTAGGTTGGAATAATTCCTGAGTTGTTAGTTTTACACATCGGGTTGTAGTAGCAGGAATCAATATATATGGCATTAGCTCCGGCTATGTCGTTGTGAAGGGAATCTCCAACCATCAGGCATTCCTCCGGCTTTGCAACAAGAGTGGTTAAAATATGCTCAAAATATTCATGCTCAGGCTTAATATATCCAATATCTTCGGATACAAAGTAATGGGTTATATAATCATTGAACTGAGTCAGTTTGTTAAGCTGGATTGCAGTTAAGCCATTAGTGGCAATGCAAAGTGTAAACTCCTTTGATAATAAACGACATGTTTCCAGGGCGTTTCTATTTGGTATTGAGCAGGCCGCCCATTGAACTTCGTACCATGAAGCTAATTCCTCCGGAGTGGAGTTAAGCTTCATTATTTTTTTGGAATTAACGGCAGCATTAATTATGTACTGGCGGTACAGGCTGTGGTAATTTTGGATTATATAGGGATTGGTTACATTCTCCATATCAAGACCAAACCATGCATCATCATTAATCCGGTAATAGGTATTAATGTTCTCATCAGTAGCAGGAGTTTGGTCCAACTCTAAAATTTTGCGGGAAGCTGCCTTAAATGATTCATCAAAATCGACCAAAGTGCCGTCTATATCAAGTAAAATATATTTGTATTTCAATTCAAGTCACCTCTTGGTAATTATAGTAGCTGGAAAGGTTGAAATCAAGGCGTTTTTTCTTGATTTAACACGAAGTAATATAGTATAATTTACATATTAATTGTTCGGAAAATTTACAAAAGGAGGTCTTTAACATGTTGATATATACTCAGGCATGCGGTGTGGCACTTTTGTCCGTTTTGTTGGTAATGTATTTTATGAAACGTTCAAAAATTTTTCTTAACACTGAGAAATTTTTTATCACGGTTTTAATTACGTCACTGCTTGCCAATGTAATAGATATTATTTGTCAGATTATGTTAGCTAATCCAACTGTGCCTTATACATTGACGAAAGTATTTTGTGAAGCATATCAGATAAGTGTTCTGTTAGTTTTATGTTGTACAATGCTGTATATTAGCCGTGACATATATGAAAACACCGGAAGTTTCTGGATGAGTACCTGGTATTATTTGGCAATTTGGATTGCATCTGCAGTGACGATTTTCATACTGCCGGAGGAACTTAGCTTTGAACCCGGGAAATTATATGCATACGGAACAAGTGTTACAGTTTCATATGTTATAGCAGCTTTTTATATTGTTGCTGTGCTCGTAAGAGTTAATGTAAGGCGTGCAAAAGTGAATTCTGACAGAAGAGCGGCCATTAACATATGGATGGTGCTCTGGTTTGCGGTTGCCGTTTTGGAATCCGTATTTCCAAGTGTTTTTATGGCGGGCTTTGCAACCAGTATTGGCGTAATGATTATTTATATCAAGCTTGAGAATCCGGGAATGAATATGGACAGACAGAGTGGATTGTATAATCAGAATGCATTTATGGAATATATTCATCAGCTGTATTGTTCACACAGGAATTTTGCTATGGTGATTATAGTACCTGTAAGTTACGGAGACAGTCTTTATAATCATACTCTTGATATGAAGAGGGTGACACAAATTCTCAAAGCGGATAAGGCATTATTATTCAGAAAATCAGAGGATGAAATTGCTCTTGTTTTTGATGATTATGAGGATGCTAAGGAATGGGAAACTAAATATTCAGAGTTCGCATGCCGGAGCGTTGACCCGGATATTACGGCACTAAGAAACGGACTTTGGATTAATATTTCGGATTCGCGTCTGTTCATTGATTTAGAGGAGTTAATGTATTTTGTTAAATATGCAGTTGCCAACAGGCATGACAATGCGGATTCAATTGAACGCAAATTCATCAATGTTAATGAAGAAACTGTCAGTGCCATGCGTGAAGAGATACAAATAGGAAAGATGATTGATGAAGCTCTTATGGAGAACCGGGTGGAGGTATTTTATCAGCCTATTTTCTCAACGGAGAAGCAGTTTTTTACTTCTGCAGAAGCACTAGTAAGAATCCGGAGCAAGGACGGCAGAATAATTCCACCGGGAGTATTTATTCCGGTTGCGGAGAGAAGCGGTAAAATTATTGAACTTGGTAACGAGGTATTCAGACAGGTTTGTCAGATTGTCAAAGAAGATAATATTGCACAATATGGCATAGAATATGTAGAGGTTAATCTTTCGGTTGTTCAGTGCGGCGATTCTTCACTGGCAGATAATTATATTGCGGCAATGGAAGAGTACGAGGTTAATCCGAAGTGCATTAATCTGGAGATTACCGAATCCGCATCACTTAAGAGTAAGGAAATACTTCTTGAAAATATGAATCAGCTTATTGAATATGGTGTTAATTTTTCGTTGGATGATTTTGGAACTGGTCAGTCCAACCTGAATTATATTGTAGACATGCCGGTGGATATTGTTAAGTTTGACAGGGACATGATTAATGCATACTTTGCCAATAAGAAGGCGAGATATGTAATGGATGCGGCAATGCATATGATTCATGGAATGGGACTTAAGATAGTATCCGAAGGAATTGAGACTAACGAGCAGTTTGGCAGGATGAAGGATCTGGGGATTTCTTTTATTCAGGGTTTTTATTTTTCGAAGCCTTTGGAGAAAAAGGATTTTATACAGTTTTTAATTGATAATAACAAAGGAGCGGCCAATGTATAAGAATTTTATTTTCGATTTGTATGGAACGTTAATAGACATAAGAACCGATGAGTGGAGCGATGAGTTTTGGGATGATTTTGCTGAATGGATGACAGAGAATGAAATGTCATATTCAGGCAAGGAATTGCACAGAATCTATGATGAAGAGATTAAGCGATTAGAGAAGAAAGCAACCGGATACGACTTCCCTGAGATTGATTTACTCCCTGTTTTTAAAACAATCTGTTTAAAAAGGAAGACATCAATAACTGATGAAGAGGTATGGGAGGCAGGTGAGAACTTCCGTAAGATTTCTACTAAGATGATTCGGTTATATCCTAACACCCTGAAGGTTCTCAAGGAATTGAAGAAATTAGGTAAGAATGTGTATCTTTTGTCCAACGCCCAGCGCGTTTTTACATGGCAGGAACTGGAGAGTATGGGGATTGCCAAATATTTTGATGATATTTTTATATCTTCTGACGCAGGCTGTAAAAAGCCGGATACTGCTTTTTATAAAAAGTTAATGGACAAACATAATCTTGCTGTTGAAGAATGTATTATGATTGGCAATGACAGCACAAGTGATATTGCAGGGGCGAATGCTGTGGGAATGGATGCTTTTTATGTGAGAACAGAAATATCACCTGAGAATGACCCTGCACCTGATTGCAAATACGTGTTCGATGATGGAGATATCGGACATGTTTTAGAATTAATTAAGAAATAGGAGCAGCTATGTACGACACAATAATTTTTGACTTGGATGGAACACTTTTAAATACTTTGGAAGATTTATGCGACAGTACTAACTATGCATTAGAGGCATTTGGCTATGAAGTAAGGTCGACTGATGAGATAAGACGCTTTGTTGGCAATGGTGTGCGTAAATTGATTGAAAGAGCATTACCGGCAGATGTCACAGAGGCAGAATTTGAACGGGTTTTTGCAGCATTTAAGGAGCATTATGGTGTTCATTGTAATGATAAAACAGGACCTTATGAAGGAATCCCTGAGCTGCTTAATACTTTAAAAAACAGAGGTTATAAGCTGGGAATTGCATCCAACAAGATTCGCTCTGCAGTTATTAAGCTGAGTGAACTGTATTTTGAGGGGGTGATTCAGGGGGTGGCAGGAGTCTGTGACGGAATTACGCCCAAGCCTGATGCATTTATGGTGGATGGTGTTCTTAAGGAGCTTAACAGCAGCAGGGAGAATACACTGTATGTAGGAGATTCTCAGGTAGATGTCGCTACGGCTCGTAACGCAGGACTTGATATGGTAACAGTTCTGTGGGGATTCAGGGACAGGGATGAATTGGAAGCCGCCGGTGCCGTCAATTTTATTGAGTACCCTATGGAATTATTAAAATATCTTGATTGAAAGAGTGGATTTGACTGATGGATGGTTTTTTACCCGTTAACAGGAATGATATGAATGAAAGAGGCTGGGATTATGTCGATTTCGCATATATAACAGCTGACGCATATGTGGACCATTCTTCTTTTGGATCGGCAATTATCAGCAGAGTGCTGGAGTCGAGAGGATATAAGGTCGGAATTATTCCGCAGCCTGACTGGACGGATGAGAACAGCATTGACGTATTTGGCAAGCCGCGCCTTGGATTCCTTATTTCAGGAGGCAATATGGATTCGATGGTTAATCACTATACTGTTTCCAGAAAAAAACGTCATACAGATGCATATTCGCCTGGTGGTGTAATGGGTATGAGGCCAGACCATGCAACTGTTGTGTATGGTAATCTTATCAGACATAAATACAAAGATGTCCCAATAATTATCGGTGGAATTGAAGCAAGCCTTAGAAGACTGGCACATTATGATTACTGGTCGGACAGTCTGAAACGTTCGATACTTCTTGATTCACAGGCAGATATAATTTCCTACGGGATGGGTGAGCATTCCATTGTCGAGATTGCTGACGCACTTGATTCGGGAATTGAAGTGAAGGATATTACTTTTATTGACGGAACGGTTTATAAGACCAGAGAAATAGAGAATGTATATGATTATATTTTGTTGCCCTCTTATGATTCAATGAAGGAGAACAAAATAAATTACGCCAAAAGCTTTTACACACAGTACAAGAATACGGACCCGTTTTCGGGTCAGAGACTGGTGGAGCCTTATGACAAGGGAATTTATGTAGTACAGAATCCGGCAGCAAAGCCTTTGACACAGATGGAAATGGATGATGTATATGCACTTCCGTATATGAATACCTATCATCCGATGTATGAGAAGAACGGAGGAATCCCGGCGATAGCAGAGATTAAATTCAGTCTTACTTCTAACAGGGGGTGTTTTGGTTCATGCTCATTCTGTGCACTGACTTTTCATCAGGGAAGAATTTTGCAGACCAGAAGCAAGGAGTCTCTTGTCAGTGAAGCAGAGAGGATGACTAAGGAGACTGATTTCAAGGGATATATCCATGATGTCGGAGGACCGACGGCTAATTTCAGACGAACGGCTTGTGATAAACAGCTTGATAAAGGTGCGTGTATGCATAGGCAATGTCTTTTTCCTAAGCCATGTCCGAATCTTAAAGTTGACCATAGGGAATATATTGACATTCTGCGTACAATAAGAAGCTTACCGAAGGTTAAAAAGGTGTTTGTGCGTTCAGGAGTACGTTTTGACTATGCACTTGCGGATAAGGACGGTACTTTTATCAGGGAATTATGTAAGCATCACGTAAGCGGTCAGCTGCGTGTGGCACCGGAGCATGTGTCGGATAAGGTGTTGACATTAATGGGCAAGCCTTCCAATGATGTTTATGAACAATTTGTAAAGAAATGTGAAAAGATTAACAAAGAACTGGGCAAGGAGCAGTATCTCGTGCCTTATCTTATGTCCTCCCATCCGGGTTCGACTCTTAAGGAGGCAATAGAACTTGCGGAATATATCAGGGATATAGGTTATATGCCGGAGCAGGTACAGGATTTTTATCCTACTCCTTCAACTATTTCCACATGTATGTATTATACCGGAGTTGACCCACGCAATATGCAGCCGGTGTATGTTGCGCGTAACCCGCATGAGAAAGCAATGCAGAGAGCATTGATTCAGTATAGGGATCCTAAGAACTATGAGTTGGTTAAGGAAGCACTTGTTAAGGAGCATCGTGAGGATTTAATAGGATTTGACAAGAAATGTCTTATTCCACCGCGCAAAATAATTAATAAACACAAAAAGGAGAAGCACCATGTATCTGAGAAATGACAAAATAGAAGGAGAATACTATGAATATTAAAGTGGCCAAACAGGAGATTTCAAACTGTATTAAAGCATACCTTACCAAAAATGCTAAGGGTGATTACATTATTCCGACCATAAGGCAGCGTCCGATATTGCTTATGGGACCTCCGGGAATCGGTAAGACTGCTATTATGGAGCAGGTTGCAAGTGAGAATAACATAGCTCTTGTATCGTATACAATTACACACCATACAAGGGAAAGTGCGGTAGGTGCACCACAGGTTGTTACTATGCACTATAACAAAGAGAGTTTTCCGGTTACAACCTATACAATGAGTGAAATTATTGCAGAAGTATACCGTAAGATGAATATAACTAATCTCAAGGAAGGTATTCTGTTTCTGGATGAGATAAACTGTGTTGATGAAAGTCTGTTACCGGCAATTTTGCAGTTCCTTCAGTTTAAGACCTTTGGTACGCATAAGGTTCCGGAGGGATGGATGATTGCAGTTGCAGGCAATCCTGCGGAATACAACCAGTCAGTTAAAGAATTTGACATTGTAACACTTGACCGACTGAAGCGTATGGAAATTGAGCCGGATTTTACCGTATGGCGTGAATATGCTTATAAGAGCAGAATAAACAGTGCGATTATTTCGTATCTGTATAATTATCCGGATAAATTCTATGTTGTAAAAAATACTTCAGAGGAGAAGCTGTTTGTAACAGCAAGAGGCTGGGAAGATATGTCTGATATGCTTAATGCATATGAGAATCTTAAGATGGAGATAACGGTGGATTTTGTCCAGCAGTATATACAACACCCGGATATTGCACAGGATTTCATAAACTACTACTACAAATATGTAAGATGTATCATCAAAAACAGTTTTTCTGATATTCTTGCAGGTGAGAATATGGATAAGGTTAAAACAAATATTGCAGAGCTTGATGATGAGATGAGAAATGCATTTATGATATATCTTGTGCATTCCCTCGCAGAGGTATTTTATGAATGTGAATATCAGAAATATTATGCCAAAAATGTAGTTGAGATGGCAGAGGAAGTCGGAAGACTTTATGAAAAGAGCAGACTTAATTATCGTTCGGATACATATTCCGTAACAGAGGGAATGAGGCAGATGCTTGCAAAGCAGGTTGAGACAAATTTTATGTCCGCTAATGAGATTGCGGCTGTCCGAAACGCTATTAAATTTGTTGATGATATTGCACTTAAATATGCAACCGGTACTGAAGAAATGCTCTATATTGCTGAGATTTACAGAGAGATTCAGATGGAGTTTGAACCAATTGAAACCAATTATCAGATATTTCTTGATAAAACCGGAAATATTCTTAAGAATGTTTATGAATTTATTAAAGAAAATATCAGTGGTGAAGAATTTGAAAAATATGTTAAAGAATTCTCTTTTAATTGTCATATTACAAAATTTATCAGAAATGAATCAACAGGAGAATATCTGGAGTTAATTAATGGAAAGACTGAATAAGTGCAGTTTGTGCCCGAGAAGGTGTAATATTAACCGCAATAGCGGGATGAAAGGCTTTTGTGGAGAAAATGATACCATACGTATAGCCAGAGCATCACTTCATATGTGGGAGGAACCATGCCTGTCGGGTACCAGAGGGTCAGGAACAGTGTTTTTCTCAGGATGCCCTCTTCATTGTGTATATTGTCAGAATGGAAGCATAGCTAATGGTAGCGTGGGTAAAGAGGTTTCAATTGAACGTCTTGCAGAAATCTTTATTGAACAGCAGGGGCGGGGCGCCAATAATATCAATCTTGTCACACCTACCCATTTCATACCACAGATATCCCGTGCCATTGAAATGTCACGGAATAAGGGGCTGAAAATTCCGGTTGTATATAACACTGGGAGTTATGAGAATGTCGAGGCATTAAAAATACTTGAGGGTCTGGTGGATGTGTATCTGCCGGATTTTAAATATATTGATTCTGCTCTTTCAACAAAATATTCCAACGCACCGGATTATTTTGAAGTGGCATCAGCAGCAATTGAAGAGATGGTTCGTCAGACAGGATGTACAGTTTTTGCTGCAGAAGGAGATATCTGTGAAGCGGATATAATGAAAAAGGGTGTAATTGTAAGACATCTTATGCTGCCGGGACAGCTTGAGGATTCACGGAATATAGTAAAATATCTGTATGAAAAATATGGAGACCGGATTTATATAAGTCTGATGAACCAGTATACGCCTATGAGTAACATAGGAGGGAAATATCCCGAATTGGCACGCAAGATAACCAAAGAGGAATATGACGGGCTTGTAGATTATGCAATTGAATCAGGAGTGGAAAACGGTTTTATTCAGGAAGGTGAAACAGCATTGGAAAGTTTTATTCCTGATTTTAATATGGAAGGAACATAGTAATGAAATGTAAATATTCAGCAAAATGTGGCGGATGCACATATATGGGTATGGAATATGAAGAGCAGATTAAGGCAAAACAAAAGCTTGTGGATAATTTAATAAAACCGTTTGGAAAGGTTATGCCGGTTATCGGTATGTCAAAGCCTTGCAATTACAGGAATAAGATTCATGCTGTGGTAAGTGGGGACCGTCATGGCAATATCCTTACTGGTACCTACGAGAACAGGACGCACAGAGTTGTTCCGATTGACTCATGCCTGCTTGATAATACCAAGGCCGACGCAATTATATGTACGATAAGAGAACTTATGAAGTCTTTTAAATATAAGCCATATAATGAGGATACACACAGAGGTTTTCTGCGTCATATTTTAATTCGTACAGCGCATGTAACCGGCGAGATTCTGGTAACCCTCGTAGTGGGAGACAATGTTTTTCCGTCCAAGAATAATTTTGTAAAGGCTTTGTTAAAAGAACATCCTGAAATCACAAGTATTGTTGTTAATCTGAATAACCGCAACACAAGTATGATTCTGGGTGAGCGTGAACAGGTAATTTACGGAAAAGGATATATTGAGGATGTATTATGTGGTAAACGTTTCAAAATATCATCAAAATCCTTCTATCAGGTTAATTCGGTTCAGACAGAAATGTTGTACGGCAAGGCAATTGAATATGCAGGGCTTCATGGAACAGAGCGAATAATGGATGCATACAGCGGAATAGGAACCATAGGAATTATTGCATCAGATTATGTCAGAGAGGTTGTTGGCGTTGAAAGCAATAAGGACGCTGTTAGCGACGCGGCAATTAACCTTAAGCTTAACAACTGTAGGAATGTCAGATATGTTTTAAAGGATGCAGGCGAATTCATGCATGGCGAGGCAGCTGCAAACAGTAAATATGATGTTGTATTTATGGATCCGCCAAGGGCAGGAAGTGACACGAAATTCATAAATGCGGTTGCAAAGCTTGCACCGCAAAAGGTAGTGTATATATCCTGTAATCCGGAAACACTGGCACGAGATTTGGTATTATTTAAGAAAAAAGGGTACAAAATGATTAAATGTACCCCTGTTGATATGTTTCCATGGACGGGGAGTATAGAAGCAGTGTGCCTTTTGAGCAGAAACTGATAAAATGGAAGTGAATTTGTGAAAATAATCAACAGAAACTTACTTTTTAAAACTTTTAAGATAGCCGCCGCCGCAGTAGTGGCTATTTTGCTTGCTTATATACTCAGACTTGAGAATCCTCTGTCCACAGGAATTGTGGCAATTCTTACGATACAGCCGACGAAGAAAGAAACCTTCAAAACAGCATTGGGAAGATTACTTGCATTCATATGTGCAACAGTAATAGCATATGCCTGTTTTCAAATATTGGGTTTTAATGTACCTGCCTTCTGTGTATATTTGTTTATATTTATTTTTATATGCCATATTTGCGGTTGGTACAGCGCGATGGCAATGGTATCTGTACTTATCTCCCATTTCCTGCTGGCGAAGACGATGAATATTAAACTTATTGTCAACGAATCAGCCATATTTATTATTGGAGCGGGAGTGGGTCTGCTTGCAAATCTTCATCTTAAGAGAAATGTGGATTATATGGAGGAATTAAGGAATAAAACAGACAGCCAGATTAAGAAAATACTCTCAAGAATGGCAGAGCGTATTATTGATAAAGATATTTCCGACTACAATGGGGAGTGCTTTGATGTGCTGCGTGATTCAATCAGAAAAGCAAAAAATCTCGCAGAAGAGAATTACAACAATCAGCTGATTAATGGTGACACATATGACCGTGAGTATATACGTATGAGAGAAAAACAATGCTTTGTATTGTATGAAATGTACAAAAGTGTCAGAAGTATGGAAACGACACCTTTAACAGCTGAGAAAATTTCAGGGTTTCTGAAAGATACTGCTGAAGCTTACCATAAAGACAATACAGTTGAAGAACTTCTTGGAAAATTTTACGAGCTTGATAAAAGCATGAAAAATAAGCCATTGCCTATAGAGCGGACAGAGTTTGAAGACAGGGCAAGATTATATGTCCTTCTTCGTAATATAGAAGAATTTTTAAAGCTTAAATCTGAATTTGCTAAGAAATATTCATGATAATCATTATGTTGTAAACGTTTACAATTTATGAAGAAAAAAGGCTTAAGTGTTAGGAAAACAGTCCTGAAGCAACGTATTTAGAACTAAAAAACTTCGCCGTTTTGTACTAAAAATCTTCAAGTTAAAATTTTTTTTTATAAAAAATGAACAAAATAGTTGCTTTTTTATTTAAATAGTATTATCATTATATTTACAAAACATTTATTTTTCATATTAAATGTAAACGTTTCCAACATAAGGAAATGAATAACTATCAAAGAGGAGGAGTTACCAATATGAAAAAAAGATTATTAACAGCTGCTCTTGCAGGTGTTCTTGCACTCTCAACTTTAGCAGGATGTACCTCAGGCAGCGGAGAAGAAGCTAAGGGTTCTGTTTATTACCTCAACTTTAAACCGGAGCAGAATGATGCATGGCAGGCATTAGCTAAGGTTTATGAAGAGAAGACAGGTGTTAAGGTTACTGTTGTAACAGCTGCTCAGGGAACTTACGAGACTACATTACAGTCAGAAATTGAGAAAGACGAAGCTCCAACATTATTCCAGGTTAACGGACCTGTAGGTCTTGCTAACTGGAAAGATTACTGCTATGATCTTTCAGGATCAGCTGTACACAAAGAGTTAACATCTGACGCTTTTGAATTGAAGGATGGTAATCAGGTTCTTGGTATTGCATATGTAGTAGAGTCTTATGGTATTATTACTAACAAGACATTACTTGCAGAAGCAGGATATTCAATTGATGATATCGATTCATTTGAAGACCTTAAGAAAGTTGCAGAAGATATTACAGCTCGTTCAGAAGAGCTTGGCTTCGCTGCATTTACTTCAGCAGGTATGGAATCATCTTCTGACTGGAGATTTAAGACACATCTTGCAAACCTTCCAATCTACTTCGAATATCAGGCAGATGGAATCGGAACAACAGAGGCTATTAAGGGTACATATCTTGACAACTACAGAGATATCTTCGACCTTTACATCAACAACAGCACATGTGAAGGAAAAGATTTATCTGCTAAGACAGGTAATGATTCAAGAAATGAATTCCTTGCCGGTGAAGCAGTGTTCTTCCAGAATGGTTCATGGGAGTACGGCAACCTTGTAGGTGATGGCAAGTTTAGTGATTCAGATTTAGCTATGATTCCAATTTATATTGGTGCTGGTGATGAGGCTAATCAGGGACTTTGTACAGGTACAGAGAACTACTGGTGCGTTAACAAGGATGCTTCTGAAGAGGATATTAAGGCTACTTTAGATTTCATGGAGTGGTGTGTAACTTCTGAAGAAGGCACAAAGGCTATGGGTGAGGACATGGGATTCGTAATTCCATTCAACAAAGCTGTTGAATCTCCAAATCTTTTCGTAAAGCAGGATTCAGAGTATACAGCAGCGGGTAAGACACCTGTTTCATGGAACTTCCCAACGATGCCTTCTGAGGATTGGAAGGATGGTCTTGGTTCTGCATTAACAGCTTATGCTGCTGATCAGACAGATGACAACTGGAGTGCAGTTGTTGAAGCTTTCGTAGATAACTGGAAGACAGAGTACGAGAACGCAAAATAATTTTAAAACAGACTGTAAATTATTTTTGTTTTGCTTTGGACAGGCAGGTGACCTGCCTGTCCATTTTTTGCTTAAAAATTGACGTAGTGACTAATTTATCGCGGGGGAAAGTGCCTTTGCGCAATAAAAATTTATTCAATTATTTTTTGATTATGATACAAGAAGGAGGTTATATATGGAAAAAGCGATTAAACGTTATTGGCCGTTTTTCGTACTTCCTACTTTAGCGGCTTTTGTTATAGGCTTTATTGTTCCGTTTTTTCAAGGCTTGTACCTTTCATTTTGTGAATTTACCACAATTAAGAAAGCAAAATGGGTAGGATTGAAGAATTATATCCGAATCTTTACCAATAATGACCCGGAGCCACTTACAGATGCTCTTTGGTTTACGGTGTTATTCGCTGTTGTATCGATTATATTAATTAACGTTATAGGATTTGTTTTTGCATTATTATTAACAAGATCATTGAAAGGAACCAATGTGTTCCGTACGATTTTCTTTATGCCAAACCTCATCGGTGGTGTTGTACTTGGTTATATTTGGCAGATTTTAATTAACTGTGTTCTTTCCATTGTTGGAGAACCACTTTTGGCGTTGAATTCAACTGCTGGATACTGGGGACTTATCATTCTTATGTGTTGGCAGCAGGTAGGATATATGATGATTATTTATATTGCAGGATTGCAGAGTGTTTCGGAATCGCTTATTGAGGCGGCTCAGATTGATGGTGCGACATCATGGCGGATTCTTTGGAAGATTAAGATTCCAATGGTTATGCCATCCATCACAATCTGTACATTCCTTACATTAACTAACTCATTTAAGTTATTCGACCAGAACCTTGCATTAACAGGTGGTGAGCCGATGGATAAGACTGCAATGTTAGCTCTGAATATTTATAAGACTTTCTATGAAAGAAGCGGTGCACAGTGGAAGGGTCTTGGCCAGGCTAAGGCGGTAGTATTCTGTGTTTTAGTAGTAGCAATATCAATGATTCAGCTTAGAGCAACAAGAAATAAGGAGGTACAGCAATAATGAAGAAGAAATCCAAAGTAGTTGATGTTTTATTAACAATTCTTTTAGTTATACTTGCGTTGGCATTCCTTTATCCTATCTTTATGATACTTATTAATTCATTAAAGAAGGAAACTGCTATTTCTACAGATTCTGCATTCGAACTTCCTGCCAAGGAAACATTTGCGGGATTGAGCAATTATGTTACTGCAATTGATTCAAACGGCTTTTTGGAAAGTCTTGGATATAGTTTGCTTATAACAGTAACATCAGTTGTTGCAATATGTATTTTTTGCTCTATGTTTGCATGGTTCATTACAAGAGTTAAGGGCAAGATAACAAGCATGTTTTATTACCTTTGTGTATTTTCAATGGTTGTTCCTTTCCAGATGATTATGTACACACTTTCTAAGACAGCTAATACTTTGAACCTTGATAAGCCATGGACAATATGGGTTATATATCTTGGCTTCGGTACCGGTCTTGCGGTATTTATGTTTGCCGGATTTATGAAATCCATTCCGCTTGAGGTAGAGGAGGCTGCCATGATGGATGGCTGTAATCCGCTGCAGACATTCTTCAGCATTGTACTTCCTATGCTTAAACCTACAATGATTTCAGTTGCAATTCTTGAAGCGATGTGGGTATGGAACGATTACCTTCTTCCAACACTTGTATTGGATATCAGGAAGTATAAGACCATTCCGATGCTGATACAGTATTTCAGAGGAAGCTATGGCAGGGTTGAGATGGGACCTATGATGGCATGCATTATGCTTACAATTATACCTATTATAGTTGTATATCTTCTCGGACAGAAGCACATTATCAAAGGTGTTGCTGCAGGTGCGGTTAAGGGTTAATTTTATTAAATTTAAGGAAGCGTTTTTATGACGATTAAAGATATTGCCCGTGAATCGGGATACTCAATTGGTACAGTATCCCGTGTATTGAACAACACTCCGGGAGTATCTCAGACTGCACGTGAAGCAGTAATGAAAATAGTTGATAAACATCATTTTCAGCTTAATAACAACGCAAAACATCTGAAGCAGCAGAGCAGTGCAGGTATCGCGATTATAATCAAAGGTACACAGAATATGCTGTTTGCTGCTTTAGTAGAACCCATGCAGGCACTGGTCGAGAAAAGAGGCTATGCCTGCATGATGTATTATATAGGTGAAGATGATAATGAATTAGAATATGCAAATAGGATTTGCATGGAGCGCAAACCTCACGGAATCCTGTTTTTGGGAAGTAATCGTGAGTATGTACGAAAATATTTTCATTTAATCAATGTTCCTTGTGTTCTTGTTACGGATTCCGCAGAGGAATTAAAGCTTGCAAACCTATCAAGTGTAAGTACTGATGACAGAGCGGCTGCTAAAATGGCGGTTGACCAGCTTTTTTCATTGGGGCATGCCGATATTGGAATTTTGGGAGGTAATATTAATACTTCTCATACGGTTGCAGCCAGATTTATGGGGGTTGAAGACTCTTTTAAAGAGCATGCTATTCCTTTTGACAGGATAAGACAGTATGAGACCACATACTTTACAATATCCGGTGGTTATTATGCAATGGAGAAACTTTTGGACAGAATGCCGGAGGTAACAGCTGTGTTTGCCATGTCAGATGTTACAGCAATAGGAGCAATAAGAGCTATTCACGACAGAGGGTTGAGAGTTCCTGATGACATTTCAGTAATGGGCTTTGATGGAATTGATGTTGGGAGATATATGGTACCACGTTTAACAACTATCAGACAGCATAGGGAGGTTATTGCCTCCAGAAGTGTAGAAATATTATTGGAATGTATTGAGAATGCTGCTCCGGAGGTTTATGAAGTAGAATCTTTTCATCTTGTACCGGGCGAAAGCGTCAGGGCAAGACTAATATAAAAATAAGGGGAGCGATTATTATCAGAGCGAGTGGAATTTTAATGCATCTGTCTTCATTACCAACACCTTATGGTATTGGAACTATGGGACAGACAGCTAAGGATTTTGTTAAATTTTTAAAAAAAGCAGGACAGAAATACTGGCAGATTCTTCCGGTGTGCCCGACCAGTTATGGTGATTCGCCATATCAGTCTTTTTCGACTTTTGCCGGAAATCCGTATTTTATAGATTTGGATGAATTGCGAAAAGAAGGCCTGCTTAAGCTTTCAGAGTATTTCGATGTAGATTGGGAAAGCGAGCCGGGATGTGTTAATTATGGTGCATTGTATGAGAAGCGGTATCCGGTTTTAAGGTTGGCATTCAAACGTTTCATTGAAACTAAGTCAGCTGATTTTGAGGAGTTCTGTTCAGAACAGGGCTGGTGGCTTCATGATTATGCAATGTTTATGGCAATCAAGGATGCACATAATGGTGTATCATGGCTTGAGTGGGAGGAGGATATTAAACGCCGTAATCCTATTAAATTGCAGGAAATTGAGAAGCAATATAGTGATGATATTCTTTTCTGGAAATTTACACAGTTCTATTTCTTCAGACAGTGGAAAGAACTGCGTAAATATGCCAATGATAATGGTATTTTAATTATTGGTGATTTACCTATTTATGTAGCATTGGACAGTGCAGACGTATGGTCTCATCCGGAATTATTCCAGCTGAATGAGAATTTACAGCCAATAGGTGTTGCGGGTTGTCCGCCGGATGGTTTTTCAGCAACAGGACAACTGTGGGGTAATCCGTTATTCCGTTGGGATGTAATGAAGCAGAATAATTATGAATGGTGGGTTAAGCGTATAGGCTATTCATGCAATATATATAATGTCCTCAGGCTGGACCATTTCAGAGGTTTTGAGTCATATTTTTCAATTCCGTATGGTGCAGAAGATGCTAAGGGCGGACATTGGGAAAAAGGGCCGGGTATTGATTTGTTTAATACATTGAAGGAACAGCTTGGCGAGAAACAGATTATTGCTGAGGATTTAGGATTCCTTACTGAGCCGGTGAAGGAGATGTTAGCTGCAAGCGGATTTCCGGGAATGAAAGTGTTTGAACTTGCTTTCGACAGCAGGGATGAGTCAAGTATAGAATATCTTCCGCATAACTATACAAGTCATTGTGTAGCTTATGTAGGAACCCATGATAATGATACTATACAGGGATGGTTCACATCAGCATTATCTGAAGATGTTAAATATGCAAAGGACTATCTTGGTATTGAGGATTTGTCTAATGGACATTGGGATATGATGAAGGCTCTGTGGGCTACAGTAGCAGATACGGCAGTTGTTCAGGCACAGGATTTGTTCGGACTGGGAAGTGACAGCAGAATGAATACTCCATCAACGCTTGGAACAAACTGGCTATGGAGAGCGTTGCCGGGCAGTTTTGATGATGAGCTTGCTGACAAATTATATAAATATATGGAAATGTATCAAAGAATATAATTGTTAAGGCGTTTTTCCTTTAAAAGGAGAGACGCCTTATTACAAATAATATTTGACTTTTAGCAATGTGGAATTATAATATTAAATGATGTGATTAATGATGAAAGAAAGTTCGGGTATTAATTAATGAATAAGAAGAAATTATCAAAGGCAGAAAAGCTTGCTAAGAAAAAGAGGGAGAGAATATTAAGAATAGCCGGTTTTGCATGTGCAGGAATCCAGCTGATTGCCTCTGTGGTTTTTATCATTTTGCTTAATTTTCTGGATATTTTGCCATCTGAATTTAAGGTTTTAATTGACATATTGCTTGTTTTATTCTGTATGGTTACTGCCATAACCCAGAGATGGGTAATTCCCGGAGCTGTTACAAAGGTACTGTCAGTATTTATGTCCATAGTCCTTGTGGCGGGTTCCATTTATGTACATATTACCAATAAGACTATTGACAAAATTTCAGGTTCATATACCAAGGTGTCAACCATGGGGGTTTATGTGATGAAAGATAATCCTGTTAATAGCATTGTGGATTTGGAAGATGCCTGTTACGGAATTATATCAACCCTTGAGAGAGAGGATACGGACAGCACAATTGATAAGGTTGAAGAAGTGCTTGCCAGTGAGATTGTCTATAGTGAATACGAAAGTATACTTACTCTTGCTGATGCATTGATTTCGGACGAAGTTCAGGCCATAATAATTAACAGTAATTATCTTACCATGCTGGATGACATGGAAGGTTACGAAGGCTTTGAAGAACAGATTAAATGTGTTATGTCACATTCCATTGAAAAGGTAATTGTAGAAGAGGATAATACAGATGAGAACTTAGTCAGTTCAGATAATTGCTTTTCAATCTATATCAGTGGAATTGACAGTGTGGGACCTCCTAACGTTAACAGTAACAGTGATGTTAATATAATCTGTACGGTTAACGTTAAAACTCATGATGTAATTCTTATAAGTACACCAAGAGATTTCTTTGTTCCCCTTAGTATTTCAAATGGAGTAAATGATAAGCTTACCCATGCAGGAGCGTATGGTGTAGATGTATCAATGGATACTTTGGAAATGCTTTATGGAATAAATATAGATTATTATCTTAAGGTTAATTTTACCGGATTTGTTGATATAATAAATGCATTAGGCGGGGTGGATGTATACTCTGAATATGATTTTGTGGCATATCATGGAGGATATCACTACAATGTTGGTATAAATCACCTTAATGGACTGGAAGCACTGGGATTCGCAAGGGAGAGATATTCTTTTGCACAGGGAGACAGACAGCGTGGACGGAATCAGATGGAGGTTATTAAGGCATTAATTAATAAGATGACCTCTAAAGAGATGATTACCAATTATAATGGTGTTATGTCAGCGGTTGGTAACAGTATGGTTACTAATATTCCACAGGAGGAGATTTCCAAGCTGGTTAAAACACAGATAGATGAAATGCCTGCATGGAATATTATGACATATAGTGTAAATGGAACCGGTTCAAGTGAGTTTACATATTCAATGCCTAACAGGTCTGTTTATGTAATGGTTCCGGACCAGACAACAGTTGATAAAGCAAGGGAATACCTGAAACTTCTTCATGAGGATAAGCCAGTGATAATTGAAGAATAATATACATAGATTTATTTTGTAAACGGAGAGCTTATGAATAATAAGATATGCACCGCTTTGTTATTAATATTTATCTGTATTGGACTCATTGGATGTGGTAATAAAAGCAATTACACTAATAAAGAGTATGTAATAACTACCACGGAGTCCACACGGCAGCAGACACAGATTGATTGGGATTCATATAGAATCAGTGAGAGCCCGATAATTTCACTAAGTGATTTGATTACGGTTAATAATATGTCACTTGTTATGGCGAGCTTCTATGATGTGGATAATCTGTTGTTACTGTATGTTGATGATGAATGTACAAAGCTGGATGCATATCTTTTTTCATTGATTTATGGTAAATTAGAGTGGCAGGGACGTATCGAGAACATCAGCGGTCCGGGCGATTTGACCGGTTCGGATTATTATCCTGTAAGTATGGAACCACTTGTTATTATGGAGAAAAATACCTGTAAGCTCTGGGTTATTGAGAATAAAACGGTACAGTCTGAAGTGATATTGAAAGATGATTTTATAGGTGATACAGTGGGGGATTCTGAGGGGATTTATTACATTAATGAAACTCAGTCTTCAATACAGAAAACAGATTATTTAACAGGTGAGGCAACAACGATTTTTTCTGACTCACAGACATACGAATATGAAATCAGAAATTTGGATTATATTTCTAACGATGGTAAATATCTGTATGCTACAGGAATTAATAAGCTTACATTGGAAGAAGCTACCTTTGTAATTGATATTCAGAACAGGGAATTGATAGCAGATGTTGCAGGAGGATTTAAGAGTTGGGAAGGCAAAGCATCAATCTATTCTGCGTATCAGGAGGACGGTCAGTGGAAGGTTTTAAGTCGGACAACTGAGAATTATAACTCAGTTAAGGAATACCGTATTGTTCCTCAGGTGTATTTTGACTGTTTTGCTGTACATGGAGATATTATTGTTACAGAAGAAAATGATGGAGCGATATATAATTTTTCCTGTTATGATTTATCAAAAGGACAGAATACAGCAAGTACCGGAATTGATTTTGGTGCATATTTCAGAGATGCTTATTCCGAAGAGGGTGGATATTCATATTGTGTAATGGATACTGATAATGCGTATAATTCATGGAGAAACATGGTAGTATTTGAAATAATCTCAGAGAATAATAACCGTAATGTGTTTTTATGGGATATTGATGCTGCTGCGGATGAAGTATCAGATATTCATGCGGAAGAGTATGATATACAGCTTAATACAAATTCAATTTCCGAGACAATCTATGAGGGTGTGTCTGACAAACTGCATAACATCTATATGGAATATGGTGTAGCTGTTTATGTGGGAAGCAATATTCCTGACAGCTTTGCAGATTATGCCGCTGTCGCTGACGGGAACGTGAAACACATGGAAACTGCACTGGAAGCTGTTGCAAAGGTTTTGGAATGGTATCCGGAAGATTTTTTCGATTTTTTAAGTACTGAGAATTACTATTCAGGAATTAACATTTACCTGGTGGGAGATATGACAACCGATTCAGAAGGATATATAAGTAACCCTTCAAAATTTGCCACCAGAATAGAAGAATTTGAAGTAATGGCATTTAATATAAATTATCAGGATTCAATAGAACAGAACTTGTGTCATGAGATATCAAATATAATTTATGACAGGATTAATTATGAAGAAATATATAATGGCAAAATTTATTTTGATGAGGAACAGTGGGCAACACTTAATCCGGAGGGGTTTGAGTACTGCGGAGGATATGTTTCTGAACCCGGCAGGGATTATGGAGAAGCGAAGGATGTTGCCAATACAAAGGATGAATATTACAATGATTTAAATATTAATAATGTGTATTTTATTAATGCAAATTCAAAAACATTTTTGGCGGAGGATTTGGCAAGTCTTATGGAATACAG
>JBGVJZ010000023.1:0-73358 GCA_045129695.1 Lachnospiraceae bacterium | reverse complement strand
CTCTTTAATCTACAGCAACCAGCAACTTCTGTATGATGCACTGTATCATTCTGTTTCTGCAACTATCAATGAGTTAACAGCCGATACAAAGCATCTCGGTGCAAGGGTGGGATATATTTGTGTGTTACACACCTGGGGATCCGAAATGAATTATCATCCTCATATTCATGTTATCCTGCTTGGCGGTGGCCTGACTGCTAAAAATCAGTGGCGTGATAAAGGTGAAGAATTCTTCCTTCCGGTAAAGATTTTGTCAAAGCTGTTTCGTGGTAAATATATGGATGAGCTCAAACGCTTGTGGAATGAGAAGAAGCTTCAGTTTCATGGAAGTAGTGAAAAATATCGCAATCATTATGCTTTCAAAGAATTGCTGAATACCTGTTATGAAAAAGACTGGATTCCTCATTGCAAGAAAACCTTCAATGGTGCACAGTCTGTCATTAATTATCTCGGTAAGTATACACATAGAATTGCCATCAGCAATCATCGTATCATTCGCATGGACGAAAATACTGTTACTTACTATGTGAAGGATTATCGTGAAGAAGGCAAATGGAAAGAATATACCATTTCCGGAATTGAATTTATCCGCAGGTTTCTTATGCATGTGCCACCAAAGCGCTTTGTAAGAATCAGACACTACGGATTACTATGTACACGAAGTAAGACTCAGCATCTGACATTATGTCGGAATCTCCTTGGCTGTAAGCAGTATCTGTCAAGGCTAAAAGATATGGAAGCACCACAGATGCTGGAAACACTCTATGGTATCAAGGTTACTGTCTGTAAATGCTGTGGTGGTCATCTGGGGAAACCACAACAACGAATACCTCTTCGAATTTAAAAATAGATTTTATACTTTTGCAAAAACCTCTTTAATGAGGTCTATTTGTCGTGCCATGATTTTACGAAATCAATTTGTAACACAACTATCATAACCAGAACTTCTTCTCATTATGATAAAAGAGTAAGGATTGAAAGTCCATACATATCGGCTACACGGACGCTTACTTTGTTCACTTTGGCAAAATCAAACGCGGTGCAAACGAAAGGGCAGTTTTTCTATATTTAAAGACTGCTTTTTCGTTTACGCCGCTATTGATTGTAGCCTAAAGAAGTTTACATTATACATGGACGCACCGGTAAGAACATTATCACCTGCCATAATATCATATACATTATCATACACTTCAAATGCGTTACTAATAAATTTTAAATACACATAATATTTGTTTAAATAATCTGAATACTCAGCTGCACTATCAAAATCCATATCCGCAACCTTTATTTCAGGTAATACTGCACTTTCAAACGAGAACCATTGTTCATCAGAAGTTGTGTTATTGTATAAAGTCTTCCAATCCGTTTCTTCACACTCCGTTATCAGGGCAGGGTCATCTTCACCATATACATATTGATTATAAGCATTTACATTAATAATTTTATCATCGACAGTAAATGTATGTCCGAATAAGAAATTTATATTTTCATAATAATGTAAATATGAATAGTAATCATCCTGCAAAGAGAAATCATCCTCTACATATGTTTTACCTGTCATGATATTAATGAATTCCATGACAGCATCATCCTCTGTATCTTCGAATTCAGGAAGAACCGAATTCAGCAAATTATAGCCTGAGTCAATTGTATTATTGGAATATCCGTCATTATAGAGAACATCTCCGTTAACATATACCGAATTTAAATAATACAAAAGAGAATTATTTTTATTAGGAAGTATCAGACTGCCCTCAAGCTCGGATATTTTATCAGCATCCACATATATATCACCCTTGAACATTTTGATATAATTATATACGTCATTCTGATGATATGATGATAAATCCTCTATTCTGTTATAACCAAGTCTTTTACCATAAAGGTATGAATTAGGAGGATTGAAATCATAATCATCATAATCTACCATTACCGCACCGGACTGGGTAAATGTGGCAGAATTATTATCACTGTCTGAAAGAGTATATTTAACAGTATAGTTTTTGCTAACCTCTTCGGATTCAAGAAAATCCAGTATATCCTCCCATTCTGTAATTCCTTTTTCATTCAGATAATCAATTATTGCATCCGAAAAACCGAAGTTATCAGCAGATGTAGAATAAATAACTCTATTAGCCTCCGGACCTGAAGCATTGTTGGAAGAGCAATATTCTTCTCTGCGAACATCGGTAATTTCTGCTCCGTTCTGATAAAATACGGGTGCCATATTCACCTTATACGCATCACAATCATCAAACTTAGATATACCTATTACATCCCAATACATATCAAATACCGGTGCGCTTGAATACTGCATTACTTCATATTCATTGCCGTCAATCGTTACATAAACAGTTGCTTTAAGAACAGGTGAGTTGTTTTCTTCCATACTGACACCGCCTGTATTCTCGATAACAACGGTTTTATAGGTATGAAACACAAACTCAGGTTCTGCAATTGTATCATCCGCCGGCTTATATCCTACTCCTATCATCTTACCGGTATCCACAATCTTCAGTGTCTCTGCTGCACCAACCGGGATTGAAACAAACACTGATGCCAACATAACCAGTGCCAGAAGCAGTCCCAGACTTCGTCTGACATCCTTCCATAATTTTTTAACATTTCTCATTCTCTCTACTCTCCTTTTGAATAAACATAGTAACCATTGTTCATTTGCAAGCCATAATCCGACTCCCGAAGCTCATTGGACAATTCAACTGCCTGAAAATCCGACAAACCACTATTACCATAGGACTCGTATATATAACTTATTTCATTACGGATTAAAATCTTATCATACGACTTATAATTCTTCGAATCATTAAAATATATATCCATAACAGATATACCACGTCCATATTCATCATATACAATGTTGTCAGGACTGATAAGATATTTAATTCCAATATAACACTCCGGTTGGAACACTCCCGTAGTGTCAAGCATCACCTTATCTCCCTCCTCTACATTATCAAGCACTTTCATTATCTTATCATCGCCGTATATGTAGGGCTCTTTCTCAAAATATTCCTTAATAAAAAAACCAGACATGACCAGATAGCCCAGTCCTGCAATAAAAGTAAGACTCTTAAAATGCTTCATCAGCAAATCAATTCCCACAGCAGCAAATGCCAGAAGGAAAAAATATATTACAGTAAAATTATATGTAGTTGCACTTTTAATAAATAACAGTGGCAGAAATGCTACCAGTAAAAAGCATCCCCAATGTCTGTATTCTTCTCTGTCCTTAAACCCTCTTATAAGATTAACAACCCCAACCGGTATAAAGAACCATGACAGATAATATATCGTACCAAAAATTCTGCTTCCGGCGAAATCCGACTGGGTATCAGTAATAACCATATATCGTAAATTCAGTATGTTTTCAAAAGCGAAACCAAAGTCAGATTTGCGATATTGTGAAACCGGTGCAATTGTAAAATACTCCGTATACACCGCCGGTGCAACGCCAACAAGTGTAAGCAGATACCAGAAAATCGGAAAACTTACAATGAATGCTGTTGCAGTCTCAATTAATACATACTTTCTGTTCCAGCCGAAAACAAACTGTACAATAATAAAAAGCGGAATCATAAATACAGCAATTATATAGGAATAGCTCAATAAGCCCAGACACACACCCAACCCTATATAACCGCCGGGCCTGCCACTCTTATGACATTGTCCGGCAAGATACATACACAGCACGAAAACCGGAATAACAATATCACAATCATAGGACATTCCCGTCATCTTATAGAAATATGGTGAAATAATATACAGAATATAAAATATCCATTCCGCTCTTTTGTTAAAAATATCCCTTATAAGAATTCCGCCAAAAATCAGTGTTACAAGCTCTGCAATAAGCTTAACCACTCTGCACATTTTCACACTGAATCCGAATAACTTGGTAAGCAGCACTCCCAGATACACATATAATGCACTCTGCCCGCTCATTCCGTTAGCAAAATACACCGGAAAAGGGTACCCATATCTGTCCGTTCCAAACTCCGAAATACAAAATATATTGTAATCAATTGCCGCTTCATCAAAATTAATTCCATGCAGTTCAAAAAAAATACAGGGAATTCTTGAAATAATGAGACAAACAATTGCAATTAATATTATGTAATGTTTCTTTAAAAATTGTTTCACTAATTATTTCCCGCTTCCCTAAACAAGTATTTTGTATAAAATAACTATTTATAGTATAAAACTTTATACAATATTCGTCAAGATGTACAAGTTATTAAACTTGCCACTTTTTTACGAAATTGATATAATGTAGTCAAATTATATTTAAGAAGGGAGTGTACTATGAGTTACGTACTTTCAACAGACAATCTCACCAAAATATATCATAATTTTAAAGCTGTGGACTCTGTCAACATACATGTTGAAGAAGGAGATATCTATGGCTTCATAGGTAGAAATGGTGCAGGTAAAACAACAACACTCAAGATGATTTCAGGACTTTCGTCCCCATCCTCAGGCAGTTTTTCACTTTTTGGGGAGGCATATGAAGAACTGATTAACAAAAAAGTTTTTGCTCAGGTTGGCAACTTAATCGAGGAACCGGGTATTTATCCCGACATGACTGCTTTTGACAATGTATATCTCAAATGCATTTGTGCCGGAATCAAAGATAAAAACTACGCCATGGATCTTTTAAAGCTTGTGGATTTGGACAGAACAGGCAGGAAGAAGGCAAAAGGCTTCTCACTCGGAATGAAACAGCGTCTTGGCATTGCACTGGCACTTGTCGGAGACCCTAAACTCATCATCCTGGACGAGCCGATTAATGGTCTTGATCCACAAGGTATTCTAGAGATAAGAGAGACCATCCTCAAGCTTAATAACGAAAGAAAAATTACTTTTATCATATCAAGCCACATTCTGGGTGAATTGTCCAAAATGGCAACCCGTTACGGTATAATTGATAAAGGTCAGCTTTTAAAAGAGCTTTCTGCCAAGGAGCTTGCTTCACAGACAGATGACCTTGAAGATTTTTATTTAAAGCTTACAGGAGGTGCCGGATATGATGAATCTAATTAAAATGGACTTTTACCGGCTTTTTAAAAGCAAGTCCTTCTATCTTATAGCAGGTATAACAATTATAATGTCAATAGTTATGATGTTAATGTTTGGTGTATATTCTATTTCACTTGACAGGCTCACCACAGGTGAACTTAATGCTGAAACAATGGAATTGCTGGAATCAACACTTCCCCGGACCTTTTCACAGTATTTTGAGATTTTCTTCTTTGGTAATTATATTACACTTTATCTTGTAATATTTATAGTTATATTCTGTAACGCAGAATTTGGCAGGGGCTATATCAAAAATATCGCACCACTTATTACACCAAGATACAAAACGGCATTTTCAAAGCTTATTATTACCATATTTATGACAGTTCTTCTCTACATATTAACAGCACTTGTTGTTGTGTGCGGCTGTGCAATAGGTTCAATTCCGATTACAGTTGACAACCCAGGCGGACTTGTGAAAATGTTGGTTGTCGGAATGCTAATGAATATCTCGCTTACGGCATTTGTAATGATGTTATTCTATGTTTTCAGAAAATCAATGCCGGCTCTGATTTCCGGAATTGTATATGTAACAATGGGACAGCTTCTGTATTCATTCCTTAATCTGCTTCTTAAAGCAGTATTCAAGTCTGATAAAATCGACTGTACCAGATTCACTAATCTCGGAAATATGTTGACACATGTAAATACATCAGCGGATACCGGGACTTATGTGCGTGCAAGCATTGTTGCCGTAGTAATTCTTGCAGTAAGCATGACAATTACATGCCTGTCACTCAACAAAAAAGACATAAAATAAATTTAAAAAACTTATTAACCCGGGCAGAGCGCCCCGTAGGTTAATAAGTTTTTTATTATGCAATATTCATTTCTATATAGCTTTGGCAATCTCTTCTCTCATCTTCTCTTCCCCGATTATATGAATGATACTCCACAAATCAGGTGTATTAGCCTTACCTGTTACTGCAATTCTTACAATTTCGGCAACATCAGAGATACTTCCCTTGAAGCTCTCAGGATTAGCCTTATAAGCCTTCATGTCAGAAGCAAATCCAAGCTTGTCTGCAATTCCCTTCAGCTTGTCAAACCATGCTGAGTTATCATCATCATAGCTGAAGGTATCAAGGTATTCGTTAAGAACTGCCTTAACAGTCTGTGCATCATACTTAAATGCTTCCATCTCTTTATTATCTTCAAACAAATATCCTATTAATTCAAAAATCTGTTTTGCGTAGATGAAGTCCTTTCTTCTACGCTTCATTCCGATACCCATATACAATCTTAAGACTGCAAGGAGCTTCTCCTTATCCCCAAACCATACAGGAGCCTTATCAGGCTCATTCTCATAAGCCCATTCCTTGAGGAAGTCATACATCTCCTCCTCAGAAAGCTTTGCAAGCTCATTTTTACAGATATTATGAAGCTTGTCCTTATCAAAAAGAGCACCTGACTGACTCATCTTTTCAACTGAGAACGGAAATTCATTACAGTCCTTATCAGGGAATTTCTCGTACCACTCTTCAAAGTTGGAGTTAAGGAGTGTGAGAAGATAAATCTTCATACTCTGTGGATGGTATCCGTCCTTACGGTAATAATCCAGTGATAATTCAGGGTCTTTTCTCTTGGAAAGCTTTCTCTTGCCGCCTGTCTCCTCATCAAACTTCATTAAGTGAGCTGTATGTCCGTATGCAGGCATCTTAAATCCAAGTACATGGAATAATTCATAATGAATCGGTGCAGAAGCAAGCCACTCACCGCCACGAATTACCATTGTGGTTCTCATAAGATGGTCATCAATCGCATGTGCAAAATGATATGTAGGAACACCATCTTTTTTCAAAAGAACGATATCGTGAATATTCTCAGGAAGCTTAATATCTCCCATAATGCTGTCTGTAAAAGTAATTTCTTTATCAGGACTACCCTGTGAACGAAGTCTTAATACATATTCCCTGCCTGCTTTGAGATTCTCTTCAATCTGCTCAATTGTAAGCCTGCGGCAAAGTGCATACTTGCCATAATAGCCTGTAAGCTCCTTAGCCTCCTCCTGCTGCTTACGGATACCTTCAAGTGCATCCTCCTCACAGAAGCATGGATAAGCAAGTCCCTGCTCAACTAATTTCTTGGCAAAAGCATGATAGATTTCCACACGCTGTCTCTGAAAATATGGACCATATGAATTCTGTGGTGCATCATCCAAAAAGCCTGCACCCTCGTCAAACTCAATGTTAAAATAACGAAGTACATTAATAATGGTCTCTACTGCTCCGTCAACCTTACGTTTCTCATCAGTATCTTCAATTCTAAGATAGAACACACCGCCATTACGATGTGCAATTCGCTCATCAGCAAGTGCACTGTATAAATTTCCGAGATGAATAAATCCTGTAGGGCTTGGTGCCATACGTGTTACATGAGCCTTGGCAGGCAGCTTTCTATATGGAAATTTCTCCTCATAATATTCCGGTGTTTTGTCCACATTCGGAAATAATAATTCTGCTAATCTCTGGTTATCCATTTTATCCTCCACTAACTTTTATTTTAAAATTAATTATCTGCAATATCTGAATTGTTACATTCAAAAGTGAGATTGTCAATATTTTTTTGAAGTATTTCTGACATATACACCTTGGAATTTTCCTTATTGGCAATATAGTTTTCCATATGGGATTTTGAAAGTTCCCTGACCTCTTTTTCAAATTCCCTTGAAGAACAAAGACTGCATCCCTGTCCAATTACGATAATCTGCTCCTGACCGTCGGAGGTTACAACGGTGATATCATATTTTCTGCCATTCTCGTGTGCAAAACGTTCAATATATCTGTCCGCTGTTTCCGCCTCGGCAGTGTATACTATATGAATATTATGGTAATCCATATATTCCACGGAATGTCCTTTTACCCTGTAAGCATCAAAAACTACTATTAACTCTTCTTTTTTAATTGCCTGATAATTGCAAAGCATGTCCAAAAGCCCGTCCCTTGCGCTGTCAATATTACTCTTTGCAAGTTCGGCAAGTTCGTTCCACGCAAAAATAACATTATAGCCGTCCACAAGAATGTATTTCGGAGCATTATGCGGCTTTGCGGGTCTGCTTAAAAGCTGTCCGTTTACGGTACTTCCCGTTTCCATCCGGTTTTTTTTGGAATAACTCCATTTTCTGTTATTTCGGCTTTTGTTTGCACCACCTGCGCTGTCAATAATTAAATCCACTTCTTCCGTACCAAGGGCATAATCCTCATCCGAAAACCGAAGCATTCTACCATCCGTCCCGGCATCATCACGTCCGCCTGCCCATTCATCCGATAAAAGTTCACCGTCGGCATAGTTTTTCGCAAAACAGCTTTCCAGATGCATATACTCCGGCACTTCATTCCAAGGCACAACAAAGCCTGCCCCGTGGGCACAAAATACAGAAGCCGAAGGATTGGCTGTATCGCCTTCTGCATCATAGGCAGTATCTTCAATCACTTCCTCTGCATTATGGCAGGGTTCAAAACCTTTTAATACACATCTTAAACTTCCCCTGCCCCCTGTATAAGCCATAACTTCTTCTGCATATTCCCTCATGGTCACAACGGGTGCAACGCCTGTGATAATTGCATTTTCTTTCGTCATCACAGGTGTGTCGAAACGGCCATACATTCTTTTTATGTCGGTCATTGCCCTGCCCATATGCTCAATCGGAACCTCAAGCTCGAACTGATACATTGGTTCAAGAAGAATGTTTTCAGCCTGCATAAGTCCCTGCCGTACTGCCCTGTACGTTGCCTGCCTGAAATCTCCGCCTTCCGTGTGTTTTGTGTGCGCCCTGCCCGACACCAGTGTAATCCGCATATCCGTTATCTCCGAACCGGTAAGCACACCCCTGTGGGATTTTTCTTCAAGATGGGTAAGAATTAATCTCTGCCAGTTTCTGTCCAACTCATCCTCTTTACAGTCTACAGCAAATTCCAGTCCGCTTCCCTCATCCAGCGGCTCCATTAAAAGATGAACCTCTGCATAATGCTTTAACGGCTCAAAATGCCCCACGCCTTCCACCGTATTTCCTATGGTTTCTTTATAAATTATGTTTCCGGCACCGAATTCCACTTCAATACCGAGCCTGTCCTTAATTATGTTTTTGAGGATTTCTATCTGGATTGCTCCCATTATCCTCACATTCACAGCCCTGCACTCCTCATTCCAGTCCAGATGGAGCTCCGGAATTTCCTCTTCAAGACTGCGAAATTTCGGCAGCACGTTTACCGGGTCAATATTATCCGGAAGAATAATTCTGTAGGAAAGTACGGGCTCCATTACCGGTATCAAAACACTTTTCTCCAGACCAAGCCCCTGACCTGCATAGGTTTTTGCGGGTCCCGTTACCGCACAGACCGTACCTCTGTCCGCTTCATTTACCACAGTATATTTACTGCCGTTATATATCCTTATCTGGTTGATTTTTTCTCCGTTAATCTCGTCACGAACCTTCAATGTACCGCCCGTTACCTTCAAAAAAGTCTGGCGCAGATTATTCTCATCCCTCTGAATCTTGAAAACCCTGCCGGAAAATTCTTTGCCACACTCCGGCAGCACAGCATCCGTACTAAATCTGTCAAGCCCTGCAAGAAGCTTATCTATACCCTGACATTTCAGCGCCGAACCAAAATAGCACGGAAACACCTTACGCTCCTTTATTGCAGCCATAACAGATTCGTACCCTACACTTCCCGTATCCAGGTATTCATCCATTGTGCTTTCTCCGGTCATTGCAATCGCATCATAGAAGGCTTCGTCTTCTTCCCCGTCAAAAGGAATACAGCCTTCACTGAATTTCTTATGAAGCAGGAACAAAATATTATCCCTGTCAGTACCGTTTTGGTCCATCTTATTTACAAAAATAAATGTCGGAATATTATATTGTTCAAGCAGTTTCCAAAGTGTCAGCGTATGTGACTGGATTCCGTCCGCACCGCTTATTACCAAAACCGCATAATCGAGTACACAAAGTGTTCTCTCCATTTCCGCAGAAAAATCCGTGTGTCCCGGAGTATCTATCAGAGTTATTTCCGTTTCGGGCATAGTGATAACAGCCTGTTTTGAGAAAATCGTAATACCTCTTTGGCGTTCCATTTCATAGGTGTCCAAAAAAGCATCACGATTATCAACTCTTCCAAGCCTTCGAATCATTTTTCCGGTATATAAAATTCCTTCTGAAAGTGTGGTCTTTCCCGCATCAACGTGGGCGAGAATACCAATTACTATTTTCTTCATATTTTCATAACCTCAACCTGAAAGCTTCGTGAGATTTCTCTATCTTAAGAATATCGCCTTGACGCAAATGTGCCATTACCATTCCTCTCTTCCGACAGGCTCTCCCCAATCGTATTCCCCATTCTTTTACCTGTGCTTGCATATGAAACCTCCTTCTGCTTCTGTATATACATAATATACACAGGTTTTTAAGAATTATCAATATAGGTTTATCCTATCTTCTATGCGTAAGCTTCAAAATTACTTCCACGCTTAACCATAACATGTTCTTTCCTGGTTATTAAAAAAATTGGAAATCACACAGAAAATCTGCATAATTTCCAATTGTGCAAGCATATAATTTAAGGGTTCTGTTATCTGTTATAATTTATTATTAATTACATAACACATTATAACACAATATGAATGGACTATGTGAACTGATTGAAATGCTTTTTAGATTTTACAGAAAAGAGGATTGATTGGATGAACATAATATATGCAGATTACAACATTTACCACAACAGCATAGATATATGCACTTATGCCGGATACATTCTACGAATTGACTGTGCAAAGTCAGAGGAAGGATTAAAGACTACTCCTAATTCAGAGTGTTCATTGAATGCTCTTGCTATAGATAACCCGCTAGAATATGCAAGGTTATATCTTGACGGGACTATGCAAATGTGGATTGATGCGGAAGATAGTTTAGAAGTGTGGTAACATACAGGCGGATTGCTAAGAATTAGCAGTCCGCCTTAAATAATCTATAAAATATATGTGGAATATCAGGGATATTCGTGGTAAAATAGAGAGCGAAAATTTGAATTTTACGGAGGAGAAAAATGGTAACATGGTTTTATTTTATTGTATTTTTACTTGCCTTAATTATGACAGGAAGCATTTTACTCAGAAATAAAAATGTAGATACGTTGCTTGTGCTTTTTAGTCTCGTAGTAACAATTAATTGTATGGGACGATATATGCTGGCATCTGCAGAAAGTATAGAAATGGCAATCTGGGCAAATATATTTCTGTATGTAGGAGGTTGTTTTGCTCCGCTTCTGACAGTGTTTGTGTTGGCAAAACTGTGTAACCAGAAACTCTCCCCTATTGTGGCAACTGTCATGATACTATATTCTGTCATAGTCATATGCCTTGTAATGACCATTGGAAAATCAGGAATCTATTACAAACATGTGGAGCTGGCATATGGAAATGGTTATCATTATTTGGTCAAAACCTACGGTCCTTTACATATTTTATATCCTTTGATGATGCTACTGTATGCTGCCATTATGATTTACTATTTGTTATATGCAATCAGCCGTAGAAAGCAGTTGTTTATTCGGATTGTGATGACCTTAAGTATTACGTGTTTTTTCATTATTATCATGTATATTTTGGAATGTTCGCTGCACATTAATGTCAGTTTTCTGTCTGTAGGATACCTAATCGGCATTTCACTTTTGATAAAATATTTTGAACGGGTTAACATGTTTGATATGTCCTCCAATGTGGTTGCTACTATGGAGAAAATAAAAGAGTACGGATATATTGTATTTGATAATAAATACAGATATATCAGTGCAAATGATTATATGAAGGAAATCTTTCCGGAAATAAAGAAATGGGAGGTTGACCATGACATTCCCAAAACAGACAGTGAACTTTATAAAGGTGTAGTGCAAAAACTTTATCAATGGAATGAAACGGATGAGAACAAAAAGACAATTCAGATTGGTGAACAATTTTTTCGTCTGGATATTAGAGAGATTTCATATAGCAAAAAGGGAAAAGTAGGGTATCTGGTTGAGTTGACTGATCAGACGTTGGAAAAGAAGTATTACCAAACCATAGAACAATACAATGCCAGTCTGGAAAAAGAAGTGGAAGAAAAAACGGAAAATATAATACATATCAAAGATATGATGGTACTTGGTATGGCAGATATGGTAGAAAGCCGGGACAATAATACCGGTGGACATATCAAGCGGACCAGTTCGGTTGTGAAAGTATTTTCCGCCAGACTGAAAAAACATTGTGACGTCCTGGGAATCAGCAATGATTTTTTGCGTCAGGTTGAAAAAGCTGCACCAATGCATGATTTGGGGAAAATCGCCATAGATGATAAGATTTTACGAAAACCCGGGAAATATACGGAAGAAGAATATGCTCAGATGAAGAAACATGCAGAAGAGGGAGCAAGGATTGTTGAGAATATTTTGCAGGGCGTAGAAGAATACAGCTTTGTTGAGATTGCAAAAAATGTAGCACATTATCATCATGAAAAATGGAACGGTAAAGGGTATCCGGAAGGATTGTCGGGAACGGATATTCCTGTTGAGGCAAGGATTATGGCACTTGCAGACGTATTTGATGCGCTGGTAAGTAAAAGATGTTATAAAGAAGCATTTTCCTATGACAAAGCGTTTGCTATCATTAAGGAATCCCTGGGCGAACATTTTGATCCGGAACTTGGAAGAATCTTTCTGGAATGCCGAACAGACCTTGAGGCACTTTATGATGGATATCTATGTGGTGGCAACAAATAATTTGATTATCCTCATAGCATTTCTCCATGGGATGCAATAGAAATGAAGCCGGGATGCTGCGTTAATATTCCATCAGGAGTGAAGCATTGTCATGGTGCTGCACCAGATTCGTGGTTCAGTCATCTTGCCATTGAAATTCCCGGAAAAGATGGTTCAAACGAGTGGCTTGAGGTTGTGACGGATGAGCAGTATAAAATACTTAAATAGTCAATAAAATTGATTTTATCTTTGAAAGTAAAGCGATAACTTTCAGTTTTACACACACTATGTATTTTAAAATAGCCTTATCCAATATGGCTCAGGATAAGGCTATTTCTTTAGCTGTGAATGGCGATTATCTTGCCCCTTTATCTCTGCTTCGGTAAGATTGGTTGTGTCAGCCTTCTCTTGATACCGCTTTATCTTGTCGTGCATGGTTTCGGCTTTTGGAGTGTCTTTTTCTCCGTAGGCTTCTTCCCACTTGGCACATTCTTTTTGATATGCGTCTGTGGCACGCTGTGCGGTATAGAATGATTTGTGGAAATCCTGTACCGTTGAAAATCCCTGCTGTCTGACGATACCGGATAATCCGGCTTTGAGGGTTCGGATTTCCTCGTTTTTGGTAGCAATTCTGTTTTCAAGCTCCTTTTTCTTGGTGAGCTATGCAAGCCCCTTCAAATCACTTAATTCAATCTCCAGTTTTGATCGTTCACGCTCTGCTTCAAAGATAAGATGATTTTGCTTATCAAAAGCTTGACTTTTTGAAGTCTTGGAAAAGCGGCTGCTTCTGGTGGCATAACCGGTCTTGGAGATATCTGTGGCCTGGGCTGTTCTACAACCTCTGCTTCTGAAACAGTTGCAGTAATTGTGATCAGAAGTGCAAGTTTCGCTGTAGCTGTTGTGATAATGCCTGACAGCTTCTCAGGACACTTGCCGAATACATCTATGGATAATCGGATACGCTCCGTAATCCATTTCTGCTTTATCTGCCGTATCTCATCCTCCGGCACTTGGCTGACTAAGGCACGGTCTACTTCGTGATTCCACTGCATACGCACCTCATTATCTTCTTTTATCTGTTCCGCTTTGGGATTATTTTTGCCGATTTTCTTGGTGGCAAGGTACAATCCGTTTTTATCGAATACATGGAGCTTGTCTTTATCATCCTCTATCAGAAGATTAATAAGGTCAATATAGAAGCGTTTTGCCTCATCCAGATAATGCTCCTGCTTAAACAGCTTGTTCTTGGCGGTAAATAAGGTTCGCTCATAGACTTCACTTTTTTTGATTATCTTACAGCCCTTACGGACATTCCCACTATCATCCAGTATTTCTTTCTTGGTGCGTACATGCTTTTTCTGTTCGTTGTAGAACATATTGCGTGTTGCAATCATTTCTATGGGTTCCGGCAACAGCCCCCTTTCGTACCGCTTTTTAGAAATTCCTACTGATTAAATCTGGCAAGTTCCGTCCAGTAGTGGCGGTCTGTTGTTTCATAGACCGCATAAAGATTTTCCTGCTTGGCGTGACTGGATATATAAGTAATCCTGCCACGTACATTGTGGAGCCTGCTCATTTGAATAAATGAATTTTTTTCGATAGTGCTTCCTCCTCTCGTAGATGTTACTTAGGGAAAGAGGTGGAAAGCTTCCGCAAGGCTTTTGGATAAGGTTGTGGGGCAATAAGAAAAAACTTTCCCTTGTAAGTTGCCCATAAGGGCAAAAACAAGGGAAAATACATACAGTTTCATAGTTCGGGGTTCTGGAAGCCTTGAAAAATAAGGAAAGTTAGTTAGATAACTCAATAAATTCCAATTGATAGAATAAACATAGCAAACATTATTATGGCAATTCTAATTTTTTTATATTTATTTTCACGCATTCTAAACATAAAAAACATTTATTATAACATAGTATAACATATATTTTCTATTTACGAAAGGATAAAATAATTCATCCTTTCCGTATATACTAATGTACTGTCCGAACAATTACAGAATAGCTTTTTTCCAAAATAAGTAAATAAAATTTACCCAAGTGTAATATTTTTCACCTAAGTGGGTATGAAATGGAATTCAATTTCAAAAAAAATCTCCTTATAAAAAGACATTTATTATGTCAATTTATAAGGATAATTTTAAATATGATTTATTTTACCTTTACAGTCATTTTTTTACTTTCTTTATATGGTCTGAAAAGCATATAAAGTAAGAATATCACAAGAAGTACTGCCACTACGGAGAATACCCCGAATGCAACTTCTCCGACAATAAGTCCGCCAATCTGGTATACGATAAGTGCTATAATATAAGCAAAAATACACTGATATCCGATTGCAAACCAGAACCATTTTGCATTGTTCATCTCTCTCTTGATTGCACCCATTGCCGCAAAACATGGTGCGCAAAGAAGATTGAAAATCATAAATGAGAATCCTGCAAGCTTGGTAAGTGCTGCAAAATCAAGTACTCCGAATACACCAACAACCTCTTCCTTGGCAACAAGTCCCATGATTGTAGCAATAACTGCTGCCGGGTCATCAAATCCTAACGGAGCAAAAATTACTTTTACTGCATTACCAATTATTCCGAGAACAGAATCACCAAGTTCTAAATCAAGGCTGAATCCAAATTTACCATCAACCATTCCGAAGCATGAACCTGCCCAGATGATGATTGATGAAAGGAGGATTACTGTACCTGCCTTCTTAATGAAGGACCATCCTCTTTCCCACATGCTTCTAAGAACATTGCCCGCCGTTGGCCAGTGATATGCAGGAAGCTCCATAACGAATGGTGCCGGATCACCTGCAAACATCTTAGTCTTCTTCAAAACAATACCTGAAATAACAACTGCTGCAACACCGATAAAGTATGACACAGGAGCCAGCCACCACGCACCACCAAACAGTGCTGATGCAATAAGTGCAATAATCGGAAGCTTTGCTCCACATGGAATAAATGTAGTAGTCATGATTGTCATCTTACGATCTCTGTCATTCTCAATAGTTCTTGATGCCATGATACCCGGAACACCACAACCTGATCCAATAAGCATCGGAATGAAGGATTTTCCTGAAAGACCGAATCTGCGGAAAATTCTATCCATTATAAACGCAACTCTTGCCATATATCCGCAAGATTCAAGGAATGCGAGTAAAATAAACAATACTAACATCTGCGGAACGAAACCAAGCACAGCACCAACACCGGCTACAATTCCGTCCAAAACAAGGCTCTTAAGCCAATCTGCACAATTAAGTGCATCAAGTACTTTTTCAACTAATACAGGTATACCGGGTACCCATACACCATATTCAGATGTGTCCGGTACGCCTTCTGCCTCTTCACCCACTGCTGCCTCATAGTAAGCTGAAATATCATAGCCTTCCTCTGCCAAAGCATCCGCATATGTTCCATATGCTTCATCAAATCCGGCAAAATCACCATCTTCAATAGCGCCCTGAATATCTTCAGCTCCAACAACCTCAGCTTCAACTGATTTATCCACAATTGCAACCATTTCATCCGTCCAAAGCTTCTCTTCTGCATAAGCATTCATCTCTTCTTCATATTCAGATGTACCAATTCCGAATAAATGAAAGCCGTCTCCGAAAAGTCCGTCATTAGTCCAGTCAGTTACCCATGTACCAACAGTAGTAACTGCAATGTAATATACCAAAAACATTACAACTGCAAAGATTGGTAATGCCGCAAAGCGGTTTGTAACAATTCTGTCAATTTTATCAGATACAGTCATTTTCTTCTTGGTGTTTTTGGTATAGAACTTACTCAAAACAGAAGAAATATATGTATATCTTTCATTGGTGATAATACTTTCGGTATCATCATCATATTCATCCTCAAGAGCTTTAATCTCTTTCTCAACATCAGGAACGGTGTTTAATTTCTCAACTATTTTATCATCACGTTCAAGGAGCTTGATTGCAAAAAATCTTTTCTGTTCTTCTGCAACTTCACTTCCAAGCTTATCAATTACTGAACTGATAGCACTTTCAACTGCATCATCAAATTCATGCTTAGGAGAAGTTCTCTTCTGACTCTTTGCAAGATCTGAAGCTTTATTCACAAGTTCATCAATTCCGTTTCCCTTAAGTGCTGAGATTTCAACAACCTGACATCCAAGTGTCTGGCTCAGTTTAGATGTGTCAATTTTATCTCCACTCTTTGAAACCACATCCATCATATTAACTGCAAGGATTACCGGAATTCCAAGTTCCATAATCTGTGTAGTTAAATACAGGTTTCTCTCAATATTGGTACCATCTACAATATTAATAATTGCATCAGGCTTCTCCGTAATAAGGTAATTTCTTGCAACAACCTCTTCCAAAGTATAAGGTGAAAGGGAATAAATACCTGGCAAGTCTGTAATAATCACCTCTTTATTGCCTTTTAATTTTCCTTCCTTCTTCTCAACGGTAACTCCCGGCCAGTTTCCAACGAACTGATTAGAGCCGGTTAATGCGTTGAATAATGTTGTTTTACCGCAGTTTGGATTACCTGCTAACGCTATTTTTACTGACATTTTCTTACTCCTTAATATTATATCCTGTGTTAGTCTCGCCTAACCCATAGGCAAAAAAAATTACTCCACTTCAATCATTGCTGCATCGGCTTTTCTTATTGATAATTCATAGCCTCTGACAGTAACTTCAATCGGGTCTCCCAATGGCGCAACTTTTCTTACATAAACCTCAACACCTTTAGTAATTCCCATGTCCATTATTCTTCTCTTAACCGGACCATCACCTGTAAGCTTTACTACCTTAACGGTTTCACCACGTTTGGTTTCTCTTAAAGTCTTCATCTTCCTTTTCCTTTCATATTAGACCATGATTCTGGAAGCCATATCCCTGCCGATTGCAACTCTTGAGTTCTTAATGTTGACAATAAGATTTCCGTTAAGTTCAGAAATAATTGTCACAACTCCGCCAACAACAAATCCAAGACTCTCAAGAAACTTGCGTGTTTCCTGTTTACCGCTTATCTTCTTAATCACATTAGATTCTCCTTCTTTTGCTAATGACAGTGGCATATTTTTACCTCCATTTCCCATAACAGGGCATGTTAATATTACTATTTTCAAGGTTAGTATATTCTAACCCATGTTAGTTGTCAATAACTTTTTTTGATAAAAATTTCCAATCACTTTTTTAATTTCTGTGCATATTATACAATTAAGCGACTAAATACAAGGAAAAATATGAATATAACCAATAATTATGTTACTTTGTCTCTTGAGACACATTTATTTTTTGCCCGCATTATGAAGGAACATGCCTTATTTCTCAAGGCCGGCTTTCCGTGCAAGGATGAGGAATGGATTCAACGGGCAGAGCATTTCAGACAACAGTTTGAAGCCTTATTGTCCGATGTGGTCAAAATAAGCAATGGAAGAATTAACAGTCCGATACTGGAATCAAATGAATTAACTACTGAATTTACTCTTGATGCAGAAAAGCGAACAGAATGTTTAAGCGGTATTCCTATTAATACAGAAATAACCCGAACGGAGCAACAGCTGCATTCCGAAAACTGTATGAATATCAATAGAGAAATTGTACGAATGGTTCAGCAGATAAATGAACGCTCAATCTGCCTTTTAAACGGATTAATCATTTTTAAAGAGAATATTTTAAAAGAAATGGATAACGGAAGACTTTTTACTTTCAATTATCCGTTGTTAGTTGAGCACATATTAAGAGAAGCCAAACTGTATCGTTCCACTATCAGTGACTTAATGAGCAATCCGCAGCGTTCCTACAAATCACTTCTCGGAACGGAGGATTTTTGGAATCAGATTATGATGGAGCATGCCCTGTTCATCAGAGGACTTCTTGTTCCGTCAGAAGAGGAGCTCGTTAAGATGGCACAGGATTTTGCCATGGATTACAGAAAGCTCATTAACACAGCACAGGAACAGCACAGTCTTGTAGCTTTTAATACGACTGAGAAATCGTTAAATAAAACCTTGGAATATCGTGATTTTAAAGCTGCCGGAACAAAGGGCATTCTTAATTGTGAAATTGACTCTATTATTATACCGCTTTTGGCGGATCATGTACTTCGTGAAGCCAATCATTATATAAGAATTCTTAAATGCAGTGATATGTAAATTATATTTAAAATCAGCCGACGATTATGAGTTGCCCCACAAAACCTATTCGCCGGCTGATACTTAATATATTATTTCTTTATAAGAAGTTTATCTACTTCCCTATCCCTGTATTCAGGATGCACTATCATGTATTTTACAGTTGAATCCTGATTAAAAATTGCAAGACCAATAACTATATTTCCAATCAACGCACATAGCATACTGTTATTCTCAATGCTTTGTGTAAATATTCTCTTGTAATTCTCAAGGTCTGCCTCTGAATCACAGTTATATTTTATTATTTTCATCATGCTCATACAGGATGCGAGATTCTTAAGCGTTGCCTGCCTGACCTCTATAGTTCTGATTCTTTTACCATGGGCATCATAATCTCCCCTTATATCAAAAAGCTTGTCTAAGAACCAATAGGGAATCATTATTCCCTCCTCCTGCATTCTTAGTGCTTCCTCCTTGTCCACAAAACGAACCTGCTGCACTTCCTCTTTCTGTAATCTGAGTTTAGAAATATCCACATCCATCTCTACTATGTAATAATCATCAAAACCTTCGCTGAAATTCATTGTAAAACGCGGGCGGATATCGGATAAATTAATTTTCAGACCAAGCTCCTCCCACACTTCTCTTTCTGCTGCCTCACAACTATTATCACCGGCAATAGCAGAACCTCCGACAGTAATATCCCACATATTCGTCCAGCCTTTTTTAAACGGCTGACGCTGCTGAATCAACAACTGACCTTTACTGTTAAAAATACACACATGCACTGCCATACGATAGTCGCCCGACTGCATTGCATCACCCCGGCGGTGCAAACGACCGGTTTTTACTCTGTCCTTCGTATATATATCCCAAAATTCATCTGTTTTTTCCTGTATCATAATTTCCTCCCTGATTTTTTAATATTCATCCAAAAAACTGTGCATCTGTCCATCCTTCTTATAGGAAATAACTGCATCAAGACATACATTTTCCACACTTTTGAAAATATTAGCTTCAACAAACGGATTGATTTCTTTAAGCTTCCTTATCAGATTCTTAATCTCCAGTCTCTTGGAAACACTGCTGCCATCCTCCTCACATGAAGTACAGCTCTCGGTAAATCGGCAGGCACATTGAATAAATTCAAGGTTATTATAATCACGCCATGCCTTAATAGCAGCTTCCCTTATTAAATACATTGGCCGGATTAATTCCATTCCCTCAAAATTAGTACTGTGAAGCTTCGGCATCATGGTCTGAACCTGAGCCCCGTAAAGCATTCCCATCAGAATAGTCTCTATTACATCATCATAATGATGCCCCAATGCAATTTTGTTACAGCCAAGCTCCTGTGCCTTACTGTACAGATAGCCTCTTCTCATTCTAGCACAGAGATAGCATGGTGACTTTTCAATCGTGTACACCGCATCAAAAATATCCGATTCAAAAATTGTAATCGGTACACCAAGAACTTTGGCATTATATTCAATCTGTTTACGGTTAACCTCATTATAGCCCGGGTCCATAACCATGAAAACCAGTTCAAAATTAAACTTATTATGTCGCTTTAACTCCTGAAAAAGCTTGGCAAGAAGCATTGAATCCTTACCGCCGGAAATACATACCGCCACTCTGTCATTCTCCTGTAAAAGCTCATATCTGTTAATGGCTTTGGCAAAAGGCGTAAATAAATCCTTGTGAAATTTCTTTCTTATACTTAATTCAATCTCTTCTGCCCTGCAAATATTTTCTTCCATATAATTCACCCTTTTGTTAGTATTCTTTTAATTTTATCATAATAAAATATAATTGCATATTTTAAAATTTGGAAAATAACACTTGTATTTATACTCTTAGTAGATTTAAAATTAGTGTAGATTTATTTGGGAGGTAATATGCATGATTATTGATACTCATGTTCATATCGGTGGAGAGAAAGTTGGTTTCACCATGACTGAGTCAATGGTAGAGCAGATGATGACCGGATACGGCATTGACTGTATTCTGGTATCTAACGGAGATGCTGCTGAGGTTGACCATGAACAGAAACCCATTCCGTCAGAATTTCAGACTTCACAGGAAGACGCCTTAAGGCGCACGCTTGCTTTTGCCAGAAAACATCCCGGGCAGATTTATGTTGCAGTATGGGTAAAGCCTTATGGTGAATCAGTTACAGAGGAATTGGAGGAATTAATCCGGGATAATCTTGATATTGTCAAGGCAATTAAATTACATCCGTTCCATTCCAAAACAAGCCCTGTTGATTCCAGAGCATTACCTTATCTCAGACTGGCTGAGAAATACGGACTCGCAGTCGTATCACATACCGGCAACAGTGAATGTGATGACCCTGTACATGTTTATGAGGCAGCACTAATGTTTCCTACTGTTCCTTTTATTATGGTACATATGGGACTTGGAACTGATAATTCCAAAGCATTGGCTTTACTTGGAAAAGCAGATAACCTCTACGGTGATACTGCATGGGTTCCAATGAGTACCACAATAGAGGCTGTTAAACGCTATGGCAGCGGCAAAATAATGTTCGGTTCAGATGCTCCTATTGACGGAGTTGACACCTACCGATGCAATACTTATGGTGAACGCTCAATCTATCAGGATTATTTTCATGTACTTTCTGAACTGATTGATGATGATTCCTATAAGGACTTAATGTACCGAAACGCCATTAAAATTTTTAAATTAGATATATAATTACTGAACTTTTTCAAAATCAGATGCAGGATGCTTGCAAATAGGGCATATGAAATCCTCCGGAAGCTCTTCTCCCTCGTATTCATACCCGCATATTGTGCATCTCCATTTGGTCGTCTGTTCAGATGAATTTTCCACCTTCTGTGGCTTAGGTTTGATATTACTGTGATAATATCCATAAGTTGCAGAAGGTGTTTCATTTAGTACTTCCATATCAGTTACTTTTGCAATAAAAAGATAATGGGTACCAACATCAACTGTCTGTTCAACCTCCGCTGATATATAAGCATTAGTTCCCTTTGTGATATATGGTATTCCATTTGCTGCAATTTCATAATCATTATAATCTGCGAACTTGTCCACGTCTCTTCCAGACTGGAATCCAAAGTGCTTAAACAGTTCAAAATCTGCAGCTTCGCTAATGATTGAAATATTAAATTTGTCTGTTTTTCTTAATATTTCTGTAGTGTAATTAGATTTATTGACTGCAACCGCAATTCTTCCCGGTTCTGCTGTTACCTGAATTGACGTATTGGTAATACATCCGTTACTCCTCTCCCCATCTTTAACCGTTAATACAAATAACCCGTATGTTAAATTAAAATATGCTTTTTCGTTCATAGATATTCCTCCTAAAACAATAATGATTACTATTATAATAATAGTAATCATCAAATTTAGCAATAGGATATGTAAAATTTTAGAAATTAATTCGATTTTTTACTCTTATGGAACAACTTCTCCAATTCAATTGCTTTTTCCGGACAGGTTTTCATACACTCTCCGCATCTGATACATTCCGGGCTGTTTGGCTTCTCATATACTTTAATATCCATTTTACAGGCTTTTTTACAAGCCCCGCAGCCTGTACATTTATCTTTATCGACCTTATAACGATAAAAGGCAATTGGATTAAATACGCTGTAAATTGCACCAAGCGGACATATGTACTTACAGAATGGTCTGTATACTATTATTGATAAAACTACAATAATTACAAGAATTGAAATTTTAACATAAAACAATACCCCGGTAAATGTCCTAAGCTGTTCATCCATAATAAGTAATGGTATTCCCCCCATCAGCGTTCCGCTCGGACAAATATATTTACAAAACCATGGTTTTCCCATTCCAAACATATCTACGGCAAACATTGGCAGCAGAATTACAAATAATATTAATATGACATATTTAAGCCATACTAACACCTTATGTCCCGGAAGATTTTTAACCTTTTTAAAAAAAGGAATTTTATACAGTAAATCCTGCACAAGTCCGAACGGACATAAAAATCCGCATACAAATCTTCCAAGGAGTGAGCCAAAAAACATTAAAAATGCAGCAACATAAAAAGCAAACCTGAAATTTCCTTCAGATAATACAGCCTGAACTGAACCAATCGGGCAGGAGCCCAGTGCTCCCGGACAGGAATAACAGTTAAGTCCCGGAACACAGTATTTCTTCAAGTCACCCTTATATATCTTACCCTCAATAAATCCTAGCAAATACCCATTGGTCAAAGCCGTAAAAAGAATTTGAATTATATGTCTTTTGTTTTTCTTCATAAATTACCCTATTCCAATACATTCAAGACAAATGTAAATCGCCTTAATAAGTGTTATTTCCTGCTCGCCTCTGTTCTTGCCTATAATAAAAAACACAACCGCAAGAATAAGCAGCATTACACGCAGGGCAGGACCAAAATATCTTCGGAATTTATTTTTCTGCATAGCATCATCTCCATTTTTTTGCAAGATTTCCGTCATTTCGCATTTTTCCGTCATTATTCGGCAGGAAGATAGTCAGGATATGTAAGACAGTATTCTGCATAATCCCTATGCATTCCCAATGCATAATCTTCTCCATAGCCTGCATATGCTCCTCCGATTTCAAACATTATTTCGCCCCTTCTGTTGAGATATACCGTTCTTGGATATCCTGTTATTTCACTTACATAACCATCACTCATACTATCGTTATATATGAGACTCGGATAGGTTATTCCCATTTCTTCTATTAATGTCTTCGCCTGATTCCGGTAATACTCTCCATCCGCATTCAGACATACGTTAAAAAACTGAATACTCCTTCCGTTTAGTTCGGTATGCAATTTTTCCAAAACAGGCATTTCCATTTTGCAATATCCACACCATGTAGTCCAAAAAATCACCACATTAACGTCTGCCTTGGTAAAAACATCCTGAGTATATGTTTTTCCATCCAATGACATTACACTGAAAGTCTTAAGCACTCCGTTATCGGCACTCACAACCGGCTTAGCTTCTGTGGCCGGCTGTTTAGTTGTTGGCTGCTCTGTGGTTGGTGCTTCTGTGGTTGCCGGCTTCGTGGTTGCCGGCTTCGTGGTTGGTACTTCTGTGGCTGCCGGCTTCGTGGTTGCCGGCTTCGTGGTTGGTGCTTCTGTGGCTGCCGGCTTCGTAGCTGCAGGCTTCGTGGTTGGTGCTTCTGTGGCTGCCGGCTTCGTGGTTGGTGCTTCTGTGGCTGCCGGCTTCGTGGCTGGTGCTTCTGTAGTTACCGCCTCTGCAGTTTGCTGTTGTGTTATAACCTGCCCCGTTTCAGACGGCTGCGTCGTTACACTACCGCCATTAGTTGTATTCGTCTCTCCACTGCTTTCCTGCTCATTCTCAGTAATACCTTCACCAGATGCTTCCTTTGATTCATCCTCAGAAGCTGTCCGGTTGGCAGCATCCATTTCACTTGCCAAAGCATCAAAATCAGGACTACCCGAAGCAAGTTCTTCCATTATATCAGGTGTCATTTTCGTGCAACCACTTATTAATAATGACATAGTTAAAAATAATGTTGCGACTATTCTTTTTCTCATATGCTTTAGCTCCTTTCATAATCGATATATATTATTTTAACAAATCCGATAATATAATGACAATCGGAATATTAAAAGGGGTTTATTTTCTACAATATTTTGACAGCCATCTTGCAACTCCGTCCTCATTATTGGACTCAATAACTCCCGTAGCTAATTGTTTAAGCTCGTCCACTGCATTTTCCACAGCATAACATTCATCTGAAATCTGAAACATGGGAACATCATTAATGGCATCACCGAAAGATACCACCCTGTCACAATTCCACAATGACCTAAGCTTATTGATTGCATTGGCTTTCGTGGCATTTACCGGCATAATTTCAAACCAATACTCATCATTATAGATATCCTGCTGAAATGTACATCTGTACCTTATATCTTCCTGAAAAATATTATATAATGGCTCAAGTTCTTCTTTCTCACCTATAAAAGTAAAATAAAAAACATTTCCCTGATACAAATTATCATTATCATTATCATATATTGGCTTCATTCTTCTGTCACCTTTGCGATTATTAAGATAGCGTCTTATGCCCTCATTAACTTCGGATTCTATGTAAACAACTTTTTCCACGCCATCAATAAAGGTATACACCAAAGGGCTCACCTTGAAATCTGACACGATTTTTCTGACATATTCAACTTCTTCCCTGCTAAACCATTCGGAAGCAAGAATATCACCGTTGGAAGCATCAAAAATAAATGCTCCGTTATATGCAATCACAGGAATCCCAGTGGTTAACCCCCGTGTCACTACACTTGCCGATACAAGTGAGCGTGCAGTTGCATACGTAAACAGCAATCCCTCTTCCACCAGCGAATTGATGGTATTAACAGTATACTCACTTAATCTGACATCTGAATTAAGAAGTGTTCCGTCTAAATCTGACACATAAAGTGTTCTCATATAATCTTCTCCAGTTCCGTAATTTTTCCTACCGGCTTTTTCTCAAAAATGCAGTCTTTTTCTTACCGCATTCCTTATTCTCTTACGCGACAGCATTGTAATAAAAGTAATGTCTAATATTACGCAGACTACCATAACAATCATGGACCATACCAGATGTATTTCCTGACGGATATATCTGTCTATCAGAATTTCCACTCCGAGACATAAAGTACCTATCATTGTAAAAATCTCCAATGCTACGGTAAGAAATGTAACCGGCAATTTTCTTATGCACAGGACAAAAATCTCAAGAACTGCTATTATAAATATTACTATATACATGGCAAGTCCCCAGAACCATGCGTCGCTATGAGTAACAAATGTTATCAGAAACAGATATATACCAATGGATAACCCGTCAAGAAAAATCGCCGTATATGGTGATAATTTACGACAGATAACCACAGGAATAAACAATACCCATATAATAAAGCATGCTCCTATTACAAGAAAAGACCATGTAGAATTATTAAACACCAGAAAATTCAGCAGACCACAGGTTATGCTCGTAGCAACAAGAACAACCGAGAGAAGTATTCCCATGTCCTTGCGGCTTACTTCCTCAACCTTGCCTTTTTCCTGTGGGAAGGAGTTCTCAATATTCCTGACTTCAGTCACTCTCGGATTAATAACCATTGTATTACAGAGGGGACATTGTTTGACTGAATTATCCAGTTCAACACCACAATTAACACAATATGACATTTTAATTACCCTCCCTGTTACTTTCTATTTTTACATGAATACCATCCTTAACCAGCTTGGTGAAAAAATATCGCTCCACATCTGCCTCAACAATACTGCTGGCAAAATTAATTGTCAGCACATCTTCAAAACTGATTATGGCACAATTGGTTCTGCTTGAAAAAGGCTGTCCCATATAAATATCAAATCTATCAATATATTGCTTCATATTCTCTGGCACCTTAAGTGCTCCCATATTGGTAAGACCTGCGGATGAATTTCTATCCTGCACCTTGGTATAAAAAGTCTTAACAACAAAATCCTTAATAAATAATGGTACAACTCTTATAATCGGATTTCTCTGAGTTGACGCATTAGTGGTTATATCTCCCCGCAGAAATTTCTCATTAATATGATACCTCATATGATTGTGTACATGACGTACAATTTCATCAAAGGTATAATCACCAAGTCTTGGGTCGATACCCGGATAAATCATTGTAATAAAATTACGCAGTGTTTTTGACGGAAAGAATCTTCTTAAATTAACAGGCATTGCTATTTTCACCGGTTTCAATCTGTATGGTGAATCAGCCTCCTGATTACGCAACAGTGCATATAGAAGTACCGCATTAAGATATTCTGTTATTGTTGCATTATATTTGGCTGCAACCTCCTGAACCTGCTTCACAGACATAATTCCATCAATAATATTAAGTGTATAAAACGGTTCTTTAGTTCCTCTTACCCTGTAGGTCTTCTCTCCCGGTCTTGGCGGACACACCTTGGAATTGGCATACTTCATATATGCATCCTCCAATTCACCCGGGTCAGGCTTCTCATTAATATCCAGAACAAAATAACCGTTGTCAATTTCTTTGCCAAGCAGCCTTAAATACTGTGCCGTCAGTGTCTGAAGCACACACATCCCACCCGTTCCGTCACCCAGACTGTGATGTGCCTCAAAAGAAATTCTATTCTCATAATAATATACTCTGATTAAATATCTGTTATTGGATTTAAAAGACATCGGCATACATGGATTCTTAATATCCAACTGTACAAACGGTCCCGGCCTGTCATTCGGTTCCAGATAACGCCAGAACAGCCCCCTGCTGATTGACGATTTATAAGTTGGAAACCTTGGAAGTGTCATATCGAGTGCCTGTTGAAGAACATCGGGTTTAACCGGTTCCTTCAACAGCACCGAAATTCTATATACCGAGGAAAAGTCCCTTCTCTGTAAGGTTGGATAAACTATTGCCGACAAATCCAGCTTATACCATATTGTCTGGTTTTTCTTCTCTTTTCTCATTATTAATACCTGAAACTTTTTTAATAATTATAAAGTAATCAGAAGGAGTTTTCAAGACACAGCCTTCCCCATCCCGTTCTTTCTGACGGAGCATTCTCTCCTGCTAATGGAACAGCCCCTTTTATCAGATACGCTTTCACCTTCTCCCCATACATAAAAGGGTCATTTCCCTTTACAATACCCCATTCCATGAGAAGTGCCGCACTACCGGTTACAAAAGGAGCTGCCATTGAAGTACCGGTTTTCTGAACATAACCGCCTCCGACTGCTGCTGATACTATATTCACTCCCGGTGCGACAATGTCCGGCTTGACTGTTTCTATTCTTCGGGTATTTCCTCTGCCCGAGAAATTTGCATATGCATTAAGCCTTGCATTATATGCCCCTACGGAAATTACATTATAAGCGGTTGATGGAATTGTGAGTGTCGTTCCCGGTGAATTGGTTGTAAAGCCGGTATTACGGCTTATAAAAGCGGATGAAGGAAGCCACAAATCATATTCACCGTTTTTAATCCTCACAGGTTCTATCTGCAAATTCCATATTCCACTGTTAATATAATTTTCCTGTGGTATGAACTGAATGAAAATCTCCTGCGCACTACTATATGGCACGGGCTCCCCATAATACACATAGATAAGAGTATCCCTATAGGTCAGCTTAGTTACCGTCCTCTCTTTGGATATGGGACCAAGCCTCTGCCCGTCAGGTGCAATAATCCACAGAAAAATTGTATCACTAAAGCTTTTCCACAGCTGAATATCCAGAGAGATTTCACCTTCTCCTATTACAAATTCCACATTTTCAGTTTGTTCGCCAAGTATACCTGATTTATGAATCCCCATCGCAGCGTCGTTACCGGTTCCTGCCACAATAACATTTTTCCATATTCCTGCGATTTGATTAATATAATTCTCAAGCAGGGAATTACCGTCATGTGCACCATAATTATTTCCGATACTAAGATTAATGGCAACAGGCATTTTTAACTCCTGTGCCGTTCTGATAACATAATCAATTCCTTCCATAAGTCTTGCAGTATTGTTAAATTCGTCCTCTCCAAGACGTACCACCACAAGCTCTGCATTATAAGCCACTCCTCTGTATCTTCCCTCAGATGCCCTTCCGTTACCTGCGGCAATTCCTGCCACATGCGTTCCGTGTCCGCTGACATCACTTATCGGAATTAACTGACGACGTAGTGCAGTATCATTGGTCTGCAAAGCCTGATTGATATTATTCTCTGTATATATTACTCCGCCTGTCTCATCATATATCGAATGGATTCTTGTACTTCCGTCCGCATTACGAAAATCAGGATGAGTATAATCAATTCCGCTGTCAATTATTCCCACGAGAATGCCTTCCCCGGACAGATTATAAGGATTGGACCACACAGGAGTTATGCAGGCAGCTACTACGGAATAATCCAGTTCATATGCAAGTCTCTTTGGTTTTTCCATAAAAATAACTTCCGGAAGGGCTGCCAGCTCGTCTATACGATTCTCGTACAGCTTCACTAAAGCAAACCCTTGCGAAAGTTCTTTAATACTGTTTATAATCGGGGCTGCTGCCGTTATAAAATCCCCTGAATATCTTATTATAAGCTCCCACTCATTAATTACAGGCTCATATCCCGTATTCAAATTCGTGGTTCTTGCTCTTTCACTCCCGGGCAGCATAAGAGCAAGATTTAATTCATTATCCCTTTTCTGATCCATATAAACCTTTTTTATTTATATGTATTCACTACCTTATTCAACTGTTCCGAAAGCCCCTTAATCTGCTCTACAATTTCTGCAAGTCCTTCTGTTCCGGCACTATTCTCCTGTGTTGCAGCTGATACATGTTCAACTGCATTACAATTTAACTGGGTATTATTACTAATCTGCTTCATATTATCCGCAGCTTCGTTACTCTTTATACGAATAACTTCCGCAGCTTTATCAATATCATGAATCTGTCCGGCTAATTCTTCATTTGAGGATGTGATTATAATGGCAGATTCATTTGCTTTCTGAATACTTTCCATCCCTTTCTGTGTATATACTACATTCTGTTCCATTGCCTCAACTGCCGATTCCGTATTTCTTACTACCTCGCGTACAATTTTTCCGATATTTTCCACAGCCGTTTTGGTTTGTTCTGAGAGTTTCTTAATTTCATCTGCAACAACTGCGAATCCCTTTCCCTGCTCGCCTGCTCTGGCAGCTTCAATTGATGCATTCAAAGCCAAAATATTGGTCTGTCCTGATATATTGGTAATTGTTTTGACAATTCCTATAATTTCTTCTGATTCCTCGCCAAGATTGCTGATAATACTCTTACATTCATTGGTACTATTGTATATCTGCTCCATACTTACAGTAGCATCATCCATTCTCTTCTGATTTTCCTGCGTATTCTCGCTGATTCTATCTGTAAGTTTTGCTGTTCTGTGATTCAAATCACTAAGCTCCGATAAGTGCTTTGTAATATCCTGTATTTTACAATCTGCATTTTCTACAGCCGTAGTATTTTCAGTCGAGGTTACTAATAACCGCTCTGATTCTTCTGCTATACTCTGATTTGACTGAAGCGAAACCTCTGTAATTGCCGAAAGCTCTGACACCATCTTAAGCATTACCTCAGAGGTCTTTGCCGCACTTTCCTTCATCTGCTTCATACGATTAAACATTTCCTTCTGTTCCTCTGCTCCCATTAAATTTGAAAGCATGGAAGCAGTTCTGCTGCAAAGCATTGTAAAAATTGCCGCAACCGCAATCAATACCAGTGCACGAGGAATTACTCCAAATATAATCATACCGTTGAATTCCGTAAAATTATCATCCTGTAATGTTTTTAAATAAAATGCAAGTATCTGTCCTACCGAAACACCTGCTACCGTAAGTATCGTTGCCATAATGTTAAGTCTTTTTGAAAAATAAAGACTTGCAATGGCTATCGGATAAACATAAATCGCAACTACATGGTAAGTAAGTGTGATACTGAGCAGTGTAACAAATACAGCTGCGCAAACCACATTCACATACTTAACATAACCTTGTTCCTTTTTCAGAATATTCACAAGCAAGGTCGGTAAGAGAAGCAGACATACTCCACCAACAAAGGCAATCGTCATTATCTTCTTATCTACCGTAAATATTCCTATCACATTCAACAGATAGATTAATAAAAAAAATAACTGCTGTGATTCTCATAACTTTTGATACTAATAAATTTGCTTCTTTTTCATTTTGATTAAGTAGACTCATAATTCTTTGCTCACTTCCATAAAAACTTTACCCCATTCCTTATTCTTTATTATTGGTATTATTGACAGGAACAGTCTTAAACGTTCCTGATTTAATTAACATTAAAGTTCCCTGAAATTCAACACTTAACATTTCTGATATTTCTTCCGGAGAAATTCGGCATACCTTTCCTGCAACCAATACACAAATACCAAATGTATGAAGCCATACCTGACGAAATAACAATTCCGCTTCCTGTCTGCTTAAAGCATAATCCTTCTGCATAATTTCAATACAAACCTCTACGGTATCACCAAGCTCATCTATAAGCATGGAGTAAGTCTGATTTCCATCATGCTCATACATATATAAGAGCTGAAACAGCTTCGACTCCTTCATTGCAAATTCTATCATCTTCATTCCAACATATTTAAATGCCGGCGTATAATTAACTGCGTCATGAACATATGCTTCAAATTCCCGCATGGCAACTTTTCTTACTTCCATCTGTACTTCTTCCATATTTCTAAACGCTGTAAAAATAGGTGAAGATGAAGTACCCAGTGCTTTGCCGAGTTCTCTTGCAACAACAGAATCAATTCCCTTATCCCTTGCCATTTCAAATGCTTTATTAATAATTTCTTCTCTTGTATATTTTGCTTTTGGCGGCATATTTTTACTACCTCTCAATAATATATAACTATGTTATATAACATATGTCTTATTATATGTCATTCTTTTTATTATGTCAATACGAATTACTTAAATTTCATATAATAATAACCCAAAAAAACAACATCCAAACAAAATTTGCTCAGATGCTGTAGTTATTATTACTATTCTATTGTTTCACATCAGAATATATTGATATCGCCCTGTCTAGTGCAACTGAATAAATATAACAGTCTGCAACCTGCTTTCCGGTGACCTTTTTAATTGCACCGGCATATAATTCAAGCTGTCTGCGATAACGGGATATAAGTATTTCTTCTCCTGTATCATCAGGTACCCTGTCGGTCTTATAATCCACAATATAAACCTTATCATACTTAATATAGAATGCATCAATAATTCCCTGTACAAGAACTTTTTCCTCCGACGGAAAATCAGGATTAACCTCATTAGCACCTACATGCATGATAAAAGGCTGCTCCCTGTAAAGTTTCTTGTCAAGAAATGCTTTTTTCATATCCTGACCTAATGAAGTTGATGCAAATTTAAAGAACTTGTTACAATTAATAAGTTCTGCATACTCTTTAGGCATTATACCTTCTTCTACCCTGTCATTAAGCTGCTTCTGAATCTGCGTAACCTCATCCAAATAATTGTAATCTAACAGTTCAAAAAACTTATGATAAGCATTACCTCTGAATACTCCCGTTATCTCCTCTTCTGTTTCTCTAATAAATCTCGGAACTGCTTTCTCTCTATCAGGAAGTTCAATTCGGGCTTCAAGGTTATCACTTTCCTCCATAGCCTTATGTTTGAGATCAGAAACGGAATATTTAGATTTAACTGATAGAATATTACTATATGGATATTTATATTCCAGCTTCTCTTTGATTTGTTTATATAATTCTTCATCAACCGGCTGTTCATCAAGCATTTCAACAGTTGTCCACATGTAATCCATCATTTCTGCTGACGAAGTATCAATAATATCCTCAAGTGTATCAATTGAAACCTCTTCAAATTGAAATCTTGGATTATGTAACGCAACAGGGGCTACCAAATCAAGATAATTGGTATTTTCAATAATATAATTACCTTCCATAATTCCGTCTTCATAGATTTTTTCCCATTTAGGCAAGGCTTTATCCATACCGGTACTGCCAATCATAATAAGCTTGTTGACAGCTCTTGTCATAGCAACATAGAGAACTCTTAATTCTTCACCGATTCCTTCAGAAATAATTTTTCTGGAAATAAAATTCTTATATGTAATGCTTTCTCTGGTCCTTTTGTTCAAATCAATATAATCCATACCAATTCCAAAATCACTGTCATATATAACCGAATCAGATGCATCCCTGAGATTATATTTCTTTGCAGAATCTCCGATTATAACTATCGGAAATTCCAGACCTTTACTCTTATGTATACTCATTATGCGAACCGCATCCTCAGAACTTTCCGAGATATTATCCACACCATAGTCTACATCATATTTCTGAATCCTTTCAATATATCTGATGAAATTAAACACTCCTGAATAGCTTGTCTGCTCAAATTCCTTTGTCTTCTGTACAAGCATATCCAGATTGCCCCTCCTTCGTTCTCCTCCACGCATTGCTCCGACATAATCATAGTAACCGCTGTCATAGATTATTAAGGACACAAGCTCCCGGATTGTCAATATTTCAGCCTTTTTTCTGTATTTATGCAGTTCATTGAGAAAATCTCTGCATTTAATTCCCAATGGATTATCCTTGGATGAATATGACACAACACAGTCATAGAATTCCGTTCTTCTTTTGGAGCCTTTAATCTCCGCAAGCTCCTCTGCATCAAAGTATGCCCAGAAGGATCTCATAAGTCCTGCAAGCGGAATTTCCTGTCTCGGATTATCTATAACTCTTAAAAAATCCAATACATTAACAACCTCACCGGCAGTAAAATAGCCTGTGGATGAGGCATAAATACTTGGTATTCCATGTGAAGCCAGAACTGCAGCATACACAGGTCCTGCCGTCTTGTCACTTCTTAACAGAATAACAAAATCCTTGTAGCTAAGCTCTTCATTCTCCCGTATCAGAGTCCTGATTCTGTCAGCTGCAATATGTGCACATGCCTCTCTTTTATTAATACTGTTATTTTTCAATTCTTTTTGATCTATGACAAGCACTTCCGTTGTATCACTTATTCCGTCAGTAAAAGATTTTCCCGCGTTGAGCCTTACCTCATCAGTATAATCAATACCTCCAACTGTTTTCTTCATAATTTTGCCAAATACATCATTGACACTCTCAAGAACATTTTCATGGCTTCTGAAATTTTGATGAAGTTCTATTTTGTTATAAGGTTTAATATTATCTGAATCATAATCAGGATATGAATCGTATTTCTCCATGAATAATTCAGGCTTAGCCATCCTGAATTTGTATATGCTCTGCTTAACATCACCTACCATAAATATATTAGGTTCATTAAAGCGTTCTCTTGAAACTGCATTAAGAATGTACTCCTGAACAGGATTACTGTCCTGATATTCATCAATGTATATTTCGTTAAAGCTCCATGCCAGCTCGTCGGCAACCTCCGTATATGTATTCCTGCCATGCTCCCTGTCAATAAGGATATCCAGAGCATAATGCTCAATATCGGAGAAATCCACAATATTCTGTTTTCTCTTATATTCCTTATATCTGATAGTAAATTCTATTGTAAGTGCAAGATATACTTTAGCATAATCACGGCAGTCACTAAGCTGTTTCAGCTGAGTCTCCGTATCCATACAGTATTTTTTTAGCAAAAGTTCTTTTCTGCTCTTATTTTTTTTACGAATGTTCTGAATAAACTTACGTAAATCTTCGTCTGCTTTGGAACGCCCCAGCGACTCATCATCTCTGTCCAAAATCCTTCTCATGCCCTCTAGAGAATTACATTTGCTGCATTCAATCCACATTTCTCTGTCATGGGTAATTGCCGGTACATATTCCACAGGTCCGCCAGCCTCATAACAGTATCCGAGCATCATATCACACTCAGTAATACAATCCCTGCATACCTGCTTAATATATTTAATTGTATCCATTACAGCAGGAAGCTTCTCATATTCATCTGCTGTCTGTGTTGAAAACACGTTGTCACATTCCATAAGCCACTCAATTGGCCATGGATTACTCTGTGAGAACCTGTGAAGTCCCAATACCAGTTCAGATATCTTACTAATACTCTTGCCCGGTGCAAATGCCTCAACAAAATTCAGGAACTTCATATCCTGCTGTTCAAACTTTTCTTCAAGTATTGTCTGTAAAACATCCTCACGTATCAGATTTAATTCTCCTTCATCAGCAACACGAAAATCCGGCTCAAAACCGATTGAATTGTAATAATTCCTGAGAATATAGGTACAGAAGCTGTCTATCGTGGTTATTCTCGCATTATCCAGAAGTGAAATCTGTTTGAGCAGATAACGGTTCCCCGGATTCTTCCTAAGCTCGTTTTCAAATGCAGCCCCTAAACGGTTCTTCATCTCCTCCGCAGCTGCTCTGGTAAAAGTAACCACAACGATAGTGTCAATATCAACAGGATTATCCTTATCAAGTACCCTTTGAATAATTCGCTCAATAAGAACCGCTGTTTTACCGGAGCCGGCTGCCGCACTTACCAGAAGATTACAGTTTCTTGCGTCAATTGCATTCTGCTGTTTCGTTGTCCATGCCATAGCTTTTAATCCTCCTCACTGATTACTTTGCCATTATATCCTAATAGCAGCCATTTATCAGGATTGTCCTTAATGCTTGTTTCCTGTCGGAATTCCTGTCGTCCTGAATCAAATCCGCATACATTACCATACGGACAATATTCACATGATTGAGGATATGGATTAGCATTAACTGCTCCGCTGTTAATCTCCTTCTCCATTTCCACCATTTTATTCATGGCATATTCCGACAGACATTTTAGCTGTTCATCCGTCAAAAGATGACTGTCAAGATACAGACTGCCATCCTTATTTCTTCTTGCAGGAATCACAAGTGATTTGCCACTGTCCCATTCATCAAGATATTGAAGGCTTTCATAACCAACCATTCCAGTAGGCCGCATTGCATCAAGGAGAACTTTCTCTAAATCCGCTTCTTTGGTCTTAGAAATAATCGGATTATCAATTCTGTTATATAATGCTCCTGCAGCCATTACTGTTTTATCAGGGTTCTTCTGCTGAAGCTTCTTCACAATACTATGAAGATATACCATAAGCTGTAATTTAAGACCATTATAGACAGCATCCAAATCAATATCATTGGCTCCGGATTTGTAATCGATAATTTTAACATGAATCGAATCGTCTTTCTCGAAAATATCCACCCTGTCTATTTTACCCGTAACGGCAGTATTGGAAAATTGTTCAAAAAATACATTCTCAAATGATACAGGTTTAAATTGTCCTGCTTCAAGCTGTCTACCAAGAGCCCAGACTGTATGATCAAGCAGATTGATTATTCTCTGCTTAATATATGCATTTGTACTGCTTTCGGTAAAAAATGATGCGTTATAATCAGCAGTTGCATCCATAACTGCATTAACCACCATTTCTCTTCTATCCTTATCTGACAGCATTGAGAAGTCCATTTTACGGTTTCTAAGCTCAATGGATACATTTTCTATCGATGTATGAAAGATATTACCCAAATCAGCCGGATTTATTTCATACACCTTACGTTCCTCAAGTTCAAGTCCATAATCCGCAAAATGCATAAAAGCGCATTTGGCATATTTCTCAAGTCTTGAAATACTGCTTTTCTCTATTTCTCTATACAGCTTATCCGCCGCATTCTCGGACAGAGTATCTGTGGCAGTTTCTTTGATAAACATTTCCATAATGTGGCGTATTTCCCCTGCATATGGTTCAGTCTCAAGAAAATACGTCAACAGCTCTTTAATTCCAGGTTTAACCTTATCACTGTTAATAAATGCTGTTGATGCAATATGGAGTGAATTCCGGAGATTGGTTATTTTATCAAATTCTCTTATTCTGTCCTGATTCTGAGTCTCTAACTTAGGATACATTTTCTGAACCATGCTTATGATTCTTGATGGTTTACATTCCTTGCCGTCAGAATCATATTTATGACACATAAGATGCAGTTCATTCTCCGGCTCAGTCATATTCAGATACAGATAGAAATTCTGAATAAAAACCTTTTCTCTGGGAGACGGAGAAAGCTCAATATTATTATTGCAAAGTATTTTACGCTCGTTTTCGGAAAGTACGCCCTTATTAGAGGACAGCTTCGGAAGTACCCCCTCATTAACTCCAAGGATAAATAATACTTTTATATGTTCCAGACGTGTCCTTTCTATATCACCCACAGTTACACAGTCAACTGACGGCGGAATTACGCCCACCTTTATCTCCTCAAAGCCTGCATCAAGAATAGTTATAAATTCTTCTACGGATACTTTTTCATCTCCAAGCAATGCATTTAACTGATCCAGAAGTTCTATTATTTTACCATAGGTCTGTCTGTATTCTGCTGCCTTTGCCATGTTATCAGCCACGGCGGAATCCTCTTCCATAAAATCGGCAAGTTCCTCAAGCTTTTCGTATGCACAAGCCGCTTCAATAAGCTCATATACAGCTCTTACAATTGAACCTACAGTTCCATCACCATCCGTCAGTGCATGTTCAAAATCAGATATTATATTTATAAAAGCTTCCCTCGTTCTGTTTATTTCCTGAATATTATTCTTCTTGCCTGAAGGCTTACGTACAAACAATTCATGCCATTTATTTTTCCCCCGGATACCAAGTGCAAGAACATAATTTTCAAGAATATCAACACTTTCCATGTCAATTGTACACATCGTGTTTTTAAGGAAACGAAACACACTTTCATATGAAAAATTATCCTTTATAATTCCAAGTGCTGAACGGATATATTCTACAACCGGATTACCGATAAGACTTCTTTTGTTATCCATAAAAAAAGAAATTCCACTTTCAGTAAATATTCTCTGTATATAATCGGAATAAGTTCCTATATCTCCGGCAACAACTGCAATTTCCCTGAAACGTACATCACCTTTTCTGACACAATCGAGTATACCTGCCGCTGTAAGCTGGATTTCATCCCTTGGTGCATTCAAAACAGCAATCGTTATATCCTTAACAGGCTTGTCATATACCCTACCGGAATATCTGAAAAGCTCTTTTTCCAGGAAATTCAATTCCTCAGATTTGGCAAATCTAAATCTGTTCATATCAGTACGGATTCTGTTATAAATAACCTTATGACCCATTTTGTCAGCAATTCTGCCCATAATCTGCATCATATTTTTACTCATACGGAACAAATCTGCATCGCCGTTAATTACATTATCATCTTCATCAGGAATTGTTACAGTATTAATTACATGATCCGCTGTGGCTAAAATATACTCAAATAATCTGTATTGAACAGGCGTAAAACCGGTAAATCCATCAAACGCCACAATTGCATTCTTAAAAAAAGAGGATTTATCAATAACCCTTAACAATTCCTCCGGCTTATCCTCAGCAGTTACATATCTGTCCTGTATGTATTCCTCAAACGACTCATAAATAACAAGAATATCCTTAAGCTTCTGCTTAAGTCTGTCCGTTGACTTAATTTCATCAATAATTTTTCTCAAATTCTCTGTTCCTATTCCGTACTGTTTTAATTCGGAAATCATGGATTTAATTCTGCTGACCAGTCCCTGTGTCCTGTCTGCCTTAATAATTCTCAATTGTTTATTAACATTGTTTAAAACCTTACGTACAATAAGATTTTTGCCGGTATCATCAATAGTCTCCTTAAGTTCAATACCCAGCTCCTCAAAAATTCTGTACGCCAGTCTTCCAAAGGTAACAACATCAATATTAAAAACACCCTCATTCGGATGCATTCTGACTATATCCTTCTGTGCCTGAAGTGACGACTGTTCAGGAACAATCAGAATAATCTTCTGTTTACTGTCTTCAAAGCTGAGTGAATCCTCAATCAGCCTCCTATAGAGATTATAGGTCTTTCCGTGCCCTGAAGCACTCATAAAAAATTCTAACATAAGCCCCTCCTAACAATAAAAAGTCATATTTTCGGATGTTGGTTAATAATGTATAATAATCAGATTCGGGAGTAATAAAAATGAGTTCAAAAACAAAGATTGTAGTCCTTAAGCTAAAAGAAATGATATACACCATTGTATTCGTAGTATTAGGAATCATTCTGATTCTGTTACTCATACTATTGATAACAAGAAGAACCACAAAGTCCGTTCCTGAGGCCGCAAATTCCACCTTCGCCCCCGGAGTATATACCTCATCAATTGTTCTTGCAACAAATCCTGTTGACATTGAAGTTGTTGTTGACTCCGAACAGATAAAATCAATTCAGTTAATCAATACTTCTGAATCCATTGAGACAATGTACCCATTAATAACGGCTTCACTAAACTCCATTTCTTCTCAGGTTATTAAAAATAATTCGACAGAAAACATTACATACAATCAGGAATCAAAATACACTTCGCTTGTATTAATTGAAGCGATTCAGGCCGCTTTGGACAAAGCCCGTAATGACTGATTAGTAGTAACCAACATACTTACCTGCCTGCGGCGGACTTCTATCTTATATTTCGCCGCAGGACATTTACACACAATATTATAGTATTATATCATTTTATTGAATTTTATAAAATAGTATTTTATACTTATAGAAAAGATTTACAAGGATAGATGTACAATGAAGTTTAAATTTCCTATAACCGCTTTGGCTGTTATTATATTACTTTGCAGCTGCCGGCCTGCTTCTTCACACAATTTTGCTGAACCGATAACACAGGATAACACTTCCACCAATATTGATGTTGAGCCCATCAACGGTTTACCTGAGGATTTTATTCTTGGGTGTGACATATCAAGTATTATATCACTTGAGAACAGCGGTGTTAAGTTCTACAATTATAGCGGCGAAGAACAGGATTTATTAAAGACACTTGCGGAAAACGGAGTAAACACAATCCGAATCCGCATATGGAATGACCCATATAATTCAAGCGGCAAAGGCTATGGCGGCGGTAACAATGACCTTCAGACAGCGATTAGTATCGGACAGAGAGCCACCAGATATGGCCTAAACTGTATGATTGATTTTCACTATTCCGATTTCTGGGCTGACCCCGCCAAACAGATGACTCCTAAAGCATGGAAGGATATGTCTTTCGCAGAGAAATCAGATGCACTATACCAATATACATATGATTCCCTGAAAAAACTGCTTGATGCAGGTGTTAATATATCAATCGTACAGATTGGCAATGAGACTACCGGTGGTCTTGCAGGTGAAACCTCATGGGACAGGATTACCGAACTTATGAACTCCGGTTCCAAGGCTGTAAGGGATATATCGGAGGAATTTGACACATCTGTTAAGATTGCACTTCATTTTACCAATCCTGAAAAATCAGGTGCCTATAAATACTATGCCGGGACTCTTTTTGAAGCTTCTGTGGATTATGATATTTTTGCATCTTCATATTATCCGTACTGGCATGGAAGCATAGATAATCTGACCGCTGTTCTTTCCAATGTTGCAAACACCTACAATAAAGAGGTCATGGTCGCTGAATGTTCATATGCTTATACTTACAGTAATGGGGATGAATTTAACAATACAATCAATGTATACTCTGACTGTGATTTACCATATAAGATATCAGAACAGGGACAGGCAGATTTAATAAGTGATTTAGCTGTTGCCATCTCTTCCATTGATAAGGGAATCGGAATATGTTATTGGGAGCCTGCATGGATACCCGTTCCTGCCGACGGCTATGACGCCCAATTAAAGCTTTGGGAAGAATACGGCAGCGGATGGGCATCAAGCTATGCCGCTTCGTATGACCCTGATGACGCAGGTCAGTATTACGGCGGAGCATCCTATGATAATCAGGCATTATTTGATTTTGACGGACATCCGTTAGATTCCTTAAGTACCTTCCGGCTTCTCAGAACCTCTGAATAATTCCGTAAAAAATAAATCCCACTATGGATACAGATACTTTTCCCGAATCCATAGTGGGATATTATTAAATACTAATCTTGAGAGTTTCCATTATCTTGTAGGGTCAAGCATTGTAACTGTGTCATCCAGCATGGTTTCTACATCATCTCCAAGCTCGTCAAGAACACCTTCTGTTCCCTTGTTTGTATTGTTATTTTTGTCTGTTGACGTGTTCTTGTCAGTTGAAGTATTTCTCTCAGTTGTGGTATTTCTTTCATTTGTAGTGTTTTCCCTGTTATCTGTACCAGTGTTTTCTGTGTTACTCCCATTGTTGTCTCTTCTTGTACAACCGCTAAAACCAAGCGTACACAGAGCAAGTGTAAAGCATAACAGTAAATATTTCATCTTTTTCATTTTTCCTTCTCCTTACACATAAAAATAGGATACAGAACATCACATAAAAATGAATATTCTGTATCCCTATTATCTGCATTTTAATAAAAAATTATTAGCCTATTACTTCTTTCATTGTATACAGTCCTGCACATTGTCCTTTAAGGAATTTAGCCGCTTCAATTGCTCCCTTGGCAAAAACTGCTTTGGAATATGCTGTATGTTTAACTTCAATAACTTCGTCTTCACCGGCAAAAATAATCTCATGCTCACCTACAATTGTACCACCTCGTACTGCACTTATTCCGATTTCCTTCTGCGGTCTTCTTATTCTGTCCTGTGAACGGTCAAATTTGTATTCATATTTCTCAGGAAGACTCTCATTAATTACATCTGCAAGTGCAAGTGCTGTTCCACTTGGTGCATCCACCTTAAGGTGATGATGCTTCTCAACGATTTCAATATCAAAGCCTGCTTCTGACAATAACGGAGATATCATTTTCAAAACTTTAAATAACGTATTTATTCCAAGTGACATATTTGCAGAACGAAGGATTGCAACCTTCTTAGAAGCCTCATCAACCTTTGCGATCTGCTCCTCACTTAAACCGGTTGTACATAATACAAGCGGAATCTTCTTAGCTACTGCATAATCCAGTAATCCGTCAACAGCCTTAGCGGAAGCAAAATCTATTATAACATCCGCATCAACATCACACTTCTCAATTGAAGAAAAAACCGGATATGTATTCTTAATTCCATCAAAAGGGTCTATTCCTGCAACAATGCAGGCATTCTCATCAGCTGCCACAAGATTTGAAATTACCTGTCCCATCTTGCCATTACAGCCATGCATTATAATATTAACCATAGTATTTACCTGACTTTCCATTATTATAATAAACCGTAATTGGTAAGTGCTGTTTTTAAGGTCTCAAGGTTCTTAGCTTCCATCGGAGATAATGGCATTCTTACCGGTCCTGCTTCCATTCCCATAAGATTAAGAGCCTCTTTAACAGGGATTGGGTTAACCTCGCAGAATAAAGCATTAATAAGTTCAATCGCTTCAAGCTGTTTTCTGCATGATTCCTGTACATTGCCATTAACATAGTCCATGACGATTTCATGTGTCTGTCTTGGTGCTACGTTGGAAAGAACTGAGATAACACCCTTTCCGCCCAATGACATAATCGGAACAATCTGGTCATCATTGCCTGAGTAAAGGTCAATCTCTCCGTTAGTCAGTGCCATGAGAGCAGCCACCTGTGAAATATTTCCTGATGCTTCTTTAATACCTACAATATTCTCCACTTCTTTGAATAATTTAGCTGCTGTTGCAGGAAGAATATTACATCCTGTTCTGCTTGGAACATTATACATAATGATTGGAAGCTTAACAGAATTTGCAATCTTGGTATAGTGGTCGATTAAACCCTTCTGTGTAGCCTTATTGTAATAAGGTGTTACTACTAAAAGTCCGTCAGCACCTGCCTCTTCTGCTTCTACAGAAAGCTTAACAGCCGTCTGTGTGCAGTTTGAGCCTGTTCCTGCAATAACAGGAACTCTCTTATTAACATGTTTAACACAGAAACGGATAACCTCTGAATGCTCCTCCTCTGAAAGAGTTGCAGACTCTCCTGTTGTTCCGCAGATAATAATACTGTCTGTTCCATTCTCAATCTGAAAATCAATCAATTCAGCGAGTTTTGCGTAATTAACGCTCTCATCCTGATTCATTGGTGTTACAATTGCAACACCTGCACCTGTAAAAATTGCCATAATAAGCCTCCCATAAATTATTTCTTGAACAGTTAAAAAAGAGCTGACAGGCGCCAGCTCTTAAAGTAATACTCTTATTGATAATATACTTTAAGTAGCTCCCCATCAAAAAAGATGACAGTCACATGATTATTAATCATATGCCCAGCCGGATCAATCACAGTATTTGAACGACTTCGGCGCTATACCCTTTCAACCATGCTCATCTATGACTGCCATATCACACGATATACTATTGAATAGCGCAACCTCTACTCTAAAATTTTAACTTCATTAAGTGTATCACTAGTATATATAATTGTCAACCTTGATAAATTTTATTCATAAAATTTTTTATTCATCAAAAAATTCAATTTTGCTTACTGAGACCTCATAAGCTACTCGCTTTTCACATTCATCCTCGCTGATTTTCTTGGTATATTCCCTGCTCTGTATTCTTCCATATATCTGAATATGTCCGCCAACCTCAAAGCCCGCTGCATATCTCGCATTTCTGCCCCATGCAATACAAGGAATATAATCGGATTTACCATATGGACGGTTTACGGCAATTAACAAATCCGCAATTTCTCTTCCAAGCGGAGTCTTTCTGTAAATCGGTGGTTTGCAGATATAACCATCCAGGAATATCTGATTTGTGCTGATTTCTTCATCATATACATCCAGAAATTCCAACTCTCTTACAAAAATTGCAAGAACAAGTCTGTTTCTCGTTTCCTCGTGACTATTATGAGAGCGGAACTGACCTGTTGCTTCAATCATCATTCCCCTTAAATCCTCAGTAACATCCACCAGTCTTTCAGATACCAGTAATGGAATAATATCCACGCTGTTACTAAGCCGGCTTACTGAAATTTTAACTGTGTAAAAGCCCTCACCATATACCTCATGGCTGAATTCAAACTCTGACACCACTTCTCCTATAATAGTAACTCTGTTGTTTTCAATGACCTTGTCAATCATTCTTCTGTTTCTCCCTTCTTCATAAACAGTATATTTCTTTATCAATATAATTTATGCGGCTCATATTATTTTTAGAACAAAAATATTGTAAAAAAAATAAAATATGATAGAATATTATGGTTGTATATTAAGAAAACTATTCATTTAATTTAAATTTCGGAGGATTTAATATGAATAAATCTCGTGACGATATCAGAAATATCGCAATTATAGCCCATGTAGACCATGGCAAAACAACGCTTGTGGACGAGCTTTTAAAGCAAAGCGGAACCTTTCGTGAGAATCAGGAGGTAGCCGAGCGTGTTATGGATTCAAACGACATTGAACGTGAGCGTGGTATTACCATTCTATCCAAAAACACAGCTATTCATTACAAGAATACCAAGATTAACATTATCGACACACCTGGTCACGCTGATTTTGGCGGAGAGGTTGAACGTGTTCTCAAAATGGTTAATGGTGTAATTCTTGTGGTCGATGCCTATGAAGGCGTTATGCCACAGACCAAGTTTGTTCTTCAAAAAGCTCTTGACCTGGATTTGGATTTAATTGTCTGTGTTAACAAGGTTGACAGACCCGAAGCAAGACCTGATGAGGTTGTGGATGAGATTCTTGAGCTTTTACTTGAGCTTGATGCCAATGATAAACAGCTTGACTGCCCGTTTATTTTTGCATCGGCAAGAAATGGCTTTGCCAAATATAAGGTTGAAGATGAATCCGATACAATGGAGCCTCTCTTTGAAACAATTCTTTCTTATATTCCTGCACCTACAGGTGATGACGAAGCTCCTTTACAGCTTCTTATCAGTACAATTGACTACAATGAGTATGTTGGACGTATCGGTGTTGGTAAAATAGATAACGGAACCATTAAGGTTAATCAGGAGGCACTTCTTGTTAACCATCATGAACCTGATAAACACCAGCGGGTTAAGATTACCAAGCTTTATGAGTTTGACGGTCTTAACAAGGTTGAGGTTAACGAAGCTTCCATGGGTGCAATTGTTGCAATTTCAGGAATTACGGATTTAAAAATCGGTGATACAGTATGTTCAGTTGATGAAGCTGTTGCCGTACCATTCCAGAAGATTTCCGAACCGACAATTGCAATGAATTTCCTGGTTAACGATTCTCCTCTTGCAGGTCAGGAGGGTAAATTCGTTACCTCAAGACATTTAAGAGACAGACTCATGCGTGAGCTCAATACAGATGTAAGCTTACGTGTTGAGGAAACTGAATCAATGGATTCCTTCAAGGTATCAGGACGTGGAGAATTACATCTCTCAGTATTAATAGAAAATATGCGCCGCGAGGGCTTTGAATTCGCAGTCAGCAAGCCTGAGGTTCTCTTCCACTATGATGAACGCGGCAATAAATTAGAGCCGATGGAGATTGCATATGTTGACGTTCCCGATGACTGTGCCGGAACCGTCATCCAGAAGCTCAGTACACGTAAGGGCGAATTAAACGGAATGGCTCCGCTTAATGGTGGAACAACACGACTTGAATTCTCTATTCCATCAAGAGGTCTAATAGGATATACTAATGAGTTCCTTACTGATACCAAGGGTTCGGGTGTAATAAATACTATTTTTGACGGCTATGGTCCATACAAGGGAGACATCTCCTACCGTAAGCAGGGTTCACTCATAGCCTTTGAAAATGGTGAAGCAATTACCTATGGTCTTTTCAATGCCCAGGAACGTGGAACCTTATTTATTGGACCCGGCACCAAAGTATACGGCGGTATGATTGTAGGACAGACAGGTCGTTCAGAAGATATTGAAATCAATGTATGTAAGACCAAACATCTTACCAATACCCGTTCCTCAAGTGCTGACGATGCATTAAGACTTGTTCCGCCTAAAATCTTAAGTCTTGAGCAGTCAATTGAATTTATTGACACGGATGAGCTTCTTGAAGTAACACCTAAGAATCTTCGAATCCGTAAGAAAATTCTTGACCCTACATTGAGATACAGAGCTAAAAAGAACTCACAATAAATACAGAAATGGGGCTGTTGCAAATAAAAATTTGTTTCAGTCCCATAATATTTTGATTACTTTCTATTTTTCATTTTGAAGAAAAGAATAATTCCGACCGCACCTACAGTTATTCCTACTGCTCCAACCATTATAATCAAACCTATCTGCCACAGCTGAACTTTTTCATCATTCTGTATAGTGGTAATTTCAGAACTGATTTCCTCCGTTGTCTGATTAACAGTTGTATTATTTTCCGTAGTTGTATCTACTGTAATTGTCTCATCCGTTGTAGTTTCAGATGTATTTTCTTCAGGTGTCGTCGGTTCCGGTGTTGTCGGCTCCGGTGTCGTCGGTTCCGGTGTCGCCGGTTCCGGTGTTGTCGGCTCCGGTGTCGTCGGTTACGGTGTCAACGGTTACGGTGCCGGTACAGGGTCAGGCTGCTGCGATGTTACAGTTACACCTACATAGTCTGATGACACAGGCGACAGCGAAATATTAATTCCTGTATTAACTGACTGATAGACATCCGGAACAATCAGAATATCCTTATTATTACCCGGCTTATATGCTGCTCCGTCAGAATAGGTTCCAACTCTGCCTGTTTTATATACTCTCAAAGAACAGTTAAAACCATTATATGAAATCGGAATATCACAAACTCCGTCAGCTGATGTAGATGCATCTCCAACAGTATATCCACTCGTTATCTGTTTGACAGAACCATCAGAATATATTCCCTTTACAATAATATTGGCTTTATTAATTTCTTCAACGGCATTATAGTAGGTCGGACTTATCCCCGCTGCAATCGCTGTCATCTTAACGGCAGGAACAGTAATTGTAACGGTCTCCACATCTCCATCCATCATTGTGTTGGTTATCTGTGCAGTTCCTTCCCCAACAGCGGTAATTACTCCGTTTGAATTAACAACTGCAACTGCTGTATTTGATGATTCAAAGTTTCCTTTTGTAGCAGTAACAAAATTAGCACTATATGTACGTGTTAATGTTATATTGCTTCCGTCAGCCACACCTCTCTTAACTAATCCGAAATATTCAGCAATTGCAGTCGCATCTGCAGCACCAACTTTTTTCTGATTAAGAGAATTAGCAATAAATGCAGCATCAGAAGGATTACTGATAAAACAATGTTCTATTATAATAGCAGGTATTCCTGCACAAACAGCCTCATCAATAACAGTATAATAATCCCTTCCGATATTTGAAGAGGAAGCTCTGGTCTTATAGCCTCTGTTCACAAGACCGAGTGCATTCACCTTTTCACAGATATTTTTACCTATTGACTCAGTTATCTTACTGTAAGAAGAGTTAACAGTGCCATATACTTCTATTCCCTTAGCCTCTGCAGCTCCACTGTTATTATGAACTGATACTACCAAATCCGCATTAAGCACCAAGCCCTGTCTTGCACGCCCCGAATTAGAATTATATTCCGATGACCCCCTTGTCAGGTATACCTTAACACCCCAATAGGTCTCAAGCTCTGCCTTTAATGATGTTGCAATTGCCCAGTTAACGAGTTCTTCGCTTACACCATTCTGACTCGCACCTCCGTCAATGCTTCCATGTCCGGGATCAATAACTATCACAATATCGCCATCCGCATCCTTTGCATTTGTATTCTGGGGAAATGATAATGCAAACAGTAATGAAGCAGCAAAACATAGTATTATTCCAAATATTTTTTTCAAATTAATACCTCCTGTGTCTTCCACGTCTTCTATTATAACCTCTTCTTCCTCTTTTCCTGCTCTCAATTATAAAAATGACAAGTCCGATAATCAGTATAACCAGAAAAACGATAACGAATTTAAGTATTGTAATAAGATTATCCTTAGGGTCAGTATTTTTATTATCTTCTGCCGGTGAAGTCTCTGTATTTGATGTATTATCTTCTGATATGGTGGTTTCCTGCGGTTCTGTCTCCACCGGGAGTGTTACCTGTGGAATATAATCAGAAGTATTATGAATAATTCTTAATTTGCCTTCCATCTGACCGTACTTAACTGTAAGATCCTGAACACCTGTAATACTTAAATCAACCTCTTCAACTGAATCAAGCTTAACCTTAGCGGAGGTTCCGTCAGAGTTAATTACAAAACCAAATGCTGAATCAAAGTCAATATTACTAAAATTGTCATCATTATCATAAAAAGTAGGATCAATTGCTCCTACTAATGCAACTGCTTTGGAAGGAGTAACCTCAATTGTGCATGAACCACTTGTTCCGTCAGAGAATTTATATACTACATTAGTAGTTCCTTCTCCTACTGCAGTTACAACACCTTCATCCGATACCGTTGCAACCCTGCTGTCAACCGAATACCATGAAACTTCTTTACCGGTACTTCCCGGAGCCGTTACCGTAACAGAATATGACTTCTCAAGTGTTACCGTTGTTGCGTCGTCAGCTACTGCCGTTCTCTTTGAAAGTGAATAATATGTTGCAACTGCTGTAGCATCCGCAACTCCCATTGCCTTAACCGCATCCTTATTAACTGTTCCGTCTTCATTACTTATTTGGGAAGCATCTTCAGTATTACTAAGGAAGCAATGTTCAACAATTATTGTAGGTACTCCGCCACGTACACCCTCTGCAATAATTGTATAATAGTCCTCATTATTATACTGTGTTGATAATCTTGTCTGCACACCACCATTATGAAGTCCGATACCCACCAGATAATCAAGGATCAGATTACACATATCATTGGTCATTTCACTGTAATATGAATTAACTGTACGATATGCCAGTGCACCCGTATTGGTGGATGAGCCACTGTTGTTATGGATACTGATAAGGAAATCTGCATTAAGTGCTGCCGCAGTCATTGCACGTGCGGTATTAGTGGTCCATTCATCACCCGACCTTGTCAGATACACCTTAACTCCTTCATATGTGAGAAGCTCATCCTTCATCGCCTGTGCAATTGCAAGATTACATTCCTTCTCATATACACCGGTGGTACCCTGCGCACCCGGATCTGCTCCTCCGTGTCCCGGATCTATCACAATAACAATATCATCATTATTCTTATTGGCTGCTACACTAACACTCCCCATAAAGAGGCAGCTTACCATAACCACAAAAGCCATAATCAGTGCCGGTATTTTTTTCATTTCAATTTCCTCCGCTAATAATTTGATATATAAGTAAAAATTATTTTCCCCACAACTCCCATATTCTCATAAACACGCTGTTTAATCAATAAATAAATTCGTTTCATTTCATCTATTTCATCGACTGTAACCTGCATATTCGAATAATTAAGCTTTTCAAATATCTCTGTGAGCCTTGTGCCCTCATTCTCTCCGACAGCATAACATTCTTTTTCCACTAACAGTGCAAAATCCATATATGTCATACCCGCTGTTTTCTTAAAACCACATTTACGCATAAGACGTTCAAAAAGCCCATAATACATAATGATGCTCTTACCACTGAGATTTTTCTTATCCTCTTTATGAATTGTCTCACGTGAGTAATTAATTCTGCTATGCGATATTATTATGCTGAACACAATTAATGCAATCAACAATAATACAGCAAAAATAATAACCAAAAGCTTTACTGTCTTTGCAGACAGTTTAAAAGAAAAACCGGTTTCCGTTTCGCCCCCGGTTGTTGCCTCCTGGGAAACTTCAGTTGTCGGATTTAAATCAGGCTCCTTGGTAGTTGCATTTTCATACGACGTTGTCTCATCTGTTGCCGGCTCTGTTGTAGTAGTTTCCTGCGTTGTAGTCCCTGACTGTGATTCCGTTTCAATAATTGTACCGGCTGTTCCGCTTCCCGGTGTTACTTCATAATCAATCCAGCCAATTCCATCAACATAGAATTCCACCCATGCATGAGCATTATAATCCTTAACCGTTATCTCTCCATAGTCTGTAAGACCTTCCGAAGCTCCATCCGCACTGTAAGTAATCACGGAATTCTGCCCGGTCAAAGAGATATCATCACCCGAATAGAAAACATATCCCTCCACGTATCTTGCAGGCACACCCGCACTTCGAAACATCATTACTGCCGCTGTTGCAAAATAAGTACAGTAACCTTTTTTGGTATCATAAAGGAAATATTTAACAAAATCCTCACCCTCCGGAAGTTTACCGGGAGAAGTAGTATAAGTATAATTCTGTTCCAAATATTTCTGAATGTCCTTAGCAAGTTCAAACCTGTCTGCGCCTGTAGATATTGAATATGAGCCCCACTTATCTCTTAAGTCATTTTTAACCGTAGTATTAACATCAAGATAATTTTCATACACATATTCCTCATAGCGTTCATTGAGTGACTCATAAGGCGTATCCTCCCAAATGCTGCCTATTAAGCTTTCGTGCACACGAAAAGATTCTTCATCAGGTATAAAATATTCTATCCACACGTCCTCTTCACTTAAAGATATAACTTTATCCGTATTATAGGTAAGACCTTCAGACATAACAGAATATAGTGGTATAAAATGATATGGCTTGAAGCTTGAAAGATAACTAATTTTCATTTCAGCCTTGTAGCCTGACAATTCATCCACAGCTGCAAGCTGCTCAAGGAACTCTGAAACCATTGTCTGCTGAGGATATCCGTTACCCAACATATCGGCAAAAAGCTCTTTGTCCTTAGCAGACGGCTCTTTCCATTGATTACGGTCATAGGTTGCACCAACATAACCCTTAATATATATTTTTTCACTTAAAGCAGGCAGTTCAACCTTAAGTATCTCTGCTCCCTGAAACTTAAGCTCATCCACATGCCCAAGCTTTCCGGCTCCGATTGTTCCTGCAACAGATTTATTTTCACTCCATTCAGGAAAATCGTGGTCAACCAGAAACGTCTTAATATCATCAAAAACACTGCTTCTCTCATATTCATCTGAAGGCAGAACAATATTAACAATTCCACCGGCAAGCATTATAATCATGCCAAATATCAATGCTGCAATATGAATAGTAAATTTCTGTTTATCCGATATTTTTCCCGGTACTACAGAAATAACAAGCAGCTGTATACAATAAATAATAGCAAATAAAACATCAAAAAATCCCGGAAACACTTCAAACAACACGGGAATTCCCAGTGCTGCAACAACGATAAGAATTGTAAAAACAATTGTTTTTCGATGATATATTGTATACGAGAAAATAAGTGGCAGCAATACTGCCAGCATATAACAGAAGGTTTCCGTTTCTCCATATTTGATCATCTTGGTAGTCATATATATATATAACACATCCGCCTGAAAAAATTTGGCTGCCGCTTCTGCTACAATATTAAAGCAGATTCCAAAACCACCGGTTATTTCATAAAGCTTAGTATAGACAAAAATTCCTGCAATAATAATGCAGCATACGGGAACAATCCATTTGTGCTTCATAAATACAACCGCTGCACTGAACCCGGCTGTTGAAAACAACACCAGCACAAACCATATAGCTGTATCGTACAATTCACCTTTATAAAATGTATTCAGAAATGACAAATGGACAGATAAAATACCCATAAATGTCATAACTATTGTCGTTATATAAAGTTTAAGTTTACTTAATCCATCACTCATTATATTTTACCCCTCAAATTTAACCGGCATATATGAATTATAAACATGCCCCGGTATTAGATAATACACAAATCCTGTCTCCTTAAGAATTCTCATCTGTCCAATGGTATTATCATCAAGATATTGTGTTACATAAAAAATTCTGTTCTGTCTGCCTGTCTGCTCTGAATAAAACATATTGGCAGCGGAATCAGCCATTGGCGGATATGGTTTTATCGCATATATTTTGTTAAAGAGATTGTAAATATCACTCTGAGTTTCTATTCTTATTTTCTGATAAATGCCATCATAAATACAGGCATTGAATCCAAAGCCACGCCTTGTCAAGGCACTAATTAATCCGTAGAGCAAATCAAACATTTCATTACTGTTTTTTTTCTGACCATGAAGATATTGAAAAATATCAATAATCACCGTATCATTCTCCATTAACGGAAGTCCGTAATCCTTAACCATTAAATCTGCGGTTTTGGAGGACAACTTCCAATGAATGTTACGGATTTTGTCGCCACCCTTATATTCACGAATAGCAAAAATTTCTGTAGGGTCGTCTCCCGGCTTCTTATCAGAATAAATCATACCTTCTTCATTAGTAATTACATAAGCCATTCTCTGCACAATATCTATATCCGGATTTTTCGGCATGACAATAAGCATATTGGAAGCGTTTGATTTTTTTCTGAGCACCAGAAGATTCAAAAAATCGTATATATATATTTTCCGGATTCTGAAGGAAACCGTTTCACAATCAGGGCAGTTAATGTAAAACTCACAGATTTGTGATGAATTTCCCATGCACATCGTCTTAATTTTTTTAATCTTTCTGCGTGAATTGGAACCTCGTCTTATTTCAACAAAAACCTTACAGCGAAGAAGCGGTATAAATGACGTATTGGTCACCACAATGCGCACAAGATGTTTATTGGTTCTCTCTCCGACAGAATTTTCCTCTTCAAATTCCACCTTTGTATTCATTCTGAGTATAATAACCAATGCCAGTGAAATTATTGTAATTATACCTAAAACAATACTGAACAGAAATGGCACAAAGGAATAATTAATTGCATTAAATACAAGTAAAATAAACCAAAGCAAAAAATAAATTAAAACATGTCCAATCATTTTTCGCTCCTTATTTTACAACCGGTCTTGGAACCGGAACTGTATCCAAAACAGTCTTAACAACCTTATCCACTGATATTTTGGCAACCTTTGCCTTAGGACTAAGTACTAAACGATGTTTAACAACATCAGGAAATACTGCCTGTACATCCTCAGGTGTAACATAATTTCTTCCATACAGGTATGCATGTGCCTTACTCATATTGGCCAGTGCAACCGTACCTCTCGGACTTACTCCAAGCTCAATCATCGGATGCTTTCTTGTGATGGAACACAGCATGACAATATATTCATAAATAACTCTGTCCACATGCACCTGTTCAACTTCATTCTGCATTTCAATTATTGTTTCTGCATCCAGCACTTTTTCAACATCATTAAGCGGATTGTCGCCACTCTTGCCAAGAAGAATACTTACCTCGCTGGCTGCATCAGGATAACCCATGGACAATTTAATCATAAATCTGTCCAGCTGGGACTCAGGAAGCATCTGAGTTCCGGCGGACCCCACCGGATTCTGTGTTGCAATTACCGTAAATGGCTTAGGAATATTTCTTGTAACACCATCAACGGTTGTCTGTCCCTCCTCCATTGCCTCCAGAAGTGCAGACTGTGTTTTGGATGAGGTTCTGTTAATCTCATCTGCAAGGAACAAATTGCACATTACTGCACCTTCTTTATACTCAAACTCCTGTGTTTTAGCATTAAACATTGAAAATCCCACTACATCCGAAGGAAGAACATCCGTTGTAAACTGCATTCTGTTCTGTTTCAAATCCATAGCCTTTGCAATTGCAAGAGCAAGGGTTGTCTTACCAACCCCCGGAATATCCTCCATAAGCACATGCCCCTTTGCAAGGAATGCCATAACAACGCTGTGTATTACTGAATCCTTTCCTTTTACTACTTTTTTAACTTCTTTTATAACCTCTAATGCTTTTTCGTATCCCATTTTGTCCCCCATTAGTTGATTAATTATTGGTGTTATTTAACATTGCTGCAATCAGCCAGTTACCGTCAATATTTACATAATAATAAATCTGGTCATTATCTTCTTTTCTCTCTTCTCCTGTCTTAAGTACCATTCTCTTTGTAAATGACACCCTGCATGAGAATAACGAATCACTGTAAACAGTATAGTCATCCACCGAAAGATTCTGGAATTCTGTTCCTGTATGAGCACTGTACATCCACATATCATTAAGACGATAATTCTCTGCAAGTTCAATATATGTTGAATCTGCCGGAAAATACTTTGCAATTCCGTCTGTACTCTGTGAGCATCCAGGTAAATCCTTTGAAAAGAAGTTGGAGTAATCCATGGCAGCCTGAGTTACATATGCTTCAAGCTCAGCAGGCATCTCACTTACAGGATATCCAATATTAACATTATTTAAATCATATCCTGATAAATCCACCTCTGCATTATTCATATCAACTACCTTTACTTCAGGTACATTTACAAGTCCTTCCACCTTATAGGTAACAAATTTCGGAACCTGTGTATAAGTGGCGGCATAAGATAATTCAGGTAATTGAGCAGCCTCGCCCTGCTGCTCATCTGCTCCGAGCTCAACACTGTTAATATATGCTGTATAGTTATCAGGAATTGTAATGCATACATTATTAGTACCCGCAGCAATATTGGCAGATACAGATTCCACTTTCCAGTCACATATAGTAAGAATTGCAAACATTTCCTTATGATTGTCAGCTTTAAGCTTAACTGTTGCAATGACCTCATCATTCTGTAAAATATCATATGTCATTGCATCATAGGAGGTGGTTATCATCTCATATTCCAGCTCACTTCCTTTAAGCTTGGAAATAAGCATATTCTCAAAACCTGTAACCTCTTCGAATTTATTACCCGCAGTTAATTCAATTGAAGAGATATCTCCATTCTTAAGTTCCTCAATAAGTTCATTAATAACCGCTGTCGGCTGAGCTTTCTCATATTTTTTCATTGAGCTGTATGTGTAAATAAGCAAAATAACAATTAATACCAGAAGGACAGCAGCATACACGCGAAATCCAATCCAGAATTTTGAAATATTTTTTCTCATATATCCGTATCCTCCTATTTCGAAACAACAAAACCTGTCGGAAGTCTCCATGATGAGGTTGCATAGTACAATGTAACACTGTTCATCTTCCACTCACCATTATAATACATTGATGATGAGCTTCCCCCATCAAGATTAGCTGCATTAACTGCACCGTACTCCTTCATTATGCTTATCAAATCGGCAGCGGTAGCACCTACATGACCTTCGTGACCTCTTCCGTCTGTTACAAGCATAAGTACTGCACCATCCTCACGCTGTCCAATAGCTGTTCTTGGGTTAGCACCGCTTCCGCTTCCGGTAAATTGGATTGATTCTCCGTTAATAATAAGCTTGGTGAAATGATTATCATCACCGTCATCCACATCCTTAAAGCTTACCGCATCACGAATTCTTTCCGTTTTAACCATTTCAGCTACCTGGTTGGCAGTCATGCCTGTAATTTCTTTAATAATGAGAATATTGTCCTCATTAAATCCAATCATTACATCGCCATGCTGTGGAGCGTTATACTGGATTTCTCCGTTGCATACAACAAGTCCCTTTGGCTTACCACCCCAGTTATTGTCTGATACATATTCTCCTCCGTTAATTCCTCCAATTGCATTGGCATCGCTTACAAGTTTATCCAGTGTAACACCATATTTGCTCTTATTATCATCAGACCAAGGATATATCGTAGCAACACTTACCTTTGAAGGGTCCTTAATAATCATAAGCTTACCTGCATAGGTAAGACCTGCGATTTCAATAATCTCTACTCCGTTTTCATCGAAGTTATTATTATATCCCGGCTTATCCGGATTATCATTTCCCTGATTTGCATCGTTATCATTATCTTTATCCGGGATATCTATTAACTCAGTGTTAACATCTTCATCAAGATGCTCTCTTGAATTATTACTTGTGATTTCCTTAATCTCTTCCTTAGAAAAGTAGAGGCTTGGTACAAATTTCAATGCACCTGTCTCAAGAAATGTTCCAACAAATAAGTCCCTTGCTGACTCAGATGGTCCGTGACAGCATATCCACAACATTCCATATAAACCTATTACCAATGCAAGCACTGTAGCTCCAAGAACTGCTAAAGCTCTTCCCACAATTGTAAGTACCTTATTGGTTGTTTTTTTCTTTTTCCTTTTTGGAGTATCTCCCATTATTAATCTTCCTCCTTCTTGCCGCTATCTGCAAAAACCCATCTTCTCTGTATCTGATAGCTAAGTAAAAACAGACACATATCAACTATAATTTTAATCAGACTGGTAATCCAGTCATTTGCCCTAAATATATGTGAGAAAAGGAATACGAAACCATATGATGCTCCCATCTGACATATACACAGTGCATAATACCTTAGCATTGTCCTTCCCATTGATGCATCTGATTTAAATACTGCTTTGCGGTTAACAAAGAAATTAAAAAGCGATGACACCACTCTTGCTATAACCGTTGCCAGCAGAATTTTAATGCTCTTATCAGCCTGAGTTCCTATAATATACTCAATCAGTCTGAACAATCCGTTATCTATCACAAATGACAGAATTGAGCTTATCATATATTTAATAAATGACATCATATTGCCAATTAAATATCTGAGTATTACCATATATATTTTGAAGGAATCCTTAAAAGGATGAAAATGTGTTGATGCATTTTCTTCAATATATACTGTATTAATCTTCACTTCACAAAATTCCACATGCTGTCTTTTCATCTCAAGCAAGACTCTGGTCTCATACTCGAAACGTTCACCCTTAATTGCCAACATCATTGGCAAATGCTGTACCGGTATTGCTCTTAAGCCTGTCTGTGTGTCGGATATTCGTATTCTGCACATCGCCCTGAACACAAATCCCGTAATATTATTACCAATTCTGCTCTTCGGGGGAACATTCTCTTCTGAAAAATCCCTGCAGCCTAAAATAACCTTATCTCCATGTAAAAGCATGGCTTCACAGCATGCTTTGATATCCTTCGGAAGATGCTGGTTATCTCCATCAACAGTAATAACACCTTCGATATCCGGTCTGTTATTCATGCAATATTCGTATGCAGTTTTTAATGCACGCCCCTTACCACGGTTAATACTGTGGGTAAGGACCGTTACCTCTGAATGCTTCGCTGCATTGTCAAATGGCTCTTTGTGCTTCTCATCACTGCCGTCATTAACAATAATAATGTCATTAAAGCCTTCTGCTAACAGTCCTTCTACCACAGCATTTAATTTTTCATCCGGATTAAGGGATGGTATAATAACACTTATTTTCACTGATTACCCCTATTTACATAACTGTGAGAGTCTTTCCCTAACCTGATTCATCATGGTTGAGTATTTCTCAAGTTTGTCTTTCTCTTCCTGAATCTTTGCGGCCGGTGCCTTAGAAACGAATTTCTCGTTACTGAGCATTCCTTCAACACGCTTTAATTCTCCTTCAAGACGTTTTTCTTCTGATCTAAGTCTTTCAATTTCCTTTTCTAAATCAACCAATTCCGCAAATGGCATGTAGATTGCCGCATTTGGGATAAGTACTGCAACAGCATCTTCATCAATGCCCGTTTTATCCTTCTGTATTACTACCTCAGAAGCATATCCGAGAGTTGCGAAAAATACTCTTCCGTTTTCAAAAATCCCTTCAATATCAGCACTTTCTGTTACAATATAAACCTTTGCTTTCTTGCTTGGCGGAACATTCATTCCTGCACGGGTGTTACGAATTCCCCTTACTGCCTCTTTAATTGTCTCAATGGCATTTTCTTCCTTGGCAAAATCCCATTCATCCTTAAATTCAGGCCAGTTAGAAATCATAATTGATTCTTCATCTGACAAATTACAGAAAATCTCTTCTGTAATGAAAGGCATATATGGATGAAGCAGTTTGAGCGAATTTATAAGAACCGTCTTCAATGTCCAGATTGCTGCGGCCTTGGTATTGTCATCATCATTATACAGACGAGGTTTAACCATCTCAATATACCAGTCGCAAAACTCTTCCCAGATAAAATCATATATCTTGGAAACTGCAACACCTAAATCATAGTTCTCCATATTCTCTGTTACGTCCTTTGCAAGACGGTTAACCTTAGAGAGAATCCATTTATCTGCATCTGTAAGGAGCGACATATCAATATTGTCAGCATTCTCTGCCTTTTCAAGATTCATCATAATAAATCTTGATGCATTCCATACCTTATTCGCAAAGTTTCTTGATGCTTCAACTCTTTCCCAGTAAAAACGCATATCGTTACCCGGAGCGTTACCTGTTACAAGAGTAAGTCTTAAAGCATCTGCACCGTATTTATCAATAACCTCAAGCGGATCAATACCATTTCCGAGGGATTTACTCATCTTGCGTCCCTGCGAATCTCTTACAAGACCATGAATAAGAACAGTATTAAACGGAGCCTTACCGGTATGCTCAATTCCAGAGAACATCATTCTTATTACCCAGAAGAAAATTATATCATATCCCGTTACCAATGTGCAGGTTGGATAGAAATATTCCAAATCCTCTGTCTTATCAGGCCAGCCAAGTGTTGAGAATGGCCATAAAGCTGAAGAGAACCATGTATCAAGTGTATCCGGATCCTGTACCATTGGCTTACCGCATTTTGGACATACAGCTGACTCATCCTTAGTAACAACCATATCACCGCAGTCTTCACAATAGAAAGCCGGAATTCTGTGTCCCCACCATAACTGTCTTGAAATACACCAGTCTCTGATATTCTCTAACCAATGATAATAGGTCTTGTCAAAATGTTCAGGAACAAACTTAGTCTCTCCCGACTTCACAGCTTCAATGGCCGGCTTTGCAAGCTCTTCCATTTTAACAAACCACTGTTTTGAGACTCTTGGCTCTACGGTTGTATGACAACGGTAGCATGTACCAACATTGTGGCTGTAATCCTCTATCTCAACCAATGCACCCTCTGCTTCAAGATCTGCTACAATTGCCTTTCTTGCCTCATAGCGGTCCATTCCTGCATATTTCTCATATTCATCAACAATTCTGGCATCTTCTGTAAGAACATTGATTACAGGAAGGTTATGTCTTAAACCAACCTCAAAATCGTTAGGGTCATGTGCAGGAGTAATCTTAACAACACCTGTACCAAATTCCATATCTACATAGCTGTCTGCAACAATCGGAATCTCTCTGTGAACAAGCGGAAGGATTACTGTCTTTCCGACCATATCCTTGTATCTCTCATCCTCAGGATTAACTGCTACGGCTGTATCACCAAGCATGGTCTCAGGTCTGGTGGTTGCCATCTCAATATATCCGCTGCCATCTGACAATGGGTATCTTAAATGCCAGAAATGTCCTGCCTGATCCTCATATTCAACCTCTGCATCTGAAATAGATGTAAGACAGCATGGACACCAGTTAATGATTCTCTCACCTCTATAGATAAGCCCCTTATTATACAAATTAACGAAAACTTCCTTAACAGCCTTGTTACAGCCCTCATCCATCGTAAAACGTTCTCTGTCCCAGTCTGCTGAAGAACCAATTCTCTTAAGCTGTTTAACAATACGTCCGCCGTATTCTTTTTTCCAGTCCCATACTCTGTCAAGAAATTTCTCTCTTCCCAGATCTTCTTTGGTAAGACCTTCCTTCGCAATTGCTTCTACAACCTTGGCCTCAGTTGCAATTGAGGCATGATCAGTTCCCGGAAGCCACAATGCCTCATAGCCCTGCATTCTCTTAAAACGTGTTAAAATATCCTGTAATGTATTATCAAGGGCATGACCCATGTGAAGCTGTCCTGTTATATTTGGAGGCGGCATAACAATTGTAAAAGGCTTCTTGCTTCTGTTGACCTCTGCTTTAAAATATTTTTTGTTCATCCACTTTTCGTACAATCTGTCTTCAATTTCTGACGGATTATAATTTTTCTCTAATTCCTTCATCTCATTCTTCCTTTCGCAAAAGTATATAATACAAATTTACTTATTTGCATAGCAAAGCCCTTTGCACATTGCTATGCAAAGGGCGAAAAATATCCGCGGTACCACCTTTATTAACGGGAACTCCCGTCATCTCATTAAATTCTTAACGCGAATCACACGAAAGCTGCTACTGTTATGAATTATCCATCATCTTCACAGCCTCTGCTCCAAAGCTACTTCTTCATATCCAACGCCAAAGCCTCGCACCAACCGGCTTCTCTCTGATGGCTGTAATATGCTTACTCCTCTTCTTCATAGCATTTGCATTTATTCAAGATATATCATAAATGCACCAAAAAAATATGTCAATAGTTTTTCATTATTAAAGCTCTAAATTGTATGAATCCATAATGCCCATTATCTCATCTGTTAATTCAGGATTCTTCTTCACAAGGCGAAGTACACCATTCTTGGCTTCCTCAATCCGTTCCATATTATAGTCAATCTGTTCTCTTAATTTAGTCCTGCGTTCATTAAGGGTATGCCTTATTTCCTTCATTGCCTTTTCATCATTCAATGCCTCTGCCTGCTTCTCCCATATTGCTGAATCATACAGATTAAGCCTTGCAAGCTTATCATTAAAATTATCAATTGCTTCATTAAGCTCAACCGCAGAATTACGGTATTTCTCGGCTTTCTTTTTCTCAACCAGATATGCCTCATATTCCTTGCTGAGCTCCAGCGAATTCTGAACCTTGTATTTTGACTTCTGATAATCAACGCTGTTAACAATATTTACATATTTAATTTTCACTTTGTTGAGAATGGTAATTGCTCTGGAAAGCTTTTTCTCAGAGTATTTTATTTTATATGTAGTATTTCTCATTAAAAGACATACCAGCAATACAAAAAAAGTCGCCAGCAAAAGTACAATCATAAACAAAAATATTCCGTTATCGCTGTTTAACTGGCCTGATACGATAAAAATCATAAAGACAGCAACTATTCCAAGCAAGGATATAATGGATATATTTCTTACATTAACCCGTCTTATGTCAAAATCCTTCATATCCTCCTGAATCGAAAGCTTCTCCGCCTCCAGCGCCCTCATATCATGCTTAACCTTCTGACAATATTTCTCATCATTGATAAAATTAGTTAATGCATCAGGAAAATCATTGTCATACTGCTCAAACATTGAATATCTTGACGAAGAGATCAGCGGTGCTCCGTTTCTTATGTTCTCTCTCTGGGATTTAAGCTTAACAATCTCAGCTGCAGCAGACCTTAAGCTCCTTTTATTGACTTCATCCTGATTCTCAATAATCTGCATATCAGAAATATAATTGTTAACAATCTGATGCTCTGCTTTAAGCTCGGAAATATATTTTGTCGAGTCAGTTATCTGTTCACACTGGGTTCTGACATACTGCATCTGCTCAATAAGCTCGTATTCCTTAAACGCCTTGTCAGAAGCCGGCAGCTCCTTATCATCAAATTCCGGCTCAAGGTAAATATCTTCTTTTTTATTTTTCTTTCTTTTTTTGAAAAACAACATATTAAATCCTACTTTATTTTATATAATTACGGTAATCTGACTTCCATCTGTTAATCAGTCCGTCCAATGTACTATAATATTCGGTTACTTTTCCCTCTTCCTTAAGTGCAAAGGCCTCCCGTATCTCCTTGTATTCCATTTCCTGTGGCGCATGATCCATCAGAGTCTCTATTTCCTTACTGATTACAAACATCATTTCGTCATTCCCGTCAGGATTGTAGCCACCATTCGCCATAAAGCAAGCCGCCTTACAGGCCTTTAACGACTCCTCACTATCGTTAAGCTCATATGCTATTTTATAACAGTCAACAGCCTCTGCAAATGAGAAAAGTCTGGAATAGGCCACTCCCATATTATGCCAGACATTACCATAAAAGCTGTCTGTCAAAGTGATATCCTTCTTACCATGTACAATAAGTTCATAATTGTGTATTGCACTTTTATAACGTCTGTTCCCCAAAAAGGTATCGGCTCTTGATTTAAGTCTCTGAAGCACATTCTGGGTATCAAGCTTGTCAATGACCGCTCTAAGCTCTGCAATCTCGCTTTCAGAATAGTAATCCACACTTCTAAGAATTGTTATTAAAAGTTCTGACAATCCGGCATTCTGAGAAACCAGAAATTCAAGCTGCCTTGCAAGCTCTGTTTCAGAAAGCTCCTCATCAATATATCTGATTAGTCCTTCATCTACCAAATCCGTACCAATAAGATAAATATTATTATATATATAATAACACAACTCCTCCATGGAATAGATATTAATTGCCATGTTATTAATATAATACGGTTTATCAGCATATTTACTTCTACACAAAATAAATCCCGACATACTGTTCACTCCTCGCTACAAAAGCAGTTCTTCGTTAATCACTCTTCCGCTGCTGGTAAAAAATTCTCCGAATCCACGGTCCTTAACCATTAAATGACACCTCGAATCACTGGTAAAAGATAACGAAACCGTAATTCTCGTGGCCTTGTTGGGTCTTTTCGGAAAATCCTCCAGTGAAACACGCACAAGCTGCTTCTCTCGTGAATCAACCGGAGAGAGAAAAATCTCCAACTCCTCCACGTCATCTGTAATAAAATCATACGAGCAGTCTGTTCCAAACCAGTTAACCCCCGGTCTTATCATTCTTAATATTTTGTCCCTGCCCCTGTCAGAAATCTTCATCTCAATACCTGTGGTTATACGTTCCGAACACGCAAGAAGATAATCCCTTACACGATTCACATACTTACCCTCAACAGCAGCAAAGCACGCACCCTTGGCATACAGATTCTGACCTGCAAAAACTCTTTTTCTGTCACATACATATTTAATGAAATCCGGAAGTTTAATCTCATCAGAAAATCCTCTTCCAATAAGAAATACCGAAGTAACATTATGCCTGTCCATCGTTTTGACGGCAGCTTCCCTAAGTCTTGCATCCAGCAAATCAATTGATGCCTGATTCTTTGCCAGTGAGAATGGCAGTTCATCAGAAAAATCCTCCGACTGCACCATTACAATCCTGGCACCGCGTTCGTTAACAATGTACATACGATGTGTTGAAAGCCCTGAACTACCATAATCAAACATCACCACATCACCCTTCCACAATTCAGCCTTCTGGTTAAGTGTATAATATATAAACGCTTCTTTATGACTTATAATCTCATACTGTTCTTTTTCATAGCCCAATTCATTCAACGCCTTGGACACGACATTCAATATGGATATATTAAATTGGGGAAGTGTAATGCATATACGGCTGACGGTATCTGTTTTTCCCGCATCCATGGCAATCCGTAAAAGATAATCAAGGTATCTTTTGACTAATTCAATCGGCATAACCATGGTATCATCCACTGAAACCGGATTCTTGGAAGCAGCCTTATCAAGCAGTCCCTCCACGAGTACTGCCTCCCCAAGTTTAGCACGTTTTAATGCTTCATCACCAGCATACCATTCCTCCCTGCCGGTCATTTTACTTACTGCAGTAGGAACCTGATATTTCAGTTCAAGTCCTGAAAGATCCACTGAAACCGAATCATTCTCCCTATGATTAAAATATGCAACCTGTGAATATTCATCACATAAATCAATTCCGACACCAAAAAATCTGTTATTCTCCATATTGGGTCCTTTCATTTCTAAAGAGGCTGAAAAATCTGCCCCGCAACATATTCTGTCACGGCATAGGTATGAATCAGCTTCCGGAAGGTCTGGTTATCATGAGCATCCCTGCTTGCAACCATATCATTTATTAGATCATATCTTCCCTCTGACTTATCCGGCTTAATACTCATATTAGTCAATATATAAGTATCTGTTGTTAATTCACCCTCTTTATCCTCCTCTGTAATGTAATACTGAATCTGCTCCCCGTAAAACAGAACAAATTGTTTTACAAAAATACCTTCATAGACATTTTTCATGTCCTCTGTCATATAAAGCTTCTTATGTTCTTTATTCTCATATACGTAGTGAATTACCACACGTTTCTTAGGATTGGCACGATATTCCACCATTGTCTTGTCCATAATCTCATAAGGAACAGAAATACTGTCTGCCAGCTTAAGATAGAACGGAAATACGTATTCTTTTCTGGTAAGTGCAGCAATAATGTCTTTTCCGAGACTTTTCCGGTATTCAGAAAGTGACAAAAGCCCGGAATAGTATTTAATCAATGCCATTTTGCATATCCACGGAAGTTCTTTTTCATTCTCCATATATGCTTCAATAATATTAAATATATTTTCGGAAATTCCGTTCTCTCTGACAAAATACAAATATGAATTATAGGATAGATACGCTTCAACAATTCTGTCCTTAGGACCTTTTCTGAAATAACTGTCAAAGATGTCACAAACCAGTTCAAAATAGGAATTGGAAAACATCATCTGCGCTATTATTCGCTCTTCCAGTTCATAAGTCTCTATATCAAATTCAACAGCCACTTTCCAAATATCCACCATTTCCTCTGTAGTACCGTTAAATCCGTCAACAAGATAATTCAGAATAAGTTCATCATATCTGTTCTTCTTGAAAACATAATTACACATACCCATAAGCTTAGGCGAATCCTCATTCCGTCCGGACAGAATGATTCTTGAGCACAGCTTCATAAGACGTTTTGCATTAAGCTGCATATAGGAATTATCACAAATCAGTGAAAATGCCGTTTCATAATCGCCCTGTACGATATATATTTCAATAACCTTATTAATATCCTTCTCATGAATAAGCGAAAAATCCGTATTCCTTATAAAATATGTAAATCCATCCACATCATAGCTGTCATAGTAATAGTCTATTACAACAGAATTGAGTTTTCTGCGGTAAGCAGAACTTATCTTCGGCATAGAAGCAAGCTCTATAATATTCTGAATTGCTTCCTGATCCTTATTGGGATTATGTATTGTCTGCTCACATGAATTAATTTTTAAATGTATAAGATTGCTGTCTGCTTTAAGACATTTGTCAACTGCATCAGCAGCCTCCATAAATTTAACAATATTATATGGCACTGAATACCGGTTCCTGCTGTCACTTACAAATAATACCACTGCATCCTCAGTATACATTCTTATATATGCAACACCGTTATTAACCGGATATTCCTTCTCACTGTTGCTCTCCTTATGGCGCACAACTACTTTTCTGAATATTGGATTACTGCACTCAACCCTGTAGGTAAAGAAAATTGCCGAAACAGCACCCGCATTCTCATCTGTAATCATATCTGTTTCAAAAATATTCTTATACAGCGTAGCCAGTTGTTCATTAACATGCCCCAACAGCATCTGCTCCATTACAAAAGTACTCATCTGCGGAATGTAGTTTGTATATGTCTGTGGATCCTCAGCTTTGTTATGTAATATATTTGAGTAAAGATACGCTTTGTGAATATAATCAAGACTGTTGTTATATCCAAAATACATAAGCACCATTTTCGGGAGCGGTGACATATCCTCCATATCTCTTGACTCTATATAAACTTCAAACAGCTGCGTTATTTTAAGCTCTGCTAAAATAGCCTGCTCATAATATCCGATATATTCAGAGCCCACACAATGATTACTAATAAGCATTTTACAAAGTCCTCCAAGTGTTACCGGCTCCTTATAACACTCATACAATGCTGTCATAAGCTTCATAAACTTCCCAGAACCATATCTGACACTCATTAACATCTCTGTCACATGATTGCAGAGTTTGCGGTTAACAATACCATGCCTTACGCCAAAGCACAGAACATTAATCTCAAAGGAATTCAACACTCGTAACAAAAGCGGCTGCTCATTAAGAATATTACATGCCTCAATATATAAAGCAGGACTGTTACAGCCCTTATTAAACTGCTCCTTAATTCTTAAAAGCTTAAGACTTGGGTTCTTCTCAAATTCCTCATCCATGAACAGAAGTGTCCACAAAATTCTCCAGTCATCATTCCGGGTATAACACTCCTTAACAACTGCCGATGCCTTTCTTGAATATACCCTGTCCTTATTAAATAACGTATTTACATACATAAAATAGCAGTACAGAGGATATTGATTAATGTCATCTGCTTCGAGTTCGTCTTTAACATTATCAATAAGCCATTTTGCTTCTGTATCCTTCTTCTCCGTAATATGAATCTGTGCAAGAAAAAGTCTGTAAAAAGGATTACTGTCGTCAATTGATCTGATTGCCTCAATTACAATCACAGACTCCTTTATCCATTCAGACACATTAAGCTTGTGAGTTCTGAATTTAATATATAAATCCATCAAATTACAGTTAAGCTTACGTATAGTATGTCTGTCACGCTCTTTGACACCGTTCTGTCCCTTGAATACCGTTATATTAAAAGAAACTCTTTTTCCTATTGTATCAAAATAAATAACTGCATAATTTTTCCCTGCATGAAGCCTGTCATATTCAACAATATAAGAAAACTCATATTTATTGCCGGCAAAAGAATCTGATGCAATTTCCCTTCTCTCAAGACGGATAAACGGACTGTCACAGCTTACTATGATATTCGAATAGCCCCATGTATCCCTCTCAATCAGAATTGTATCCTTAAAGTTCTCCTCTGCAGAATTAAACACTCTGTTAGCGGGTTCAATATTAATATCAACACGTGTTTTCTTATGAATTGCAATAAGAAATTCTTCAAGATTATTTCTTAAATCCTTGCCCTTCATTATTCCTTCATAAACACAGCGAAGCTGCATATCCCCGCCAAGATACACATCCTCAAAATCGTCCGACTCAAGCATTGTAATAGCCTCATCAGGGTTGGCCTGCGCGAGATTTGCAAACTGTGAAAGATTGCGTATTGTTCCTACAGAGCTCTCAAATGCTCCGGACTCAACCTTGAAGGAGTAACTTACTGACTGCTCTCCGCCATTGCTCACGATATGAAAAGCACCCTCAATAACATCGCCATTGAGAGTACCCTTGGAATTAACTGTATATCTTATTGTTGCATTGCTTCCCAAAAAGGTACTGTCCCTCAATATAACCTTGTCATTATCAGAGTAAATAACACCCTTGAGCTGTTTTCCATCACGTTCAAAAATGTTAATACTACCATAAAAATCCCTGTTCTTATCGACAACAGCATATATACTGCTGTCAGCTATCTCCAAAACAGGAGGATTATATTCAAAAACTCCTCTGGCAAATCTGTTAATCTGTTCCTTCATCCGTTCACCCTTATATTCTTTCGCATAGAAACACTAATATAGCATAATTATACACAAATCACGGGTAAACTTCAACAATTCCATGCCTTTTTTAGAAAATTATTCGATTTCGGAGGCTTCTTTGTAAATTCTGTCAAGATGGGCGTCAATCTTCTGCTCATAGCCCATGTGTGAAGAATGATAGAACTGTTCTCCTACAACCGAATCGGGCAGATACTGCTGTTTCACATAATGATTAGGATAGTTATGTGCATATTTATAATCCAGACCATGTCCCAGTCTTGCTGCGGAATTATAATGCGCATCCTTTAAATGCGGAGGTACTGAATCCGTACTGTGTGCAGCAACATAATTCATCGCTTCTTCAATTCCGGTTATTGCCGCATTACTTTTAGGTGCTGTGGCAACATATGTACAAGCCTGTGCCAGAATAATCCGGGCTTCCGGCATTCCTATTCGCTCCACAGCAAGAGAAGCCGACACCGCAACCGTAATTGCATTCGGATCCGCATTACCCACATCCTCACTCGCACAAATCATTATTCTCCGGGCAATAAATTTAGGATCTTCACCCGCATACAGCATTCTGGCAAGATAGTACAATGCAGCATCAGGATCTGAGCCTCTCATGCTCTTAATAAAAGCAGAAATTGTATCATAGTGATTGTCACCATTTTTGTCATATTTAAGGACCCTTTTCTGTATGCACTCTGCTGCAACATCCAGAGTAATATGAATAATTCCGTCGGCACTGACCGGAGTTGACATAATTCCAAGTTCAACAGCATTAAGTGCCTGCCTTGCATCACCATTAGCCATATCTGCCAGAAATTCCGCTGCATTCTCTTCAATCACTGCATTATAAGCCCCCATACCCTTATCCTTATCGTAAACAGCCTTATTAATAAGCTCACGAATATTCTCCTTTGAAAGTGGATGAAGTTCAAAAATAACCGAACGTGAAATTAACGCACCATTAACCTCAAAATACGGATTCTCTGTTGTCGCGCCAATTAAAATAACTGTTCCATCCTCAACAAAAGGAAGCAGATAGTCCTGCTGCCCCTTATTAAATCTGTGAATCTCGTCCACAAACAGAATTGTTTTCTTACCAAGTGCCGCCATCCTGTCTTTAGCTTTATCTACAACATCCTCCATGTCCTTCTTGCCTGCAACGGTTGCATTAAGCTGGCAGAACTGTGCACTGGTAGTATTGGCAATAACCTTCGCCAAAGTTGTTTTGCCCGTTCCCGGAGGTCCGTAGAATATAATGGATTGCAGCCTGTCAGCTTTAATAGCCCTGTACAGCAGCTTATCCCTGCCTATGATATGTTCCTGTCCCACAACCTCATCAAGACCTGATGGTCTCATTCTGGAAGCCAGCGGCGATTCCTTCTCCATATTATTTTCACGCATATATTCAAATAAATCCATCATACACCTCTATACTGCAACATTTTCCAAAAAAATCTCATTATTAATTATAATATATTATTTTGTTATTTCAATAATTGTTTTAAACAGCAATACATGGACTATTTATTTTGCGTTATCCTGCACATATCTAATCAAGTATTATTTCATCCACTGTAACAAAAACATATCCCATATCCGTTAGCCGGTCTATAACCTCAAGAGCTGCCACCACAGAGGTCTCATAGATGTCATGAAACAGAATTATATCCCCGTCATCAACATTATTTATTACATTTTCCACAATTGTATTTACATTTTTGGTACACCAGTCTTTAGGGTCAACGTCCCAAAACACCGGTATCATATCCACTGACTCAAACAACTCCTCATTCCAGAAACCACATGGCGGACGTATGTAAGTAACCTCCTTCCCTGTTATGCTGCTGATAAGTTCATTGGTATCAAGAATTTCCTTAGCTGCCTCCTCCTGTTTAATAATTGTAAGATTCTGATGTGAATACGTATGATTGCCTATTGCATGACCATCCCTGTACATCATTAACACAATATCCTCATTACCGTATATTCTCTCACCCACCAGAAAAAAAGTTGCTTTTACATTTCTTTTTCTAAGCTCATTAAGAAGGGTAAGGGTATTAGTCCCGTGCGGTCCATCATCAAAAGTTATTGCCACAACCTTTCTGTAATTATTTACGGATACCTCCTCTGTAACCCTTGTACTTTCCATGAGAATGACAACACAGATAAGACAACAGCACAGCATTACAATACATTTAAATCTCTTTATTACCAAAATAAAAACCTGCATATAACACTTAATTAATGTATATGCAGGTCTGTAATTTATTTATTACGTTCTCTGTAAATCATCACCTTTATATCATCACTCTCATCAAGTGTGTTAACCATCACATCATCAGGCTCCTTAACAGCACTCCCTTTATCTTCATCCTCCATACCCTGAAATTTATTATAGAAAATAAGTCTTCCAATAAACAGTATTATGGCGATACCGAGAAAAACGTAATGAAAAAGTTCTTTTGTAAGTCCAATATTTATAATAAAAATATAAAAACATGCATAAGATGCAGCATCGCATACGGCATACAGAAGATATATTCCACCCTTTTTTGCGGAAATATTATCAAACACCTTATTTACAAGCGGTTCAACATAATCGTTAATAATAACAGCTGCAAGTATCCATATGCCAAGAGTAATTTTGAAACCAACTTCTCCGTTATTTTCAAGAATCGTCTGAATAACTATATAAATAACTGCAACAATCATCATCCCGTAAATGATTATGTCAAAAAAATTGCTTTTGCTCTCTTTATTCATATCACAACACCGGCAAAGCCTTCCTCCCATACAAAATAATATTCACAACAAGTCATTTTAGCATATTGTTTATTAAAAAACAATTGTACGGTTTTTGATTTTATGTTATATTTTAAAAAAATTGTTTTTTAAGGAAAGGTATCTTATGAGAAATTATTGCATTACTACTGATTCTAATTCCGATTTACCACAGGAATATATTGAGAAATTAAACACAACAATTATTCCTCAGTATTATTCATTTGGTGATACTGTTTACGGTGACGAGCTCAATATGACTCCGTCAGAATTTTACGCCCGAATGAAGAATGGAGAGCTTCCACAGTCACAGGCCAACAATCCTGCTGTAATAGAGGATAAATTCCGTGCCATTCTTGATAAAGGTATGGACATTATACATATTGCCTTCTCTTCTGCACTCAGCGGAAGCTACAATAATGTATGTATGGTTACAAAAGAGCTTTTAGAGGAATACACAGATGCCAGAATTACCGTTATTGACTCCCTGAATGTATCACTTGGAGAATCAATTTTAGTTCTTCACGCCAACAGGCTTAAAGATTCAGGTGCAACATATGATGATGTAATATCAGCAGTTGAAGCTATGAAGGATAACATCAATGTACAGCTCACAGTTAATGACTTATTCCACCTTCAGAGAGGCGGACGTGTAAGTAAGACCACCGCCATTTTCGGAAGTGCCCTTAACTTAAAGCCATTCCTCTACATCAACATAGATGGTGGTCTTTCATCAGACGGAACAGCCCGCGGAAGGAAGAAGTCCATAAGAACTCTTGTTGAACGCATGAAAACCACAATTGATGATAATACAGACTACTCACAGCCTGTAGGCATTATTCATGGAGACTGTCTTGAAGACGCACAGTCCTTAGCTGAACTGGTTAAAGCAGAGACTAAGTTTACAGATGTTATTATCAATGATATAAGCCCAAGTATCGGAACCCACGCAGGCCCGGGAGCCATAGGCCTTATTTACTGCGGAATGAAAAAAGCGGCTGCAAAATAATTATTACGCGAGGTATTTATGATTCCATCCGATCCGATTATTTTACTAAGCTTTGTTAACACCAAGCTTCGTGACGAATGCAAAAGCCTTGACGACTTCTGTACCAGATACGAAGTCGACAAGGCCTCATTAGTGGCAACTCTTAGAAGTATTCAATATACCTATAATGAAGCTGCCAACCAGTTCAAATAAAACAGATTATTTTGTATGGGCGGTGAGACCATTTTCATTATCAATGATTATGGTATCACCGTTTCCTGCTCTACCCTCAAGAATCAGACGGGCACACAGGGTTTCAACGGTTTTCTGAAGGTATCTCTTAAGCGGTCTTGCTCCATACACAGGGTCATATCCGGCCTCAATAATGGCATCCACTGCTGAATCAGTAAGCTCCACAACAATTTCTTTGTCTTCAAGACGTTTATTCAGATCCTTAATCAGCAAATCAATAATATTGCCTATGTTATTTTTTGTAAGAGGCTTGAACATTATGATTTCATCAAGTCTGTTAAGAAATTCCGGTCTGAAAGCATTTTTAAGTTCATTCATAACCATTTCCCCGCAGTGAGATGAAATATTCCCCTGTTCATCAATTCCCTCAAGAAGATACTGCGAACCCAGGTTGGAAGTAAGAATTATAATGGTGTTCTTAAAATCCACTGTTCTGCCCTGTGAATCTGTGATTCGTCCGTCATCCAATACCTGTAAAAGTACATTAAATACATCAGGATGAGCTTTTTCTATTTCATCAAAAAGAATAACCGAATAAGGCTTGCGTCTTACAGCCTCTGTAAGTTGTCCGCCTTCTTCATATCCGACGTATCCCGGAGGAGCTCCTATAAGTCTGGATACGGAAAACTTCTCCATATACTCACTCATATCAAGTCGTACAATGTTATTTTCATCATCAAAAAGACTTTCTGCAAGAGTTTTGGCAAGTTCTGTTTTACCTACACCTGTTGGTCCTAAGAACAGAAATGAGCCAATTGGTTTGGTCGGATCTTTTATTCCTGCTTTGGAACGCATAATAGCTTCCGTAACCTTTGTTACACCTTCATCCTGTCCAACCACACGCTTGTGAAGCTGTTCTTCAAGGTGAAGAGTTTTATTTTTCTCAGACTCATTAAGTCTTGCCACAGGAATACCCGTCCATCTGGAAACAATTTTTCCGATTTCTTCTTCGGTAACACTTTCCCTTACAAGTGATAAGTCCTTCTGTTTAACCTTAGCCTCTTCTTCCGCCAACTGCTTTTGAAGTGCAGGAAGCTTACCATACTGCAATTCAGCAGCCTTCTCAAGATTGTATTCCCTCTGTGCCGTCTGAATTTCACGATTAATATTGTCAATCTCCTCCCTTAACCGGCTGAGATTGTCAACAGATGCTTTCTCATTATCCCACTGTGCTTTTCCGGTTGCAAAATCGTTACGTATCTCGGCTAACTCACCCTGAAGCTCGGCAAGACGTTTTTGACTGGCATCATCATTTTCTTTCTTAAGGGCAGCCTCTTCAATTTCCATCTGCATTATCTTACGGGATAATTCATCCAGCTCCGCAGGCATAGAGTTAAGCTCTGTTTTAATCAACGCACACGCTTCATCCACCAGATCAATTGCCTTATCCGGAAGGAAACGGTCTGAAATATATCTGTGGGACAAAGTTGCTGCCGCAACTAATGAGCTGTCAGTAATCTTAACTCCATGATATACCTCATAACGCTCTTTAAGTCCACGAAGGATTGAAATTGTATCTTCAACTGTAGGTTCATCCACTAGAACAGGCTGAAATCTACGCTCAAGTGCCGCGTCCTTTTCAATATACTTACGGTATTCATCAAGGGTCGTGGCACCGATACAGTGAAGCTCACCACGGGCAAGCATTGGCTTTAACATATTGCCCGCATCCATTGCTCCATCACTCTTACCGGCTCCGACAATTGTATGAAGGTCATCAATAAATAGAATTATTCGTCCGTCACTTTTCTTGACTTCTTCCAAAACAGCTTTCAGACGTTCCTCAAATTCACCGCGGTATTTGGCACCTGCCACAAGTGAACCCATATCCAGCGAGAAAATTGTCTTGTCCTTAAGTCCCTCCGGCACATCACCTCTTACAATTCGCTGGGCAAGTCCCTCAACAACTGCAGTCTTACCAACACCCGGCTCACCAATAAGCACAGGATTGTTCTTGGTCTTTCTGGACAAAATTCTAACAACGTTACGGATTTCACTGTCCCTTCCGATTACAGGATCAAGCTTCTGCTCCCTTGCCCTTTCTACAAGGTCCACACCATATTTGTTAAGGGTATCATAGGTAGCCTCAGGGTTATCCGTATCAACGCTCTTATTACCTCTGACGGTCTGAAGCACCTGCAAGAAACCGTTACGGGTCACATTGTAATTTTTGAAAATCTCTTTTACTGCATTATTAGGATATTTAATTAAGGTCAGGAAAACATGCTCCACTGAAACATAGGAATCTCCCATACTCTTTGCTTCATCCTCGGCACAGAGCAGAACCTTGTTCAAAGCCTGACTTATATGGAGCTGTACATCTCCCGACACCTTGGTCTTACGGTTAAGCGCCTGTTCACAACCGGCCAAAAAAGCATTAACATCAATATTCATCTTCTCCAACAAGTTCTTAATCAGGCTGTCATCTAACTGTAGCAGCGACATCAAAAGATGTTCCTGGTCCACTTCCTGATTGCCGTATTCATATGCAAGCTTTTCACAGTCCTGCAAAGCCTCTACGGATTTCTGGGTAAATTTCTGAATATTCATAAACAAACACCTCTTTCCAAACAAACAACTATTTCTTTGTTCTAGTTGTAATATAACACTTATTATTAGCACTGTCAAGAGGCGAGTGCTAATTTTTTTTTAATTTTTACACTCAAATTACCGTTCCAGTCCTTTAAAGTTATTTCTTTCTATTTGTATTAAAAGTGTTATTATGCTAAAATATATTAACCCATGGGTTTAACCGGCCCATGCACACCATATTTTCGTAACATATTGTAGGCGTTTGCGAAACTCACTCTATGAGTTAGCAATCTTAAGGCAAAAAATAAGTAGAAATTGTACTAAAAACAGATTTCAAGAAAAAAATAAGTATAGTCAGATTTTAGGCGCACTTTAATAAGCCATAGTCTTTATGGC
>JBGVJZ010000022.1:0-28340 GCA_045129695.1 Lachnospiraceae bacterium | reverse complement strand
GATGGATTTCGTTGATGAGATGGAATTTGACAGACTTGGTGTATTTACTTATTCCCAGGAGGAAGATACCCCGGCTTCAGGTTATGATAATCAGGTTGATGAAGAAATTAAATTAACCAGAAAAGATGAACTTATGGAGCTTCAGCAGGAAATTTCCTATGATAAGGCAGAGAAGCTCGTTGGAAGAAGACTGGAAGTAATTATAGAAGGTAAAGCGACAGACGAGGATGTATATGTTGGAAGAACCTATATGGATGCTCCGGGAGTTGACGGATATATTTTTATTAACAGTGAAGAGGAACTGATGAGTGGTGATTTTGCCTTTGTGAAAGTTACCAAAGCACTGGAATATGATTTGATTGGAGAACTTTGTTAATGAATTTACCTAATAAACTTACACTTTTCAGAATAGTTCTGATACCGTTTTTTGTTTTTTTTATGCTTACGACATATGTGCCGGGAAGTAAATATATTGCATTGGGAATATTTGCACTTGCCAGTCTTACGGATTTATTGGATGGAAGAATAGCAAGGAAATACAATCTTGTTACTAATTTCGGTAAGTTTATGGATCCGATTGCAGACAAGCTGTTGGTTGCATCAGCATTAATTGCATTTGTACAATTGGGGCTTATTCCGGCATGGATTGTAATAATTCTTATAGCAAGAGAATTTGTTGTCAGTGGTTTCAGGCTTGTTGCAAGCGATGCAGGAATTGTTCTGGCTGCAGGCTGGAGTGGGAAATTCAAAACGGCAACACAGATGATAATGTGCTGTTTTTTAATTGTGAATTTTGGTGCAGATAATTTTGTCATGTATGTGATTGAACAGGTATTAATTTACATTTCACTTGTACTTTCAATTATTTCAATGGTGGAATATCTTGTTAAAAATCGCAAAGTGATTTCTGATATGTAAATAAATTTCAAGTGAAATTAAGAAATTTTAAATAACTAGAACAAACAGAAGGGAATGAACCGTTATGGAAAAGAAACCATTTGTTACAAAAGAAAAAATCGAAGAGATTGTAAAACAGTATCCGACACCTTTTCATATCTATGATGAAAAGGGAATTCGTGAAAATGCTGCCAGAGTTAAGCAGGCGTTTTCGTGGAATCCGGGTTTTAAAGAATATTTTGCAGTTAAGGCAACACCTAACCCGTTTCTCATTAATATTTTAAGAGAATATGGTTGTGGAGTGGATTGTTCATCAATGACCGAATTAATGCTGTCTAAAGCAATCGGATGTGATGGAAGCGACATTATGTTTTCTTCCAATGATACACCTCCGGAGGAATTTGTTTTTGCAAAGGAAATTGGTGCGACAATCAATCTTGATGATTTTACGCATATTGAAATTCTTGATAAATTAGTCGGAATCCCTGAAACTATCAGCTGCCGTTTTAATCCGGGCGGATATTTTCAGATTGCCAATTCAATTATGGATAATCCGGGAGATGCCAAATACGGGTTTACCAAGGAACAATTAATTGAGGGCTTTAAGATTCTTAAGGCAAAAGGGGCTAAGAATTTTGGCATTCATGCGTTCCTTGCCAGCAATACCGTAACTAACGATTATTATCCTGAGCTTGCAAAGATTCTTTTTGAACTTGCAGTTGAAGTAAGAGATTTAACCGGTTGTCATATCTCCTTTATTAACCTTTCAGGAGGTGTCGGAATTCCATATAAACCCGATGCAGAGCCTAATGATATCCTTGCTATTGGTGAGGGCGTTCATAAGGTATATGATGAAGTACTTGTACCGAATGGAATGGGTGATGTGGCAATATATACTGAAATGGGAAGATTTATGATGGGACCTTATGGTGCATTAGTAACAAAGGCAACACATGAGAAACACACATATAAAGAGTACATCGGATGTGATGCATGTGCGGTTAACCTTATGAGACCTGCGATGTATGGTGCATATCATCATATAACAGTACTTGGCAAGGAAAACGAGCCCTGCGATTATATGTATGATGTAACAGGCTCACTTTGTGAAAATAATGACAAATTTGCAATTGACCGTAAGCTTCCTAAGATTGATATGGGTGATTATCTCTATATTCATGATACAGGTGCACATGGCTTTGCAATGGGCTATAACTATAATGGTAAATTACGTTCAGCAGAAATTCTTCTTAAAGAAAGTGGTGATTTTGAGCTGATTAGAAGAGCTGAAACTCCACAGGATTATTTCAGAACCTTTGATTGTTTTGATATAATTAAAACTATACTTTAATACAGAGGTACAGATTATGGCAGAATTGTCATCAGCAGTTAATGAATTAATTAAGGGAAAAAGAGTGTCAGAAAATCTTCCTGTTTATACAGGCGGACTTTTCTCGCTGTATAAACGTATGGCTTATTTACGTATGTCACTTAATTACTATACTTTTTCAGAAATATATTATGAATTAAGCAAAGATAAAAAAGAAGTAATATTTGAGGAGGTTGCTGCATTACAGAAGCTGATTAACGGAATTATTCTTTCAAATGAAATGGATTATAAGTCTGCAGAAGAGGAAATAATTAAGCTGCGCAATTCAATTATCGGTAAAATGGAGGTCCTTACTGCATTTACCGACAGAATTCAGATTTACGAATATATTCTGAACCGCGTGGAATTCAGGTTCAATGAATCGGAATTCGATGATAAATATTATAAAAACAATTTTGAAAGGGACATCCTTAATTATGTAATTAATGAAAGGGACAATGCCGTTATTAACATGAAGTTAGCAATGGTAATGGGCGAGCTGCCAATGCGTCTTACTAAGAATAAATTTTTTGATATAATTAACCAGTCGTTTTCGATATATAAGGAAAGTGAGAAACTGTCCATTAATGATTTTGCATATAGAATAAGAACGGCCGGCACAATCTATACACCCGTGGGAATGGATATACATTTCCCATTGTTAAATGCATATCTTAATGACTTTAGTGTAGTGGATTACAGTACAATTACAGAAGAACAGTTCAATTTAATGCGTGATAAAATGGATAGAGCAGGTGAACTTGCTACTGAATATGCAGATGCTTTTGTAATGCTTACGGAGGTTATTAATGATGTATATTCAATAATTCTCTGTCGTAATGCTTTATATGATTCTAATGAAACAGATAAGCTGGTGGATATAATTGCCCAGTCATATAAGGTTGTTCAAGGATATAATGAACCTGATTTGGAATGGGCCGAGAAGTTTGTGGATTTCGAAGGACTTCAGGAAAAAATCGGAAACCTGATTTTTACTCCGGAAAGCACAATGGATGAAATTCTTAACATTAACAGAAGTGTCATTGAGTATTTAAATGCAACGGATGATTTTGTACGTCTTAATAAGATTAGCCGTCTTCAGTCTACAAGTACTTTTGCTCCGTTAGAGGAGGATGCTGCAATGAAGGAAATTGCTGATGAGAAATATATTACGGATATTGTGGATGGACTTGTTAAGGATTTTTCAGAAGTATTTGAGAATTGTACCCAGTATTACAGAAGAGCTGTTATGGCAGCTGTTATTTCAAATCTTCCGGCATATTTTAATAATATGGATGAATTTAAGTCCTATGTTCATGTTGCACTTTCACAGTGTAATGATGAGTCAGAGAAAAAAGCCTGTATGACACTTATTAATATGATGATTTCAAGTGAGTAAAAATATGTATTGGTGCAACAAAATATACTATGGTGAAAGAGCCTCGGAAAATCAGAAAGAATTATTAAAAAATCTTAAGCATAAGAAATGGAGCTTGGGGGTATATGTGATTACATTGCCTGAGAATGACAGGAATCTTCTTGATGTTTTTGAAACAATTCAGTTTAAGCAGTCGTCATTTCATAAGAAAAAACTAACGGTTGTGGGAATAGCCATTGGTAAGGATGAAGCATTTGCACTGGTGCAGAAAATTGTTCAGGATGTGTATGAACAGACAGGTGGTTTTGCAGTTAAGGAATTTTTAATAAAAGATAAGGAATAATATGGAATTTCTTCATGTACTAAAAATAATCGGAATTGTTATAGGTGGTTTAATCCTGCTTGTAATTGCTGTAATTGCAATTATACTATCTTCACCGATTTTTTATAAGGGTAAAATAACATATAAAGAGGATTTGTTTATTAAAATAAAGGTATGCCATATCTTCAGATTTGTATATGGCTTTCTTAATTATGAAAATGACGAGCTTGATTATTATTTGCGTGTTCTTTGGGAAAAAATTGATGATGACGAGGATGAAGCTGTCAGGCAGAAGAAGAAAATAAAAAAAGCAAAGCGTAAGGCCAAAAAGCGACAGAAGCGGCAACGTCAGCAAATGAATGAGGCAAGGGCAGGAACAGTGGAAAAGTCTGAAACGCCCCCTGTTAAAACAGTTAATGAGCCGAAGGAGGATACTCCAGTAATAGAGACAAATCAGTCAGAACAGTATAAAAATTCCAAAAATGGAAATAAAAATAAAAAAGATATTTTCAAACGCATTAAATCCATTTATAATGGCATTAAGCAGAAAATCATATATTATATTGACAATCTGAAAGCGATTCTTGACCAGATTAAAGACAAGGAGAACCAGGAGGCTGTTATATATGCTCTTAAAATGATTAAGCAGCCGGTTTCTTTTCTCGTTAATAATAAGCTTAAGGTAAGAATGAAGTTCGGAACAGATGACCCGGCTAATACCGGTGAGATACTTGGAATCACATATGCCGCTGCAGCTTTGATAGGCGCGGATCTGATAATTGAGCCTGATTTTGAAAATAAAGTTTTTGAACTGAATGCAGGATTTAAAGGACATGTCAGCGTTTTTAAGGTTATTGTATGGGTACTTGAGTTGTATAGTAATGATAAATTAAAAGTCGTAATCGACGATGTTTTATAATTTTAGGAGGGCAATTATTATGGCAGAGAATACTAAATTTGATTCAACAGTAGCATCTTTATTTAAGGGAATGGATGGTTTCCTTTCAGCTAAAACAGTTGTTGGAGAGCCTGTAACAGTTAATGACACAATTATTCTTCCACTTGTGGATGTGAGTTTCGGTGTTGCGGCAGGAGCCGGAACCAATGAACATAAGAATTCAGCAGCAGGAGGTTTGGGCGGCAAGATGAGTCCAAGTGCTGTTCTGGTAATTCACGATGGCGTAACAAGACTTGTTAATATTAAGAATCAGGATTCTGTTTCAAAGCTTATTGATCTGATTCCTGAGGCAGTGGACAAGCTTGGAAAAATAATCGGTGGTAAGGGCAAGGACCCTGAGGTTGAAGAAGCAGTAGAGAATGCAACAAAATAAGATGCAAAAAAATTCTTTTTATAAGAGACACACTCGCGTTCGTTGTGCCACGCAGCGGTACGAATGTCTCTTTTAAAAAGAATTTTTATATATACTGTTTTTAGAGGGTGATTTTATGAAGAAAAAAATTTTTGGGGTTTTGTTATTAATATTTATATCTATGGTGTTTTTTTCCTGTAGTCCGGCTAATCCGATTGAGATTACTGCTTATGCAAATTCTGAATATGGAGGAGCTGTATTAATAAAACAGGAGAAAATAAGTGAAGATAAGAGAATATATTATTTCAAGGATTCTCAATATGGTTTTGAATACCAGATAACCAGTTATATGAGAGAAATTGGTTGTGATGGTTCAGTGCTTGGAGAAATAGAGAGTAAGGAAAGTACTTTTGATGAAGAATATTATGATTACATATTATCACAGATTGAAGATGAGCTTACAGAGCTTGAAGCTGTATATGGAGTAGATATACAAACTGATAATTCGGCTAATTATTACTATCCTAGAGAGGTTTATTATCTTTCGGATGATACGGATTCTGCACCGGAGGTTTCAGCGGAAGTACAGAAATTGTTTGAATCATATGATACAAGAGAATACTGGCTTTATAAGGATACTTATGTGTATGATATGTATGAGAATGAAATCGGATGTTATAGTGCCGAGTATGATATGTGGATGACTCCTGAGATGAGAACGGAATATTTCTATTGGGAAAAAGCCAAAGAATATAATGAGAATGCCGTTTATATCGGTAAGGAAAAAATGCGGCTCAGTGAAACCGGAATTGCTGTGGGAGATGCAACTCAGGTTGAGGATAATTATAACCCGAATGCTGACACTTGGGTTATGTGTTATTATTTTGAAGCAGACGGAAAAGAATTTTTCGTTACAAATATTCAGACACAGCCGGAATCTAATACAGTAGAGTTCTATAATAATTACAGAGAAGTATTTGGAGATAAGATAAAATGAAGAAATATGAAATGATTAAAATACAGGAACATGAAGAATTAAAAGAGAGAGCAGCGGATTGGTTTCATGCGAAATGGCAGATACTTAAGGAAGCATACATTGAAAGTATGGAAGAATGTCTGCTTAATACGTAGGCTGTTCCGCAATGGTATATTGCAATGAAGAATGACGAGATAATAGGCGGCCTTGGCGTAATAGAGAACGATTTTCATGACAGAAAGGAGTTTAAAAGACTAAAACAAGTATATATTGGGGATTTCCTTTCATATAATAGACTAAGACAAATTTATCGGGTCTGTTTATGAGAAGAATACTTGGCTTTGCAATGTTTTTTATAGCTGTGGGAATATTTATAGGAATCTTTATAACCAAGCGTTATTGGGAAATTGTTACCATAATTGTTCTGCTTATTTTGGGATATAATTTATTTACTTCAGATACCTGTAAGAAAAAAAGATAATAAATATTAAAAAAAGACTTGCATTTAATAAAATAATCTGCTATTATAATCTTCGTTGTGAGCCTGTTTAGGTTTAATATCTTAAAGGAGGTGCAAACATGGCTAAATGTGCTATTTGTGATAAAGGTGCTCACTTTGGAATCAAAGTAAGTCATTCACACAGAAGATCAAACAAAATGTGGAAATCAAATGTAAAATCTGTAAAGGTTAAGGTTAATGGCCAGGCTAAAAAGATGTATGTATGTACTTCTTGTTTAAGATCAGGCGCAGTAGAAAGAGCTTAATTTGACAGATAAAACCGAGGGCTTTAATAACCTTCGGTTTTTTTGTTTTGTATAAAAGAAAATATTAGTTCCATTTTTGCATAAAATAGGTTATAATAGATAAGAAAAACTATATATTTTAGGAGGAACTGACTATGAAGGGACATATTGATAATCAGTATGGTGAGATTCATGTTGATAATGACGTGATTGCAAAATATGCCGGTGCCACAGCAGTTGAATGTTTTGGTATTGTTGGTATGGCAACCATAAGTGTCAAGGACGGAATTGTTAAATTATTGAGGAAAGAGAGTCTCACACAGGGCATTAATGTTACGGTTGATGCAGATAACAAACTGATAATTGATTTTCATGTTATCGTTGCTTATGGTGTAAGCATTTCTACAGTAGCAGATAATCTTGTTCATAATGTAAAATATAAATTAGAAGAATTTACCGGACTTAAAGTTGGTAGAATTAATGTATATGTTGAAGGTGTCAGAATCATCGACTAATGTTAAGGAGGATCTAAGAAGTGGCAACAATGAAAATAGACGCAAAGGCGTTGAAGAAACTTTTTCTTGCCGGTGCGGCTAATCTTGAAGCAAAGAAAGAATGGATTAATGATTTGAATGTTTTCCCTGTTCCTGACGGAGACACGGGAACCAACATGACTCTTACAATTATGTCCGCTGCCAAAGAAGTTAACGGACTGGATAATCCTACAATGGAATCACTGGCTAAGGCTATTTCAGGTGGTTCATTAAGAGGCGCAAGAGGTAACTCAGGAGTTATTCTTTCACAGTTACTTAGAGGTTTTACAAAGGTAATCCGTGAATATGATGAAGTGGATTCAGAAGTAATTGCAGAAGCTTTCCAGAAGGCTGTTGAAACTGCATATAAGGCAGTTATGAAGCCGAAGGAAGGAACTATTCTTACCGTAGCAAGAGGAATGGCTGAGAAGATTCAGGAACTTGCAGGCAGGGAGAAAGACCTTGAGAAGTTAATGGATGCTGTTATCCGTCATGGTGATGTCGTTCTTGAAAAGACTCCTGATATGCTTCCCGTTCTTAAACAGGCAGGCGTTGTTGACTCAGGCGGACAGGGCCTTATGCAGGTTATGAAGGGTGCTTATGATGCATTACTTGGTAAGGAGATTAATTTTGAAGCTGTTGTCAGTAAGGGAAGACCGGCAGCCAATGCTGATATTTCTGCACAGGGCGTTGAAGAAGTCGATATTAAATTCGGATACTGTACTGAATTTATTGTTATGATTGAGAAGAAATATGATGCAGCTAAAGAGGCTGAATTTAAGTCATATCTTGAATCAATCGGTGATTCAATTGTTCTTGTGTCAGATGATGAGATTATTAAAGTTCATGTTCACACTAATCATCCGGGCCTTGCATTTGAGAAGGGACTCACATTCGGTTCTCTTACAAGAATGAAGGTTGATAACATGAGAGAAGAGCATCATGAGCGTGTTATTGCCAATGCGTCCAAGATTGCGGAACAGAATGCAAAGAATGCGGCAGAAACACAGGAGAGTGTAACAGAAACAGTTGAAGAAGAGCCTGTTACTAATAAGAAATACGGCTTTATCTCTGTTTCAGCTGGTGAAGGTCTTAGTGAAATTTTCACAAGCCTTGGTGTTGATTATGTAATCGAAGGCGGACAGACAATGAATCCGAGTACGGAGGATATGTTAAACGCCATTGATAAGGTTCATGCGGATAATATTTTTATCCTCCCTAATAATTCCAATATCATTCTTGCTGCACAGCAGGCAAAGAGTATTGTTGAGGATAAGAATATAATAGTAGTTCCAACCAAGACTGTTCCGCAGGGAATCGCTTCACTTGTAGTATTTTCAGAAGGGGCAGAACCGGAAAAGAATCTTGAACTTATGTCGGAAGAACTTGAATATGTAAAATCTGCATCAGTAACCTATGCTGTAAGAGATACAGAGATTGATGATAAAGTAATCAAACAGGGCGATATCATGGGAATCGGAGATAAGACAATCCTTGCAGTCGGTTCAGAGATTGCTGATGTAACTGTCGATCTGGTTTCACAGCTTGTGGATGATGAATCTGAGTTAATCAGCATATATTATGGCGCTGAGGTTGAAGAGACTGCTGCCAATGCAATTGCAGAGGCGTTATCAGCATTATATCCTGATGTGGATGTTGAAGTGAATTATGGCGGTCAGCCGGTTTACTATTATATTTTATCAGTGGAATAGAGAGAATATGAATATTCGTGAATTAAAAGGTATTGGAGAGAAAAGTGAACAGCTGTTCCATAAGCTTAATGTATACAATACTGATGATTTGCTGAAATTCTATCCAAGGACTTATGATGTATATGAAGAGCCTGTTATGGTTAGTCATATGACGGAGGAGAAGGTATATGCACTAGAGGGGATAGTTGTTTCGCCCTGTGAATTGAATGCCAGAGGCAGGTACAGGATTCTTACCGTGACGTTGTCTGATGAAGAGGGAAATCGAATCCGTGCAACATGGTTTAATATGCCTTTCCTTAAGAATCAGTTAAAACAAGGATACAGATATATATTCAGAGGCAAGGTTGCTTTTAGGGGCAACCTTGTTTTTATGGAACAGCCAGTATTGTATACATTGGATGAATATAATCAGAAATTAAATTCAATGCAGCCGGTTTATCCGCTGACTGCCGGACTAACCAATAACCTGGTTGTAAAGGCTATAAAGCAATGTCTTGCTCAGGCGGTTTCTTATGAAGAATATCTTCCGGAAACAATTTTAAAGAGTAATAATTTTATGTCCAATAATGAGGCTTTGGAGAAAATTCATTTTCCAAAAGACATGGAGGAGCTTTCTAGGGCAAGGAAAAGGATTGTATTTGACGAATTCTTACTTTTTTCTCTTGGAATAAGAAACAGGAAAAATATAAATTTAGCTGCACACAATGATATTATCATACCCAAATCGGCATATTCTGCAACGATTCTTGCCAATTTAGGCTATGAACTTACCAATGCACAGAAAAAGGTCTGTGAGGAGATTAGTAAGGACATGATATCTTCACATGTAATGAACAGACTTGTACAGGGAGATGTTGGTTCAGGTAAAACCATAGTCGCATTGCTTGCAATGGCAGATGCAGCAAATGCAGGATATCAGTCAGCATTAATGGCGCCTACTGAGGTATTGGCAAAACAACATTATGAAGCTTTTTGTGAAACTATCAGGAAAAACAGTCTCGATATTAACTGTGTACTTCTGACAGGTTCAATGACGGCTGCCGCCAAAAGAAAGGTGCATGAGAAAATCGAAAATGGAACAGCGGATTTTGTAATCGGTACCCATGCGGTAATTACAGATAAGGTTAGCTTCAGCCACCTGGGGCTGGTTATAACAGATGAACAGCACAGATTTGGTGTATTACAGAGGGAGAAGCTTCATAAAAAAGGGGAGAATCCACATGTTCTTGTTATGAGTGCAACACCTATTCCAAGATCACTTGCAATTATATTATATGGGGATCTGGATATTTCAATTATCGATGAGAAGCCGTCAAACAGACTTCCGATTAAGAATTGTGTTGTGGATACAAGCTACAGGGAAAAGTCATACAAATTTATAAATGACGAACTTTTAAAGGGACATCAGGCATATATTATATGTGCAATGGCACAGGAAAATGAAGCAAATGATGGTGCAGAGCTTGAAAATGTGGTTCAATATGCAGACAAGCTGAAGAAACGTTTTGGAAAAGGCGTTAAAATAGAGTATTTGCATGGTAAAATGAAACCATTGGAAAAGAATAGTATAATGGAGTCATTTGAAAAGGGAGATATACAGATACTGGTATCAACTACCGTTGTTGAGGTTGGAATAAATGTTCCCAATGCAACTGTTATTATGGTGGAAAATGCCGAACGTTTCGGACTTTCGGGACTTCATCAGCTAAGAGGCAGAGTCGGGAGAGGTAAGGACCAGTCATATTGTATTTTTGTTAGTGATACGAAAAACCCGCTTACAAGGGAAAGACTTAAGATTCTTAAGGATAGTAATGATGGCTTTTATGTAGCGGAGCAGGATTTAAAACTAAGAGGTCCGGGAGATTTGCTTGGAACAAGGCAGAGTGGAGATTTTAATTTTGCACTGGCAGATATTTATATTGATGCCGCAACACTTAAACTGGCAGGGGAGACTGCGGGTGAATTGCTGTTAAAAGACCCTGAGCTTGAACAGGAAGAGAATATACCGCTTCGTAACCGCCTCAGGGCGTATATGGATACCGGAATATGCAACCTTAATATTTAGGAGAATTAAATGGAATTATACATTATAAGACATGGAGAAACTGACTGGAATAATGATAAAAGATTGCAGGGCAGAAGTAATATTGAATTAAATGAATATGGAATTGAACTTGCTGAAATAACCGGTGAGGCATTGAAGAATGTTACATTTGACAGAATTTTTTCAAGTCCGCTAAAAAGAGCGTATCATACAGCAGAGATTATTAAAGGTGATAGAAATGTCCCTATTGAAACAGATGACAGACTCCTGGAAATTTCTTTTGGTGAATACGAGGGAGTTAAGACAAATGAGCTGCCTGCTGAGTTTTCGGATTTTTTTGATGCACCTGATAAATTTATACCGGCAAAAGGCGGAGAGACATATGAAGAGCTTGTGGCAAGAACCGGAAGCTTTATTGAAGAGATAGTAGTTCCGGAGTCAGAGAAACTTGACAGAATGTTGATTGTTGCACATGGAGCCTTAAATAAGGCTTTAATGCTTAATCTTAATCATCAGCCTATTAAAGAGATGTGGTCCGGTATTTTTCAACGTAACTGTTGTGTAAATATCTATGAAATCAATGGACATGATTTCAGACTGATTCAGGATGGAAAAATATATTATGAAGAGAAGGAAGGAAAAAGGTACAAATAATGAGAGTAATTGCAGGAAGCAGAAGAAGTATGCCGCTTAAGGCACCGGCAGGACTTGATACAAGACCTACTCAGGACAGAACCAAAGAAACACTGTTCAATGTTTTACAGAACAGTATTCCGGGCTGTGTTTTTGCCGACCTTTTTTCGGGAAGCGGCGGAATTGGAATTGAAGCGTTAAGCAGGGGTGCAAAACACGCATATTTTGTTGAAAATGGTAAGCAGGCAATTGCCTGTATTAAAGATAATCTTAGTTTTACCAAATTTCAGAATGAATCTACAATAATGGAATGTGACGTTCTTTTTGCATTGGAAAAACTCAAATGTGAAAAAGAAATAGATATAATTTTTATGGACCCGCCTTACAAATCAGGGCTTGAAGTAACTGTTCTAAAGTCACTTTCGGAAATGTCGTATGTTACAGAATATACTGACATTGTAGTGGAGTCGCTTTTGGATACGGATTTTTCTTATCTTGAAGGAATGGGCTTTGAAATTTATAAGATTAAAAGATATAAAACTAACCAGCATGTTTTTATAAAAAAAATTTGATGTCAGGATACTGATTGTGAGGTTCGTTTCAGAAGCAACTGATTACTTAAAAATAAATTTTTTGTTTGCTATTACAGCATGAAAGTGGTATCATGAATAAGAGTATGAAGTTTGAATAAAATGGATATGTCGAATGGAGAGTTAAATATGAGTAGGATTGAACAGATTATCAGTGAAATAGAAGATTACATTTCAAGCTGCAAGCCAATTCCGCTTTCAAGCACTAAGATTGCAGTTAATAAAGAGGAAATTGATGAATTAATCAGAGAACTTCGTCTTAAGACTCCTGATGAGATTAAGAAATATCAGAAATTAATCAGCAATAAGGATGCGATTCTTGCAGATGCTAAGGAACAGGCAGACCGTATGATTGCAGAAGCACAGGTACATACAGAGGAGCTTATTAATGAGCATGAGATTATGCAGCGGGCTGTTGAACAGGCTAATGCAGTTATAGCAGATGCAAGTGCCAAGGCTCAGATGATAGTTGATAAGGCAGTTGAGGATGCTGGTAATATCAGACTTGGGGCTATTCAGTATACAGATGATATGCTTGCAAATCTTCAGATGATTATTGAACATTCAATAGAGAATAATCGCTCCAAATATGATGCATTACTGGCTTCCCTTAATAAAGATCTGAACATTGTAGTATCCAATCGTAAGGAGCTTCGTCCTGAGCCGGAGGAGGTTGCGGCAGAGGAAGAGCTTGCTGCTAATGTAAAGGAAGTTATGGACGACAGCGAAGAAGAATAATTACGGGACCATTTTAAATACATATACAGCCAGATAAGTTACAATAAGGCTTATAATGCCGGAAATAACTTTGCTGTATATGTATTTTTTTGTGTCTATAATTCCGGATGAATCAATTCCGATTGTCTGAAATATACCGGAAATCCCGCCAAAAGACAGCATGGGCATTATTATTAACAGAATAATTCTTATATCCGAATAAGTGCTGCATATTGTGGTTATACCTGATGTTATTTCCAAAACAGGAGCCAAAAGGTGAATTTTGTTAAAAGGTATTTTTAACAGGTATTTTATCAATATTGAAAAAATAATAACATAGCCTCCGAGAACAGATATATTTACAAGAGCGGTTTTAATTGAATTGGTCAAAATACTCTTGTCTTCATTGGTTGTTTTATTAATGTTGTTATAATTAACAGACTGTAAATTACGGAAAAGAAATATCCTTATTGAAATGGTTGACAATAATAATGATATGTAAAATAAAGCAAATATCTTTGGAATTATTTCAGTGTTATTAAGTGTTCCTATACAGAAAAATCCCATTATAAACCCGGGACTTAAATTATTAAATGCACAGGTACAGAAGACGGCAGTTTCTCTGTCAAGCTGGTTTTCTTTGACAAGTGTACATGCGTTGGCTGCACATGCAGGATAACCAAAGAAAATGCCGGACAGAATACAATAGGATGCTTTATCGTTAATTTTCAGCAGCCTGGTAAGTGGATATGTTAAGAAAGACAGTTCCATGGATAAACCTGTTTTTATTACAATATTACTCAAAATCATGTATGGCAGCAATGCCGGTATTAAGGCCTGATACCATAGAGTAAGGCCTGTACGGGCACCTTCAAGAATTATGGAGGGTGTAAGGATTATTAAAATTATAAGTACAAAAGATAATATATATTTAATAATGTTTTTCATATTTAAATGTATTCGGTTATTTGATGAGTTATTCAATTGATTTTTGACAGTATTTGTGGCAATATAGTATTTGGGTGTGATTGTGCCTTATGACCAGGCACATATTGAAAGGAATTAATATGAACAGAGTTTTAAATGGTTTGAAACCGGAAGCAGTTTTTAATTTTTTTGAAGATATTTGTAATATTCCGCATACTTCATATCATACAAATTTAATCAGTGACTATTGCGAGCAATTTGCAATAGACAGAGGCCTTAGGTATGTAAGAGATGAGGTTGGAAATGTAATTATTTACAAGGCGGCAGCCAATGGCTATGAGAATGCACCGAGTGTTATTATTCAGGGACATTTGGATATGGTTGGTGCCAAACGTGAGGATTCATCACATGATTTTCTAACTGAACCGTTACAATTATTAATTGAAGACGGATATGTCACAGCGGATGGAACAACACTTGGTGCTGATAACGGAATTGCTGTTGCGATGGCACTTGCGATACTTAATGATAATAATATTAAGCATCCGGCGTTGGAGGTGGTTCTTACCGTAGATGAAGAGGTTGGGTTATGCGGTGCAGAGGCTATTGAACCATCTGATTTATCAGGAAAATATTTTATTAATCTGGATTCAGATGATGAGGGAATCTTTCTTACGGGAAGTGCCGGAGGTCTTGGTGCCGATTTGAGTCTTGATGTTAATATGACAGAATATGATGGCGTATTATTACAATTAACAATATGCAATCTGACAGGTGGACATTCCGGAGCAGAAATAGGAACAGGAAGACCATCTGCAAATGTGTTGATGGGGAGAATTCTTAAGAGTATTGATGAATGTGCAGATTATTATATATACAGCATCAAGGGCGGAGAGGTTGATAATGCAATCTGTCAGAAATGTGTTGCAGTTATTGTAACAGATACAGAGGATGTTACAGTAATCAAGGACACTTGCAACCGGGTTATGGATGAGTTACAGAAGGAATACAGGGGCATTGATGATAATATCACTATTCTGTGTGAAGAAAAGGGAATGGGAGTTTACAATGTATGTGATGATTATGGAAGAGAGAAGATTCTCTGTCTTCTTAAGAATCTTCCTTATGGGGTTATGGCAAGAAGTGCATATGATGTGAATCTTGTGGAGACTTCACTGAACCTTGGTATACTTACTTTTGAAGCGGGGGCTTTTAAAATGGTATACTCTGTCAGAAGTTCGATTGAAAGTGCCAAAAGAGAACTTGCGGGCAGACTGGAGTATCTTATAGAGTTCCTTGGGGGAACATACGAGGAATCAGGTGATTATCCGGCATGGACATATAATCCGGATTCGCGTTTAAGAGATATTATCAGTTCAACATATGAAGATATGTATGGCAGTAAGCCTGATTTTACAACAATCCATGCCGGACTAGAATGTGGCATTTTTGCAGATAAGCTTCCGGGTGTTGATATTGTTTCTTATGGACCTGATATGAAGGATATTCATACCTTTGATGAGAGATTATCAATTGAGTCCACAGAGAGAGTGTATAATTTTACATTAAAATTACTTGAGAATATTCGCGGATAATAGGGGTTTTCCGTTATATTAGAATAATTATTGGGATTTTACAGGAGAAGGTATTTATGGAAATTCAGTTATGGAAAGAGATTCTTACACCATATGAGCTTGCGGTGGAGGAATTATTGGTAAAATTTAATCACATCATTAAAGATTATAAGGCAAGGGGATTGTATTCACCGATTGAGACAGTTACAGGAAGGGTAAAGAGCATTTCCAGTATTCTTGAGAAATGTCATAAGAAAAATATACCTATCGAACAGCTTACAGTTACCGATAAGGTTGAGGATATTGCGGGAATAAGAATTATGTGCCAGTTTGTAGAGGATATATACAAAGTGGTTGAGATAATCAGAGGCCGTAAGGATATGGATGTTTATCAGGAAAAGGATTATATCAGCAATGTTAAACCTAGCGGATACAGAAGTTACCACATGGTAGTAACATATGATGTGGAAACTCTTGACGGAACCAGGAAAATTTATGTAGAGATACAGATAAGAACATTAGGAATGAATTTCTGGGCAACAATCGAACATTCCCTGCAATATAAATATCGTCATAATATTCCTGAACATATTACTAAGAGACTTAATGCAGCAGCACAGGCAATATTAAAGCTTGATGAGGAAATGTCATCCATACATGATGAGATTATGGACGCACAAAGTTCTTTTGTAATACAGGCTAATATAATCTCAGAAATACTTAATAACATTCAGAATTTATATAAGGTTGCCAACAAAAGAGAGGTTGTCAAAATTCAGGACGAATTTTTTGAAATATACAAAGAAAATGACCTTGAACAGCTTAGAAGCTTTGCAAAGCAGTTAGATATAATTGCGGAAGGCTACAGAGCACAGAGCAGAGGTTAGAAAGAGGACACAATGCAGTTACCGGAAAAATATCTCGATAACATGAAGGAGTTATTAGGAAAGGAATTTGATAGTTACATAGACAGCTTTGAAGAGCCACGTTTATATGGTTTACGAGTTAATACGGCAAAGATTTCCGTTGAGGATTTTTTAAAAATCAGTCCGTTTAACCTTACACCAATTCCGTGGATTCCAAATGGATTTTATTATGCAGAGGAGGATAAACCTGCTAAGCATCCATATTATTTTGCCGGTTTATATTATCTTCAGGAGCCAAGTGCCATGACCCCGGCATATGTTCTTCCTGTTAAGGAAGGCGATAAGGTTCTGGATTTGTGTGCTGCACCGGGAGGAAAGAGTACTGAGCTCGGAGCAAAGCTTAGGGGTACAGGACTTTTGGTATCAAATGATATTAGTGCATCAAGAGCGAAGGCACTTCTTAAGAATATAGAGGTGTTTGGAATCGGTAATGTATTGGTTACATGTGAATATCCTGAAAAGCTTGCAGCGCGATTTCCGGCTTTCTTTGATAAAATTCTTGTGGATGCTCCTTGTTCCGGTGAGGGCATGTTCAGAAAAGATAATAAATTAATTAAAAGCTGGGTTTTGCAGGGACCTGATTTCTTTGCACCAATACAGAAAAATATTCTTAATCAGGCAGCGATTATGCTGAAAGAAGGCGGATATCTTCTGTATTCTACCTGTACATTCTCAAAGTCTGAGGATGAAGATAATATTGCAGAGTTCCTTGAAATGCACCCGGACTTTATTTTAGAGCGCATATATGATTACGTTGGCTTTACAAGAGCTTATGGCATGGAGGATGCGATTCGCATATTCCCTCATAAAATGCAGGGTGAAGGTCATTTTGTTGCATTGCTTCATAAGAAGGGAGAACTTGTACAAGAAGCATATCCTGTGGGACGCGGTGGTAAAGTACCGGATGAGATTCAGGAGTTTGTGAAGGAATTCACAAGTGATTTTGACTTGAGCCGATTGGAAATTCAGGGTGAGAAGGTATATCTGCTTCCAAAGGAAACGGATAATCTTAAAGGAATCAGAACTCTAAGAACAGGCTTGTTATTAGGTGAGCTTAAGAAGAATCGTTTTGAACCAAGTCAGGCTCTTGCCATGACTGTCAAACCTGATGAATATTCGACTGTAGTTGATTTTAAGGCAGACAGCTCTTCGGTAGTCAAATATCTTAAGGGTGAAACCATTGAAGCTGATGAAGGAAGATTAAGGGGCAATGCCAAAAATGTATTAATTACAGTTGATGGTTATCCTCTTGGATGGGGAAAACTTAATGGAACTACAATTAAGAATAAATATCTTCCGGGCTGGAGATGGATGTAATGAAGCTGAGAATAGATAAATATCTTGCAGATATGGGAATTGGTACGAGAACAGAGATTAAAGCATATATCAAAAAAGGTATGATTACCATTAATGGCAGAATTGTTAAATCCCCATCAGAAAAGGCTGATACGGTTGAAGACAATGTGTTTTACAATGGAGAAGAAATACAATATCTGCAATATGAATATTTTATTTTAAATAAACCGGCAGGAGTTATTTCGGCATCTGATGATAAGAAACAGATAACAGTACTGGATTTGATTGAAGACAGACAGAGGGATGATTTGTTTCCTGTGGGAAGGCTTGATAAGGATACCGAAGGCCTTTTACTTATAACTAATGACGGAATGCTTGCACATAATCTTTTATCTCCTAAAAAACATGTGGATAAAACCTACTATGTGGAGACCGAAGGATGTCTTAATGAAGAACATATCTCTATGTTTGCAGAAGGTATTAATGTTGAGAATGAATTTGTTGCGCTTCCGGCGAAGTTAGAAATATTAAGTAGTGAAGGGAACATTACGAAGTCACTGCTTACAATCAACGAAGGTAAATTCCATCAGGTTAAAAGAATGATGTCAGCTGTTAATAATGAGGTAACTTATTTAAAAAGACTTACCATGGGGCCGTTAACATTGCCTAATGATTTAAATGTTGGCGAGTACAGAAGACTCACAATTAAAGAATTTAATATGTTGAAGGATTTAGAAAATGCTGAATAATATAGATGCATGTTTTTTTGATATGGATGGAACTATAATTGATTCCATGTGGATGTGGAAAAATATTGATATTGAGTTCCTTGGTCAGAGGGGTATAGCGTTACCATCGGATTTACAGAAGCGAATTGAAGGAAAGAGTTTTTCCGAAACTGCGGTTTTCTTCAAGGAGGAATTTAATTTAAGTGAATCTCTGGATGAGATAAAAAATATCTGGAACAATGTGGCAATGGATAAATACCGTAATGAAGTTCTGCTTAAAGAAGGTGCATTGGATTTTTTCAGACTGCTTAAATCAAAAGGTATTAAGATGGGAATCGCCACAAGTAATTCCTATGAGCTTGCCAAAAGCTGTCTGGATGCTTTGGAGGTAACGGATTATTTTGATGTAATTACTACCTCATGTATGGTGGGAACCGGAAAGCCTGCACCGGATATTTATTTAAAATGTGCAGATGCGTGTAATGTCAGACCGGAGAACTGTCTTGTATTTGAGGATATTCCCGTTGGAATTAAAGCAGGACATAATGCAGGAATGAAGGTTTGTGCCGTGTATGATGAATATTCCGCAGATGTAGATGATATTAAGCATCAGGAAGCCGATTATTATATTAATAATTTTTATGAAATAATAAATTGAAAGGAACATTCTATGAAAATTGCAGTTGTTACAGGAGCGTCGTCAGGAATAGGAAGAGAATTTGCCATTCAGATTTCCAAAAGATATGGTAAACTGGATGAGATTTGGCTTGTTGCAAGACGTAAGGAGCGAATGGAGGAGTTAGAGTCAATTTTAAGAGTTCCGGTTCGTATTTTTGCCATGGATCTATGTGATGAAGGGGATTTAGAACAGTTTAAGGAATATCTTAAGGAGCTTAGACCGGATATCAAACTTCTTGTCAATTCAGCAGGATTTGGTAAAATAGGAAGGGTTGATGAGCTGGATGTGGTTGAACAGTGCGCTATGATTGATGTAAACTGTAAGGCATTAACAATGTTTACAGGACTGTGTCTTCCGTACGTTTCAACACATAGCCGTATTATTAATATGGCATCGGCGGCCGCTTTTTCTCCTCAGCCTAATTTTACTGTATATGCAGCAACCAAAGCTTATGTTCTGAGTTATTCCAGAGCACTTAATGTGGAATTGAAGACGAGGCAGGTAACGGTTACGGCAGTCTGCCCGGGACCTGTTGATACAGAATTTTTTGAGATTGCAGGCGATTCTGAAGGCAAGTCATTTAAGAAAAATTTCAGGGCGGATGTTTGTAAAGTTGTTAATCAGGCTATCAAGGATGCTGCATTTGGAAATGAAACAAGTATTTACGGTGCAGCAATGAAGATGGCAAAGGGTGCCACAAAGGTGCTTCCGCAGAAAGCAATAATGGCATTATTTAAATAGTAAAGGGTGTATTCATATGAAAAAATGCAATAAAGGCGAACCGGGATATTTTAAATATAAGAAAATGCAGCTTGGAATGGTTTCATTAACAGGACTGGTGCTTATCCTCGGAATTTATTTAACAGGATATCTTATTTGGGGAACTCCAAAGAATTATGTTACGATTCTGGCTGTTCTGGTTGTTCTTCCGACAATGAAATTTCTTGTACAATATCTGATGTTTCCATGGAAGAATTTTGTGGCTAAGAATGAGTATGATGAGATTAATAATAAATGTAAACCGCTTAAGCTGTACAGTGAGCTAATGATGACCGCATCTGAGAAAAGATATCAGATTTCCTATCTTTTAATCGATAAGGATGATAACATTATTGTATACACACCTGATGAAAAGGCTGATACAATGGCTTTTGAAAAGGGTGTTACAAACTTTCTTAATTACTATGAATTCAATTCCAAAGTGAAGCTTTATACAGATTTGAAATCATATACCAAGCGTTGTGCGGAGCTTGCAATTAGAAACAGAGACATAACTGATGAACAACAGGAGCATATATTATATGTATTTGAAAAAATCTCTATTATGAGTATCTAAAGAGGTTAATATGAAAGAATTTGTTATAGGTGCTAATGATGCTAATCAGCGTTTTGACAAATATTTGTTCAAGCTGCTGAAAAATGCAGGGACGGGACTTATTTTTAAACAGCTTCGTAATAAAAATATTGTTTTAAATGGTAAAAAATCCAAGGGCAACGAGCTTTTATCCGAAAAAGATGTTGTCCGGATTTTTATGTCAGACGATACACTTGATAAATTTATGGGTGTAGATAATCCGCTTGTCAACGTAGAGGACAGACTTAATGTTGTTTATGAAGATGATAATATTATACTGGCGGACAAGCCTGTGGGTGTTCTTTCCCAGAAATCCGGAGCAGATGACATTTCAATGAATGAATATATTATGGCTCATTGGATGACTTTGGGACATAAACAGGAGCAGACCTTTAAGCCGGCATTCTGTAACCGTCTTGACAGAAATACTTCAGGGTTAATGATTGGCGGAATGTCACTTAAAGGGCTTCAGAAAATGTCTGAAATTATTAAGAACAGAAGTATTCAGAAATATTATCTGGCAATTGTTTCGGGCAGACTTGTGGGTTCGCAGACACTTAAAGGATATCTGTATAAAGATGGGACTAGTAATCAGGTGATTATTAGGGATGAAGAATTTGAGGGTGCAATGCCGGTTCATACAGAATATCAGAGTATTGCCTGTAAGGATGATTTGACACTTTTAAGAGTACATCTGATAACGGGTAAAACTCATCAGATAAGAGCACATCTGGCACATATGGGATATCCGATATTGGGTGATCCAAAGTATGGCAATCAGGAAATTAATAGAAAATATAATGTCAGGAGACAGATGCTTCATTCTTATGAAGTCATATTTCCTGAAATGACAGACGATTTTTTGGAATTATCTAATAAATCCTTTAAGACAGAATACCCAAGAGCATACGAAAAATATTTTCAAAAAGGTATTTTAAGCATATAAAACAAGGAGTGTTATAAATGGCAGGAACAAGAGGTCTTCGAGGTTCAGTTCTTGAAGAAATGATTAACAGAACCAATATGACATATAGGGAAAAGGGGCTTGCTCTTATTCAGAAGGTTCCGACCCCGATAACACCGATTAATATTGATAAAGAAAGCAGACATATTACACTTGCATATTTTGACCAAAAAAGTACGGTCGATTATATTGGAACCGTACAGGGAATTCCGGTGTGCTTTGATGCCAAGGAATGTAACAGTGATAATTTTTCGCTTCAGAATATTCATAAGCATCAGTATGATTTTATGTCAGATTTTGAGAAACAGGGAGGAATTGCTTTTATAATAATATATTTTACCCATAGGGAGGAAAAATACTACATACCATTTGCGGACATCAGGAGATTTGTGGAGAGAGCAGAAAATGGTGGACTTAAGCATTTTAAGTTTACAGAGATTGACCATAGTTATATAATACGTGGCAAAGGTAATGTCCTTGTACATTATCTTGAACAGCTTCAAATGGATTTGGATAGCAGATAAATATTACTTGACATAGAAGTTTAGCTGTGTTATATTTTAGCAAGTTAACGATTTACCATAGTAAAGTGAGAAAGGATAGTATATGAAAAATCAATTATTACATACACCTGAGGGTGTAAGGGATATATATAATGGTGAATGTGAGGAGAAAATTTATATTCAGGACTGTTTACATAATGTAATCAAAGGATATGGATATCATGATATACAGACACCTTCCTTTGAGTTTTTTGATATATTTAATAAAGAGAGAGGTTCAGTAGCTTCTAAGAATATGTTTAAGCTTTTTGACAGGGAAGGTAATACTTTGGTATTAAGACCGGATATGACACCTTCGATTGCAAGATGTGCCGCTAAGTATTTTGAGGATAATGCAGACCCAATCAGACTTTGCTATACAGGCAATACCTTTGTTAATAATTCAAGATATCAGGGAAGACTTAAGGAAACTACCCAGGCAGGCTGTGAATTAATCGGAGATTCTTCTATTGGTGCGGACGCCGAGATGATTGCACTCCTTATTGAATCAATTTTGAGTTCAGGACTTAAGGAGTTTCAGGTGGAATTAGGTCATATTGGATTCTTTAAGGGACTTGTTAAAGAAGTTGGTCTTAATCAGGAAAATGAAACTGAATTGAGAGAAATTATCCGTGAGAAAAATATTTTCAGAGTCGGTGAAATCCTTGATAATGATAATATTTCTAAGGAGTGTGGTGAATGTTTCTATAAGCTTCCGCAGTTATTTGGTGGTGTTGAGATTCTCAATAAGGCTAAGGAGCTTACTAAGGAAGAGTCGGCACTTAATGCTATCAGTCACCTTGAGAAGGTTTATGAACTTCTTAAAGTATATGGCTTTGAGAAATATGTTTCATTTGACCTTGGGATGTTAAGTAATCTTGATTACTATACAGGAGTTATTTTTCAGGCATATACATATGATGTAGGCGAGCCGGTGGCAAACGGAGGAAGATACGATAAGCTTATAGGACAGTTTGGCAAGGATATGGCTTCTATCGGCTTCTGTATTACAATTGATTTGCTTCATCAGGCATTAAAGCGTCAGAAAATTCAGATTCAGGCAGAGGCAAAGAGCAAGCTGCTTGTATATGATGATGAGAATGTTTCAAACGCAATCAGACTTGCAACATATTTCAGGAATCAGGGCGTTAAGGCTGTAATTGCCATGAAGCAGCCTGTTAATTGCAATGAATTTGATGAAGTTATTGTTGTTAATGCCGCAGTTTGTGAAAGGTATGGTATTTAATTATGAGATATATAACATTTGCCCTTGCAAAAGGCAGACTTGCAAAGAAAGCAATGGAAATGCTTGAACAGATTGGTATAACCTGTGAGGAAATGAAGGATGAGAAGACCAGAAAGCTTATATTCGTTAATGAGGAGCTTGGGCTTAAATTTTTCCTTGCAAAAGCATCGGATGTACCGACTTATGTTGAGTACGGAGCTGCTGATATAGGTATCGTCGGAAGGGATACCATCCTTGAAGAAGGAAGAAAATTATATGAGGTATATGATTTGGGTATCGGCAAATGCAGAATGTGTGTATGCGGGCCTGAGAGTGCGGGGAAATTATTACAGAGCCACGAGCTTATTCGCGTAGCTTCCAAATATCCTCATATTGCCAAGGACTATTTCTATAATGTAAAGCATCAGACTGTTGAGATTATTAAATTGAACGGTTCCGTAGAGCTTGCACCGATTGTCGGCTTATCGGAGGTTATTGTTGATATTGTAGAGACAGGTGCAACACTTAAGGAAAACGGTCTTGGTGTTCTTGAAGAAATCTGCGACCTTTCTGCAAGAATCGTGGTTAATCAGGTCAGTATGAAGATGGAAAATAAGAGAATTAATGATATAATCGAGAAGCTTAGAAAGCTTAATGAAGAATAGGAGGAAGCCCTATGAGAATACTTGAATTAAATGAGACATCCAAAAAGGATATATTATCCAATTTGTTAAAAAGAAGTCCGAATAGTTACGGAGAATATGAAGGCAGGGTTAATGCCATTATTGAAGATATTAAGGCAAGGCGTAATGAGGCAGTATTTGAATATACTGAGAAATTTGACGGATACAAGCTTACTGCCGACAACATTGTAGTTACGGATGAAGAGATTGCGGCAGCATATGAAGAGATTGATGATGAGCTTGTTGAAATCATCCGCAAAGCCTTGGTTAATATAAGGGATTATCATGTAAAACAGAAGAGAAACAGCTGGTTTGATGCACAGCCTGACGGAACAATTCTCGGACAGAAGATTACTCCATTATCAAGAGTTGGTGTATATGTTCCGGGCGGAAAGGCAGCATATCCGTCATCGGTTCTTATGAACGTTATGCCTGCCAAGGTTGCGGGAGTTGAGGAGATTATTATGTGTACACCTCCGGGCAGGGATGGCAAAATATATTGCGGAACTTTGGTAGCAGCCAAAGAAGCCGGAGTTGACGTTATCTATAAGGTTGGTGGAGCACAGGCTATTGCTGCAATGGCTTTTGGAACAGAGTCTGTTCCAAGAGTTGACAAAATTGTCGGACCGGGTAATATATATGTTGCGCTTGCTAAGAAGGCAGTTTATGGACAGGTTGGTATTGATTCAATAGCAGGACCAAGTGAAATTATGGTTCTTGCAGATGAAACTGCCAATCCAAGATATGTAGCAGCTGACTTGCTTTCGCAGGCAGAGCATGATGAGCTTGCATCAGCAATTCTTGTAACAACCTCCATGGAGTTTGCCAAAAAGGTTTCTGAAGAGGTTGATGGTTTTGTTAATGTATTGTCAAGAAAAACAATTCTTGAGAAATCACTTGATAATTATGGATATATTTTGATTGCAAAGGATATGGACGAGGCAATTGATGTAGTTAATGAGATTGCATCAGAGCACTTAGAACTGGTTACAAAGGACCCGTTCCAGACAATGACTAAGATTAAGAATGCAGGAGCTATTTTCCTTGGAGAATACAGTTCAGAACCTCTTGGTGATTATTTTGCAGGACCGAACCACGTATTGCCTACTAATGGAACAGCTAAATTCTTCTCACCTCTTGAAGTTGATGATTTTATTAAGAAATCAAGCATTATTTCATATTCAAGAAGCGCATTAGAGGAAATACACACAGATATTGAGAAATTTGCCAAGGCAGAGGGTCTTACTGCACATGCAAATTCAATTGCAGTACGTTTTGAATAATATTTGCCCATTATGGGCGGAATGGAGATAATTATGGGAAGATGTGCGACTGTTAAGAGACAGACCAAAGAAACTGATATTGAGATTACAATTAATCTTGACGGCAGGGGAGAATCCGATATTAATACCGGAATAGGTTTTTTTGATCATATGTTAAACGGCTTTGCAAGACATGGCCTTTTTGACCTTACAGTTAAGGTTAAGGGTGATTTGGAGGTGGACTGCCACCATACAGTTGAAGATACCGGAATTGTTCTCGGAGAAGTGATTAAAAAAGCTCTTGGAGATAAGAAATCAATTAAAAGATATGGTTCATTTCTTTTACCTATGGATGAGACATTGGTATTATGTGCTGTAGATCTTTCAGGAAGACCATATCTTGTGTATGATGCAAAGTTTAATACCGAACGTGTCGGCGGTTTTGATACGGAAATGGTTAAGGAATTTTTCTATGCGGTTTCTTATTCAGCAGGGATGAATCTGCATATCAAAGAGATGTATGGAGAAAATGCACATCATATTATTGAGGCGATGTTTAAAGGCTTCGCCAAAGCCATGGATGAGGCTACAACAATTGATGAAAGAGTGGAAGGTATACTTTCCACGAAAGGAGCTTTATAATGCAGTTATATCCGGCTATTGATTTAAAAGATGGAAAATGCGTCCGCTTAAAACAGGGCGAATTTAAAGATATTACAGTATATTGTGAGGAACCATATAAGGTTGCACGTTATTTTGAGGAAAATGGAGCAAGTTTCATTCACCTTGTAGATCTGGATGGTGCGCTCGAAGGTCATTCGGTTAATGAAGAGACTATTAAGAAAATCGTATCTTCCGTAACAATTCCTTGTGAGCTTGGCGGTGGAATCCGCACAATGGAGGATATTGAAAGAGTACTTTCTTATGGTATTTACAGAGTTATTATCGGAACTAAGGCTGTTAAAGATCCTGAGTTTGTAAGAGAGGCAATTAACCGTTTTGGTGCCGAACATATTGTGGTTGGTGTTGATGCCAAGAATGGAATGGTTGCCATTGAAGGATGGGAAAAAGTATCCGACCATTCGGCAATCAGTATGTGTCTTTCCATGAAGGAAATGGGTGTACAGTCAATTGTCTATACTGATATTTCTAAAGATGGTATGTTGATGGGACCAAATGTGGCAATGACACAGGAACTTACTGAGAAAACAGGTCTTAATATCATTGCATCCGGCGGAGTATCTTCAATGGATGATTTAAGAAATTTAAATAATGCCGACATCAAAGGTGCTATTGTCGGTAAAGCAATATATGAGAATCGTGTTAATGTACGCGAGGCAGTTGAAGAATTTGAGAAATAGGGAGACTTATTATGTCACAGAAGAAATTATTTGCAACAATTTTTGTAAAGGATGAAATTGCATATACAGATATAACACTTAAAGTTCCTGTCAGTAAGGATTTATCAGTTAAGGAGCTTTGTGTCAGATTAAATGAAAATGGAGCAGATGCAATTGTATATGTGGATTTATCATATGATGATTATTCACATGAACAGGCAATACTTAATCTTCGTCAGATTTGCAAGGAAGTTGATATTCCTGTATATGCAACAGGGAATATTAAGCGTGTTGAGGATGTTAAGAAATATCTTTATGCAGGAGCAAGATGTGCACTTCTTGAAGCTACTAAGGAATCCAATGTTGCAATGATGACTGAGGTGACAAATCGTTTTGGTAAGGATAAGGTTGGTGTCCTTATGGCAGAAAAAAATACATCTGAAGATGTTATAGCATTAATTAAGGATAATGATATTGAAAATATTTTTATTGCAGGCAGTAAATGTGTTAAGGAGCTTAACAGAGCTGCTTTCTTAATTGAGAGTGAAATGTCTGAGGAAGTTTTAATGAAGGACTGCTGCAGAGGTATATCGGCAATTACTTTTTCTGAGGCTGATTTTGATTATATGTCATTAAAGGCAGAGTTTAAGGATAAAGGTATTGAGGTTAATACATTCAGCAGTTCAATTCCTTTTTCTGAATTTAAGTTAAATGCAGATGGTTTAATACCTGTTGTTGTTCAGGATTATGTAACTGATGAAGTGCTTATGATGGCATATATGAATGAGGAATCCTATAATCTTACCTTGAAGACCGGAAGAATGACATATTATAGCAGAAGCCGTCAGGAAATCTGGTTAAAAGGACTCACATCAGGACATTATCAGTATGTAATTTCACTTTCACTTGATTGTGATAACGATACAATTCTTGCAAAGGTTCGTCAGGTTGGCGCGGCATGTCATACAGGTGCACATTCATGCTTCTTTAAAGAACTTGCAAGCAAGGAAATGAATAAAACCAATCCTCTTAATGTACTTAAGGATGTTATGGCTGTAATTCAGGACAGAAAAATTAATCCTAAAGAGGGTTCATATACCAATTATCTGTTTGACAAGGGAATTGATAAAATTCTTAAGAAAGTTGGAGAAGAGGCTACAGAAATTGTTATTGCAGCCAAAAATCCGGACCCGGTTGAGATTAAATACGAGATAGCAGATTTCTTATATCATGTAATGGTATTAATGGCAGAGAGAGGACTCGACTGGGATGAAGTTATGGAGGAATTAGCTAACCGTTAATGAACCGCAAATATATAATTACCCAATATAAAAATTATACAATCGGTATGCTCATAGAGAATAATAAGGAAACACGTATTGAAGTATATCAGGATGAACAGCCTTATTATGTGGATGAAATATATGTTGGAAGAGTGAGGGATGTAGTACCCAATATAAATGCAGCATTCGTTGAAATTAGGCCTCAGACCGTTTGCTATATGTCTCTTAATGAGAAATTTGAACCGATTTTTCTTAATCGTAAGAAAACTACAAAGGTCTGTCAGGGAGATTTGATTCTCGTTCAGGTTAAGAAAGAGCCCGTTAAAACCAAG
>JBGVJZ010000021.1:0-29806 GCA_045129695.1 Lachnospiraceae bacterium | reverse complement strand
AGTCGGTCAAATTCCATTTCATCCACAAAACTCATCAGTTCTGCATGGTCATCATCCGTTTCTCCCGGAAATCCGGTAATTAATGTAGTTCTGATACAGATATCAGGTATTTCTTCCCTAAGCCTGCTTATTATATCTCTCAAATCCTTCTGGTTCGTTCTTCTGCCCATTCTCCTAAGGATATTGTCTGACGCATGCTGTATCGGCATATCAATATATTTGCAAATCTTAGGCTGATTCTTAATAGTGGAAATCAATTCCTCAGTAATCTCCTCAGGATAACAGTACAAAATTCTAATCCATTCAATTCCCGATATCTCACAAAGTCTGTTGAGTAATTCAGGCAGTTTTTTCTCTCCATATAAGTCAACTCCATATAAAGAAGTTTCCTGTGCAACAAGAATTAATTCCTTAATTCCCTTTGCTGCAAGGTATTCTGCTTCCTTAATCAGTTTCTCCATCGGTACACTTCTATAAGAACCTCTTATTAAAGGAATACTGCAATATGTGCAATGCTTATTACAGCCTTCTGCTATCTTAAGATATGAATAATAACCGCCTGTTGAAATTACCCTGTCAGAATCCGGTATGCATAATCTGTTGATATCCGCAAATTCATTATGCTTCTTCTTCGCCAGAACGTCATCAACAACATCACAAATTGTATCAAATGCCGTAGTACCTACAATTGCATCAATTTCCGGCATCTCATTCATTATTTCATTCTTGTATCGTTCTGCAAGACATCCTGTTACAATTAACGCTTTAAGGTTATCCTGTTTATACTGAGCCATAGAAATTATTGTATTAATACTTTCCTCCTTGGCATCGTTAATAAAACCACAGGTATTAATAACTATTACATCTGCTAAAGTTTCATCATCTGTAAACTCATAACCTCTTTCTAAAAGAAGTCCCATCATCATTTCAGAATCAACAAGATTCTTATCACAACCAAGGGACACAAATAAAATCTTCATTATATAAGTCTATCCTTTTGATTTTTTATCAGAGTATATTTTAACTTGTTATGACATAAAAAGCAATACAAAAAAAGCACCGCAAAACAAACAATATTATTTATTAGCGGTGCAAAATTCAATTATACAATGTTGATTTATTCTTCACTTGCTTCTGTAGATTCTTCTGTTGTTGTTTCCTGTTCATCTGATGATGTAGTCTCAGTCTCATCTGATGTTGTGGTCTTGTCTGATGTTGTGGTGTCATTTTCAGCAGCAGTTGTTGTAGCATATGCAGAAGCCAAAATATCAAGATACTCCTGATATGCCTGATATTCAGAATATCCTTCAACCTTTCCTTTGCTTACACCTTTATCATATCCTCTTGAATATGTAATAACAGCCGCAAGAGCACCGATTACAACCAAAGCAACTGCAACAACAATAGTTGTAACTCTTGTCTGTTTCTTAATGTTGTGAATCATATCTCCCTTGCTTTTTTTTCTCATGTCAACCTTTTTCTGGCTCATATAAATCCTCCATTTTCTCTGTTTTGTTAACAAACTACTAAGATTATAGCTTAAATTTATTCTAATTGCAACTTTACCTTTATAATTCTTCTTACAGATTCATCAATTCGTTGTTCAGATATTCTTCCGCTTCGGACAGCCTCCAGGATTCCATCATACGCTTCATAAAAGTCAGCCGGCATGAGTATTATATCATTGCCTGCCAGAATAGCGAGAATGGCCGCTTCTTTGTTGGAATACTGTTCAGTTATTGCACCCATTGCCATAGAATCAGTAATAATAAGTCCCTGATACCCGATATCCTTCCTAAGACACTCCGTAACCATTTTATATGAAAGTGAGCATGGTGTGTTATCTCCAAGAATGTTAGGTACCGAAATATGTGCTACCATTATTGCATCCACTCCATTGTTAGCAGCTGCAATAAATGGCTTAAGCTCCGCTTCCATAAGCTGGGTATAGGTTTTGCCGGTATAAGCATAACCCTCATGAGTATCACCCTCCGTTCCGCCATGTCCCGGAAAATGCTTAAAGGTACTTAAAACATTATTTTGAGACAAACCTTTTGCATACTGAACAGCATACTCAGAAACAATATCCGCATCGCTACCAAAGGAACGGTCTCCGATTACTGTATTTTCTGAATTGGTAATCACATCCGCATCCGGTGCAAAATCAAAATTAAACCCAAGCTCACTAAGATAAGCTCCAATTGTATAACCGGCATTATAAGCAGCAACCGCGCTCTTAACAGTACTCATTGCCTCGATTTTTGCAACGCCGAAATTCACATTATTTCCAATTCTTGCAACCCTTCCGCCTTCTTCATCCACACATGTAAAGAAAGGCAGCCCCTCTATTTCGTGGGAATATTGCTGTAAATCCGAGAGCATCGTTTTGGTTTGTACAGGATTGTCCAGATTAGAGGCAAAGAAAATAAAACCTGCAACAGGATAATTCTGAAGTCTGGACTTTATATCATCGCCGACCTCTTTAATCTGCCATATTTTCTCATAATCCTTGTATAAATCCTCCGGTGCAAGAATAAACATCTGACAAACCTTTTCTTCAAGTGTCATATTTTTAAGGATTGCTTCTGCCTGTTCCTCCAAAGTCGGCTCAGGTTTAACTGTAGGTGCTTCTGTTGCCGGTTGTTTCGTTTCAGCCTCAGTTGTCTGTGGCTTGGTAGTCTCTAGCTCAGTTACCTGTGGCTTGGTAGTCTCCGGCTCAGTTACCTGCGGCTTGGTAGTCACTGGTTGCGTCACTATCGGTTGCTTCGTAGTTAACTCTTCTGTATGAGTGGATGTTACATTCTGTGTTGTATCTGTTTCAGTATCCTTCTCAGTCGGAGCGGCTTCCTGTTCTGCCAATTCCTGTGTATGCTCGTTAACAGGCTCATTTGTAGTATTCTCCCCATCGAAGCCTGTCTCAATTGTTGATTCCGTTATATAATCCCCATCAGAATTAGTGTTATGGCTTTTAGCCATAGAGAAAACAACACCAAGTACAATGGATATTACAAACAGTACTCCCACAAGAATAAAAAAACCTTCATACTTCTTAACTTTATCCTTAAACGAACTCATTTACCATCAGCTCCTATATATATCTGTCGAATTAATGAGGCTTTCTTAATATTAAATATATTTGCATAAATAGAAAGATATTCTTCATAGCTTACCTTACAATTATATCCAAGTATTTCCATATCTGTACCAAATAAATGAACAAACATATCCATGGACTTCATATTATTGTTAAGATAAAACTTTTTACGTCTTTCCCTATCATTCTGATTATGTGCATTTCCATAAACATTCTCTATTTCAAGCAAAAATCTTCTACCTTCATAGTACTTCTGAAGCATACAAAGTGCTTTACTTCCATAACCCTTTGCTCTTAAAGTCTTATTAATCGCAAAATAATCAAGAAGTATCATATCCTTCCATTTCATGGTTATAGCCAGACCTATAAAATTCCCCTTTTCTTCTATATACCACATATCCATTTTACCATTTTTATTTCTTTTTACCATGGAAATAAATGGTTTTTTCTCGCGAACCGGAAAAGAATAATGATACAATCCATATATTTTTAAATATTGTTTTACTGTTGATACTTTAATTAATTTCATTATATTACCTGGAACATATTTTTACTATATTATAGTGAAAATTATATAAAAAGAGAAGAGGCATCAAATCTAATGATTCTAACACCTCTTAATTAGTTAATTAAACGAATTACTTCGCATAATCTGTTACTCTTGATTCTCTAATGACATTAACTTTAATCTGTCCTGGATATTCCAATTCAGCTTCAATCTTCTTAGAAATATCTCTTGCAAGTAATACCATATCTGTATCATTAATAACTTCAGGAACTACCATAATACGAATCTCTCGTCCTGCCTGAATAGCAAAGGACTTGTCTACGCCCTTAAATTCATTTGTAATATCTTCTAACTGTTTTAACCTGTTGGTATATGTCTCAAGTGTCTCTCTTCTTGCACCCGGTCTTGCTGCTGAAATTGCATCAGCTGCCTGAACAATGCATGCAATAAGTGACTGTGGTTCTACATCGCCATGATGTGCTTCAACAGCATTAATAATTAATTCTGATTCTTTGTATTTTCTACATAAATCAGCACCAATTTGAACATGTGAACCTTCAATTTCATGATCTACAGATTTACCGATATCATGTAAAAGTCCGGCTCTCTTAGCGGCTCTTACATCAAGTCCGATTTCTGCAGCAAAAAGTCCACAGAGCAATGAAACTTCAATTGAATGTCTTAAAACATTCTGACCATAACTTGTTCTAAACTTCATTTTACCAAGAAGTCTGACAAGTTCCGGATGAATTCCATGAACACCAGTCTCTAAAGTAGCAGCTTCGCCTTCTTCGCGAATCATTGTTTCTACTTCTTTCTGAGCTTTTTCAACCATTTCTTCAATTCTTGCCGGATGAATTCTTCCGTCAATAATTAATTTTTCAAGAGCGATTCTTGCAACCTCTCTTCTAACCGGATCAAATCCTGATAAAACTACTGCTTCCGGTGTATCATCAATAATTAAATCCACACCAGTCATTGTCTCAAGAGTACGAATATTACGTCCCTCTCTACCAATAATTCGACCTTTCATTTCATCATTAGGAAGCTGAACAACAGAAATAGTAGCTTCTGCTACATGGTCAGCTGCGCATCTCTGAATGGCATTGATAATATAATTCTTCGCCTTCTTGTCAGCTTCTTCCTTAGCTCTGACTTCCATTTCCTTAACCATTACTGCGGTTTCATGTTTAACTTCGTCTTCTACAGTTTTTAAAAGATATTCTTTAGCTTGAACGGAGGTAAGACCTGAGATTCTTTCAAGTTCCTGTAATCGCTTCGCACCAAGTGCCTCAACTTCCTGTCTCTTACGGTTAAGGTCTTCTTCCTTACGTGAAAGACCTGCATCACGCTTCTCAACGGCATCTAATTTCTTGTCAAGAGACTCTTCCTTAGATTGAATTCTTCTCTCATTCTTCTGAACTTCAGAACGTCTCTCACGAAGTTCTTTCTCCATCTCGTTCTTAGTCCTAATGGATTCTTCCTTAGCTTCAAGAAGTAATTCTTTCTTACGCGTCTCTGCCGCTTTAAGAGCGTCATCTATTATAGCTCTGGCTTTAGATTCTGCACTGTCAACTTTCTTAACAGAAACATTCTTATGGTACAGAGATGTGACAAGCCATGCAATAGAACCACCAACAACAAGCGAAATAATAGCTGTTATTACGTATGGCCACGGCATACAGGAGCACCTCCTTATTAAATTTTCATTGTACAAAATACAACAAGAATATATTATACTTTTTTAACAAATGTGTCAAGTAAAATAGAGATTCATTAGTATAAAACTACACATAATATATAAATTATTCATACGATGTATGAATAACTTTACATATATCTGCGGCTGAAAATCCTCTGCCGCTCAGGTATCTGAACAGTCTGCGCTGTTCCTCTATTCCTACAGTTAAAATATCCTCTCCGGAATAACCTTTCTTATGTAGTGCCTTCCATATTAATTCAATATTATCACATTCAAAATCCTGCATAACACTTCTTATAATATCCTGTGGAACCCCTTTGGCATATAGGGACTGCTCAATCACTTTACGGCTCTTGCCACGATTATCCCGAAGTGACTCTGCATAATTAATGGCATATTTTGTATCGTCTATGTAATGATACTGCTTCAATTCATCAATTACATGATTAATATATTCATCTGTATAGTATGATTGGGTCAGCTTAGTTCTGATATTCTTCTCTGTTCTTGGAATTGAATCTATTAAATACAGTATTCTTTCCCTGATTCTTCTATGAATAACTTCATTAATCGTATTAAGCGTATCCTCAGTAAGCATACAACCTGTTTCAATATTAAATTTCTTTATCTCCGACAGATAAAGCGGGAATGCATATATTCCATCTATATACACTCGCCGCCTCTTATTATCTAACGGAGCTATGTCCGTTATAATCATACAAATTATTCATCCTCTTCCATCTCTTCAGGCACTTCCGGCTGAACTGTAACCTTACAGCCCGCTTCACCAATTCCGTAATGAGCTCTGACCTTCGCCTCAATCTCTTCCATTATTGCAGGGTTATTGGCAAGATAAATCTTGGAATTCTCCCGTCCCTGTCCAACCTTATCTCCCTCATAGGCAAACCACGCACCACTCTTCTGTACAACATTGCAGTTAACGGCAAGGTCAAGAATATCTCCTTCTCTTGAAATACCTCTTCCGAACATAATATCAAATTCTGCTTCCTTAAACGGAGGTGCAATCTTATTCTTAACTACCTTAACTCTGGTTCTGTTACCAACCATCTCACCATTGGTCTTAAGAGTCTCAATTCTTCTTACATCCATACGTATTGATGAATAGAACTTAAGTGCTCTTCCTCCTGTTGTAGTCTCAGGATTACCAAACATAACTCCAACCTTCTCACGAAGCTGGTTAATAAATATTACAATACAGTTGGTCTTACTGATAACTGCCGTTAATTTTCTTAGTGCCTGTGACATAAGTCTTGCCTGAAGTCCGACATGTGAATCACCCATATCACCATCAATCTCAGCCTTAGGAACAAGTGCTGCAACAGAGTCTACAATAACAATATCTACTGCACCTGAGCGAACAAGTGTCTCTGTAATCTCCAGTGCCTGCTCACCATTATCAGGCTGTGAAATATATAATTCATCAATATCCACACCTATATTCTTCGCATATGCAGGGTCAAGCGCATGCTCTGCGTCAATAAAACCTGCAATTCCGCCCCTCTTCTGAACCTCTGCAACCATATGGAGTGCAACCGTTGTCTTACCACTTGATTCAGGACCATATATCTCTACAATTCTTCCCTTCGGTACACCACCAAGGCCAAGTGCAACATCGAGACTCAATGAGCCTGTTGGAACAGTCTCTACATTCATCGCAGCTGCCGGATCACCAAGCTTCATAACTGCTCCCTTTCCAAAATTACGCTCGATGCTTGAAATAGCTGCATCTAATGCTTTAAGTTTATCTTCCTTCGCCATAATAATTCTCCTTCACAATTTCATAAACACGAACGAATGTTCGTTTCTCTAAAAAGTAATATATACTAATTTTATCTGTCTGTCAACAGATTTTGATAAATTTATTTATAACAACGAATCACACTCCTCTTACAATTTATATAAATAATTAAACCAAATGGATTGTCCGATAAAACGGATTGAACATATTGAAACTTGAAATAAAAAATGAAGGTATTTGATTTGCTTGATTATAACATATTATTTGAACAAATTAAACACTTGTACTTAAATTTAGAAACTTTTTAGAATTATGACACTATACTATAAAGGAACTCCGGATATCATTTAATCCGAAGTCACTTTATAGCTATTTATTAATATTACATTGCTTATATTAACAGTTGTATTCAACCACAAATTACAACTTTTCCAGCAACGCAGCTTTCTTTGAGTTAAACTCTTCTTCTGTGATGACACCAACGTCTTTTAGCTTTGCAAGCTTTTCAATCTGTGCTACTACGTCAACGCCACCTGCATTATTACCGGTATTTTTCTTTGATTCAATTAGTTCAAGAATATCCTTTTGTCTTAAAAGGTCCATAAATTCTCTACATTTTGCAGCCTGATTAAATATGGTCACTCCGGTAAGCATTTCTGTACGAAGGGTGCGTTTTTTATTGTCCTCATCAGTATATTCAATTACAATATTGTTTTCCTGTTCCTGATTGGCATCATTACCTCCGCCAAGAAGAACCTCCGCTGTAGAAATAGTTCTCTTCTCAATTCTGATATCTGTAATGCTGTCATAAGGTATGTCCATATCTGTAAACCAATCCTTTGTTCCAAAAGTAACTCTAAAAGAAAACCTATCCGGAACTTATATATTCATCTGCGACTCACAGCTACTCTTTGTATATGGACAATTTACTTTCCAACAAAGAGCTTCTTGCTGTTGCCAAAATATTAATTGGATGCAAGGCTTTTTCGCGTGAGGAGCTTCTTACCATAATCGGCAAATTAAAGGCTCACACAAGTTCTTCAGACAAGACTCGTCTTGAAGCACTAATAAATAAGGAGCTTTTTCATTATAGTGAGGTTGGCTGTGATTGTAAAAGTGTAATTGAAAACATTTGGAATTTAACTTCTTATATCCAAAGCAAAAGAGCCATCACCATAGACTATTACAAAATGAATCGCAGCAATGTGAAGCATAAAATTAAACCGGTTTCAATTATGTTTGCCGAATACTATTTTTACCTTATCGTTTACAAATATGACGATGCAACCAACACGCCTTATTACTTCCGTGTTGACAGAATCATTGACATCACTGCGCATAGGGAAAATTTTGAATTAAATCCGTTTCAGAATTTTGACGATGGCTTACTTCACAACCGTAGCCAGTTTATGTGGCCGGGGCCTCTCAGAAAAATTCGTTTTGAGTTCACCGGACCATCCCTTCAGGCAATCTTAGACCGTCTTCCGACTGCCAAGCTAATTGACAAACAGGGTGGCGTCAACATTATTGAGGCGGAAACCTACGGAGATGGCATTAAGATGTTCTTACTTAGCCAGGGGAGCTGGGTGAAGGTTATAGAACCACAGGAATTTGTGGAGGAGATGAAGGCGGAGATAGAAAAAATGCAGGGGCTGTATTAGTCCCTGTGTATTAAGTATTTACTTTATAAATTCTAATTATAAAGTTTATAAAAATTTAATTTGCCTTTATCTATGTATTGATAGTATGATGATTCTACGTTCAATACATAGATTCTATTATCTTAATTTCAATTGAGTTTTTCATGGTTGTTCACCGGAATCTAGCAGCTATTGAGTAATAGACAGATAAAGTGCATCTTTTCCGGTTTCCCTAATATTGCAAAAGACCACCCAAAAGCATATAATACAGTTGTAAGGTCACTTTCTCTGTTTATTGAATAAAAAGAGAAGGGAGAACTTACAATGAAGATTAAAACCAACCTTGGTCGAATTCTGGATGGTGTGGAAGCAGACAAATTAAAATGCAATACGGCTATTATTAAGCTTTTATGCGATAAGACCATACTTGCATGGATTATGAAGTATACCATTGATGTCTACAAGGAATGCACCATTGAAGAAATTCGAGAGTGTATAGAAGGTGTTCCGGAAATACACAAACAGAAAGTTAATCCGGGGAGAACTCCGGAGGAAATCAGCCAAATGTCTGAGAATGAGCTCGTTATAGATGAAGGGGAGTCTTATTTTGATATAAGATTCTGTGCATACACCCCTGATGGCGAGCTTAACAAAATGATTGTCAACATTGAGGCACAGAATGATTATTATGTTGAATACGATATTGTAACAAGAGCAATTTTTTACTGTGCCAGAATGCTATCATCCCAGTATGGAAAGGAATTTACCAACTCGCAATATCAGAACATTCGTAAAGTATATTCAATATGGATTTGTACGGATGTTCCACAAAGAGTTGAGTATACTATTACCAGCTATAGAATGTCCAAATATGACATATATGGCAGGGCTTTGGAGGATGATTATTATGACCTATTGGAGGCTGTAATCATTTGCCTTGGCAAAGAAAAAAATAAGTCCAAGGGAACCAAGCTACACCGACTTATAAGCACCTTGTTATCCACTTCAATTAAAGTGAAGGACAAGAAGCAGGTTTTGAAGCAGGAATTTGATATAGATACTTCAGTGGAATTAGAGGAAAGGATGAGAAATATGTGTAATTTAGCAGATGGAATTGAAGCCAGAGGCGTTGCTAAGGGTAGGGCTGAAGGTAGAACTGAAGCTTTAGTTGCTTTGGTTATTGATGGCTTACTTGATAAAGAGGTTGCTGCAGATAGAGCTGGAATGAGCGTTGAAAGCTTTGATGAGCTTTTGGTTTCAATGCAGGGGTAATTCTTGTTTTTTGAGGATATTTTCCTTTTAACTACTTTATTGATATTATAATCACACATTTTTACCTACATCAAATCTGTAAGCTTTCCGCATACTTAAACTGCTTCATATACAATCTAAAAAACAGTCGTAGCAAATCTGCCACGACTGTCCATAGATATATTCAAGTATGATATATTATTTATTAGGGAAATACTCCTGAAGAGTTCCTGCTAATGCATTAATTGGCATTGTCTGCAAGGTAACCTTTCCCGGTCCTTTTACAATTGTGTTGAAAAAGCCTTCTCCTCCAAAGAACATATTCTTAAAGCCCTGAACTCTCTGAATTTCCATTGTACAGCTTGCACTCATGGCAGCTACATATCCGGTATCAACTACTATCTGCTGACCTGCTGCAAGTTCATATTCAACTGCATGACCATCAATTTCAATAAATGCTATACCGTTTCCTGAAAGCTTCTGCATGAAAAAGCCCTCACCACCGGCAACACCTGCTTTAAAATTATTTCTATGTATTGAGAGCTCAACTCCCTGTCCACATGCGAGAAATCCCTTCTTCTGAACAATTAATGGACTGTCCGGTGTAATCTGAACTGCTCTGATTGAACCCGGAAAGCTTGCTGCAAAAGCGATTTGTCCAGGACCTCCTTCTGCTGTATAATGATTCTGTGTAATAGCCTCTCCTGTAATCATTCTTCCGAACATCTTACCGGCACCGCCACCAACTGTCTCCATCTTCATATTAGGACTCATCCAGCTCATAGCTCCACACTCTGAAATAATCTTTTCACCCGGCTCTAAATCGACAATAACTACAGAAAACGGTTCTCCTTCAATTCTGTATCTCATTCCAACATCCTCCTTATGTATAATGTTTATTCTAAGATTATTAAATTATACCATTTATCTACTCAAAACACAATATAAAATATACCTGTCATTTTCCTCGTCCAGGAGAGAGCTGAATTTTTCTTTCTCTTTCCTTTTTGCCATTTTTTCTAAAAAAAAAAAATCCTTATAACCATCTATAAAAGGTTCAAGGATTCATCGGGTTGGGCTGTTTAATTAAAACAACAAGTAGCCTGTAGGGGAATCGAACCCCTGTTTCCGCCGTGAGAGGGCGGCGTCTTAACCGCTTGACCAACAGGCCGTCTGTTTCGTACTTGCTTATAATACAACACCCCTAAAAAAAATGCAAGCACTTTTTTTAATTTTTTTGAAAATTTATTTTTTCATGTTTTTTAACATAATTTTGTCACTTTCCGAAACACGGTATGATTCCAGCATTTTCTGTATGGATTTATTAAAGGTCCAGTCGTCAAAACTGCTGTTTTGCAGGTATTTCAGAGTTATTTCAGGATATTTTGCATATGCGGTTGCCATAAACCACGCCATACCCATTCTGGCATAATATGCCTCATGATTAAGTCTGCTCACTCGTGCAATTGCTTCTTTGGCATACTCATCCGTAAGAAAATAACTCATTAAAATTATTATTCCGAATCTTAATGGAAATTCATCCATGGAATCAAGGTATGGAAGCACGAATTCCCATGCTCTCTCCCTGCATTTGTTAATACGTTTTAAGCCTGTGCAGAAAGAATCATTAACGGACCAATTATTAATAAGTGGTACAAAATCCCTGACAAGCTCAAAAAATCTGTCCTCATCAACTTTAACCGAGCCGATAACCATACCCTTTAACATCGTTTCTTCAAAATATTCCATATCATTACATGATTTTTCAAAATAATCTTCATAATCACCGGCAGCAATTTCTTTGGCATACTTACGAAGCATTGGCAGACGCACTCCAATAAGCTTATCCTCTCCGGGAATTAATCCGGAAGAGAATTCGCCGTAGTTTCTGTCACCCATTGCTAAAAGTGTTTCTTTAATCTCTTCTGAAGTGTATTTTTTCATTGATTATTTTTCTCCGATGTTCTTAAGAATAATTTCTTTTGCATAGGAAATTGCATTGCGGACACTGCCCTCTTCAAAAGGACTACTTAAGCCTGCAATCTTTAAAAGTCCAAGATAGTTAAGGCTTCCCCCCGCATTACAGAGTTTTATATAGTCATTCCATGTGCCCTCCCTGTCTTCCTCAAAACGCTTTTTAAACTCCATTGCACCCATTGTTGTCAAGGTATAGTTAATATAATAGAAAGGATAGATGAAAATATGGAGCTTGTGATACCAGTAACCGCCCCTTTCAAAAAACTCATCATTCTCGTATTTTCTCCAAGGCATATACTTCTCTTCCAACTTGTGCCACTCATGAGTTCGCTCCTTCGGAGTAAGATTTGGATTAGCATAAATAATATGCTGAAATTCATCTACCGCAACACCGAACGGAACAAATGTAATCGCATCCTGAAGATGTGCAAAACGATATTTATCCGCATCCTTTCCGAAAAACTGCTCTGCGTATGAGTATGTGAACTGCTCCATTGACATTGAATGAATCTCTGCAATATCAGTTGCACTCATTGTATATGCTGCAATAGGCTGATGACGCATTGCCTGATATCCGGCAAAAGCATGTCCAAGCTCATGTGCAAGAACACTCATATCTTCAATTGTCTGGTTGAAGCATGAAAAAACATAAGGTGCATTATAATCAAGGAGCTCCGTCATATAGCCCGTTGAAGCCTTATTAGGCTTATTTTTCAAATCCATCAGCCGGTGTTCAATCATAAAATCTATAAATTCCCCTGTTTCAGGACTTAAATCGTGATACATTTTTCGTGCTTCTTCAATCATGAAATCATCGTCGCCGGCAGGAACTGCATTACCATCAGGAAAAATAAAGGTCTCATCAAAAGCTTTTATCTCATCGACTCCTATTCTCTTCGCCTGGGCTTTGTAGATTTTTTGGCAAAGAGGCACAATCTCCTCAAGCACCTGCTTGCGGAAAGCGGCAACCTCCTCCTGTCCATAATCACTTCTGCCCTGAAGCTTGTATCCTAATGGCGTATAATTCTCATAGCCCAGAGCCTTACCCATTTCAGTACGAAGCTTAACTAACTCGTCAAAAATCTCCTCAAGCTCAGCTTCATTGCCTGCATAGAAATCTGAATAAGCCTTATAAGCTTCTTTTCTTATTGCTCTGTCCGGATTCTCAAAAAACTTCTGTATTCCATAGAGATTATATTTCCCACCTCTGAAAGGAATCTGTGCCGTGGCCATAATTTTCTGATAACGGTTACACAAAACACTTTCCCTCTGCATAAAAGGAACCATCGCAGGGTCGAAGCTGTCAATCTCACGCTGCATTGCGGTTAGAAGCTCAGGTCCGTATTCCTCATTAATATCTTTGGCAAAAGAGCTTTTAATCAATGCTTTATTATATGCCACACTGTATTCTGCCACTGTAGGATAGGTTGTTTCATTATACTCATTCTCAGCTTCATAAAACTCATCAGTGGTATTTAAGGTATTACGAATGCTTGCAATGTTAACCATTGTAGAGATATGTCGGTTCTCCTTCTCAACCTCAGCCATAACTTTTTTCACTTCATCATAGCTTTTGGCATTCTCTATTTCTGTGACAGCCTTCTGCCATGTCCCGCCCATATGGGCAAAATCAGGTCGTACATATTCTAAATCGGCAAAAGTAAAATTACTCATAGGTCCTCCTAAACAAAATCAAATAATGATAACTGGTTGCTCTCCGGCAAGCCTCTTAATATTCCCAAATCCGCCATAAGGTTAGCACTGGTTCTTGAAACCTTGGAGCGGTTAATAAAGTCCTCCTTGGACAGGAACAATCCGTTCTTCGCAGCCTCAAAAATTCCATCAGCAGCAGCCTCACCGAGTCCGTCAATCGATTTAAAAGGCGGCAGCAGCTTACCGTCAATAATCTGAAAATTTCTTGAATGCGATTTATACAAATCAATCGGCATGAACTCAAAACCCCTTGCATACATTTCCTGGACGAGACGCATATCCTTTAACTGACCTTCCTCTTTATTCGATAAATCATCCCTTTTACGGTAGGACTCAATATAATAATCAAGTTTTTCCTTACCAAAGCACATTAATTCATATGAAAAATCATCAGCACGGATACTGTAATATGAAGCATAATATTCCAACGGATAAAACACCTTGCAGTAAGCAATTCTCCATGCCATCATAACATATGCTGCCGCATGTGCCTTCGGGAACATATATTTAATCTTCTTGCAGGACCAGATATACCAGTCCGGCACTTCAGCATCAATCATAAGCTGCTCCCATTCCTCAGTAAGTCCCTTGCCCTTACGAACAGATTCCATTATCTTGAAGGCTTTACCCGCTTCAATTCCCTTGTTGATAAGATATATCATAATATCGTCTCGTGTACAAATTGCTGTAGAAATCGTTGCTTTACCCTGTTCAATCAAGGTCTGTGCATTACCGAGCCATACATCCGTACCATGGGACAAGCCTGCAATTCTGACTAAATCAGAGAAATGCTGAGGCTTGGTGTCAATTAACATCTGCATGGCAAAATCAGTACCGAATTCAGGAATACCTAGACATCCAAGCTTCGTTCCGCCTATATCCTCAGGAGAAATTCCAAGTGCACTAGTATCTTTAAACAGCGACATAACCTCAGGACTGTCAAGCGGAATCGTAACAGGGTCAAGCTTGGTTAAATCCTGAAGCATTCTAATCATCGTAGGATCGTCATGGCCAAGAATATCAAGTTTTAACAGGTTATGGTCAATACTGTGATAATCAAAATGTGTTGTAATAATATTACTTGTCATATCGTTTGCCGGATGCTGAATCGGGGTAAAGGAATCGATTTCCTCGCCATAAGGCAGAACAATAATTCCACCCGGATGTTGTCCTGTTGAACGTTTAACACCAACGCCTCCTGCAACAATTCTGTTAATTTCACAGTCACGCTTACGCTCGCCCTTTTCCTCATAATATTTTTTTACATAACCATATACTGTTTTGTCAGCAAGCGTACCTACAGTTCCTGCCTTAAAGGTCTGTCCTTCCCCAAAAATAACCTCAACATATGCATGTGCCTTGGACTGATATTCACCGGAGAAATTCAGGTCTATATCCGGCTCCTTATCTCCATTGAAGCCTAAGAAGGTTTCAAACGGAATATCAAAGCCCTCCTTACGCAACTTTGTACCGCATTTCGGACAGTTTTTATCCGGCATATCACAGCCCGCACCACCGGAGAATGCCTTAACCTCATCTGAATCAAAATCCACGTAATAGCACTTTGGACACAGATAATGGGGACTTAGAGGATTAACCTCCGTAACACCGGACATTGTCGCTACAAATGAGGAACCTACCGAACCTCTTGAACCTACCAGATATCCGTCCTCATTGGATTTCCATACGAGCTTCTGGGCTATTATATACATAACAGAATATCCGTTTGAAATAATGGAGGTAAGCTCTCTCTCCAGTCTGTCTATTACCACCTGCGGCAGCTCCGGTCCATATAATTTATGTGCATTACTGTAACAAATCTCACGCAGCGTCTCATCGGAATGAGGAATAACCGGAGGACATTTATCCGGTCTTACCGGTTCGATTTTATCACACATATCTGCTATTTTACGGGTATTGGTAACAACAACCTCGTACGCCTTTTCCTCGCCAAGATACTGAAATTCCGCCAGCATTTCTTCGGTTGTACGCAAAAATAACGGTGCCTGATTATCTGCATCGTCAAAGCCCTGCCCCTTCATAATGATTCTTCTGTAAATCTCATCCTCCGGATTTAAAAAATGCACATCGCAGGTTGCCACAACAGGTTTGTCAAACTGTTCTCCAAGCTCAATAATTCTTCTGTTAATTGCAATTAAATCCTCATTGGATTTAATCTGCGGAAGCTTCTCGCTCTCAATCATAAATCGGTTATTGCCAAGCGGCTGTATTTCCAGATAATCATAGAAATTAACCAGACGGACAATTTCCTCATATTGGGCATTATTTAAAATAGCCTGATACAGCTCTCCTGCCTCACATGCTGAGCCAAGAATCAGACCTTCCCTGTGTTTAAGAATCTCACTCTTAGGTATTCTTGGTCGCCTGTTATAGTATGTAATATGGGACATTGATACAAGTCTGTATAAATTAACTCTTCCTGCCTCTGACGAAGCAAGAATAATTCCATGATACGTCTTGGCTTTACGAATGGAGTTAACATTAAACTCCTCTATTTCATTAATATCATTCAGATTATATATCTCTCTTGCTTCAAGCTTATTAACCAGTGCAAGAAAAATATCCGCACAGGCATCTGCATCATCAACTGCCCTGTGGTGATGAAAAGGCGGAATCGACAAAGCCTTAGCAACATGGTCGAGTTTGAATTTACTAAGCTGCGGCAGTAATGCCCTTGCCAATGCTACCGTATCAACTACAGTACATTCAAAATCAACGCCAAGAATTGTCTTTGCCTTCTCCTTAATAAAGCTGACATCAAATGAAGCATTATGTGCCACCATAACGCTGTCCTTGCAGAACTCAAGAAATTGCGGCAGAATAACCTCTATTGTCTCGGCATTCTCCACCATCTTATCATTAATACTTGTAAGCTGCTCAATATGAAAAGGAATCGGAATCTGTGGATTAACAAATACCGAAAATCTGTCAATTACCTCCTTGTTCTTAAGCTTGACCGCACCAATCTCAATAATACGGTCATTAACAGGTGATAATCCCGTTGTCTCCAAATCAAATACAACATATGTGTCATCAAAAGTCTGTCCCTTAGGATCTTCGATAATCTTTTTAAGATCATCTACAATATATGCCTCAAGTCCATATATAATCTTAAATTCCTTATTATCCAGCTTGGTATGAAAGGCTTCAGTAAAGCCCTGCACAACACCATGGTCAGTTATTGCAAGTGCAGGATGTCCCCACGCACATGCCTGTTTTACAATTGAGCCTGCATCGGACACTCCGTCAAGCTCACTCATTTTGGTATGACAATGAAGCTCGACTCTCTTCTCAAGTGCCATGTCCGTTCTCTTCGTTCTGAAATCACTGATTTTCATAATTCCGGCAACAGAACCAATTGTAAGCTCACCCGAGAATTTATCAATTGTAGTAACACCTTTTATCTTAAAAAAACTGCCTTTTTTAATTGTGTCCTTTATCTCATCCAGCTGTTCCGGCATAAGGAACATCTTAACCGTAATTGAATCGGTAAAATCCGTTACATCAAACATAAGTATAATCTTACCGCTTCTAAGCTCACGCTCATCAACTGCCATAACCATTCCCCTGAAGGATATTTCACCCATCTCGTGGATTACGGTATCAAGTGTAATAGGCCCATCCTCAAAATCCCTGCCGTAAATAACATCAGGATTGTCTGAGCGCTTAACTGAACGCTTAAAATCTCCGCCCTTGCCGTAGAAATCATTTTTACTCTTAACAGTAGCCTTGTTAGAAATGGTCTGTTTATCATCTGCCGGTTTACCGCCTTTTTCATCCTTTGTCTGCTTCTCAGGCACATTATCCTCAGATTTTTTATTTTTCTCTGATTCCATAAGTCTCTGAGAAATCTCATCAACAATCTGATTCAGCCTGTATTCCGCTTCCCTGCTCTGCCGGGTCTCTTCCGCCTTAACATACTCAAATTCAATCTTAATCTCCTGTCCGAAACGATATAGCATCATATCAGTAACGATATCTGCAAGCTCCTTAGAATATTCCCTTGATACGAAATTATCTTTAAGACTGATGATAAGGTCGGAGGCTTCATTAACCTCAATTGCTGCCTCACGGAAAAGCTGATGGAGAATCATGTCTTTTTTCTTAAGTTCAAAAAGTATACTTTCTCTGTATTCTTCCATTATGGTCCTCGGAGTATGCAGTGAAGAAAGCTCAAATTTCTCCATGATATGTACTTCCATGCCAAAAAAAGGCTTAATCTGACGTTTAATTTCATTCTCCACCCTGGAGAGAATCTCACGCCCGATGAGCCTTGTAAATCTCATATATATTTTCACACAGGTTCTTGCAGAATTCATTGAAATGTGATACACAACTCCTTCTGCAAAAACCACTTCCAGTTCTTTATTTAACTTCAAAGTTGGAAAAGTTTCAAAAAACTTCTTTTCTTCCATAAAATCCCTCTTAACTGTATTTAATCATTGTTCCCAATTATCCAGCTCGTATTTTAAAGTCTCCAAAAGCGCATTTTCAGGAACCTTGCGTATAATCTCGCCCTTCTTAATAAGAAGGCCTTCGCCTGTTCCTCCTGCAATTCCGATATCTGCTTCCTTCGCCTCTCCCGGTCCGTTAACTACGCAACCCATAACTGCAACCCTAATGTCCAAATCATAACTCTGTACCATCTGCTCCACCTGATTGGCAAGGTTTATTAAATCAATTTTTGTTCTTCCGCAGGTCGGACATGATACAACTTCAATTCCGCCTTTTCTAAGACCAAGTGTTTTAAGAATAAGCTTCGCCGAACGAATTTCCTCAACAGGGTCGCCTGTTAATGAAACTCTTATAGTGTCACCAATTCCTTCATGAAGAATAATCCCCAGTCCTACGGAAGATTTAATATTTCCTGAATACAGAGTACCTGATTCGGTAATACCCACATGAAGCGGATAATTGCATTGCTCTGCAAGTAATCTGTGTGCTTCTACACACATAAGGACATCTGAGGATTTAATGCTGACTACAAGATTATCGTAGCCAAGCTCCTCTATAATTCTGACCTTATTCAATGCGCTTTCAACAATACCCTCTGCTGTAACTTTGCCGTATTTATCTATGATATCCTTTTCAAGTGAGCCACTGTTCACACCTACCCTGATTGGAATATTACGTTCTCTTGCGCAGTCCACAACAGCTTTAATTCTGTCATGACCTCCTATATTACCGGGGTTAATACGAATTTTATCTGCACCGTTTTCCATTGCAAGAATCGCCATTTTATAGTCAAAATGAATATCTGCAACAAGTGGAATTGATATATTCTGTTTAATTTTTTTAATTGCCAGTCCTGCTGCTTCATTAGGCACTGTACATCTTACAATCTCACAGCCTGCTGCCTCAAGTCTGTGAATCTGCTCAATTGTCGCCTTCACATCCTCTGTGGCTGTATTGGTCATGGACTGGATTAGTACAGGGTTACCCCCACCAATCACTCTGTCTCCGATTCGTATAATTTTGGTACTATCTCTGTGCATTCTATCACCTGCTAAAACAATTTTCTTATATCATTAAATAAAATTACAACCATTAGAATCATCAAAAGAACAATTCCTACAAAATGAACCATTCCCTCTTTCTCTCTTGAAATCGGCTTACGTCGTACTGCTTCAATAAACAGGAATACCAGACGGCCTCCATCAAGTGCAGGAATCGGCAGAAGATTCATTACACCAAGATTGGCACTAATCATAATAGTCCAGTTCAAAAGATTTAAAAACACATAAAAAGCTCCGTCAGCTTTACTTTCTTCAACCACATCACCGATAGCAGATACGATACCTACCGGACCTGACATATCATTAACAGATGCGACACCGGTAAATAAAAGCCTGAAGGAATTAAATACCTGTTTAATCCAGTACCCTACCTGCTTAAATGAATATCCAATAGTCTCAAGAGGTCCTACCTTAACTCTTTCTCCCGAAAGGTCAAATCCATAATCATAATAGGTAGTATGTGCTGTTTTTGCAGTAACCTTTAAGGTGACCTCATTGTCGTCACGCTCAACAACAATTTCCATTTCCTCACCATTGGAAGCCTGAATTAAATCTGAAATATCGTTGCTATTTACTACTTCAGTTCCGTTAATACTTACAATACGGTCGCCTGACTTCATTCCGGCGCTTTCAGCTGCACTGTCCTCCATAACCTCACTTATCAATGCATTCTCAGGATTATAATATATACCCATCTGATATACATCCTCATCCACATACTCCGGAATAAAAGTAATCACCATCTCTTTGCCGTCTCTTTCAATGGTAAGCTCGATTTCTGTATTTTCTTTGATCTCGTCACCTTCGTTCAGAAGCAGATACATGCTGTAATCACCATAAAAAGTAACATTTGAACCATTGATTTGTGTAATTACGTCTCCCGGCTCAAGTCCGGCCTCATATACTGAAGTTCCCTCATCAACGCTGTAAACTATACAAGGATCATATCCTACTGTTCCAATTAGAACTATAGAAAAAACAAAAGCAAGAAGAAAATTAAAAATAGGACCTGCAGCAATAATTGCAATTCGTTTCCAGACGGATTTACTATTAAATGAGCCTTCTTTGTCAGAATCTTCATCCTCACCAAGCATCTGGCATGAACCGCCGAATAAAAAAAGCTTTATACTGTACATAGTTCCGTTTCTGGTAAATTTAAGTATTCTTGGTCCCATACCAAGGGAAAACTCCTTAACAACAACTCCGCTTGCCTTGGCAACAATAAAATGACCAAATTCATGAATCATTATTATAATACTTAAGACTAAAAAAGCTAAAACATATTTTAACATATCAACACCTCAATAATTCATATACAGACTGCTCTGTATCAAGAATTTGCTGCACATCAGGATTATCTATATATTTTATGCAATTCATTGAGCGTTCAATCATATCAGTAATATCAAGATATTTTATTTTCCCCTCAAGGAACTGTGCAACCGCAAATTCGTTGGCCGCATTAAAAACAGTTGGCAGATTACCACCCTTTCTTCCTGCTTCATAAGCAAGTGCCAGCCCTCTGAAATTATCCATGTCAGGAGCCTCAAAGGTAATCTGTGAAAGTCCGGCAAAATCCAGCCGCCCGCTATCCATCACTCGCCTGTCAGGATAGAACAAAGCATACTGAATCGGGAGTCTCATATCCGGACATCCCAGCTGTGCAATAATACTTCCGTCAATAAACTGAACCATCGAATGTATTATACTCTGTGGCTGAACCACAACCGTTACATCATCAATATTAACATCAAAAAGCCATTTAGCCTCTATTACTTCTAAGCCTTTATTAACCATTGTAGATGAATCAATGGTTATCTTCCTGCCCATTGACCAGTTAGGATGTTTAAGTGCATCCTCCGGCTTAACAGTTTTCATGAACTCCCTGTCCCTTCCCCTAAAAGGACCTCCTGACGCTGTCAGAAGAATTTTCTCTATAGTGCCTCTGTTCTCACCATTTAATGACTGAAAAATCGCACTGTGTTCACTGTCAACGGGAAGAATTGCAACATTATGCTTCTTCGCTAATGGCATTATAATATGTCCTGCCGTAACAAGTGTCTCCTTGTTGGCGAGTGCAATATTATGACCTGTTTTTATTGCTTCAATGGTAGGAATAATTCCCATCATGCCCACTATAGCAGTTACCACCGTATCTGTGTTCTCCATCGCAGCAACCCTGCATAATCCCTCCATACCATAACAAACCTCATATTCAAGGTCATTAGTAAGCAGCTTAAGCTCTGAAACCAGGCTCTCCTCTGCAACGCAAACAAGCTTTGGACAGAACTCTCTAATCTGTTCTGCCAAAGCTTTAATATTACGTCCGGCAGCAATTGCCGTAACACAAAGATCCTTATTATGTCTGACTACATCTAATGTCTGTGTTCCAATGGAACCCGTAGATCCTAAAATCGATATATTTTTCATATTATAACCTTATTTAATAATTATTTTTGCAACATAGAAGACAATTGGTGCCACAAAAATCATACTGTCAAATCTGTCAAGTATTCCGCCATGTCCCGGAATCAGCTTACCGTAATCCTTAACATCATAATTACGCTTAATAGCAGAAGCCGCCAAATCTCCGAATATTGAAATAATTGCACCTATTGCACAAATAATTGCAAATGGTAATGCCATAGGCTTATCCTGAAAATGTCCCAGTATAAGACCATATATCGCACCGATTATTGCAGAACCGGCAACGCCACCAATCGCACCTTCAACAGATTTCTTTGGGCTGAGTACCGGTGCCATCTTATGCTTACCGATTGCACTTCCCACGAAATATGCACAAGTATCCGCAATCCATGAACATACAAATAACAGAATAAAAATAAATATTCCATTATCCAATATTCTTATCCTATATAGAAAAGAAATCGGAATTGCAACATAAAAAATTCCCAAAAATGTCATTGCCGCCTGTTTTGCCGTAACATTTTTAAAACATGTAACATAGGTTGCCATTATCGCTATAACAGCCATAACACAGAATACATTCATTAAATCCATTCTGTCGAACCATACCATTGCATAATATGCCGCAGCAAAGACATATCCAACAATTCCGATAGCCTTCTTGTGAACACCAGCTACACGATATAACTCCATCATTCCAACTGCTGTTATAAACAATGACAGAACAAAAGTCGGAATTCCACCACCAATAACTGCACCTGCCAATATTATGGTAAGAACAATCGCACTAATTATTCGTACTAACATCGTCATCCTCCTTAACACCGCCAAAACGTCTCTCCCGGCCATTATAACGTTCAACGGCTTCAATTAATGCAGCTTTATTGAAATCAGGCCACAATATTTCCGGAAAATCAAACTCTGCATAAGCACACTGCCACAACAGGAAATTGGATATACGTGATTCTCCACTGGTTCTTATTATCAGGTCCGGATCAGGTACATCTGCCGTATCAAGATATGAGGAAAACAACTGCTCATCAATATCCTGTGGCATAACCCTTCCTGCCGCCACATCCTCAGCCATCTTACGCATAGAACGAATCATCTCATCCCTGCCGCCATAGTTAAGGGCGACCTGAAAAACAAGACCTGTATTATTAACGGTTGCCTTTTCAAGCTCATCAATACTCTTGATGATATCTTCATCAAGACCATCCCTCCTGCCAATTATTCTGACCTTCATATTATTTTTATTGGCTCTTTTTATGCAATCCTTCAAATAATTTCGAAGGATTTTCATGAGACCCTCCACTTCCATCCTGGAACGTTTCCAGTTCTCGGTGGAAAAAACATATACCGTAAGATATTTTATGCCAATTGAATCTGCATCATCACATATTTGTTCAAGCACCTTGCTTCCCTGAATATGCCCGAAATTACGTGGCATATGCTTTTTCTTAGCCCATCTTCCGTTTCCGTCAAGAATAATTCCAACATGGCACGGTACATTAAGTCCCAGGCTTTCATTATAAATATCCATACAAATTATCCTTTAATTATAAAGATAAGAAACACAATAACTGTGTTTCTCTGTCTCTTTTTATTCTTAAACTGTCATGATTTCTTTTGATTTAGCTTCAATTGCCTTATCAACCTCTGCAATATATTTATCAGTTAATTTCTGAATCTGATCCTCAGCCTTCTTAACATCATCCTCAGACATATCGTTAGCTTTGCTGTTCTTCTTAAGAGCATCATTTGCATCACGTCTGATGTTTCTGATTGCAACCTTGGCATTCTCGCCTTTTTTCTTGATATCTTTAACCAATTCCTTACGTCTGTCCTCCGTAAGCTCAGGGAATACAAGACGAATTACTTTTCCATCATTAGTTGGTGTAAGTCCCAAATCAGAAACAAGAATTGCCTTCTCGATTTCTTTAAGGAGACTTGTTTCCCATGGCTGAATCTGAATCATTCTAGCCTCAGGAACAGATACATTGGCAACCTGCTGAAAAGGTGTAGGTGTACCATAATAATCAACTCTTAATTTGTCCAAAATATGCGGATTAGCTCTTCCTGCTCTGATTGTAGCCAAGTCTGCCGCTAATGCGTCACATGATTTTACCATTTTGTCTTCAAATACTTTAATTTCTTCCATGTTATCCTCCATATTATACGGTAACCCTGGTACCGTTAAATTTACCATAATAAGTATTAATAATGCTGTCCTGCTGGTTAAGACCAAACACAACAAGCGGCATCTTATTCTCCATACACATTACTGATGCTGTCATATCAATAACTGCAAGTTTCTTGCTGATAACCTCTTCGATGCTTACTTCATCGTATTTCTTAGCATCCGGATTGGACTTAGGATCACTGTCATATACACCATCAATTGCTTTTGCAAGATAAATTGCATCAACATCCATTTCAATTGCACGAAGAACAATTCCTGTATCGGTTGAGAAATACGGATGTCCTGTTCCTCCTGCAAAAAAAACTACCATACCCTTGCCAAAATATTTATTCGCTCTGTCCTTTGAAAAAAGCTTGGTCATTGAACCACACTCAAAAGGAGTAAGAATTGCCGTCTTAAGCCCCACCGAACGAAAAATCTCTGAAACATAAATACAGTTCATGATTGTTGCAAGCATTCCGATCTGGTCAGCCTTGGTTCTGTCCATGTTCTCACTGGTCCTTCCTCTCCAGAAATTACCGCCTCCGATTACAACACCAACCTCGGCACCGCTGTCATGAATGACCTTAACCTGTCTTGCAATTTCAACTACCGTAGCCTCGTCAAAGCCTGTTTTCTTATCACCTGCCAGTGCTTCACCACTGAGTTTAAGCATTATTCTCTTCTCTTTCATTGTCTGTTCTCCTATGAATTATTTATTATCAATAAATTTCCATCAAACGTAATTCCATAATAGTATATCACAAGTGTTTTAATATTTGAAGTTTTATTTTAATTTTATAAATTGTTTATTTTTTAACTATTTACTTATTTCCATCTTGTGGTACAATTAAAAGCTGAAATTAAAATTAGGAATCTCAAAGGAGAACTATAATGTTACAATTAAAAGACATTAAGAAAGACTATGTAGCCGGCGATACTACTGTCCATGCTCTTAAGGGTGTAAGTATTGCTTTTCGTGAAAACGAATTTGTATCCATTCTCGGTCAGTCCGGCTGTGGTAAGACCACAATGCTCAATATCATTGGCGGTCTTGACAGATATACCAGCGGTGATTTAATTATCGGCGGCCGCTCAACCAAGGAATTTAAAGATAAGGACTGGGATTCATACCGCAACCACAAGATTGGTTTCGTATTCCAGAATTACAATCTTATTCCTCATCAGACTGTTTTAGCAAACGTCGAGCTTGCGCTTACTTTATCAGGTGTTACCAAATCAGAACGCAAGAGACGTGCAATTGATGCTTTGGAGAAGGTTGGTCTTAAGGACCAGATTCACAAGAAACCTAACCAGATGTCAGGCGGTCAGATGCAGCGTGTTGCCATTGCCCGTGCTTTAGTTAATGATCCTGATATAATCCTTGCCGACGAGCCAACCGGTGCGCTGGATTCAGAGACAAGTGTACAGATTATGAATATACTTAAGGATATTGCCAATGAGAAATTAATCATTATGGTTACCCACAATGGCGAGCTTGCTGAGGAATATTCAAGCAGAATTATAAGACTGCTTGATGGTAAGATAATCGGAGACACTGCCCCTTATGAGCCTACGGAGGAAGACATTGCCAAAGAAAAAGCTTCCGTCAAGTCTGTTAAAAAGAAAAAAGGCGAAAAGGTTTCCATGTCCTTCTTCACTGCTCTCTCTCTCAGCTTTAAGAACCTTTTAACCAAAAAAGGACGTACCTTCCTTACTGCATTTGCAGGAAGCATCGGTATTATCGGTATTGCATTAATACTTTCTCTCTCCAATGGTTTTCAGAAATATATTAATAAGGTACAGGAGGATACCATTTCTACATATCCAATAACCATTGAGAACGAAGGAATGGATATAACAAGCCTTATGGAATCCATGATGGGTAAGGCTGAGGAGGATATTGAGCATGAGCCGGGTAAAATTTATACCAACTCCATAATGGGTGAGATGATTAACACTATGTTCGCGGGCGTTAAGACCAACAGCCTTGCTGAATTAAAATCATATTTTGAAAGCGAAGAATGCGAAATTAATAATTATGTAACCGATATCCAGTATGGATATGATATGGACATTAATATTTATGTTTCAGATACCTCCAATGGAATTATTAAGGTTAATCCAAGCACTATGATGGAGGATATGATGGGAATGACCTCATCTGCTGAATCCGCCTCTATGATGACTTCTCCATATACCAATTCCAATATGTGGACACAGATTATTGATAATCAGGAGCTTTTAGATTCACAGTATGATGTTATTGCCGGTCATTGGCCTGAGAACTTCAATGAGGTTGTTCTTGTAGCTAATGAAGATTATGAAATCACAGATGTAACTCTTTATGCTCTTGGTTTAAAGGACTCTTCAGAATTAAAAGATATCATGAACAAATTCATGAATGGCGAAACAATCAACACAGAAGAAACAAGCTATACCTATGACGAATTATTATCGCTTACTTTTAAGTTAGTAATTACCGGTGATTTCTATGCATATGATGAGGATTCAGGCAAATGGAATGATAAGACATCCAATGAGACCTACATCAAAGATTTAATAGAAAATGGAACAGAAATTAAGATTGCCGGTATCGTTAAGCCTAATGAAGATGCTGTCGCTACTTCTATAAGTGGCTCAATCGGTTATACCAAAGCATTAACTGAATATGTTTTAGCACAAACAGAGAAATCTGAAGCAGTTATTGCACAAAAGGCAGACCCTGATACTGATATTTTCACCGGATTACCATTTGCAGATAATTCTTCTGAAATTGAAAATATCACAATTGAAGATGTATATGCATACATCGCTACTCTTCCGGCTGAAGAACAACAGTCAGTACAGATGTACTTCCAGATGATGACTGAGCAACAGATTATTGAAATGTTCAAAACACAGCTTATGAGCAATTCAGAGTCAACTTATGCAGACAACCTTGTAAAACTTGGTTTTGCAGATGAAAAAACGCCTTCATACATTAGCTTATATGCAAAAGATTTTGCTTCAAAGGATACAATTACAAGCATAATTGAAGACTATAATCAGAAAGTCCGTGATGACGGCAATGAAAACCTTGTTATCACATATACTGATTACATTGGCCTTATGATGTCTTCAATAAGCACAATTATTGATACTATCTCATACGTATTAATTGCATTTGTATCAATTTCATTAGTTGTTTCATCAATTATGATTGCAATTATTACATATACATCAGTACTTGAGAGAACCAAGGAAATAGGTATCTTAAGAAGTATCGGTGCTTCAAAGCATGATGTTTCAAGTGTATTTAATGCCGAGACAATGATTATCGGACTTGTATCCGGCTCATTAGGTATTGGCGTAACATTATTACTTAACATTCCAATTAATATAATTATTAAAGCTATTACAGGAATTTCCAATGTATCAGCTCTTCCTCTTGCCGGGGCATTAATCCTTATAGCAATCAGCGTTATTCTTACATTAATTGCAGGATTAATTCCATCAAGGATTGCTGCCAGAAAAGATCCTGTTATTGCCCTTCGTTCAGAGTAATAAGTATTTTAACATACAAAAAACAGAAACCCGGAGCTGTACTTTTATTCACAGCTCCGGGTTAATTATTTTTTTATTCTTTTCCATTCCAACAATATGTACAAAGCTTACTCTTGTCAATTCCAACTGCATCAAGCATATCATCAAGACGATTAAATCTTAATGATGTAAAATTAAGTTCTTTACGAATCTCTTCTACCATACGCTCATATTCCTCTGTCTCAGGATCAGCATACTTCTGAAGTACTTCATCACTAACATTGTCTCCCTCTAGTTTCTGAATAACACGACGGGTAATCAAATCCATTTCAGAATTTGAACGGGAGAAATTCAGATATTTACATCCATATAATAATGGTGGACATGCAGGTCTGATATGTACCTCTCTTGCTCCACTCTGATACAGAAATTCAGTTGTCTCTCCAAGCTGTGTTCCTCTTACAATTGAATCATCAATAAGAAGAAGGCTCTTGTCTTTAATTAAATCATCCACAGCTAAAAGTTTCATCTTAGCAATGAGGTTTCTCTGACTCTGTATTGTTGGCATAAATGAACGTGGCCAGGTCGGTGTGTATTTAATAAATGGTCTTGAAAAAGGAATTCCCGATTCATTAGCATATCCAACTGCATGGGCAATACCGGAATCCGGTACACCGGCAACAATATCCGGCTTGACATTATCACGCTTAGCCATCTTAGCACCACAGTTATATCTCATTTTCTCTACACTAATTCCTTCATATGAGCTTGAAGGATATCCGTAATATACCCAAAGGAAAGTACAAATCTTCATGTCCTTGCCAGGATTAACCAATGTAGTACAGCCTTTTTCATTAATAACCGCAATCTCTCCCGGTCCTAATTCTTTATAATTGCTGTAACCTAAATTCTTATACGCAAAATCTTCAAATGAGACGCAATACCCTTCTTCTTTGTGACCCACTACAACAGGCGTACGTCCGAATTTGTCCCTCGCAGCATATATTCCTGCATGATTCAAAAGAAGTATTGAAACAGAGCCGTCGACCTGCTCTAAAGCATACTGTATTCCTTCGATAATATTCTCTTTTTGATTAATAAGCGAAGCAATAAGTTCGGTAGGGTTAACATCCCCTCCACTCATCTCCAAAAAATGTGAATGTCCGTTATCGAAAAGCATTTTGGAAAGCTCCTCGGTATTATTAATCTTACATACTGTGGTAATCGCATATGTTCCGTGATGTGAACGCACAATAAGAGGCTGTGGTTCATAATCAGAAATACAGCCAATACCATAATAGCCCTTCATTTTCTGCATATCTTTATCAAACTTAGTTCTGAAAGGCGAATTTTCTATATTATGTATGGAACGGTCAAAACCATTCTCTCCATACACAACCATTCCACCCCTTCTTGTTCCGAGATGTGAATGATAATCTATACCAAAAAATAAATCAAATACACAATCTTCCTTAGATGCTACGCCGAAAAAACCGCTCATAATATTCCTCTCTTTCTCATCTATGTACATTTTTTATGAACGTTAATATAATACTCTGTTTTCGAAATAATCACAAGAATATTTTCTGTTTTTTTTCATTTTATTATGTAAATTAGAACTTTCTATTTGTGCTTGTCAATCAAAAAAACAGCATTAAACATCCCCAAGCCTCCCCAAAATATATAAATCCTCAAAACAGACTTACAGGAAATCTGCCCCGAGGATTTAATAATTATAATTATTTATTCAGTTCTGCTTTTAACTGTGCTGTAAGCATTGGAACGATTTTGTTTAAATCACCAACGATACCATAATCAGCGACATCGAAGATTGGAGCTGTCTCATCTTTGTTAATAGCAATGATGATATCAGATTCTTCCATACCTGCTGTATGCTGAATTGCTCCGGAAATACCGATAGCAAAGTATACGCTAGGACGAACTGTTTTACCGGTCTGTCCAACCTGAAGGTCTTTAGACTTCCAACCATTATCAACTACCGCTCTTGAACAGCTTACAGTTCCACCAAGAACTTCTGCAAGTTCATCCAGAAGTTTGAAGTTCTCAGCACTACCAACTCCACGTCCACCGGATACAAGAATCTTAGCTTCTGAAATATCAACAGTATCAACTACTGATTTAACGATATCAAGAATCTCTACATACTTGTTATCAGGAGTAAAACCAGGGTTAAACTCAACTACATTAGCCTTTGCACCTTCAATCGGAGCAATCTTCTGCATAACGCCCGGACGAACAGTAGCCATCTGTGGTCTGTTGTATGGACATGCAATTGTAGCAATTGTGTTACCACCGAATGCAGGACGAGTCATTAATAACTGGTTATGAAGCTGTTCCTGATTTGGAAGTGCTACTAATGGGAAATCACCAATTTCAAGTAATGTACAGTCAGCTGTAAGACCTGTAGCAACTCTTGCAGATACACGAGGACCTAAGTCACGTCCGATTGCAGTAGCACCTACTAATACGA
>JBGVJZ010000020.1:0-17183 GCA_045129695.1 Lachnospiraceae bacterium | reverse complement strand
CCATAAAGACTATGGCTTATTAAAGTGCGCCTAAAATCTGACTATACTTATTTTTTTCTTGAAATCTGTTTTTAGTACAATTTCTACTTATTTTTTGCCTTAAGATTGCTAACTCATAGAGTGAGTTTCGCAAACGCCTAATAGTGTAGCAAAAAGGGAATAAAAAGGCGAAGGTGCGATTTTATCCATTGCACATATATATAAGGAAAGTAAAAAGGGTAAAAAAATAAGCGTATCACTATTTCTAATGATACGCTTATCGTTATTTGTGTTGTCAATCAAGGTCGATTTCCACGGTTACTGTGGTATCTCTCCACTGATTTTTCCTCACGTATTTGCCGTTAGCCTTTCGATAGGCTTCTGCTTCCTTGAAACCAAGCGGTAATTCAAAGGAAAGAGAACTCCTACCTACTTTTGATAGCTGCCTGTCCCGGTGTCAGAATAACCTCTGCTCCCAATGCATATACAATTTTTCTTCTTTCCAGACTCATCGTATCGGGCATTGTAAGGATTAAACGAAGACCCCTGCTTGCTGTTGCAAATGCTAGACCAATTCCGGTATTCCCGCTGGTGGGTTCAATGATAATTGTGTTCTCATTAATTCTGCCATCACGTATTCCCTGTTCAATCATCGCATTAGCAACTCTGTCCTTGACACTGCCCAGTGGATTAAAATACTCTAACTTTAAAATAATATTTGCTTCCAGCTTCTGTTCTTTCTCATAATTAGTTAATTCCAGAAGCGGCGTATTTCCGATTAAATCGGTTAAATGCTCTGCAATCTTTGCCATACCCGCTACCCCTTCCAGCTGATTTGTAAAACTTTTCCTTATCTCAAACCTGTTTCCCTACTTTGTCAATATGTTTTTAGTGATTTTTGTTTAAATACGCAAAAAAAGGGAATTTACCTCCCAAAAGGAAGCAATTCCCTTAATTATAACACGTATTTTTCATCAGATAATATAATTATCTGTACCCGTATCACTGTCTAACAAATCCTGAATTGTGATATTTTCAAAATAATTATTAATAAGAGTCTGAAGGCCTTCCCACATCTTCAATGTCCTGCATTGATTCATGCGTTCACACTGATTTGGCTTATGCTCAAGACAGGCAACCGGTGCAAAGGAGCCCTCTGTCACCCTTAATATGCTTGCAACACTATAATCCTTGGGCCTTTTGGTCAGCTTATAGCCTCCGCCCTTACCTCTGAGAGCAACCAGCAAGCCATTCTTAACCAGCATTGCAACAATTGCTTCCAAATACTTTTCTGATATCTCCTGTCGTCCCGCAACATCAGCTAAAGGGATATATTCTCCGGTATTATGCTCTGCCAAATCCAGCATAACACGAATGGCATAACGTCCTCTTGTAGAAATTTTCATACATACACACCTCCATATATCCTATAATACCATAGGATTATTATGTTTTTCAAGTTAAGCTTTAAATATTATAATCACGTAATACTTCCACAGTCTAATTACTCATTTCCTGAAGGCAAAGAAATTCCCCAAGAGCAAAACAGCTTATGCTTATGCTCTTGGGATGGGGACAAAAATTTTACACTAAATTAGTTATTAAATAACGCTGTAGATAAATATCGGTCACCTGAATCAGGTAATAATGCTACAATAGTCTTTCCTGCATTTTCAGGTCTCTCAGCTAAGATAGTGGCAGCCTTTAATGCTGCGCCTGAAGAAATACCAACAAGGATACCCTCACTAACAGCAAATGCCCTACCCTCTGCAAAAGCATCATCATTCTCTACTGTAATTATTTCATCATAAATCTCTGTATTTAATACTTCAGGAACAAATCCTGCACCAATACCCTGAATTTTGTGTGGTCCCGGAGTACCATTTGATAATACAGGGCTGGATGCCGGCTCTACTGCCACAATCTTTACATCTGGATTCTGTGATTTTAAATATTCTCCGACACCGGTAATTGTTCCACCTGTACCTACACCGGCAACAAAAATATCAACCTTTCCATCGGTCTGCTCCCAAATTTCAGGACCTGTTGTAGCTTTGTGAACCTCAGGATTGGCAGGATTTACAAACTGTCCAAGAATAATAGAGCCCGGAATAGATTCCTTAAGCTCTTCCGCCTTGGCAATAGCTCCTTTCATACCCTTTGCGCCTTCTGTTAATACCAATTCAGCACCATATGCCTTTAAAAGATTGCGACGCTCAACGCTCATGGTATCCGGTAATGTAAGAACCGCCTTATAACCCTTTGCTGCTGCAACTGCCGCAAGACCTATTCCTGTATTACCTGATGTAGGCTCAATGATTGTAGCACCAGGCTGTAAAAGCCCTTTCCTCTCTGCATCTTCAATCATTGCAAGTGCGATACGGTCCTTAACAGAACCGGCCGGATTCAGATATTCAAGCTTCGCTAAAATAGTAGCGTTCTTAACTCCCGCTTTCTCTGAATAGCGGTTTAACTTCAATATTGGAGTTCCTCCAATTAACTCTGATGCACTTTCTTTAATCTGACTCATTTTTATAATCCTCCTGATTAATATATGTATTTGCCTATTAACTTACTAGGAATTGTATGAATTAATTATAGAATCAACAGTTCTCTTTGTCAAGTAGTTTTTCAAGTCTTGTTATGTTGTTTTCTATTTAAGTGCCTTATCTTTATATTTTGATAATTCCTCAATATATTTCTGCCCCAGAGAGCTTATAGTTACTCCCTTTCGTGAAAGATATCCGATGGTCATTATTTCATCCGAACTCAGACGCACTGCACAGTAATCTGAGCCGTTTAATTCTTCACAAATAATACCTGAACATAATGTATATCCATTTAAGCCAACCATCAGATTAAGCAATGTTGCCCTGTCATTTGCCCTGATTAACTGCTTGTAATTATATGTACTTAGAACCTCTTCAGCAAAATAAAAGGAATTATTATTTCCCTGATCAAATGCAAGGCATGGATAATCCTCTAATTCTTCCAATGTTATTTCTTCCCTTTCAGCCAGGGGATGACCTTTCCACATGTAAACATAAATATGGCAGTCCAGTATCGGATGAAATTCAAGTCCATATTCTGAGAATAGTTTATTCAGTACTTTTTGATTAAATTCATTAATATATAAAATTCCTACCTCACTCTTGAAATTCCTTACATTCTCTATTACCTCAAAGGTTTTAGTCTCATAAATGGCAAATTCATATTCATTCATACCAAACTGCTTTACCATTTCAACAAAAGCATTCACTGCAAAAGTATAATGCTGGGTTGAAACTCCGAATTTTTTCTTGATAGTCTCTTTATCAATATACTTCGTTTCAATCAGTCTGTACTGCTCCACAACCTGTTTCGCATAACCGATAAATTCCTCGCCTTCCGGAGTAAGAAAGACACCTTTATTACTTCTTCTGAACAACTCAATTCCGATTTCGTCTTCCAAATCTCTGATTGCGGAAGACAAACTCGGCTGTGATATAAACAACTGCTTTGCAGCCTCGTTCATGGATTTTGCCTGTGCAACAGTAATTGCATATTTTAACTGAATCAGTGTCATTGGTAACCCTCCTAATAATTAATGTGCAACCGCCTTATAAATTGCATTTGCAAGCTCTGCATGCCCCTTTTCATCCAAATGCTCCATATCAACGGGTGATGGTTCTGAAAAATCAGACGCAGCCAAAAACATACAATTATTTCTTTCTGCAATTTTTTGATAAACAGCTTTTAATCTTCTTGAAACCTGAACCGACTCCCGGTTAAATTCCGGGTCATACTCCGGTTTCCAAACATCTTCCCCCAGCCAAATCGGTGAAACAAGTAAAATATCAGTCCCCGGCAAAAGTGACTTTATCTTCCCGACAATCTGCTCCATACCTTTACCAATCACCTCTGCTGAAGCACCATATACTGTTTTACAGTCATTGGTTCCCAGCATAACAATAACCAAATCCAACGGAGCATGAGTTTCCAACAGAACCGGAAGCATTTCAATTCCTTTTCTTCCATATCTTAATTCATCCTGAAAAACAGTAGTTCTTCCACATAAACCTTCTTCAATTATAGTTACTTCCGAAGCCATTTTCTTTTGCAGTATTCCGGTCCATCTTATGTCCTCTTCATATCTGCCGCAGCCGCTTGGAATATATCCGTATGTATTTGAATCTCCAAAGCATAATATCCTTCTCAATTGTCTCATCCTCCCTATTATAGCTTAAAAAAAGCTGCCCAAAATAAGAGCAGCTGTAAATATCTCATTAAAATGTTATCACGAATTATGAGGAGATATTTTCTATTTTGAAAAGCAGGCTCCCTTTAACATAGTATTTTGATATGTTTTGTATGTTACTATACCTTCTCATAATTGTCAACATATTTTATTTTCTTTTTTCTTTTCTTAAAATAGTTTCAATAGCACTTTTTCCTGACTTTGCAGCAATAGGCAGTCCGCCGGGTGACTGAAGCCATTGAGTTGCCAGAATAACATTATCAATTCCTGCTATTCTGTTACAAATTCTTCGAGGAAAAATTTTTGACGGAAAAGCAAAACTCATATACGAACCTATTTCAGATTCTGTATACCGCCTGTAGGTTGCCGGAGTCCATACATCGATACACTTAATTTTGTCCTTAAGCTCTGAAAATTTAGTCGTTATAATTTTCTCTATGTCAGCAGCAATACTATTTTTCTTATCCTTATAGGCCTTTTTATCCTTTCGAAGTTCAATAAATTCGCAGGCATCACTCTCAATACAATATGTCATTGTCTGAAGAATATTCTTACCTTCGGGTGCAAAATCTTTTTCATGTGAAAACTCACGAATTTTTAAATAATCTGTGTGCAGGCTCTCACGATATTCCTCCGGTACTTCAAAAACTAAATCCTCATGAAACGGCAAATCATCCGTATCACAGGCAAAAGCACAATGATAGCTTGAAAAGCGTAACATTTTAGGGTCCTTATATTGTTTTTTCAGAGCCTTTGGCATGAATTTCTCATCAATCAGCTTACCAAAAGCTACAGCCGGATCAGATGCAATAATGATATAATCTGCCATTTGAGTATTCCCGTCAGCAAAGGTTACTGAATCTGCAATATTACCGCAGGTATTTATTTTAACAGCCTCTTTGTTAAGATAAAGCTTTCCGCCGAGGGACATGAATTTATCCGTCATTCTGTCAACCATAGCACAGGAGGAGCCTTCCGGGATACCTCCGTTCCCTCCGCTGAAGGTAGCAAAAACAAAGATTAATGCAAGTGAACTGAAATAATCACTTATAAAAGAGGTAATGAATCCTTTAAGCAGGGGATGCTTAAAACGCTGTGCAAGTTCACCTGTGGTCAATCGGTGATACTTTAATAATGCCGGAACAGAAAGTATTCTTTTCATTAATGAACCTTTTTCATTGTGTTGTACACCGGTTGTCCCGTTCAACTGCTGCACTGCCTTTATTGCTCTTATAAAAGAAAGTATTTCTCTTCTGTCCTCAGGAGAGATTGCAAGCATATCCTCCTTAACTTTATCAATATCCTTGTTCAAGGATATCTGATATCCATCCTTTTCAAAAGTATACAAGGTTTCCGCCTGATACACATCAACATTACCTAATGCACCTAAATCCTCCCACATCTTATAATGTTTTGTTACGGGATTAGTGCCAGTAAGCCAATGAATACAGTTATCAATATGATATCCGCCCCTATCCCAGCCGGTAAGGTTGCCTCCTGCTTTGAAATGTCTCTCATATATTGTGGCGTTGTAACCGTTCAACTGTGCATATATTCCAGCAGACAGACCTGCGACACCGCCACCAATAATAATTATATCTGCCATAATAAATTTTCTCCATTTAGTTCTGTATGTTTTTCATAATGAAATAGTTTAACATATACTCACTACACTTTCAAAACATTTATTTTATTATTTCAATAAATAAGAAAAACTGTCAGCATCTGAAGTATTCTACCTTTCCTCCGCCTTTTTCTTCAACTCCATAAACCTCCTGTCTGTTTCCTCCTGTAAGCGTTCCACCACTTCCTTATACTCATCCTTCTGCAAATGCTTAGTTCTTCCCATCATGGAAAGCCAGTCGAGCACAGGAATCTTCTTTCCTGTTTTTTCCGGGTCATAGGAAAGTCCGGTTACTCCCTGCTCCACTTCATACAGTGGGAAATAACAGGAATTTACTGCCGCTTCGATTACTTTACGTTCAGTTGCAGGCTTGTCATTCCAGTTAAGCGGACAGGCAGAAATTGCTTTTATATATGCGGTTCCTGTAGTTTTGGCATAATGTGCGGCCTTTGCCGCCTTTTTCATAAAATCAACCGGATTGGATTCTGCAACAGTTGCCACATAAGGCATTCCGGTTGCTGCCATAATCTGTGGCATATCCTTATTGAAAAAGGTTTTGCCATACTGTTCTTTTCCGACATGGGAAGTCGAACTTCTGGCACCAAGTGGTGTTGAATACGAAAGCTGATAACCCGTATTCATGTAACCGCCGTTATCATATTCAAAAATTAAAAGTCTGTGACCGCGAAGTGCTGTTCCAAGTGCGGAGCCCATACCAATATCCATACCACCGTCACCGCTGACCATAACAAAAACAATGTCTCCCGGCGGAATTTCACCCTTCTGCTGCTTGCGGTAGCAGATTTCTGCCACACCACTTAATGTAGCAGCACCATTCTGAAATAAATTATGAAGATAAGGAACTCTGAAGCTGGTTCTTGGATATGCTGTAGTAACAATCATTGCACAACCGGTTTGAAACAGAAATACAACCGGATCCTCAATTCCTCTAAGAAGCAGATTTAAGTTAACCGGGATTCCGCAGCCCGGACAAGCACCATGTCCCGGTGCTATACGTGCAGGCATTGCAGTAGCTGTATTTAAATTACCACCGGTTGGTATTCCCTTTGTGACAGGTCGGAATAAAGGGTTCTTCTCTGAATCGTTGTTTTCTCCGGCTGTTACTCCATAATAGTCAAAATCCGGTTTAGAAGAATCTCCAGCCCATTGAAGCATTGTCTTAACATCCTCTTTGAAGAAATCCTTGCCACCAAGACCATAGACCAGACTTTTAATATTGGCACCACTGCCAAATCTCTGCATGGCTGCACGCACTTCCAAGGACAGATTACCGCCACCTGCACCATAGCTGTCCTGCCTGTCAGCAACCAATATATTATCGCTGTGACCAATTAAGTCAAAAAGCTCTTTTGCCGGAAAAGGCCGAAGTACATTAAGAGTAGCCGCAGCAACCTTTTGCCCCTCCTTACGAAATTCCTCAATTGCTTCAATTGAAGTATCATAGGAAGAGCCCAAAAGTACAATAAGTCTTTCTGCATCTTCACAGCAAAAGCCCTCTACCTTGCCATAGCTTCTGCCGGAAAGCTTCTCGTATTCAGCAAAAATTTGTGGTAAAAGCCGGTCAGCTTCTTCCATAGCAAGATGAAGCTGATATCTGTTATTAATCAAATCCGGTTCATTCATATAAGAACCAACAGTAATCGGATGCTCCAAATCCAGAAAAGGATATTCCTCATGTTTTGAACCTATATACTCTCTGACAGCCTCATCATCAGCAAAACGATAACAACGCCCTTTCTGATGGCTGGTAAAAAATCCGTCATAAGCCACCACAACCGGAAGTCTGACTGTTTCTGCAAGCTTCAATGCAATAATATTAAAATCATATACCTGCTGCACTGTACTCGCAAACAGAATAGGCCAGCCGGCATTCAGAATATACATAATATCACTATGGTCGCCTTTAATTGACAGCGGACCTGAAACTGTACGACACACAACATTCATAACCATTGGATAACGTGTTCCTGACTGTACCGGAAGCTGCTCAATCGCATACAGAAGTCCATTAGCACTTGTAGCATTAACAACTCTCCCTCCCGCTACCGAAGCACCATAGCAGATTCCTGCCGCACTATGCTCACCCTCGGCAGCCACCATAACTAAATCCGTTTCACCATTAGCTCTCATAATATCAAGATTCTCTGCAATCTGAGTGGAAGGAGTAATTGGATAATACCCCATCAAATCATATCCAACCTGCTTAATGGCAATGGACGCAATTTCATTTCCTGAAGCATATTCTATGACCTGTTCTTTCACTATACTTCTCCTCCTTCCATTCTTTTTTCAGTTAAAAATGATTCGGATGTAATATATCCGTCAGCACCTGCCTCTTCATAATATTCAGGCATTCTCAAAAGCTCCTGATTAGGCATAAAACATTTTTTGTCAGGATGCTCTGACTCAACACCTCTGACCAATGCATTTACCGGACAGACATCCACACAGCGTAAACAGCCTTTACAATGATAATAATCAAGACCCTGATTGACCATCATTTCCCTGCCGTTGTATTCACCCTTTTGAAACTGAAACACCATATCAGGACATGTAGAATGACACAATCCGCAGTTAATACATCTCTCCTTGATAAAAATAGGAATATACCCCTGTCTTGACGGTGATAAATCTGACACCACTGTACTGCCTAATCTTGGATTAATTCCGCCGATTGGTGCATTTGCATAGCCCCATTCGGAATGTTTTGCAGAAGTCTTATCTGTACCGTTTGGTCTGTGGTTATCTGTTTTTTCTAATTTTCTTAGTTCTTCATATCCCCTTCTCATTCCTTCCAAATTACCCCTTAGAGCATCAGGATATTTTTTGCCCAATGTGTCTTTACAAATCTGCTCACCTGCTGCCGTATTATTAATACCCATAAGCTTTAAAGCTGCACCAAGCATTACCACATTAATTCTGGAATGGGTTTCCATGGCAATTTTCTGTGCTTCCAGTCCGTAACAATCCCCGTATAACATATCAGGTATTTCCTGTCCTGCTTCTAATGCAATAATAACTGCTGTGTCTTTTTTGCAGCCCTTCCATACAGATTCATCTTTCAGAAGTGCCTGATGAAACACTACTAATAAATCCGGCTCCACTACCGGATAATGTACTCTGATTTCTTTATCTTTTTTACAATATCTGATAAATCCTTTTACCGGCGTACCGGTTTTCTCCGAGCCATAACTGGAAAAGCTGGTGCTGTTAATGTCAAGATATTTTACTCCTAACTCACCTAACATCTTCCCACACAGATTAGCCCCCAGACCACCTATGCTTTCCAGCCGGATTTCATAGTAATCTTTTCCTGATTCCAATTTTTCTTTTAATTGCTGCACTATTTATTTACCTCGCTGAAGCTTTTTCAAGATATTCTTTTAGTTTCTTCACTTTGTTTGAATTTATGCAAAAATAGACAGCATTAGAAATATTCTTCGATTCTGCAGGCTTCCGGTTAAATGCCATGCACTTTATTTTTACCCATTTTTAGATTCTTTTGGTATTTTTAATTTATTAATTTTAAAATATATACTATCTTTATATTCTTAAATTATAATGTATCAAATTTTTCACCTGTAAGCTCATCATCACAGTAAAGCTCACGTGGAAGCATATTCGGATACTGATGCCACTGGCGAACAGACATTGTACCACGACCACCTGTCAGGTTTCTTACCGTACCGTCATTGTAGATAAACCTGCCTTCAACATTATCAAAGATAAGTGTAGCAACCGGATTATCAGGCACCTTGAAGGTCACACCCCAGACGCGGGCATTTGCTACATGAGCTCTTGCTTCATAGACTCCATCTTCAACCCTAATCCGGATGTTATAGTAAGAAGGAATGAAACCATCAAGTTCACGCATAAATGCCCAGTCTTCATGTTCAATAGTCATTTCGCCTTCCGGATAATATTTTTCTTTTTCTAAATCATAAATTGCAAAATCCTTGTGGGTTTCTGTAAAACTTATTCATAACCGTTCCCGGATACTTTGCAATCTTGTAAATTGAATTCTTTAACTGTTTTACACAGCCTTTGCCCTTTGCATAACAAATATTTACCAAATCCATTTTCTCGAGTGCAAGAGAAAGAATTGATCCCCCTAATGCATAAAGCTAACAATCATCACCCTCCACATTAAATTCCATTAACCAGTCAAGGAATCCGCTTCGTACTTCCTCCTCCACACCATTTCTTGCTTCATCCGCAAGGGTTACTCTTGGATTTTCAATTTTCATATCTTATATCTCCTTCTAAATGATTTTGATATATTCTACTATGTTATTGTTTTTAAAAGTTTAGAAAAATGTTTAAGAAATGTTAATTTGGGGAAAGTTTCCTTGAAAAATAAGGATTTTTTGATATGAAATTTAGAGATTACACCACTTTTATACTATTCGCGTATCAGTTGACTGACATAACTATAATGGTCTATATACCGGTTTCACACCAATGCAATATATATAATCCAAACGAATTTACAAAGCCGAGGTTTTATTAAAAAACCTTTGTACAATATTACTGAAATTACCAGTATTGTCGGATATGACAATCCACTATATTTTAGATGCATTTAGACGTATTTTTAAGAAAACGAAAGGGTTATCAGCTTCCGAATATTGAAAAATCATAAACCTGTAATCACTCAAAATAGAAAAGTCCCGGAAATTCATCATTTACGGGACTTTAAACTTTATCTTATATTAGAACAATTTAAATTATACAATACCCTGTGCCTTCATAGCCGCTTCTAAGGTAGGTGCATAATTGCTGGGGTTTTGAGGTCGTTTGTATATCACGTGTATAGAGTTATTGTCGGACAATTTCAATGAATACCTATTTTAGAAAGTACTGTGAATTATGAATACTATCATCAATGTGGACATGCAATTTCTATCCCTCTACTGTTTATTACACTCATACCCAAATGTCCATATCTTATTTCTAAAACGCAATGCAAAATCTGACATTGTATTTTCATCCATTAAATATTGAGCATGTAGCAGTTTCAAATAATTCTCATTCTTAATCTCTAATTTTATAGAATCCGTAAGTTTCCTTTCTTCCGCTTTCCCCCATTTCTTCATTAAAAATAATGGTAATTTCTCATACATTTCTTTAATGTTTTCCCTAAACTCTTTGGAGCGTATTGCCTGGGTCGCAAGGTACAAGGAAATGTAATTCATATCATCTTCTGACAAAACTAACAATTCGTCCATCTTATTTGGATTAGCCATAACATATGTTGTATATCTATTGCTTTTATTGCCTCTTCAATTTCTGGATCAAATTTAAAATCCGGTTCTTCAGCAAGCTTATCCTGTTTTAATGCTTCAAAATCAACATCATAAAAAAACCTCTCACATGCATAATCCGATACATTTCCCGGTCTCTTTTGAGTTTTCTCTTTATCATAAACAAAAAACTTATTTCCATTTGCAAAATATCTGCGTAATATCCTGATACCGATTCACCACCCGGTAAATCTCCACATACTCATCCCCAATTCTATACAACACTACATAATTTCCGGAAATCGCATACTTATAATCCGTCCGGAAGCTGACTCTTTTAGAAAGGTCAGCTCCCATATATGGAAATTGTTGTATATTCTCGATTCGAGTGTATATCTCTTGAATGGTTTTTACTGCCATTTCCTCATTGTCTTCAGCAATATACTCTTTAATATTTTTTAAGTCCTCTGCAACTAAAGGATTAATCCGTAATTTCATCATAGGCTATACCCCAACAGATGATTTCAACTCATCCAGACTCATCCAAGCACTTTCGTCCTTAACCGCCTCTTCTGCTTCCTGCAACTTCATGAGCAGCTTCTTCTCTGCCTTTTCACGCTCATAATCTTCAATATCCATAACCACAAACTTACCTCTTCCGTTCTTGGTTAAAAAAACAGGCTCTCCTATTGAACATTTTTTCAATACTTCATTATAATTTCTTAAATCTGATACAGGTAATATATTAGGCATAAAATCAACTTCCTTTCTTTGATATAGTTTCTTCAGGTTACATATATATTATACGAAAAGAAGCTGTAAAATTCAACGTAGAATTTTACAGCTTCTTTTCAAAATAATATATTCTATATCCGTAAAGTGAATTTTTAAATAAATATCATAACAAACTAAATCGGCAAACCAGAGCAGGTTGAAAAAAGTGAACTGAACATACGAACAAGCCCGTTTTTACAAGGGGCTTAGTACGGTACTCCAAAAAATTAAGTTTTTTATAACTTTAGGTATGAAGAAAGGCGTCTGCTCGCTTTTGCGAACAAACGCCTTATGTTATGACTGTTATTTTACAGGGACTTTAAACTTTATCTTATATTAGAACACTTTAAATTACACAATACCCTGTGCCTTCATAGCCTCAGCTACCTTAAGGAAACCGGCAATATTAGCACCTGCTACATAGTTGCCTTCCATTCCGTACTTCTTAGAAGCATCATCAAGATTATGGAAGATGTTAACCATGATTGTCTGAAGCTTAGCATCAACCTCTTCAAATGTCCAGCTAAGTCTCTCTGAGTTCTGACTCATCTCAAGAGCGGATGTTGCAACACCGCCTGCATTAGATGCCTTACCAGGGCAGAACAGAATTCCACTATTCTGGAAGTACTCTGTTGCTTCAAGTGTTGTAGGCATGTTAGCACCCTCTGCTACTGCAAAACATCCGTTAGCAACAAGTGCCTTAGCGTCATCAAGATTAAGTTCATTCTGTGTAGCACATGGAAGAGCAACATCACATTTAACTGTCCATACACCCTTTCCTTCATGATACTGAGCAGATGGTCTTGAAGCTGCATATTCAGTCAATCTTGCTCTCTTAACTTCCTTAACTTCTTTTAATAAAGCTACGTCAATTCCTTCTGAATCATAAATCCAGCCTGTTGAATCTGAGCATGTAACAGGCTTAGCTCCTAACTGAATCGCTTTCTCGATAGCATAAATAGCTACATTACCTGCACCTGAAACAGCTACAGTCTTACCTGCAAGACTCTTGCCATTGCACTTTAACATCTCATCTGTTAAATACAAAAGACCATATCCGGTAGCCTGTGTTCTTGCAAGTGAACCACCGTATGTAAGACCCTTACCGGTAAGTACACCTTCATAAAGATTACGGATTCTCTTGTACTGTCCGTACATATAACCGATCTCACGTCCGCCTACACCGATATCTCCGGCAGGAACGTCTGTATCAGCACCGATATGCTTGCAAAGTTCAGTCATAAAGCTCTGGCAGAAAGCCATAACTTCTCTATCTGATTTACCCTTAGGATCAAAATCAGAACCACCCTTACCTCCGCCGATTGGAAGTCCGGTTAATGAGTTCTTGAAAATCTGTTCAAATCCAAGGAATTTAATAATACCAAGATTTACTGAAGGATGGAAACGTAATCCTCCCTTGTAAGGTCCGATTGCACTGTTAAACTGTACACGGAAACCATTGTTAACCTGAACCTGTCCCTTATCATCTACCCATGGCACACGGAACATAATGATTCTTTCAGGTGTAGTAAGTCTCTCCAAAAGAGCTTCTTTTCTGTACTCTTCTTCATTAGCTTCGATTACAACACGAAGTGATTCAAGTACTTCTTTAACTGCCTGATGGAATTCAGGCTGAGCCGGATTCTTGGCAATAACATTAGCCAAGACTTCATCAACATATGACATAGCAATGTCCTCCTTAAAGCGTTTCTATCTAATTCTTTTTCATTATATTAGAGAAACACCCTATATGCAAGTTTTTTTTCATTTTACTTAAATTTTTTAATATTATTATGTATATCGGTTTATTTATTTAATATACGTAACTCTTTTGCCTGAGCATTATAATAATAAACTTCGTCTGAGAGAAATTCATACACCTGTACCTGAGTACGATTTACCTCCTGTACCATATTTCTCAATTCGTCAGGGCAGATTTTCCCATCATCAGGAACAAAAATAACCTCATGAATACTGCTTGGCAGTATATAAAAATTCCCATGCTGTACCGCAAAATCATTTAAAACATCAGGATACAATATTGTACAGGCTCCGAAAAGCTTCTGTATATTGGTTACAACATACATTCTGGAGCTTTCATCAATATTATCATCATAATAATCCTGAATTTCCTTTTTATAAGTATCCTGCATCAATTCTTTAATTATTTCCGGCATACTTTTTACTACTACCGGCATTTCACAACAGGTGTTTTCCGAAGCCGTTTCGAACAGCTCATCCTCATCAACATTCCAGATTTTCAAAAAATCATTTGTAATTACCCATGTTGCACAGGAATTGTTAGTCTCTTTAACAACACATAAATATACAATTGCAAAATCAAGATATTTTCTATGAGGAACTTTATTTAATAAAGTACTGTTTTTTTCAAAATTAATGAGCTTATACACTATTCTTTTTCTCATTATTTTAAAATTGCCATATTCATTAACATCAATTGAAATATCCATCCTGCTCTTGCTGTCAAACTCCACTATCTTTTCGGCAATATTTTCAATCGAACATCCACTAATATAATCATTAAAATAGCCATTCAGGTATATTGCCGGTGCTGCCTCAGCTCCTTCCCTCATGATAATAAGCCCATCCAGTTCATAAGAATTGTTTTTTAAAATTTTTTCAATACGAACAATATTGTCAGGGCATAATTTTGCCACACACTCTTTTACTTCTGTTAAAAAATTTTCATATTTCATAAATAATCCTTTCTTATATTTCAACCCGGGCAGGCAAAGGATTATACTGTCAAAATTGGAAATGTGCAAAAAAGCACGAAACAACCTGATAATAAAGATTTATAGAAAAATTCGGGCTGCACAAAGCAGCCCAAAATATAAAACACTTTTAAACTCTTGAAAGATATTCACCTGTTCTGGTATCAATCTTAATCTTGTCGCCAAGGTTAACGAAAAGTGGAACATATACTGTTGCACCTGTCTCAACAGTTGCAGGCTTAGTAGCACCTGTTGCTGTATCGCCCTTAACACCAGGCTCTGTCTCCGTAATCTCAAGCTCAGCAAACATAGGTGGCTCGATAGCGAACACCTGTCCCTGATATGAGCAAAGCTTACACATATCATTCTCTTTAACAAATTTCAATGAATCACCAACACTTGCTTCATCAAGCTGAATCTGCTCGAAGTTCTCTGTGTTCATAAAGAAGAAAAACTCTCCATCTGAGTAAAGATACTGATATTCTGATTTATCAATGTGAGCAAGCTGGAATTTCTCGGTCGGTCTGAAAGACTTCTCGATTACACCACCACTCTTGACATTTTTTAATTTAGTTCTGACAAAGGCAGCTCCCTTGCCCGGTTTAACATGCTGGAATTCAATAATCTGCCAAATATTGTTATCCATCTCGATTGTGATACCGTTCTTAAAATCACCTGCTACAACCATGTGTAGTATACCTCCTTAGAATTTATCTCTCACCATTTTATACTAATATGCTATATATTTCAACTACTTTTTTTCATCAACAAGAACAATAATGGAACGCGGTTCCACTGTCAAAAAATGTTCCTCGCACAAATCATCCGCCGGTGACCGGGATGTACTAAATATAATTCTCCACTGTCTTGAAGGAATAGTCGGCAATGCCAGTTCATGCTCTTCCCAGTGAAGATTAAATGCAATATATACATTACTTTCTTCACCCGCATATCTTCCGCATAACATAACACCAATATGTCTGTTATAATGGTCCAGCTCCGGATACCATGCACGGCTTCCGTGAAATGACATGTCAGGCAGTCCATAATATTTGTAATCCATTAACAAAGGTTCTTTCTTCATATGCAGAACCTTGTGTGCTTTTCTAAAGGCAATTAATTCTTTGACAAATTCAAAATAATTCCTGTTACGTCTTAAAGCACTCCAGTCAGTCCAACCAATTTCATTGTCCTGACAATAAGCATTATTATTACCATTCTGACTGTTGCCAAACTCATCTCCTGCATATATAAGAGGAACACCCTGAGATAACAATACCATGCACATGGCATTTTTCATAAGACGCATTCTCAATTCTTTAATTTTACGATTATTGGTCGGCCCTTCAATGCCACAGTTCCAGCTTATGTTGAACTCAACACCATCTTTATTGCCCTCTTTATTATTCTCGTTATGCTTGTGGTCATAGCTTACCACATCTGCCAGTGTAAAACCGTTATTATATGCTATAAAATTAACATTTGCGGCATGGGCCGGATGCTTACGAAGTGCATACAAAAACGGCATAAGCTGATTCTCATCACCCTTTAATAACCGTCTTGAAACCTCCAAAAATCCCTCATTATATTCATAAAGATTATTGTTATTACAATCCTCATCCCAATTAATGAAGAAGAGCTTAACATCCTTAATATAGTCGTCCTCAGCCAGAAAAAGTCTTGCCCTGTTATCACACAACAGATGAACACCATCTATATGGTACTCCTTTTTCCAGAAACGAATACAATTATCAATAAATACCGGTGATATATCCGACGGAAAAAACATCTCAAGTATTACTTCGATTCCACAGGAATGAAGCTTCTGTACCATTTCCTTAAACTCGGTTGTGTAATCCTGTTTTTTGCCCTTACATGCACAATAATCCAATTTAGGACTGAAATAAAAGCCTCTTTCATATCCCCAGTAATTATCTCTGAAGCCATCCGGAATAAATTCATATGCCGGCATCAGTTCCACAACGTTAATCCCAAGCTCCACAAGATATGGTATTTTCTCCGCAATGCCCTTAAAAGTTCCCTTATTACGTGCCTTAGATAATCGGTCAGCAGTCCAGCCCTTTGTATGAAGCTTATATATAATAAGCTCATCTGCAGAATATCCCGGTGCCTTGTCGTCCTTCCAGTTATACTTACTGCTGATAAGAACCCCATACGGAACCTCTTCCCGCACTTTATATTCTGAATATTTAAGGCATGAAGCATACGGGTCTGACACAAAAAGTCCGCCCTCCTCATAAATATACATATAAGAATCAAGATTAACGCCCTTAACAATTACAGAAAAGACATCACCTGTTTTATAAGAAGAATCCAATGGAATTGTTATATCTGCCTCTTCCTTATCCTCTTTAAAGAGAAGTAGTTTAATATTATCCCTGACAGATGCATATGAAAAAGCATATCCTTTGTCTGTTTTACAGGCACCCATATGATAGCTATCATTCTTTACTATTGATATCTGATTACTTTTCATATGCTCTCCCTCCAATGTTATATGTTAGTTATTATCGTCTTCAGTATTTGCTGTATACACCTGTCTCTTACGA